>NZ_JBQFSY010000001.1:0-720792 GCF_056538305.1 Ruegeria sp. BG9
ACATGATCGCCGACCTGCACGGCAGCAAAACCTACCGCGCGCATCTCGTCAGCGTCATGACAAAACGCGCCGTCCAAGACTGCTTGTAACCACAGAAACAATAAACCCTAAAGCCCCGGGCAAAACCCTGGGGCTTTTGCTATGATTTTCTAACTTTTGGGAGCTTTGCAGGCTGCCAATAGGCGCCGGTGTCTTCGCGTGTTTTCTCATAGGCTTCCACGCGGCGCAGGGCGTTTTCTCCGCCGGCTGCGAATAGGTGGCTGAGCAGGCATTCCAGAACGGCCATCGCTCCGGAAAAGCTAGAGAAGTGGTGCATCGAGCGCGTGCTGATTTGCAGGCTCAGGTCCGGGCGAATACCCGGCGCGATCATGTCGCTGTCCGAGATCAGGATGATCTTCAAACCTCGGTCCGCCGCGAAGCGCATGGTTCGGATCGTCTCGGACGAATAGGGACGAACGGTTATGGCCAGCAAACAATCCTCCGGCCCCGCATCCAGCAGATCGTCGGTTGCGGACCCCATGTGACGCGGGATGAGTTGCAAGCCCGGATGGGCCATGCGGCCTGCATAGTGGAAGTAATGGGCGAGCGCATAGCTTGCGCGCGTCGCTGTTATAAAGCAGCGATTTGCGCCTAGAATAAGCTGTATCACGGCGTTTGTTTTCACCGGATCCATCAAACGTAGGGATCTTGCCACAACGTTCATTTCATTGCGCGCAAACTCAGCCTGAGCGGGGTCGAACGAAGGGTCTGTTCGCTCCTCGCTCAACCAATCCCGATCCAAGCGGGTCTCACCATCTGTGACTAGGGCATGTCGAAAGGGTTTGCGCAAGGCGTTGTAGCTATCAAAGCCCATCCGCTGGGCGAGGCGGACAAGAACGTTTGAGCTGACACCGATCTTCGTTGCGGTCGTGCGGATCGGGTCGAGGCCAAAGTCTCCCGGATGGTCTATCACATATTTGGCTGCCGCTTGTAGTTGCGGCGGCATTTGGTCGATTGATTGCCGGAGAGCAGAGATCAGGGGGCCTAGGGCGTCGGTCATAAAAAAGAAGAAAACATATGTTTTTAAGATAGCCAATTGAAAACGAACTGTATGGGCGTAGATCGAACCCAAACAGAACGGAGAGTTTCATGACGTCCGAAGCAGGAAAACCCTATGTGCTTGTTGCCCCCAATGGGGCGCGGCGCGGGCATGCGGATCATCCTCAGCTACCGGTGAGCTTGCAGGAAACTCTTCAAGCCGCGCATGACTGCCACGCGGCCGGAGCGGACGGGCTGCATCTGCATGTCCGGGATTCGGAGGGGCGGCACTCTTTGGATGCGGGGCTGTATCGTGAAGCCCTAGGTGAGTTGCGCCAGCAGTTGCCCGGTCTGGAGGTTCAGATCACGACCGAGGCCGCAGGGGTCTATGACGCAGAGGCTCAATTCGAGTGCTTGCGGCAGGTGCGCCCCACTTGGGCGTCGATTTCTGTGCGCGAAGTCGCGGAGATAGCAGATCGGGTTTACGGGCTGTGCCATGATCAGGGGACGCGCGTTCAACATATCCTCTATGATGCTGAGGACGCGGCCTTGTTGGCGCGACTACAGGCTGAAGGCGTTGTGAGGGCCGGGCAGTTGGATCGCCTGTTTGTTTTGGGCCGGTATGCGACGGGGCAGGAATCTGCGCCTGATGATCTGGATCAGTTTCCGCAGGAGGGTGGCCCGTGGATGCTCTGCGCGTTTGGCACACAGGAACATGCGTGTTTGCTGAAGGCCGCGCGGCAGGGCGGAGATGTGCGCGTCGGGTTTGAGAACAGCCTGACGGATTCCTCGGGTCAAAGCTGGGCGAATAACGCGGCATCGGTTGCAGCACTCGTGTCGTTGATCAAAGGAGAACAAGAATGAGCCATGTGTTTCCGCGCCACACCAAGGCCGAGCTACCCATCGCGGCAGGCGGCGACGGGTGTTACCTGATTGATGCCGACGGCAAACGCTATCTGGATTGTGGCGATGCGGCCGTGTCTTGTTTGGGGCACTCCAACCACGCGGTGATCGAAGCGGTGCAGCAACAGGTTGAACAGATCGCCTTTGCCCATAGCGGTTTCATGACCTCTGAACCGGCGGAAGAGTTGGCCGATCTGTTGATACAGCATGCGCCGGGCGATCTGGACCGGGTGTATTTCGTGTCCGGCGGCTCCGAGGCGACCGAGGCGGCCATCAAACTAGCGCGCCAGTACTTACTTGAGATCGGTCAGCCTGAACGTCGCCATGTGATCGCGCGTCGCCAAAGCTATCACGGCAATACGCTGGGTGCGCTGTCTGCTGGCGGCAATGCGTGGCGGCGGGCACAGTTCGCGCCGATGTTGATCGAGATGACCCATATCGCGGCGTGTTATGAGTACGCAGAAAAGCCCGCGGATGAGAGCAGCTTTGACTACGGTCAACGCGTCGCGAATGAGTTGGAGCAGGAGATCCTACGTCTTGGGCCGGAAACCGTCATGGCGTTTATGGCAGAACCGGTTGTCGGGGCGACCCTCGGTGCTGTTCCGGCGGTCGAGGGGTATTTCAAGCGTATTCGCGAGATTTGTGACCAATACGGGGTTCTGCTGATCCTTGATGAAGTGATGTGTGGAATGGGGCGTACCGGGCATCTGTATGCTTGCGACCACGACGTCGTCGCACCGGATATTCTGTGCATCGCCAAAGGGTTGGGGGCTGGATATCAACCGATTGGAGCGATGCTCTGCACGGACAAAATCTATGATGCGATCCAACAAGGCTCGGGCTTTTTCCAGCATGGTCATACCTATATTGGCCATCCGGTGGCAACGGCAGCGGCTTTGGCGGTGGTTCGTGAGTTGACCAGTCGAGACCTGCCCGCCCGGGCCGGTGTGATGGGGGATAAGCTTCAGTCAGCGCTGGAAGCGGCTTTTGGTCAGCACGCCCATGTTGGCGATATCCGTGGTCGGGGCCTGTTTCGCGGTATTGAACTGGTCGCGGATCGCGAAAGCAAAACTCCGTTCGATCCGACGTTGGGAGTAGCTGCAAAGATCAAAAAGGCTGCGATGGCCGAAGGGTTGATCTGCTATCCGATGTCGGGAACGCGAGACGGCAAGGCCGGTGATCATATCCTGCTGGCTCCGCCCTTCATCATCGAAGAGGAGCAGATGGACGAGCTTGTCGCCAAGCTTGGCGGGGCGATCGCAGCTGTGATCTGACAATCCCGTGACAGCCATTTTCGCGCCACGCAGTTTCGCTAAGTTTGGTGAGAACTGAAAAAAGGTCGCGACCATATGGTGCAGGATATTTGGCTGAGTTTCCGAGGGTTACCCCTTTGGGTGCAAATCTGGGTCGCCGTGATTTTGGTTCCGGTCAACCTGATGCCGCTGTTCTTTCTGGACCAGCCGCAGGGGGTATTGATTGCCGCTCTTGCGATCACGGGAATGGCGTTGAACCTGCCGATCATGATGGCCGCGCGCGGGATGAGCGGGGCGATGGCCCTTCCGCATCTCCTGTGCTGGGTTCCGCTGGTGATTGTAGTGGTGGGACTTCTGAGCGCTGCAGAAACGCTCAACCCCAACTATGTTCGGTACCTGTGGCTGCTGTTGATTGTCGATGTCATCTCGTTGGTTTTCGACGTGCGGGATGCGGCCCATTGGATGCGCAGCCGAAAGCCAGGATGAAATAAGCCCCTTCGGAGATCGAAGGGGCTTGGGAATTTGCGGTGATAGGCCGAGTTACTTCTGCGGCAGCGGACCGATCATCATGATCATCTGACGGCCTTCCATCTTGGGCATATTCTCAACCTTGCCCAGTTCCTTGATGTCTTCGGCGACGCGCTCTAGCAGTTCCCGGCCCAGGTTCTGGTGCGCCATCTCACGGCCACGGAAGCGCAGGGTGACTTTAACCTTGTCGCCCTTTTCCAGAAACTTATAGACGTTCTTCATTTTGACTTCATAGTCATGAGTGTCGGTGTTGGGTCGGAATTTGACCTCTTTCACCTCGATGATCTTTTGTTTCTTGCGGGCTTCGCTTTCGCGTTTCTGCTGTTCGTACTTGAACTTGCCAAAGTCCATGATCTTGCAGACCGGCGGGTTCGCGTTGGGCGAGATCTCGACCAGGTCAAGGCCGGCATCGGCGGCAAGTTGCATGGCTTTGGCGGGATGAACCACCCCGACATTTTCACCTTCGGCACCAATCAGGCGGATTTCGGGGGCACGTATCTTTTCATTGACGCGCGGGCCAGTGTCTCTCTGCGGCGGCGCGTTGTGGGGTCTGCGAGCTATGGGTTCATTCCTTTGATGATTGCAGAATTTCGAGGTGGGAATTTAGACGGGTGCGCGCAGTGTTTCAAGCAGCATAAAGGCTTAAAGACTGGAATTTCCCATGATTGAACACAGGAAACTGCTGGCCGGGACCCCATGGACCCGGCCAAACAAGTTGATCAGCCGACAAATGCTTTTTCGATCACGAACTCTTTGGGCTCCGAGTTTGCACCTTCGCGCAGGCCGAATTCCTCGAGGATTTCCTTGATGTCCAGGTTGAAGGCCAGCGAACCGCAGACCATCGCACGGTCGGTTTCCGGCTTGATACCGCCTTCGATCCCCAGATCGGAAAACACGGTGCCGTCTTTCAGCAGGTTGGTGATGCGGCCCATCTTTGGGCTCTCTTCCCGAGTCGTTGTTGGGTAGTAACGAATCTTGTCGGCAAAGCCTTCGCCCATCAGCTCGGCCAGCATTTCGTCCTGACGGATGTTCTCGATCAACTGGCGGCCATATTCCAGCTCGGCCACTTCGCGGCAGGTGTGGGTGATGATCACCTCGTCATAGTCCTCATAGGTCTGAGGCTCGCGCAGCAGCGAGGCGAAGGGGGCAAAGCCGGTGCCAGTGGCGAAGAACCACAGGCGTTTGCCGGGAAGCAGGGCGTCATGCACCAGTGTGCCCACGGGCTTGGGCCGCAGGATGATCTGATCGCCGGGCTGGATGTGCTGCAGCTTCGAGGTCAGCGGGCCATCCTGTACCTTGATCGAGTAGAACTCCAGCTCTTCGTCCCAGGACGGAGACGCAATCGAATAGGCGCGCAGCAGCGGTTTCTGCCGACCGGTTTTCGGATCAGGATCGCCCATCAGGCCGATCATCACGAACTCACCCGAGCGGAAGCGCAGCGTCGCAGGGCGCGACACCCGGAACGAGAACAGGCTGTCGGTCCAGTGTTTGACCTCGGTCACGGTCTGGGCGTCCGGCAGAACGGGGGCCTTTACGGCGGTTGCTTCACTCACGGGCTTCATCTCTGTCATCGTTTCGCTATCGGTCTGCTAAACCGACATCTCCGTTTAATCTTTGATCCAAGTCAGGAAAAGGGGCGAAATGCCCCTTTCGTGTCACAAGCTGGCGATGGCGGGGTCAGCCCCGCAGGCGAGCCTGATAGTTGTTTTCTTCCCAGTTGGCGCGAGCCAACCACTGATCTTCGGGCTGGCGCGAGGCGAGGGCGTCGTCGATCTCGACCTCGTCAAAGCCGCTGCGGCGGGCCATGGCGTATTGATCGGCCAGAACGTGCCCTTTGGCGCGCAAACGGCCCGTATAGCCTTTCAGGCGCAGCACGCGGGCAATGGTGAAACCGCGACCATCCGCCGAGGACGGGAAGTCCACCCGCACCATCTGTGCATTGCCAAGGCGCTCGACCAGCTCATCGGGGTCGGTGTCCGAGGCCACATCAAGCGCCACAACATCATTGGCCGCGTCCTCAAGCGTGACAAAGCCGTCGGTCCAGTCATCAGGGGAGAACCCCTCATCCGATACGATTACGTTCATGTTTTCTCTCCGGCGCGCACCATTTTGCCATCGACAAAATGGATGCCGCATTCTTCTTTGTTCTGGTCGCGCCAACGTCCGGCGCGCGGGTCTTCGCCTTCCTTGACCGGCGAAGTGCAGGGCGCACAACCGATCGAGGGATAGCCTTTGGCCACCAGCGGATGGCGGGGCAGGTTGTTTTCGTCCATATAGGCGCGCACGTCCTCGGGCGCCCAATGGGCCAGCGGGTTGACCTTGATCCGGCCTGTGCCGTCCTCGACCTCAAAGAACTCGAGCGCGGCGCGGGTGCCCGCCTGAAACCGCTTGCGACCGGTGATCCAACCGCAATAGCCGGTCAGGGCCTGTTGCAGCGGGAAAGTCTTTCGCAGGTTGCAGCACGCGTCCGTATCCCGCAGACGCAGTGCGCCATAGGGGTCCTCACGCTGAATGTCCTCATCCTCGGCGCGGATGATCTTGACGTTCTTCAGGCCGAGGCGCTCGCTGACTTCCTGTTGATATTCAAGCGTTTCCGCAAACAACATCATGGTGTCAACAAACAGGACCGGCGTCATCTGGTCGACAACGGCAGCCATGTGCAACAGAACAACCGACTCGGCCCCAAAGCTTGAAACCAGAGCCAGATCATCGATTTCCTCAATCGCTCCGTGCATGACATCATGCGCCGAGTGATGGCGGAACCGGGCGTTCAACGCGGTGACCTTTTCGGTCAGTTCAGCGCGGTCTTTACCCAGTTCCGTTTGGATCAGGTCAAGCGGCATTGGCCTGTGCCTCGGGGTAGAGTGCAGCCTTGAAGGGCGCCATACCGACGCGGCGGTAGGTGTCCAGGAAGGTTTCTTCAGCGCTCTCCCGCTGGTTCAGATAGGTGTCGACAATGCGCTCGACGGCCGGAACGATCTCATCATAGGCAAAGCCCGGTCCCGTGCGGTCGCCAATGGCCGCGGTCTCGGTGCCGTCGCCGCCCAGAGTGATCTGGTAGTTCTCGACGCCTGCGCGATCCAGACCCAAGATACCGATATGGCCCACGTGGTGGTGACCACATGCGTTGATGCAGCCTGAGATCTTGATCTTCAGGTGGCCAATATCATGTTCCAGCTTCAGTTCGTCGAAACGGGTTGCGATTTCCTGCGCCACCGGGATCGAGCGGGCCGTCGCCAGCGCGCAGTAATCCATGCCGGGGCAGGCGATGATGTCGCTGATCAGGCCGATATTGGCGGTGGCCAGTTCATATTCTTTCAGCTTCGCGTGGATTGCGGGCAGGTCCGATTTGTGGACATGCGGCAGGATCACGTTTTGCTCGTGGCTGATGCGCAGCTCGTCATAGGCGAACTCTTCGGCCAGATCGGCCATCACGCGCATCTGCTCGGCAGTCGCATCACCCGGCGTTGCGCCGTGCTTCTTGACCGAGATCGTGACGATCGCGTGGTCCGCGTTTTTATGAGGCGCGATGTTGGTGTCGACCCACGACCGGAAGACCGGATCATTGGTATAGGCGGACTCAAAGGAAGCAACCGAACCTTCGCGGAAGGCAGGGGCCGCAAAATGGCCCTTGATCTCTTCCAGCAGCGCCATGTCGGCGCCTTTGAACTGTGGGCGAACCTTCAGGAAGCGTTCGTTGACCTTGGCACGGATGGCGTCGATGCCATGTTCGTGCACGGTGATTTTAATGCGTGCCTTATACTTGTTGTCACGGCGACCGATCTGGTTCCACACGGAAACGGTGGCTTCGAGGTAAGCCAACAGGTCGTCAAAAGCGACGAAATCGGACAGTTCCTTGCCGATCATCGGGGTCCGGCCCAGGCCACCGCCCACGATCACGCGGGCGCCCAGAACGCCGTCACGTTCGACCAGTTGAAGGCCGATATCATGCGCTTTGATCACGGCGCGGTCGTTTTCCGAGCCGGTGATGGCGATCTTGAACTTACGCGGCATGAACTGGAATTCCGGATGGTCGGTCGACCACTGGCGCAGCAGTTCGGCATAGGGGCGCGGGTCGGCGACCTCATCCGCAGCGGCACCGGCGAAATGGTCGGCGGTCACGTTGCGGATGGTGTTGCCCGAGGTCTGGATGGCGTGCATGCCCACCTCAGCCAGCGCGTCCAGCATATCCGGCACGTCTTTCAGTTTCGGCCAGTTGTACTGGATGTTCTGACGGGTGGTGAAATGGCCATAGCCTTTGTCCCACTTCTCAGCCAGCAGGGCCAGTTGGCGCATCTGCGCGCTGGACAGCGTGCCATAGGGAATGGCAACGCGCAGCATATAGGCGTGCAGCTGCAGATACAGGCCGTTCATCAAGCGCAGCGGCTTGAACTCATCTTCAGTCAGCGAGCCGTCGATGCGGCGTTCGACCTGTGCGCGGAACTGACGATTGCGCTCGGCCAGGAATGCTGTGTCAAACTCGGAGTAGCGATACATGTGTAGCTGTCCTTAAATGCAGCCCCGAAACCTTGGGGCCTAAATGGGGAGAAAGGGGCCGGAGGTCAGGCCCGGGGCTGCGACTGTGTTTCCTGCTTGCCATGGGCATAGTTCGAGGGTCCGGTGCGGCGGAACTCCTCTCGGAAATGGGTGGGTTCGGGGCCGTTTTCACCAGCCACGGCATCGGCCAGATACGCACCGACGATCTTGTTCGCCTGACGCGCGGCGTCCAGCAAACGGACCTGCGCATGGGCCTCATCGGTGATCAGCTCGGCCTCGGACAGTTCACGCGACCAGCGGTCATCTTCGGTCTGATAAATCACATCGCCTTCGAGCAGATCGTTGGCGGTGACGACTTTGGGGGTAAAAGCGCGGGCCATCAGGCATGCTCCTTTTTGAATTCGGTCAGGGCCTGAGCCGCTTGGCGCGGAGCCAGGCCATAAAACATAAGGGCTGGGCCTTCCATCTCGGCAGCAGCCAGATCTTTTGGCAGACGGTCCAGATTGGTTTCCAGAATGCGTTGGCCGGGGCGCGAGGCGTTCTCGATCAGCGTCACAGGTGTCTGTCGGTCGGCGCCGTGCATGATCAGGCGGCCTTGAACGAACCGTGCTGATTTCTTGCCCATATAGACCGCCGCAACTGATCCCAGGCGCGCGAGGGCCGCCCAGTCGTGATCCGCGAACCCTTTCATATCGTGGCCGGTCAGAAACCGAACCGAGGAGTTGCGACCGCGCCGTGTCAGGCTTTGACCGATCCCGGCCACGGCAGCAGAGGCCGCAGTGATACCCGGTACGATCTGCCACGCGATACCTGCGGCCGCGACGGCCTCAATCTCTTCGTCCAGACGCCCGAAGACGGTCGGATCGCCTGATTTCAAGCGCACAACACGTTGGCCCTCAAGGGCGTAAGAAACAAGCAGTGCGTCGATGTCTTCCTGTTTCCACGAAGGCCCGAAACCGGCCTTGCCAACATCGACCAGAATTGCGGACTGACCAGCCAGTTTCAGAACCTCTGCGCTGATTAGGCGATCATGCAGTACGACATCTGCCCGCTCAAAGGCTTTGACCGCCATGAGCGTGAGCAAATCCGGATCACCGGGTCCTGCGCCGACAAAATCGACGTGCCCTAAGTTTTTTTGTGACTCCGACTGCGTCATCTTCTGTTCCAGTTGGTTTGACTTATCCTGATATATAGGAAATATTCCCGGTATCGCGCCATATGTCGCGTCAAATAAGAACATTCGTTCTCATGGGTTTAAATTTTGGAACGCTGGTTTCGAAACGCAAGGAAAATTGGAATGTCGGTGCGAATAGATGACACAGATCGGAAAATTCTGGCTGAACTGCAGCGCGATGCCAGCCAATCTCTGGACGAAATAGCGGCGCAGGTCGGCAGTTCCAAGACGCCTGTGTGGAATCGAATCCGCAAGTTGAAGGGGGCCGGCATCATCGGTCAGCAGACCGTTTTGCTCGATGCCGAAGCTCTTGGTTTTGAGGCCACGTTCTTCGTCTTGATCCGGACCTCTGAGCATGAGGCCGAATGGCAGCGCAAATTCCTGAAGGCGCTGCGTGATCAACCCGAAGTCCAAGAGGCCCATCGGCTGGCAGGGGACATTGATTACATCCTGAAAGTGAGGGTCAAGAATGCCCGCGCCTATGATCAGTTCTACCAACAGCTGATATCAGAGGTGCGTGTTCACAACGTGACCGCACTTTTGTCGATGGAAGAGATCAAGTCGACCACGATGCTGCCTCTCAACGCTTTGGTGGAGAGCTAGCAATAGATTGGGGGCGCTGCCCCCGCCGCCCCTGAAGGGGCGACCCCCCCGAGGTATTTTTAGCCAGATGAATAAAGGATCCCATGCTTCATCTGGCCCTAAATATCCCCGCCGGAGGCATCGCGCGGTAGCGCGGTTTTCTTGAATCTTTTGCCCGCCCGGAGGCTGATTTATTTCGTCTTTGCGGCGGGATGCAATCTGGCACGAAGCTTTTTGGAAGTTGTGCAGACTTGCCATAAGACGCCGCCAATGCAAGACCGTAGGACATGCAGCGTATTTTGGTCATTGCCGGATTTCTACTGATGGTCGGAGTTTTGTCTTCGACTGTATGGTCCTATGGCTACCGGCAGGCTGTGTTTCAACTCAGCGAAAAGGCCGAGGCAGATTTGGATCTTGCGGCAGATCGGTTAACCACGCAGTTGCAGGTTTATCAGGAACTGGCGGTGCTGATGGCCAGCCACCCAGTGCTTGAGGATCTGGATACACTATCCGGACGCGCCACCGCGCAGGCATTGCTGTTGGAGGTCTCGGATAAAACGGCGGCGGTCGACGTTCTTTATGCCGACCGGTCCGGGACGGTTCTGGCGTCTGCACATGAAGGCGTCACAGGCTCGGTCCTAGACAATCCAGCCTTCATACGCGCCATGCAAGGCGCGCTAGGGAGCGCACATGGTATCCTGCCGGGCCCCGGCGATCGCATATTCACCTATGCCGCACCCGATTTCGATGAGAACGGAGCGGTGATTGGGGCTTTGATCGTGATAGCTGACGTTGAGGACATTGAGCAAACTTGGCGCGGCAGCACCGAAGCGGTGTTCTTTGTTGATCATTCCGGACTGGTCTTCATTTCGAACCGGTTGGAATTGCTGATGTGGCAACGCGTGGGTGAGGAGGTTGGCTTGACCCCTCCGGATGGTGAGACGGTTTCTTTTCAGGCGCGGCGCTTGGGGCCATATGAACTCTGGACGCTGGATTGGAGTCCATATCTGCCGCGCAGGGCTTTGCATCTTGTCAAGGAATTGCCGGTCATCGGCATGACTGGTGAGGTCTTGATGGATGTTGCTCCGGCCCGGCGACTGGCGGGTTTGCAGGCCGCGACAGTCGCAGCCCTCTGTTTGGCTTTTGGCGCGTTGTTATTTCTGGCGACCGAACGGCGGCGTACGCTGACAGAGGCAAACGCAGTGCTGGAAACCCGTGTGGCAAAACGCACTAAAGATCTGACGAAAGCAAACGCTGCGCTGCGCCGCGAGGTCACAGAGCGGCAGGAGGCCGAAGCCGCCCTAAAACGCGCGCAGGCCGATCTTGTTCAGGCTGGTAAGCTGAGCGCTCTGGGACAGATGTCCGCTGGGATCAGCCATGAATTGAACCAGCCTTTGATGGCGATCCAGCAATTTGCCGACAATGGCTCAGCCTTTATGGAGCGGGGGAAGTCCGAGAAGGCCGCGGAAAATCTGGGTCGAATTTCCCAAATGGCGGCGCGTATGGCGCGGATCATCAAGAACCTACGCGCGTTTGCTCGCAATGAAAGCGAACCGATGGGCCGTGTGGATCTGGTGCAGGTTCTGAACGCTGCTGTCGAGTTGACCGAAGCTCGGCTGCGTTCCGAAAATGTCTCGTTGGACTGGTCCGCGCCCGAACATCCTGTCTTTGCGTGGGGCGGCGAGGTCCGTTTGGTGCAGGTTTTTGTGAACCTGATCAACAACGCAGCCGATGCAATGAGCCAACAAGAAGACCGCCGCATTCAGATCGCGATTCATCCGGGTGAAAGACTCTCGGTTACTGTGCGGGATATCGGGCCGGGCATCGAGAACACGGAAAAGCTGTTCGAGCCGTTTTATTCGACCAAGGCCGTTGGCTCTTCCGAAGGGATGGGGCTTGGACTTTCGATATCCTACGGTCTGGTCCAGAGCTTCGGGGGCAACATCCGTGGGATCAACACGGAAGAAGGGGCAGAGTTCACGGTCGAGCTTGAACCCTGTGAGAAGGAACAGGCGGCATGACTCGGGTCGTTTTGTTGGTGGATGACGACGCTGCGGTGCGCGAGGCGCTGGCCCAGACCCTCGAACTGGCCGAGTATCAACCGATCGCGGCGGGGTCTTTTGTGGCCGCCAAAGACCACATTCGGGCTGGTTTTCCAGGTGTTATCCTGTCAGATATCCGTATGCCCGGGAGGGATGGGTTTCATCTGCTCAGCTACGCGCAAGAAATCGACCCGGAGTTGCCGGTGGTTTTGCTGACGGGTGAGGGTGACATTCCGATGGCGGTTCAGGCCATGGGGCAGGGGGCCTTCGACTTTCTGGAGAAACCCTGTGCCGCGGCGGACCTTCTGGCGGTGCTCGACCGGGCGTTTGACGCCCGCGCGCGTATCATCCAACAACGCGCGTTAAAATCAGAGCTGGAACGCGGAGACCCCGCGGCGCGACTTTTGTTCGGGCTGTCCCCTCAGGCAGAGGCCTTGCGTGAGCGGGTGCGCAGTGTTGCTCCGACTGGAGCCGAGGTTCTGGTCACCGGTCCGGCGGGCAGCGGGATTTCCAAAGTCGCCGAGGTTGTGCATCTGATGTCGCCCGTTGGGCAGGGACCGTTCGTCAAACGCGCGGCGGCCGGATTGAGCGTTCAGGAATTCGCCCAAGCCTGCGAAGATGCCAAGGGCGGATCCCTGTTTCTGGACGAGATATCGGTGATGCCGCAGGCTACTCAGTATGAAGCGTTGGATGTGATCGAGCGCGGTGCGGGCGCGCGGATTATTGCGGGCACGACCTCCGACCTGTCTGCGATCTCTGCCGAGGGCCGGTTCAACGCGGATCTCTACTACCGTTTGGATGTGATGCGCGTGCGCATTCCGTCTCTGGCAGAGCGCCCCGAGGATATCCCGACCCTGTTTCGTCACTATGTCGCGCAGGCCGCCGAGCAGGCAGGGATTCCTGAACCAGACGTGTCGTCCGAGCATCTTGCGGCGTTGATGGCCGGCGATTGGCCGGGCAATGCGCGCTCTTTGATGTCGTCGGCCATGCGGTTTGTTTTGGGAATGCCCGAGGAGGTTGCACAGGCGACGGATCTGGGCTTGAACGAGCAGATGGCACGGGTGGAACGATCGTTGCTGATCGCTGCGTTGGGGCGGCACAACGGCAAGGCCTCGGACGCGGCGAAGGCGCTGAAGCTGCCGCGCAAGACGTTCTACGACAAACTGGCGCGGTATCAGATTCGGCCCGAGGATTACCGGCGATAGGAGGCCCTCCCGCCAGCTTTACCCGCATTTGCATGCGGTTAAAGCTGTTGGGCCAAGCAGTCCGCCAAGGCGGACTGCGGGTGGTGCTAGAGCGATTCGGGGGTGATTCGAAAAACTGTGCGGGATTCCGCACAGCGTCGTAGAGAGATGTGCGGGATTTCGCACATGTGCGATCATGGTCAAATTCCGTGTTTTAAATTTAGGTTTTAATACGCTGTTTTAAATAGATAAATCCTGACATCCCAAAGTCTGTTACAAATTGTTGTTTCACCGTGAAGCAGTCTGTTCACTGCCGTCCATACGGTGCCGAGATGGGGCCGATGAGACAATTCGAGGAAGTCTGGGAGGAAAACAGATGAAATTCCTAACAACAGCAGCCACAGCGCTGGCTTTGACGGTAACGGCGACGGCGGGCATGGCTGCGTGTGACGATGGTGAGATCGTCGTAAAGTTCGCGCATGTGACGAACACAGACAAGCACCCCAAAGGTATCGCTGCCTCGCTGCTGGAACAGCGCGTCAATGACGAGATGCAGGGCGTTATGTGCATGGAGGTCTATCCGAACTCGACGCTCTACAATGATGACAAGGTTCTTGAGGCGATGCTTCAGGGCGACGTCCAGCTGGCCGCACCCTCGCTGTCCAAGTTCGAAAAGTTCACCAAGCAGTTCCGCCTCTTCGACCTGCCGTTCATGTTCAAGAACATTGACGCAGTAGATGCCTTCCAGGCCTCGGATGCCGGTCAGGCAATGAAGGACAGCATGCAACGCCGCGGTCTGCAAGGGCTGGCGTTCTGGCACAATGGCATGAAGCAGATGTCGGCGAACAAACCGCTGGAAACGCCTGCCGATGCAGATGGTTTGAAATTCCGCGTGCAGTCCTCGGACGTGCTGGTCGCGCAGATGGAAGCCATCGGTGGCAGCCCGCAGAAAATGGCGTTCTCTGAAGTCTATGGCGCGCTGCAACAGGGCGTTGTCGACGGGCAGGAGAACACCTGGTCCAACATCTACGGCAAGAAGTTCTTTGAGGTGCAGGACGGCATCACCGAGACCAACCATGGCATCATCGACTATCTGGTCGTGACCTCGGTGGACTGGCTGGACAGCCTCGACCCCGAAGTGCGTGACCAATTCCTGACCATTCTGGCTGAGGTCACCGAGACCCGTAACAAAGAAGCCTTTGCCGTGAACGAAGCCGCCAAGGCCTCGATCACCGAAGCGGGTGGCATCATTCGTCAGCTGACGCCCGAACAGCGTCAGGCCTGGGTCGACACAATGAAACCGGTTTGGGACCAGTTCGCGGATGACGTCGGTCAGGACAAGATCGACGCCGCTCAGGCCATTAACGCTGGGTTCTGATCCCGGTTCAGGCCGCGCGCTGGGGACTGGGGAGTAATCTGCGCGCAGGCCGGGCGGGCCAAACAAAGGCCCGCCCCAACACTCTCATCATCATAAAAAATGTGGGGACAGATAGATGTCTGGTGCGAAATCCGGCCCGACTGGGCTGGTCGACCATATCGAAGAAACCCTGATCGCGGTGTTGCTTGGCCTGATGACGGCCGTGACCTTTGCCAACGTGATCGCGCGGTTCTTCTTCAACTCGAATATCCTGTGGGCGCTTGAGCTTACGGTCTTCCTGTTTGGATGGCTGGTGCTTTTGGGGGCGTCCTACGCCGTCAAGAAACACGCCCATCTGGGCGTTGATGCCATCCTGAACATGCTGGCCCCTGCGCCGCGTCGAATTCTAGCGCTGATCTCGGTAGCCTGTTGTCTGGCGTTTTCGCTGCTGTTGCTGAAGGGGTCATATGACTATTGGGCTGTCTTCGCGGATCTGCCGCCAACCTCGGGACGCTGGTTTCCCACGGGTCTGAACTTCGACGCGCGCAGTCAGAGCTTTTACGAGGTTGACGATATCCCGATGATCGCGCCTTTCCGCTTTCTCGAGGACTTGATCAACTACGGCGAATATTACGAAAAGCTGCCCAAAGTTGTTCCTTACTTCATCCTACCGCTGTCGTTGTTGCTGCTGGTGATCCGCTTTGCGCAGGTCGCTGTGCAGATCTGGCGGGGTGAGGCGGACCGTCTGGTCGCCAGTCACGAGGTTGAGGACGAGATCGAAGAGGTTCGTGCGCAGCAAGGAGAGCATGACTAATGGACGTTGTACTTCTATTTTCCATGGTCATCGGCCTGCTACTGATCGGGGTTCCGATTGCGGTGGCACTTGGCCTCAGCTCGACCCTGTTCCTGCTGATCTATTCCGACAGCTCTCTGGCTTCGGTTGCGGGCACATTGTTCGAGGCGTTCGAGGGGCATTTTACCCTGCTGGCAATCCCGTTCTTCATCCTCGCGTCGTCCTTCATGACGACCGGAGGTGTCGCGAGGCGGATCATCCGTTTCTCGATTGCCTGTGTGGGACACCTTCCGGGAGGTCTGGCGATTGCGGGCGTCTTCGCTTGTATGTTGTTCGCAGCGCTTTCAGGGTCGTCCCCTGCGACTGTTGTGGCCATCGGCTCAATTGTCATCGCAGGGATGCGTCAAGTGGGCTACTCAAAGGAATTCGCCGCTGGTGTGATCTGTAACGCCGGTACGCTGGGTATCCTGATCCCGCCTTCGATTGTGATGGTTGTCTATGCGGCCGCCGTTGAGGTCTCGGTCGGGCGTATGTTCCTTGCGGGGGTCATCCCTGGCCTGATGGCTGGTTTGATGTTGATGATCACCATTTACGTCATGGCCAAGGTCAAGAACCTGCCCAAGGGCGATTGGAAGGGCTGGGGTGAGATCTTTGTCTCCGCCCGTGAAGCCGGTTGGGGCCTGTTCCTGATCGTGATCATCCTCGGTGGAATCTATGGGGGCATCTTCACCCCGACGGAGGCTGCTGCAGTGGCGGCTGTCTATGCCTTCTTTATCGCGAGCTTTGTCTACAAGGATATGGGGCCGCTCAGCACCGAGGAAGGCACGCAGAACCTGTCGCTGCTGAAAAAGCCCTATGCGTTGCTCACGGCTTTCTTCCACCCTGATACCAAGCACACGCTGTTCGAGGCCGGCAAGCTGACCGTCACGCTGTTGTTCGTGATCGCCAACGCGCTGATCCTCAAGCACGTGCTGACGGATGAACAAGTGCCGCAACATATCGCCAGCGCCATGCTGTCCGCAGGGCTGGGTCCGGTGACCTTCCTGATCGTGGTGAACGTGATTTTGCTGATCGGCGGTCAGTTCATGGAGCCTTCGGGCCTGCTGGTGATCGTGGCGCCTCTGGTGTTCCCAATTGCGATTGAGTTGGGCATCGATCCGATCCATCTGGGCATCATCATGGTCGTCAACATGGAGATCGGGATGATCACACCTCCGGTCGGGCTGAACCTGTTCGTGACCTCGGGCGTAGCCGGGATGCCGATGATGGGCGTTGTGAAGGCCGCGCTGCCGTTCCTGGCTGTGCTGTTCGTCTTCCTGATCATGGTGACATACATCCCGTGGATATCGACCTTCCTGCCCAACACCTTCATGGGGCCAGAAATCATAACCAACTAAGGTTGGTTAACGAGTGCGAACCGGGCGAGTTTTCTCGCCCGGTTTTTTTCATGCCTTGAAGTTGGGTCGCGAATGCTTAGCTAGAGCGTCAGAGGACGACCTCCCCACGAAGGGTGCTCATTCGGGACGACCCGAATATCCGAAAGGGGTCCTCAATGTCCTGGATTTTTCTTTTACTTGCCGGCCTGCTGGAAATTGTCTGGGCCGTTGCCATGAAGCAATCGGCCGGTTTCACGCGGCTGTGGCCCACGGCTGTGATGGGCGTGTCGATGATCGGGTCCTTCGCGTTGCTGGCGCTTGCGATGCGAACCCTGCCTCTGGGGACGGCTTATGTGATCTGGACAGGTATTGGCGCAGTGGGTGCATTTCTGGTTGGCATCATGTTTCTGGGTGAAGCCGTGACCGCCACGCGTATCTGCGCAGCGGTTCTCATTGTCGCGGGCCTAATCACGATGAAACTGGCCTGAGGGCCCTCAGGCGGTTTCCAGCGCTTCAACGATGCCCGAGAAATCGGCTGCTTTTAGGCTGGCCCCACCGACCAACGCGCCATCCACATTGGATACACCAAAAATTTCGGCCGCGTTGGACGGTTTGACCGAACCGCCATAGAGCAGACGCACCGAGCGCCCGACGCCCTCGCCGAAACGGCGCTCAAGCCGTGCGCGGATGAAGTCATGGACCTCTCCGATCTCGTCCAATGTCGGAACCTTGCCGGTGCCGATGGCCCAGATCGGCTCATAGGCGACAATCAGGTTCTCACCGGTGGAGCGGTCCGGGATCGACCCCGACATCTGACCTCCGATGATGTCCAGCGTGTTGGCGGCCTCGCGCTGCTCAAGGCTTTCGCCGACGCAGATGATCGCCTGGAGGCCAGCCTCCATCACGGCGTTGGCCTTGGCGCGCACATCTTCGTTCTGCTCGCCATGGTCCTCGCGCCGTTCGGAATGGCCCAGGATCACGGCCGCAGCTCCGGCGTCTTTCAGCATCTCGGCGCTGGTATCGCCGGTATGCGCGCCCAAGGGTGCGGAGTGGCAATCCTGTCCACCGACGGCAACGCCCGTGCCTTGGGTGCGTTCCGCGGCCCGGTGCAGCAGCGTGGCAGGCGGACAGATCAGCACATCGACGCTGGGCGAGGGGTGCTTCGCGGCGAGCGCGTCCAACTCGCTCAGCGCCGCGCTGGTTCCGTTCATTTTCCAGTTTCCAGCCGCCAGTTTGCGCCGCATCTCCGCGTCTCCCTTGTCGCTATCTTGAGGTTTTTCCATGCGATATCACCCTTGGTCCGGCCTTACAATTCCGGTTGCAGTTCCGGTACCGGAAAGGCAGGGTCCGCGCAGCGATTCCGAGGGCGCCATGATCGACAAACTCAACCTTGAAAAATTGGACAATCAGGACATTGATGAGCTTGCCAGATTGCTGCGGGCCGTCGGGCAGGTGGGGTTTCTGACCGTCGGCAACACCGGGCTTGGCGCTGAGCGGGTTCAGCACGTGATTGAGGCCTACCGCGCCTTTTTCTATTTGCCTGAGCAGGAGAAAAAGTCGGTTGATATGGCGTCAACTGGCTCGAACCGAGGTTGGGGCGCGCCGAAATCCGAACAGGTCGATCCAAACGCAAATCCCGATTTCAAGGAAGTGTTCGATTGCGGCTTTGAGCTGCCGCCCGAAAACCGATATCGCGCCGAAAATCTTAGCGTCTATGCGCCCAACCTTTGGCCTGCGAAGCCCGAGGGGTTCCGCGAGGCTGTGCAGTCCTATTACACCGACGCCTGCGATGTCGCGATGCGCGTTCTGCGCGCAATTGCGGTCGCTCTGGGGCGCGGCTCGGACAGTTTTGACGACGCTTTTGACACGCCCATGGCGTTGCTGCGCGGCAACTATTACCCGCAGCGCCCAGATTGGGCCGGAGAGAAGGATTTCGGAATAGGCGCGCATACCGACTATGGCTGCCTTACCCTTCTGGCAACAGATGGCACTGCGGGGCTTGAGGTGCGGATGCCCGATGGCAGCTGGGAAAAGGTCGAGGCCGAACCGGGCGTGTTCATCATCAATTTCGGCGAGATGCTGGAATTCTGGACCGCCGGTCGCGTCAAAGCGACCGAGCATCGTGTAGTTGGCGGCACGAATGAGAGGATCTCGGTCCCGCTGTTCTTCAACCCGTCCTACCACACGAATGTGGCGCCTCCGACGTCAGATCAGGTGATCACGGCCGGAGAGCACCTGACACGGCGCTACAACGAGACCTACGTGCACTTGAACGCCAGTTAGGATTGCTGGGCGAGGGTTTCGTCGAACTTGATGGATTCGCCGCAGCCGCAGGCGTCGACAACATTGGGGTTTTTGAACTTGAACCCGGATTCCAGCAGCGAAACCTCGTAGTCGATTTCGGTACCGAACAGGAACATCTGCGCCATCGGGGCAATCATTACGCGCGCGCCGTCTTGCTCCACAACTTCGTCATGGGGATCGGCTTCATCAACGTAGTCCATGGTATATTCCATGCCCGCGCAACCACCTTTTTTCACGCCGATGCGCAGACCAGCATGGCCGCCAGACTTCATCAGGCGGGTGATCTGCTCTGCCGCTTTGGGCGTCATGGTCACGGCTTGTTTGCCGGGGATGCCGAACATCTGAGTCTCCGTCGTCGCGCGATAGATGTAATTTAGGGTCGTCTTTCAGTAGGCTCAAGTCAGAGCGCCCTTAGAAAATGAAATTTGATACTGAAAGCACAGCCGTGTCAGTGTTGCTTTCGCATTGAGGATAGGCATAGCCTGTTTCTGGGTGATCGCAGCCACGCGCTTGAGATCAGAAATCTTTTTTGGGAGAATATAATAAAATGAATAGGTTAGAAGGTAAAGTGAAGGTGTGTTTAAGGACTTTTTTGGTTGGCGGGAGTCTTGTGGCCCTGTCGGTTCCAGCTACTGCCGATGAAACTCTGAAACGACATCCTATCAACTGCGCAACCGCCGAAGGCGATCTGCGCGCGATTGCGGCTGAGAAGAAACATGCTGAGGACAAGCAATTGGAAAGCGTTGCCGCTATCACTCCTGCAGGCGCATTGCTGGGTTTGGTGACGGGGACCGAGAACAAGCGATTGAAGATGCTGTCCGGTGACTACATCAAGCAGCTCGATGCGCGATCGGATGAAATCAAGGTCAAGTGTGGGGTAAGTTAGGGCTTAGAAAAGACCGCCCTCGGGCAAGGGCGGTCCAATTTCGGGGCCGGTACCATGGGGGGCGGTGTCTTCCAGTCAGGCCCATGTGCAAGTGCGTTTGGGAGTGCAAACACGTGCGCCGCATGTGTCCCGCAGTACTGTGACAGTAGCTCTACACTTTGGTAACAGACGGGTTAACCTTTTGTGACAAAGGCTTAGTTGGGTGCTGATGCTACATAAAGCCCAGTTCAAGCCGCGCTTCGTCTGACATCATCTCCATGCCCCAGGGCGGTTCCCAGGTCAGTTCAACGTCGACTTCCTTCACGCCAGCAACGGGTTCGATGGCTTCCATGATCCAGCCGGGCATATCTCCGGCAACGGGGCAGCCCGGTGCGGTCAGGGTCATGATCACCTTGACGGCGTTGTCGTCCTTGATGTCGATCGTATAGATCAGGCCCAGGTCGTAGATATTGACCGGAATTTCCGGGTCAAAGACCGTCCGGCACGCTTCGACCACCTGGTCATACAGGGGGTGTTCAATGCTCGATGGCGCAATCAAGGGTGTGCCTTCTAACTGTTCACTCGGGTGAGTCATCTTTGCCTCGGGTCAGTTGCCTGAGTGTTTATATAGGGAACAGGTCTGGCAGCGTCCAGTCGTGCAATGACTCTTGGGGGCTGCCTGTGCTTGCAGCGTTTTGGGTTAACCCGTGACACGAATACCCTGCCACGCTTTCAGCGTTCTCGGGACATTCGTGTCGCTTGATGTTTCAGGTAAACCCGAAACGCTTTAGTCGTTGATATCATGTTCAAACGTTTTCACCTGCCCATGCGGGTGCGCGAAGGTCTTGCGCAGGGCCAGCCACGCGACCAGCGACAAAACCGCGAAGATCAGCATCAGAACCGGCAGAGAGGGCGCAAGACCCGGGATCAGAAGCAGCAGGCCGGTGCCAGCCGCCCCGATGGCGAACCCGAGAAAGATGAACCCGGGCAGGACGATCTCCAGAATGCCGAGCGCCAAAGCGCCCGCCATCCAGATCCACCACGTCATCCAAAACGGGTCCGCCATCATTTGCCCCCTTTGAGCATCTTGAACGCATCGCCAAAGGCCTCGAGCGCATTGGCCGGCACGACAATCGTCTGCTTACCTGTACCATTGCCCAGAGCGTTCAGCGATTCCACCTGTTTCAGAGCGACCTGGTACTGCGCGGCCTCGATGCCGTTGTCCTGAATGGCCTTGGCAACAACGCCGGTTGCGTAGGCTTCGGCTTCGGCCTCAATGCGACGGGCCTTCGCACTTTGCTCGGCCGCGTAGAGTTCTGCGTCCGCCTGAAGCTCGACCGCACGTTTCTGACCTTCTGCCTCAGTGACCTGAGCGCGACGCGCGCGTTCGGCGTTCAACTGCTGCAGCATTGCATCGCGAGTGGCCTGATCCAGGTTCACGTCCAGAATCTCGGCCCGAGTCACTTCGATACCCCAGTCGTCGACAGCGGTTTCTACGCTGGCCTGAATTTGCGCAATCAACTGCGCGCGGTTCGACTGGACCTCATCCAGGTCCATTTTGCCGATTTCAGCCCGCACAATACCTGCGACCGTGGTCGCAATCGCACCGTCTACATCGCGGATACGGTAGACGGTCTTTTCCGGCTCAAGAATGCGGTAAAAGACCGAGGTGTCGATCTGCACCAGCACGTTATCCTTGGTAATCGCGTCCTGCGTTGCATTGGGCAGCTGACGCTCAAGAATGGATATCTTGTGACGCGCAACATCCAGAAACGGAACGATAAAGTTGATCCCCGGCCCAAGGACCGAGTGCAGGCGCCCGAACCGCTCCACCACATACTTCTCAGATTGGGGAACGATTTTGATACCTTTGAAAATGACGACCACCACCAGAATGGCGGCCAACAGGTAAATGATATTCGACGAAAGCAATCCGATGATCTGCTCTTCTGTCATAACTGTCCTCTTTTATTGTGTACTATAGTATACATTTGGGGATTGAGTCGCCCGATTTCAACTCTGGTATGGCGGGAACCGGGGTGGTTGCAAATCCAGAATACCCGAAATTTACGGCTGAACCTAAAGTCAGTGACCGCTTTGCATCTGTGAATGCTTGCGCTATCGGGTGAGGATGAAACTGATAATCGACACAGACCCCGGCATCGATGATGCAATGGCGATTGCCTACGCTGCGGCCGCACCCGAGATTGACCTGATCGGGCTGACCACCGTTTTCGGAAACACCCATGTCCATCAATCCAGCCGCAATGCGCGCTATCTGGTTGATAAACTTGGACTAGCTGTCCCTGTGGCGCAGGGTGCCCCCTTTGCTCATGGCGAGGACGACCATAGCCCATCCGAGCATGTGCATGGGCCGGAAGGCTTTGGTGATCTGACTGAAATCCCTGAGATCGGGCAGAACCACGACCTGAGCGCGTCCGCGTTTCTGGTCGATATGGCCCGCCAACATCCCGGAGAGCTTGTCGTGTGCGCGGTCGGCCCCTTGACCAATATCGCGGATGCCATGGCATTGGATCCCGAATTCGCCTCGAATCTTAAACGCCTGGTGATCATGGGCGGCGCAGTATATTGCTCCGGCAACATAACGAAACATGCCGAAGCGAATATCTACCACGATGCCAAAGCAGCCGATGCGGTGTTTTCGGCACCGCCAGAGACTGTTCTGGTCGGTTTGGATGTGACGCTGCAAACACTCTACAAGAGTGCTGATTTCGAGGATTTGGCCCTGAAATCGCCCGATATGGGGGCATTTCTGCGCGATATCTCTCGGTTCTATCTGAAGTTCTACAAAGAGATCGGAGGGTTGGAGGGCTGCGGCCTGCACGACTCGACCGCTGTCATCGCCTGTACCCATGATCATATGTTCGACTCCGTTCAGACGGGATTGAAGGTGGCAACCGAAGGCGAGGCAATTGGAGCCACAATCCCGGATGAGGGGCGGCCCCCGGTTTGGGTTTGCCGGGACGTTAACGGGGCAGGGGTCGTTGATCTGTTTACGGCTCGCGTGGCCTCTCTGCCCTGACGGGTTGCAAAGACCCGGCGGATCGGGCAAATCCTGCCCGGTTCCGCGATCCGAGATGATGACATGACCCAGCAGTTTTCCTTTGACCTCAAAGCAACCGACGGCAAAGCCCGCACAGGCGTGATCAACACGCCGCGCGGCGAGGTTCGCACGCCCGCCTTCATGCCGGTTGGCACCGCAGCGACGGTCAAGGCGATGATGCCCGAAAGCGTACGTGCGACCGGAGCCGATATCCTGCTGGGCAACACCTACCATTTGATGTTGCGCCCCACAGCTGAGCGGATCGACCGTTTGGGCGGGCTGCACAAGTTCATGAATTGGGAACGTCCTATCCTGACCGACTCAGGCGGGTTTCAGGTCATGTCTCTAGCAGGGTTGCGCAAGCTGACCGAAAAGGGCGTGACCTTCAAATCCCATATTGACGGTTCCAAGCATGAGCTGACGCCGGAACGGTCGATGGAAATTCAGCGCCTGCTGGGGTCGGACATCGTGATGTGTTTCGATGAATGCCCCTCGCTTCCTGCGGACCGGAAACGTATTGCCGAGTCGATGCAGCTGTCGACGCGTTGGGCGCAGCGTTCACGCGATGCGTTCGGGGATCGCCCGGGCCACGCGCTGTTTGGGATCATGCAAGGCGGGTTGGAACAGGACCTGCGCGAAGAAAGCGCCGAGGCACTGAAAGCGATCGGGTTCGAAGGCTACGCCATCGGCGGTCTAGCCGTTGGTGAGGGGCAAGAGGCGATGTTTGACTGCC
Organism: Ruegeria sp. BG9; assembly: GCF_056538305.1. Taxonomy (NCBI): domain Bacteria; kingdom Pseudomonadati; phylum Pseudomonadota; class Alphaproteobacteria; order Rhodobacterales; family Roseobacteraceae; genus Ruegeria; species Ruegeria sp. BG9. Next base: position 23,673 of record NZ_JBQFSY010000001.1, read on the forward strand.
TCGATTTTGCCCCCGATTTCCTGCCCACCGACAAGCCGCGTTACCTGATGGGTGTAGGGAAACCGGATGATATCGTAGGCGCTGTGGCGCGCGGTGTGGACATGATGGATTGCGTTTTGCCGTCCCGGTCCGGACGCACCGGTCAGGTGTTCACGCGTCACGGCGTGGTGAACATCAAGAACGCGCGCCATGCCGATGATCCACGCCCGCTGGATGAAGAGTGCACATGCCCGGCCTGTTCGAACTACTCGCGCGCCTATCTGCACCACGTGTTCCGTTCGAACGAGATGATCTCAGGCATGCTTTTGACCTGGCATAACCTGCATTACTTCCAGGAAATCATGCAGGGCATGCGCGACGCGATTGCGGCAGGAACGTTTGAGGCCTGGCAGGCCAATTTCCACGCGCAGCGCGCGCAGGGTGATATTGAGCCGATTTAGCAGGCACCGGCACAATTTCGGTGGATATCTTCCCGGCGCGCCTTGCGGTCCGCAGAACCTTTGGTCATGCTGCGAATTGAGACACGGTGGTGAGGTTGAAATAGGGCGGTAACAGCCCCACCTTAAACCATCCAAGACAGGAGACGGCCAGTGGTTGCCTCAAGCAGGGACCAGAGCCGTCTTGCCAACGATAAGGATAGAGCATGCAAGAGCCTCTGAATTCCTCATACCCCGTCCTGCCGCTGCGCGATATTGTGGTGTTCCCACACATGATCGTGCCGCTCTTCGTGGGCCGAGACAAATCGGTCCGCGCGTTGGAAGAGGTGATGCAGGATGATAAGCAAATTCTGTTGTCCAGCCAGATCGACCCGAGTGTCGATGATCCGGACGTGGATGGTATCTATCAGGCCGGTGTTCTGGCCAATGTCCTGCAACTGCTGAAGTTGCCCGATGGTACCGTAAAGGTGCTGGTCGAAGGGCAGGCGCGTGTGCAGATCACGGAATTTCTTGAAAACGATCAGTTTTTCGAGGCCCGTGCCGAGTATCTGACCGAAATCCCCGGCGACGTCACCACGACCGAAGCGCTGCTGCGCACCGTCGCGGACGAGTTTGAGCGCTATGCCAAGGTTCGCAAGAACATTCCCGAAGAAGCCTTGGCTGCCGTGGGTGAGACCACCGAGCCCGCCAAACTGGCCGACCTCGTGTCGGGTCACTTGGGCATTGAGGTCGAGCAAAAGCAGGAACTGCTTGAGACGCTCTCAGTCAGTGAGCGGCTTGAGAAGGTCTACGGCCTGATGCAGGGCGAAATGTCGGTTTTGCAGGTCGAGAAAAAGATCAAGACTCGCGTCAAATCCCAGATGGAGAAGACCCAGCGCGAGTATTATCTGAATGAGCAGATGAAGGCCATTCAGAAAGAGCTTGGCGATGGTGAGGACGGCTCGAACGAAGTTGCCGAGTTGGAAGAGAAGATCAACGAGACCAAGCTGTCGAAAGAGGCGCGCGAAAAGGCCGAAGGCGAGCTGAAGAAGCTGCGCAACATGAGCCCGATGTCGGCTGAAGCCACCGTCGTGCGCAACTATCTGGACTGGATCCTGTCGCTGCCGTGGGGTACCAAATCCCGCGTCAAAAAGGATCTGGGCCGCGCGCAGGACATTCTGGATGCCGATCACTACGGGCTTGAGAAGGTCAAAGAGCGGATCGTTGAATATCTGGCGGTTCAGCAGCGTTCGAAAAAGCTGAAAGGCCCGATCCTGTGCCTTGTAGGCCCTCCGGGTGTGGGTAAAACCTCGCTGGGTAAGTCCGTTGCCAAAGCCACGGGGCGCGAGTTCATTCGTATCTCGCTGGGTGGTGTGCGCGACGAATCCGAGATCAGGGGTCACCGCCGGACTTACATTGGCTCGATGCCCGGTAAGATCATTCAGGCGCTGAAAAAGGCGAAAACCACGAACCCGCTGATCTTGCTCGATGAGATCGACAAGATGGGGCAGGATTTCCGTGGTGACCCGGCCTCGGCAATGTTGGAAGTATTGGACCCAGAGCAGAACAGCACGTTCATGGATCACTATCTTGAGGTCGAATATGACCTGTCCAACGTGATGTTCCTGACCACGTCGAACAGCTACAACATGCCTGGCCCTCTGCTGGACCGGATGGAGATCATCCCGCTGGCCGGTTACACCGAAGAGGAAAAATCCGAGATCGCCAAGCAGCACCTGATCAGCAAACAGGTCAAGAACCATGGCCTAAAAGCCAAGGAATTTGAACTGACCGATGAGGCGCTGCAGTCGATCATCCGCACCTATACCCGTGAGGCGGGCGTGCGGAACCTCGAACGGGAAATCGCAAAAGTGGCGCGGAAGTCGCTGACCAAGATCATCAAGAAAGAGGCTGACTCGGTTACCGTGACGCCTGAGAATCTGGATGATTTCCTCGGCGTGCCCAAGTTCCGCTATGGTCTGGCCGAACAGGACGACCAGGTTGGTGTTGTCACCGGACTGGCGTGGACGTCGGTTGGTGGAGACCTGCTACATATCGAGGCGCTGAAACTGCCCGGCAAGGGGCGGATGAAGACCACCGGTAAGCTGGGCGACGTGATGAAGGAATCCATCGACGCGGCCTCGTCCTATGTGCGGTCGATTTCGCCTCAGATCGGGGTGAAGCCGCCGCAATTCGACAAGATCGATATCCACGTGCACGTGCCGGATGGCGCAACGCCCAAGGATGGCCCGTCGGCTGGTTTGGCGATGGTGACTTCGATTGTGTCCGTGCTGACCGGCATTCCGGTGCGGAAGGACATCGCTATGACCGGCGAAGTCTCGCTGCGCGGGAATGCGATGCCGATTGGTGGTTTGAAGGAAAAACTGCTGGCTGCTCTGCGCGGTGGCATCAAAACGGTTCTGATCCCGGAAGAAAACGAAAAGGACCTGGCCGACATTCCGGACAACGTGAAGGAAGGGTTGGAGATCATCCCGGTCAAACACGTCTCGGAAGTGCTGAGACAGGCACTGGTAGAAGAGCCTGAGCCCATCGAATGGGACGAAGCCGCAGAAGAGGCTGCGGCTGCGGCTGCGAAAGCGGCTGAAAGCTCTGGGCCGTCTGCTACGGCACACTAAGACACACCGAAAAAGGCGGGGCTGGTCCCCGCCTTTTTCTATAGCCCGATAACGGGTTGTTTCGGGTCCAAAATTTCCTCTTCTTCGATGTATTTCTGAAACTTTTCGTCTGCTAAGGACGACCGGACAGCGATCATGAAGATTGCCGTCGAGAACAGAATGCAGACCAGAATATCCCAGCCGAACGGGATGAGCTTCAGAGCACCTTCTCCGAACTGGCCGAATAGTGAGATTACACCGATGCCGGCGAAATAGGGCATCAGCCAACGCGCTTCGACTGCATCCATTTCATCCAGGCGATTGCGAAAGCGGATTAGCAACAAGATCATGCCGATGATCAGCGCGATGCCTAAACGCCATACAGTGTCCCATCCGCTCCAATAAACGATCAGTGTGGCGATGGCGAAGGCCAGTACGCCCACGAAGCGCACTGCGGGAATTCGGATCGAGCGTGGGTGATCTGGCATCAGCTTTCTGAGGCATACGACAGCGATCGGTCCGACCGCGAAGGACAAAACTATGGCCGCGCCGTTCAATGCGATGACCGTGGTAAACGGGACTGTAAGCAGGAACAAAACTCCAATCCCGAAATTCAATGCAAGCGCCCAAAGGGGTACTCCGAACGAGGACAACTGCATGATGCTTTGAGGAAGAAAACCGTTCTTTGACAGGGCCATGGCGATCCGAGCATTCGAACCCGTTGCAACAAGCCCATTGCCGAACGGTCCGATGACAGAGCCGACATTCAATACGCTTAGGAACCAGACAAGGCCGACAGACATAATCACGGCATCCAAAGGCCCTTCACCGCCGAAGCTGAGACTGGACCAGCCTTGTGCAAGGGAAGTTGGATCAAGGGCGCCGATGAATGCGATCTGTAGAGCTAGATAGATGGCCGCACACATCACGATTGAAAGGACCAGCGCGGCTGGGATGGCGAATTTCGGGTTGCGGACCTCGCCCGCCATATCGACGATGTGGCGAAATCCGATGAATGAAAAGATCACGCCTCCGGTTGATACTGCAGCCATGATGCCTTGCAGACCGTATGGGGCGAACCCGTCGGGTTGTTTGAAGTTCTGAAACTCAAACCTGCTTGCGATCAAGAGTGCTGAGAGAATGACCGGGATCGCTATTTTCGCCCAAGTTAGTGTGGCGTTGACACGCGTGAAGAATTTCACGCCCAAGGCGTTGACGACAACGAATAGCAGCATGAAGGACAGTGCAACCAGCACACCTGCGCTCGTCAGATCTCCGCTCTCGGAAGTGTGCAACCACGGCGCGTAGGGGGCTAAGTACTTCAACATCGCCTCAACCTCGATGGGCGCAGTGGTGTTGTAGCCGATCCAAGCTGTCCAACCCATTGCCATCGCGACGATGTTGCCATGCGAGAATTGGGGAACCCGAGCGATGCCGCCCGGGATAGGCAGCATGGCCGAGATTTCAGCGAAGGTGATGGCCAGAACAAACATGGCCACCGCGCCGATGATCCAGGACAGAACCGCAGCTGGTCCTGCGTGTTGCACAGCCAAGAGCGGGCCGAACAACCATCCAGAGCCTATAATGCCGCCAACGGAAATGAAGGTCAGACCCAGTAGGCCAATGTCACGCTTCAATTTGGCCATCCGCGTCAACCCTTTACACTGCGTATATCAAGGATACGCAGGCGGCTTCTGACCTGACAAGCGTTGTCTGGAGATGAAAAAATTGGAGGTGGTGGGTGATAAGAGATTTGAACTCCTGACATCTTCGATGTGAACGAAGCGCTCTACCACTGAGCTAATCACCCATTGCCCGGCGTCTTATCGCAGCTCATTCCCGGCTGCAAGACTTATAGGGCGGGACCCCGGCCAGTATGCAAACCGGGGTCTGGTGTTCTTAGAGGCCGGGCAGCTTGTCCAGAACGCCACGGCGACCGAAGGTTGTGCCGCGCTCGTTGCCCAAATTGATACGGACACCTGCGCCAAGGAAGGGTTCGGTGCTGCTGCCGCTGCCGATAGATAGGTGGGCCGCGCCGAATTCGCCGTAGACCTGTGCGTTGGTGCCAACATTATAGGTCGCGCCAATCGAAAATGCGCTGACGTCTAAAGCACCTTCAATGTCGTTCAGGTAGTCGTATTTACCGATCACAGTCCATTTATCATTAACGGCCCCTCCGGCCGAAAAGCCCAGGATCGCGCCATCCGCGCCAGAGGCTTCTTTCAGGTCTTGAAAGCCCAGGTACCCTTCGATCTGCGCAGGGCCTGCGCCGAAACCGGCCTCAACGCCGTAGAATTGGAACGTCTCGTCTTCGATATGGTCCTGCCCGTAGAACGCGCCGAACGAGGCGGTTTGTGTGTGCAGGTTGGCGTGCAGGGTGACGTTTGTGCCGCTATAGTCCTCGTCCTCGAACCGGTATCCGCCCGCATCCAGTTGCAGGCTAAACGCACGGGAAAACGCCAACTCGCCCGCGCCGTTAAGGTTGTAGACGTCGCCAAGATCGCTGTCTGTGAAGGTGGAATAGCCCAGGTCCACATATCCGCCGGTTACCTCGACGGCATATGCCGTACCGGTCAGTAGAAGGCTGGTCAATGCACTGGTTGCAATGGTTTTTTTCACGTTTCTGCTCCGAATTGTGTTGTAATTGGCGCGGGTCGAAATGAGACTTCAGCGCATGAATGACCCTCTAGTTTTTGTCGCTTCGGATGAGTAGGGGGTCGGCGCGATTTCAATATGCTGTTGCAGGTGGGGCACAAATGCGCGGTCGTATGGGCCGCGCCTCGAAGGATGGCCGAGGAGTGGCTGCAAACAAAAATCAGGCTTCAGGCAAAAAACTTCAAAACGCCGCTTGACGATGCCCGAGCGTAGCCATAATACACCCCAACGTTCAGCAACGAACGGGCAGCGGGCGGTTGTAGCTCAGTTGGTTAGAGTACCGGCCTGTCACGCCGGGGGTCGCGGGTTCGAGCCCCGTCAACCGCGCCATCGCTGCCAGACTTGGTCCAGTTTAAAGGCCACGAAAATAGATGCGCGGTTGTAGCTCAGTTGGTTAGAGTACCGGCCTGTCACGCCGGGGGTCGCGGGTTCGAGCCCCGTCAACCGCGCCATTTTCCCTTGAAAATTTAGAAAATCACTGGTTCTTGGCGCAAGGCTGGCGTTGTTTCAGTATGATGTCAGTATGTGTCGGTAATAATCGGTGCGTTCACAGTTTGTTCTAATTTTTCTGTTGGAGACTCAGCGCCGCTCGCCTATCTCTGAGGGACGTGTTTGTTGGGGGCCAGAATGGCTGAGCTGAAGAATATCGAGGTGCGCGGCGCGCGCGAGCATAACCTCAAGAGCATTGACGTGGATATCCCGCGCGACCAGCTGGTGGTGATCACCGGGCTGTCTGGCTCGGGTAAATCCTCGTTGGCCTTCGACACGATCTATGCCGAGGGGCAGCGTCGCTATGTCGAAAGCCTCTCGGCCTATGCGCGGCAATTCCTCGATATGATGGAAAAGCCGGATGTGGACCATATCAGCGGACTGTCTCCGGCGATTTCGATTGAACAAAAGACCACGTCAAAGAACCCGCGTTCAACCGTTGGAACGGTGACCGAGATTTATGACTACCTGCGACTGCTGTTTGCACGTGCGGGGACACCTTACAGCCCTGCGACTGGTCAGCCGATCGAAGCGCAGCAAGTACAGGACATGGTCGATCGGATCATGACAATGGAGGAGGGGACGCGCGGCTACCTGCTGGCCCCCATCGTGCGCGACCGTAAGGGCGAATATAAGAAAGAGTTTCTGGAACTGCGCAAACAGGGCTTCCAGCGCGTCAAGGTGGATGGTGAGTTCTACGAACTGGATGAACCGCCAACGCTGGATAAGAAATTCCGCCACGATATCGACGTGGTCGTGGATCGTCTGGTCGTGCGCGAGGGGATGGAGACGCGGCTGGCCGACAGCCTGCGCACCGCTCTGGATCTGGCCGATGGGATCGCGATTTTGGAAACCGCGCCGCGCGAAGGGGATCCTGAGCGGATTACTTTCAGTGAAAACTTTGCCTGCCCGGTCAGTGGCTTTACGATTCCCGAAATCGAACCGCGCCTCTTTTCATTCAACGCCCCGTTCGGGGCCTGCCCGGATTGTGATGGGCTGGGGGTTGAGCTGTTCTTTGACGAACGCCTTGTGGTGCCGGATCAGACACTGAAGCTGTATGACGGGGCCTTGGCGCCGTGGCGAAAGGGGAAATCTCCGTATTTCCTGCAAACCATCGAAGCCATCGCGCGCCACTATGAGTTCGACAAGAACACGCCGTGGAAAGACCTGCCCAAGAAGGTGCAGCAGGTGTTTCTGCGCGGCTCTGGGGATGAGGAAATCCAGTTCCGCTATGATGAAGGTGGGCGTGTCTATCAGGTGACGCGCAACTTCGAGGGCGTGATTCCGAATATGGAGCGTCGCTACCGCGAGACCGACAGCGCCTGGATTCGGGAAGAGTTTGAGCGCTACCAGAACAACCGTCCGTGCTGCACCTGCGAAGGCTACCGCCTGCGCGCGGAAGCCTTGGCCGTGAAGATCGCCGGCCTCCATGTGGGTCAAGTGGTCGAGATGTCGATCCGTGAAGCTCTGGCTTGGGTCGAGGACGCGCCGAACCATCTGAGCGTTCAGAAAAATGAGATCGCGCGGGCGATTTTGAAGGAGATTCGCGAACGCCTCGGATTCCTGAATAACGTTGGTTTGGAATATCTTACGCTGTCACGTTCAAGTGGTACTTTGTCCGGTGGTGAAAGCCAGCGTATCAGGCTTGCCAGCCAGATCGGATCGGGTCTGACCGGGGTTCTTTATGTTCTGGACGAGCCGTCAATCGGCCTACACCAACGGGACAATGATCGCCTGTTGGGCACGCTGAAAAACCTACGAGATCAGGGTAACACGGTGATCGTTGTCGAACACGATGAGGAAGCGATCCGTGAGGCCGACTATGTGTTCGATATCGGCCCCGGAGCGGGTGTTCATGGCGGGCAGGTCGTCAGCAAGGGAACGCCGGCCGAGATCACGGCCGATGCGGCCTCGGTCACGGGGCAATATCTGGCCGGTACGCGAGAGATTGCGGTGCCGAGCGAGCGACGCAAGGGCAACAAAAAAAAGCTGACCGTGGTGAAAGCGACGGGCAACAACCTCAAAAACGTGACCGCCGAGTTCCCTCTGGGCAAATTCGTCTGTGTGACCGGCGTGTCGGGTGGGGGCAAGTCGACGTTGACGATTGAGACGCTGTTCAAAACCGCCTCGATGCGCTTGAACGGCGCGCGCCAAACGCCTGCGCCCTGCGAAACGATCAAAGGGTTGGAGCATCTGGACAAGGTAATCGACATCGACCAACGCCCCATCGGGCGGACTCCGCGTTCGAATCCAGCGACTTACACCGGGGCGTTTACGCCGATCCGGGACTGGTTTGCAGGATTGCCCGAGGCTAAAGCGCGCGGCTACAAGCCCGGGCGGTTCAGTTTCAACGTCAAGGGCGGCCGGTGCGAGGCGTGTCAGGGCGACGGTGTCATCAAGATCGAGATGCACTTTCTGCCCGATGTCTACGTAACCTGCGAAACCTGCAAGGGCGCGCGGTATAACCGCGAGACGCTGGAGATCAAATTCAAAGGCAAGTCCATCGCCGATGTGCTGGATATGACGGTCGAAGACGCGCAGGAGTTCTTCAAGGCCGTGCCGTCGATCCGCGATAAGATGGATGCTCTGGCGCGTGTTGGGCTGGGCTATATAAAGGTAGGCCAACAGGCGACCACGCTGTCTGGAGGTGAGGCGCAGCGGGTCAAACTGTCGAAGGAGTTGTCGAAGCGCTCAACCGGGCGGACGCTGTATATTCTGGATGAGCCGACGACGGGTTTGCATTTCGAAGATGTTCGTAAGTTGTTGGAAGTTCTGCATGAACTGGTCGATCAGGGGAATACGGTTGTCGTGATCGAACACAATCTGGACGTTGTGAAAACCGCGGACCACATCATTGATATCGGCCCGGAAGGTGGCGATGGCGGTGGCGAGATCGTTGCCACCGGAACACCGGAAGAGGTGGCCGAGGTCGAGCGGAGCCACACGGGGCGTTACCTCAAGCCGATGCTTTCAGGCACCCGTGTCGCGGCTGAATAGGCTGCGACACGGTTTTTTGCGAGGCTCTGCCTCGCGCTCCGGGATATTTTTAGCCAGATGAATGAAGGATCATTGTGCCTTATTCTCGGCTGCGTTTTTCAAATCTGGGCAGCATGGCTGAGAAATCCTGGCCCAAACCACCTTCGGCTTCAACGAACTGCTGATAGAGCGCAGTTGCGGCTTGGCCCATCGGGGTGTCGGCATCGGCGCTTTCGGCAGCTTGCTGGCTGAGGCGCAGGTCCTTCAACATCAATTCGGCAGCGAAGCCCGGCTGATAGCCATTATCCGCAGGGCTGGTGGGACCAACACCGGGAGCGGGGCAATAGGCGTTCATAGTCCAGCTATAGCCGGAGGACGTGCTGACCACGTCGAACATCTTTTGCCGGTCCAGACCCAGTTTGTCGGCCAGCGCGAAAGCCTCGCAGGTTGCGATCATGGTGACGCCGAGGATCATGTTGTTGCAGATTTTTGCCGCTTGTCCAGCACCTGCCTCACCGCAATGCACGGCTTTTTGACCCATGATCTCGAACAGGGGGGCGGCTTTGGCAAAGGCGTCGGATGATCCGCCAGCCATAAAGGTCAGGGTACCGGCCGAGGCCCCTCCGATCCCGCCGGAGACTGGCGCGTCCACGGACAGAAGCTGCGCTTCGATGGCTTGCTCGGCCACCGCTCGGGCGCTGTCTACGTCGACGGTCGAACAGTCTACTAACACCGCGCCCTGTTGCATGGCCGGGATGATCTGGTTGGCAACCACGCGCAGGATGTCGCCATTCGGCAGCATGGTGATGACGGCATCAGCGCTTGAGACGGCCTCTGTTGCGGATTGCGCTTGCGTCACGCCATCAACGCTTACACCCGCCGTGTCAAAACCTGTGACCTGATGCCCGGCCTTCGCAAGGTTGGCCGCCATCGGCGCGCCCATATTGCCCAAGCCGATAAAACCGATTTGCATCTCTTATTCCTCCTGAAAAGTCAGTGCGTTCGCGCCAAGCGGTTGCAGCATTTTCGAGACCGCAACAGCGGGTACTTTCATATCCGGGTACTGCCAGCTTGGGCTACGATCCCTATCTATGATCAGTGCGCGGATACCTTCGATGAGATCTCCGTGTTCCTGCGCGCGATAAGTGAAGCGATACTCCATATCCAATGCACGGTGCATGGTCAGGGACGGGCCGCGCAGACGGTGGATCATCTCGACCGTGCAGGCCATGGAAAGCGGTGAATGCTGGCCCATCATGTCCATCGCTTTCGCCGTGAAATCAGTATCTTCTGAGCGAAGGCTGATGAGGATATCCTCGAGTGTCTCGCCTGCAAAATACTGGTCGATCTCTGGTTGCATCTGTTGCAATTTCCCGTCGGGCGCGGGTTGGGCGTGATCGGTGACCAGTTCGGCATTGCCCGACGCCTCAAGCAATTCGATAAGGTCTGGCCAAGTGGCTTGAGGGATGAAGTGATCGGCGAAACCGGCGTAGATGGCGTCCGCTGGCCCCATCCGGAAGGCGGTGAGGCCTAGATATTCGCCAAGCCGCCCAGGCGCCAATGCCAACATCAACGAGCCGCCGACATCCGGAACCAGCCCGATCGCGCATTCCGGCATCGAGATTTTCGAGGTCTCTCCGACTACGCGATGGGTTCCGTGGCAGCCGATGCCGACTCCGCCGCCCATTGTGAAACCCTGCAGAAAGCTGATGATGGGTTTGGGGTACGCGAAGATCAGCGCATTCAGGCGGTATTCATCGCGCCAGAAGGTTTGCCCGTGTGAGAAATCCCCCGCGAGACCGGTTTCATAGAGTTTGGCAATGTCGCCGCCTGCGCAAAAGGCTTTGTCGCCCTCGGCGTCGATGATGATCAGGTCGACCTCGTCGTCTTCGCGCCAGTTGCGCAGGGCGGTGTCGATGGCCAAGCACATCTCATAGCTCAGGGCGTTCAAAGCCTTTGGGCGGGTCAGGGTGATGCGCCCGGCGCGACCGGTCGTGCGAATGTCGATGTCAGGCATGATCCCCTCAGGTTCCGGCCAGCAGGTGGCGCGCCACGATCACGCGCATGATTTCGTTTGTGCCTTCGAGTATCTGATGCACCCGTAGGTCGCGCACAAGCTTTTCGATGCCATAGTCGGCAAGATATCCGTAGCCGCCATGAAGCTGCAGGCATTGATCCACGACATTTGAGCCGGTCTCGGTTACGAATTTCTTCGCCATTGCGCAGAATTTCGACGCATCCGGAGCGCCTTGATCCAGTTTCCAGGCAGCCTGCCTCAGGAAGGTGCGCGCGGCCTGCAATTCGATCTCCATATCGGCAAGGCGGAATTGCAAGGCTTGAAATTGGTCGATGGATTGCCCAAACGCCTTACGCTCGGACATGTATTGCAGGGTCATGTCCAACCCGGCCTGCGCAGCCCCAAGCGAGCAGGAGGCGATGTTCAGACGCCCTCCATCAAGGCCCTTCATGGCGTATTTGAAGCCGTCGCCTTCGGAACCGACCAAATTGCCCGCGGGGATATTGCAATCGTCGAACTGGACCTGCGCGGTGGGTTGGCTTTTCCAGCCCATCTTCTGTTCCAGCGCTCCAAAGCTCAGACCCGGCGTGCCGTCTTCGACATAGACGGTCGAGATTCCTTTTGGACCTTCCGCGCCCGTGCGGACCATGCAGACATAGGCATCCGAGTATCCGCCACCCGAGATGAAGGCCTTGGTACCGTTCAGAGTGTAGCCCTCGTTCGTGCGCTCAGCCCGCGTCTTCAACGCGGCGGCGTCCGAGCCGGAGCCGGGTTCGGTCAGGCAATAGCTCAGCACTGTATTCAGGCTCAGTACATCGGGCATGACCCGTGATTTCAGCTCATCACTGGCGAAACTGTCCAGCATCTTGGCGCACATATTGTGGATCGACAGGAACGCCGCGACCGAGGGGCAGGCCATGGACAGCGCCTCGAACACGAGGGTTGCGTCGAGACGGCTGAGATCGGCTCCGCCGCTGTCTTCCGAGACGTAGAGCGCGCCAAAGCCAAGCTCTCCGATACGGGGCCAAAGCTCTTTGGGGATTGTGCCTTCTGCCTCCCACTGGCGGGCGAATGGGGCAATGTTGTCCTGCCCAAATCCATAGGCCATATCGAAAATGGCCGTTTGTTCCTCGGTCAGCCCGAACTCCATTGCGCACCCTCCCACAGGCAAAGAATTGAACGATTGTTTATTTAGTAATCGTTACAGAACTATTTCAGGATGAGCAATCCTGAGAGCTGTTTGAGTGTAGGGTTCGCTAGAGGTCCGCGTGAAACTCCTCGATCAGATGGCGGACAACGGCCTGGCCGGGGTCTTCGCCCTTCGCGACAGCTTCAGCATGGACGCGCCGCTGGCGGGTGGCCGAGGTGCCTGTTTCTGCGATCTGACGCAGTCGGGCCAGTTCGGTCATGGTTCCCAAAGCCTCGGCATCTTCAGCCAGCATCCCCATGAGTTCGCCGATCAGCTCGGCCATGGGTTTGATCGACCGATCCCCAAAATCAATCAGCCCTTCGCCGACCCCATAGCGTTGCGCACGCCAGCGGTTTTCACCGATCAGGAAGCGGTCATACTGTCGCCAGCGCAGATTACGGGCCTTCAGGCGACACAGCATACGGGTCAGGGCCTGCACGAGCGCGGCCAGAGATAAGGTGTGCTCAAGCCGCGGCTGGACGTCCATGATGCGTGTTTCCAGCGTCGGGAACCGATGAGAGGGGCGTAGATCCCACCATATTTTCGTGGTGTCCTCGATCACGCCAAGCTCGACCAGGACGCCGGTTGTGCGTTCGTACTCGCTCCAACTATTGTAGACCGGCGGCAATCCCGTGCGCGGCAGGTTGTCGAACACGGTCAGGCGGTAGGAGGAAAGCCCCGTATCCTCGCCATTCCAGAACGGGGAGGACGCCGAAAGCGCCAGCAGATGGGGTAGGAAGTAACTGAGTTGCGGCATCAGGTCTGCGCGTAGGGCCGGGTCCTCGACCCCCACATGCACATGCATTCCGCAAATCAGCATCCGCCGTGCAACGCCGCCCAAAGCGTGTTGCAGAGCGTCGTAACGCTCTTTCCGTGTATGGTGTTGTTTCTTCCAATCGGCAAACGGATGGCAGGATACAGCGATCGGGCTGAGGTTATACTCGGCAGCCCGCTTTGACACACAGGACCGAAGACGCCTGAGATCTTCGCGCGCGCTTTTAACGGTCGTGTGGGGGCGGGTTCCAACTTCGATCTGACACTGCAGGAATTCAGGGCTGACCTGTCCTTCGAAATCCGCCTGGCAGGCTTCCATCAATGCGGCGGGGGCCTCGGCCAGATGCAGGCTGTCGCGGTCGACGAGCAGATATTCTTCCTCAATGCCGATCGTGAAATCTTGTTGCATGGGCCTACCTGCCGTTTTCCAATGCAATCAGTGAATACGTAAATCACCGTTTTGCCAAGGGTTTGCCAGTGGTTTGTCGTGGGGCCGCTTGCAGAGCGACCACAAGCAGCGCTAAGGAACGGACAGCAATACGATAACGGAGCTGGCCTCGTGAAACCCAGAAAATTCCCGCAGATCAACGCAGCCCTTGATGAGTTGGGGGTGAAGCTGGTCGACAAGGTGACCGAACAGGACGAACGCGCCCGGCTGGAGGCGTTCGAGCGGGCAGGCGGGCTGGAGCGTCCCGCTTACGCGTTGTCTCCGGGAATGGAAGGCTTCGACATCGCAGAACTGGTCGCCGAATACGGCCAGTACAAGAATGCGCTGGAGGCCTTGAAGGACCCGGCCCGGAACCAGACGGGATATCGGTCGGGGAATGGCTATTATGACAGCCCCGATGCCGACGCTCTGTATCTGATGATCCGCAGGTTCAAACCGAAGCGCGTGGTCGAGGTCGGTTGCGGCAACTCAACCCGCGTGACGCGGCAAGCTGTCCTTGACGGAGGGTTGGACACGCAGATCACAGCCATCGACCCGTATCCGCGCGCAGATATCGCCCATGTGGTCGATGCGTTCGAACAAAAAAGGCTTGAGGAGGTAGATCCGGCTCTGTTCGAACAGCTCGAGGCCGGGGACGTTCTTTTCATCGACTCCAGCCATGTTGTCAGGATGAGCAACGACGTCGCGCATCTGTTCTGCCGCATCATCCCGACGCTGAAACCGGGCGTTGTCATCCACGTGCATGATGTTTTTTTACCTTACGAATATCCCAAGCGTTTTTTCTACGACTGTCCAGGTTGGGGTGAGCAATACATGTTGCACGCCCTTCTGCAATCTGGAGCGTTTTCAATGCTTTGGCCGGGGTATTATCTGCAACAGGACCGCCCCGATGCGTGTGACGCGCTACCGTTTTTGAACGATGGCCGGGCGCAGAGTATCTGGGTTCAGATCAAAGAACAGTGATCCTAAAGTGATCCGGTGTGAAACATGCGCCGTAAACCTTTCCATAACAAGCTGGAGAGGAGAAGACAGCCATGTTTCGTCGCACATTGATGGGCGCTGCCGCCGCAGTTGCACTTGCCATGCCGATCAAGGCTCAGGCTGCTGACATCGTTGACACCGCCGTATCTGCGGGATCGTTCACCACACTGGTCGCAGCCGTTCAGGCCGCCGGTCTGGTCGACACTCTGAAGGGCAACGGCCCGTTCACCGTTTTTGCACCGACAGATGAGGCGTTTGCTGCTCTGCCCGAAGGCACGGTTGAAAGCCTGCTGCTGCCTGAAAACAAGGACAAACTGGTTGAAATTCTGACCTACCACGTGGTGCCTGCCAAAGTGATGTCGGGTGATATCGCTGGCAAGCGCGCGAAGGTTCTGACCGTTCAGGGCGATCGTCTGAGCGTCAACGCTAAAAATGGCGTACGCGTTAATGGTGCCGATGTGGTGCAGGCCGACATCGAAGCCAGTAATGGCGTTATCCACGTGGTCGATGAGGTTATACTGCCCGAATAACCTTGGCGTCCCGCTAAACAAAGAAGCCCCGGACCTGAAGGCCGGGGCTTTGCTTTTTTTGAGTTTTAGACCTCAGACCAAACGTACCTGCGTTCCGATTTGGACCAGCGGGTACAGCTCTTCCACATGTTGGTTGTAAAGGCCGATGCAGCCCGACGAACTCTGCCGTCCGATCTTGCGGGTGTCGTGGGTTCCATGGACCAGATAAGCTGGCCAGCCCAGATACATCGCGCGCGTGCCTAGCGGGTTGCCAGGGTCACCACCCTCCATCCGAACGGGCAGAGACGGATCGCGTTCCCGCATTGAGGCGGTCGGTGTCCATGTCGGGTATTCGGCCTTGCGGACGACCTTGGTGTAACCGCGCCTGGTCAGCTCTTCACTCATCGGAACCGAGCTGGGATACAGTTTATACGTCCCGTCCGGTCCCCAATAGTGAACCGCGCGGCTGGTGATGTCGGCCAACAGGCAGCCCGCACCCAACTGATCAAAATGGTCTTGCCAGTTCTGCTGCGAGAACGACGAGACATTTCGGCGTACCGGCAGTTGCGTGCTGATCGCATCTTCGGTTTGCGGGAACGCATCGGAACTTTGCGCGCGGACGAGGGCAGGTGTGGCCAGAACGGATGCAGCCCCCAAAAGGGCCGAACGGCGAGTCATGTTGGATTTGGACAAGGCGACCTCCGGAGGTTCAATCTGCTCGAATATATAGTTGTGCCGAAAATATTTGCCAGGCTCGCAAATGACCAGCCTCTACAGCTTGAATTTATCGTGAGATTCCGGGTTTTGGAGGGTTCTGGCGGAACCCTGCCAATGAAAAACCCGGCCAGAGCGGCCGGGTTTGAACAGATTTGGCTTTGGATCAGTCCATCGCTTTGAAGTTGAACTCGCCACCCTCCTTGATGCCCGACGGCCAGCGGGCCGTGACAGTCTTGGTGCGGGTGTAGAACTTGAAGCTGTCCGGGCCGTGCTGGTTCAGGTCACCGAACATGGATTTCTTCCAGCCGCCAAAGGTGTGGTAAGCTAGCGGAACCGGGATCGGGACGTTGATACCAACCATGCCGATGTTGATCCGGCTCGCGAAGTCACGTGCAGTGTCACCATCGCGCGTGAAGATCGCGGTGCCGTTGCCGTATTCGTGGTCCATCGCCAAGCCTATCGCCTCTTCGTAGGAGCCCGCGCGAACGGTCGACAGAACCGGGCCGAAGATTTCCTGCTTGTAGATATCCATGTCTGGCGTCACGTGGTCGAAGAGGTGCGGGCCGACAAAAAAACCGTCCTCATAGCCCTGCAGGCTGAAATCGCGGTTGTCGACGACCAGCTTCGCGCCTTGCTCAACGCCCGAGTTGATCAGGCCGAGGATACGCTCTTTTGCAGCTCCGGTCACAACGGGGCCCATGTCCACGTCGTCTCCGGCTGTGTAGGGGCCGACTTTCAGCTTTTCGACGCGCGGGATCAGTTTCTCGATCAGACGGTCCGCGGTTTCTTCGCCCACAGGAACGGCAACCGAGATCGCCATGCAGCGTTCGCCCGCCGCACCGAAACCTGCACCGACCAGCGCGTCTGCGGCTTGGTCCAGATCCGCGTCGGGCATGACGATCATGTGGTTCTTGGCGCCGCCAAAGCACTGCGCACGTTTGCCGTTGGCCGTTGCGCGGCTGTAGATGTATTGCGCGATCGGGGTCGAGCCGACAAAGCTGACGCCTTGAATGATTTCGCTGTCGAGGATGGTGTCTACGGCCTCTTTGTCGCCATTGACGACTTGAAAGACGCCCTTGGGAAGGCCGGCTTCGATGAACAGTTCGGCCAGCATCAGAGGAACTGAGGGGTCACGCTCGGACGGTTTCAGAACCACGGCGTTGCCGCAGGCCAGTGCCGGGCCAACGTGCCACAGAGGCATCATTGCCGGGAAGTTGAACGGCATGATCGAACCGACAACGCCGAGAGGCTGACGCATCGAGTACATGTCGATACCCGGACCTGCGCTGTCGGTGAACTCACCTTTCAGCATTTGCGGTGCGCCGATGCAGTATTCAATCACCTCCAGACCGCGCTGCAGGTCGCCCTTGGCGTCAGGGAGGGTCTTGCCATGCTCACGGCTGAGCGCTTCGGCCAGCTTGTCCATGTCGCGGTTCATCAGGCCGACCATGGCCATCATGACGCGCGCGCGTTTCTGCGGGTTGGTCGCGCCCCATGCGGGTTGCGCGGCTGCGGCAGCCTCGATCGCGGCGGTGGTTTCGGCCGTGCTCGCCATTGGGCATTTGTACTGAACTTCACCCGTTGCCGGGTTGAAAACGTCATCAAAGCGACCCGAGGTTCCGGCCACGTTCTCACCATTGATGAAATGAGTCAGATCTTGCATTGCAAACTCCTCCGATATGTTTGCGCGCAGAATAGGCTTGCAGAAATAACCTGAACAGAGGCAATGTCTCAAAAGAGCTTTGCAAAAATGCAAGAGGGACGGGATGACGCCAAATTGGGATGATATGCGCGTTTTTCTTGCCGTCGCGCGTGAGGAAAGCCTGTCGTCGGCGGGGCGTATCTTAAAGATCGACCCCGCTACAGTTGGTCGGAGGATCGCCCGATTGGAGGGCAGCTTGGACGCGCAGCTGTTCACCAAGTCGCAACAAGGTTACATTTTGACGACCGCTGGGGAACGCCTGCTGGATCACGGTTTGCAGGCCGAGGAGGCGATGCGCGCTGCCGCTGGCGCAGTGGTTGGGTCGACCGAGTCGCTGAGCGGTCAGATTCGGATCGGTGCTCCGGACGGCTCAGCGAACTACCTGTTGCCTCAGGTCTGCGCGAAGATCAGCGATGCCAATCCGGATTTGGATATTCAAATCCTGGCGCTGCCGAGGATCATCAACTTGTCGCGGCGTGAGGCGGATATGGCTGTTACGGTCAGCTCTCCGACCGCAGGCAAGCTGCTGGTGCAAAAAGTCAGCGACTACAAACTGCATCTGGTTGCGGCGCAGGACTATCTGGACCGACACGCCCCGATCCAGACGGTCGAGGACCTGAACGCCCACCGTTTGATTGGCTATATCCCGGACATGATCTTTGATCGCGAGCTGGACTACCTCAACGATTTGGGCATCGACCGGGTGGCGCTTGCATCTAACTCGGTACCGGTTCAGCTACGTCAGGCGGCGCTTGGCGCGGGGATCTGCGTTGCGCATGACTTCACGCTTCCGTTTCATCCGAACCTGCGCAGGTTGTTGACCGATCAGGTCAGTCTGACCCGCAGCTTTCATCTGGTTCGGCATCAAGGCGATCAGCGAAACGAACGCCTCAACCGCTTTGCGCAGGCATTGACCCGTGGGATTCGCGACGAAGTTGCACGGCTTGAGGCGGAAGCCGGAACTTGACACTCATGACCATTCCGGCAACGCTTTGGAAAACAGTACGTTATTGCCGGAGGTTTTTTATGCTCGTTCAAGCCATTCTGACATCCAAAGCCACCGATGAGGTGGTGACCGTCGCTCCATCCGCGACTGTGTCTGAGGCGGCGAAGATACTGGCGGAAAGACGCATCGGTACAGTTGTTGTCTCAGAGGACGGAGGTAGTACCGCCGTCGGTATTCTGTCCGAACGCGACATCGTCCGAGAACTGGCGGCCAGCGGCAGCGGGTGCCTGAACCAATCGGTCGATAGCTATATGACCAAGGACCTGATCACCGCGACACGACAGGAATCGGTCGAAGATATTTTGGCACGCATGACCGAAGGCCGGTTCCGCCACATGCCGATTGTCGAGGATGGCAAGCTTGTCGGCATCGTCACCCTCGGGGACGTGGTCAAGGCGCAACTGACCGAGCTTGCAATGGAAAAAGACGCCCTGCAGGGCATGATCATGGGGCATTGAGGGGGCAGGGCATAACGCCCTCTTGCACCTGCAGCATGATTGTGTTTGCTATCGCCCAGTTTTTGAACGCAGGAGAGCGTGATGCGGGTTGGCCTTTATCCCGGAACTTTTGACCCGATCACCTTGGGGCATATCGACATCATCCGTCGAGCCTCGGCGCTGGTGGACAAGCTGGTGATCGGCGTGGCCATCAACCGTGACAAAGGGCCTTTGTTTTCGCTGGAAGAACGCGTTGCCATGATTGAGGCGGAATGCGCGCATCTGTCAGAACAGACCGGGACCCAGATCGTGGCGCATCCGTTCGAGAACTTGCTGATCGACTGCGCGCGGGATGTGGGCGCGCAGGTCATCGTGCGCGGGCTGCGGGCCGTTGCTGATTTTGAGTATGAATTCCAGATGGTTGGCATGAACCGGGCTCTGGACGATTCCATCGAGACCGTGTTCCTGATGGCCGAAGCGCGGCATCAGGCCATTGCTTCGAAACTTGTGAAAGAGATCGCGCGATTAGGCGGGGACGTGTCGAATTTCGTCACGCCCCGCGTGAATGTGGCCCTTAAAGAGCGGTTAGGATAACGCGCCCATCGCGGCGGCTGTGTCCAGCATCCGGTTCGAGAAACCCCATTCGTTGTCATACCATGCCAGCACGCGCACCAGCGTGCCATCCGTGACCTTGGTCTCCGCCAGCGACACAGTCGAGCTATGGGCATCGTGGTTGAAATCGATCGAGATCAGCGGACGATTTTCTGCGGCCAGCACGCCAGGGATTTTGGCAGCGGCCTCAACAAACAGGGCGTTGACCTCGTCCTCGGTCGTTGGGCGAGAGACTTCGGCCACCAGATCAACCACCGAGACATTCGGGGTCGGCACGCGGATCGCCTGACCGGTCAGCTTGCCCGCAAGTTGAGGCAGAACCAGCCCAACTGCTGCGGCAGCACCGGTGGTCGTCGGGATCATCGACAGAGCCGCCGCGCGTGACAGGTAAGGGTCTTTGCCTGCGGTATCATGCACCGGCTGGCTTGCGGTGTAGGCGTGAACGGTGGTCATGTTACCATGCACGATCCCCAACCCGGCATCCAGCGCCGCAGCAACAGGCGACAGGCAGTTGGTTGTGCATGAGGCGTTAGAAACGATCGTGTCCTCGGCGGTCAGTTCGGAATCGTTCACGCCAAACACGATCGTCTTGACGCCGCCGTCTCCACGGGCCGGGGCCGAGATCAGAACCTTCTTGGAGCCGTTCTTCAGGTGACGCTCAGCCGCTTCCCGGGTCCGGAATACGCCAGTGCATTCCAGCACGACATCGACATTCGACCAGTCCAACGCTTCGGGATCGCGTTCGCTCGTCAGTCGGATCGGACCCGCACCGACGTCGAGACCGGCCTCGGACAGTGTGACAGGTTTGGAGTAGCGGCCATGAACGCTGTCAAATTCGAACAGGTGGGCGTTCATTTCCGGCTTGGCCAGATCGTTGATCGCAACGATTTTTACGTCGGTCCGTCCCGACTCCATAACCGCGCGCAAAACGCCGCGCCCGATACGTCCAAATCCGTTAATGGCCAGTTTAAGTGTCATGTCCTGCTCCGTCAGAGTCTTTGCTCGAAATGAGTTAGCGCTAACAAAGCGAGATCGGCGAGAAAGTCAAGTAAAACCTTGCTCAGCGCCAGAAAGCGAGCCAGTCGAGAAAGTCGTAAAGTTTCTTGCCAAGGAACAGAAAATGCTCGGTTCCGAACAGGGCATAGTCCAGCATGATTGCGCCAAGGATCAGCAGCGCCAGCCAGATGGCGATTTGATTTGTCATGAGGGCCCCGAACAAAAACGCCCGCTCAGATAACCTGAGCGGGCGAAGCTGTTCAAGCGATCATGAGGAAATCAGTTAAGGCGCCCCATGGCGACGGCGACATCGGCCATACGAACCGAAAAGCCCCATTCATTGTCATACCACGCCAACACGCGGACCATTCGGTTATCCACCACGCGGGTCTGGTCCGGAGCGAAGATCGAGCTTTCCTCGGTGTGGTTGAAATCGGTCGAGACCAGCGGCGCGGGCTCATAACCCAGAACGCGCTGCATCGGGCCTTTGGCGGCCTCTTCAACGATTGCGTTGATCTCTTCGACGGTCACGTCGCGCGAGGCGCGGAAGCTCAGGTCTACGGCCGAAACATTTGGAGTAGGGACGCGGATTGCCGAGCCGTCCAGACGACCTTTCAGATTTGGCAGAACCTCGCCCAAGGCAGCCGCTGCACCAGTCGAGGTCGGGATCATCGACATCGCCGCCGCGCGAGCGCGGTACAGGTCGCTGTGGCGACGATCCAGTGTCGGCTGGTCGCCGGTATAGGCGTGAATGGTGGTCATGATACCGTGTTCGATGCCGACACCTTCGTCCAGAACCTTGGCAAGCGGAGCAAGGCAGTTCGTGGTGCAGGAGCCGTTCGAGACCATGTTGTCATTTGCGGTCAGCGTGTTGTGGTTCACGCCAAACACGATGGTCTTGTCGACATTTTTGCCGGGGGCCGACAGCAGAACCTTCTGCGCGCCGCGATCCAGGTGGGTTTTTGCCTTGGTGCCGTCGTTGAACTTGCCGGTGCATTCCAGAACGACGTCGCAGCCTTCCCAATCCAATTCGTTCATGTCGTAGGTCGAGAACATCTGCATCGGGCCTCGGCCCAGATCCATGGTGTCGCCTTCGATCGACACTTCGCGCGGGAAACGGCCGTGAATGCTGTCATATTTCAGCAGATGCGCCGATGTTTCGAGCGGGCCGGTGGCGTTGACTTTGATCACTTCGATGTCGTTGCGGCCCGAGGCGGCAATGTGCGACAGGGTACAGCGGCCAATGCGGCCAAAACCATTGATACCGACCTTGATGGTCATGTGACGTCTCCAAATGCGCTTGCGTTTGAGGCCATATAGCCTTGAAACCGGAATCTCAAAAGGGCAAAAGCGGCATATTTTTAAGGTGTTAGCGCAAACCTGAACAGATTGCGCTAACGCTTGCGCTAGCTGTTGGATCGGGTAGGGTCCGTTTGCGGCAGGTGACAGGAAAGGACACGCGATGAGCGGACTGTTGGCCCTTTTGGATGATGTGGCGGGGATTGCCAAGGTGGCTGCGGCCTCGGTGGATGATGTCGTAGCGGCTGCTGGCAAGGCGGGGGCCAAAACGGCCGGCGTGATTATCGACGACGCGGCGGTTACGCCAAAATACGTTCAAGGGTTTGCGCCTGCGCGTGAGTTGCCGATCATTTGGCGCATTGCCCGTGGGTCGGTTTTCAACAAGCTCATCCTGCTGCTGCCGGTCGCCCTGTTGCTTGCGAATTTCGCGCCTTGGCTGATTACACCTCTGCTGATGCTGGGCGGGTCATATCTGTGTTTCGAAGGGGCCGAGAAGATATTCCACGTTCTGTTCCCACATGGCAGCCACGCCATTGAAAAGGACATGGATGTACGCGATCCGGGCCACCTTGAAGAACAGAAGGTCAAAGGTGCGATCAAGACGGATTTCATCCTTTCGGCTGAGATCATGACCATTGCGCTGGCCGCGATTGAGGCTCCGAATGTGTGGATGCAGGCGGCAACTTTGGCTGTTGTCGGGCTTGGGGTGACGGTGGCCGTTTATGGCTCGGTCGCCTTGATCGTGAAGATGGACGATGTCGGGCTGTATCTGGCCGGAAACGCTCCGACGCCGGTGGGCCGAGGTCTGGGGCGCGGATTGGTCAAGGCCATGCCCACGGTGATGAAAACCCTTTCGATCGTCGGAACGGCGGCCATGCTGTGGGTGGGCGGATCAATCGTCATCCACGGGATGGAGGTTCTGGGTTTTGGCTGGCTGGGGCATCATATCCATGACTGGGCTTATGCGGTTGGTCATTCGGTCTCGGCACAGTGGGAGGCCGCGGCGGAGTGGATCGCCAAGGCGACCATGGACGGCATCTTTGGTCTGGCCTGGGGGATGGTCTTGATCCCCCTGGCAACCAAAGTCATCGGGCCCGTGATGGGGGCGTTTTCAGGTTCATCCAAAGAACACTAGGCGGTGACGTTAGGTCCTGCTGGCCTCCGTCCGCGGTCAGATTATCCTCGACATGCCAATAGCTAAGTGGAATTCCCATGTCCGAGCCATCCCTGTTCGATGTCCTCAGCGCCGCTGAGGCGCAAGGCGATTGCCTCTGCTACTCGGTGCCGCAGAACTGGAAGCAAGGCCGCACAACATTCGGTGGGTTTTCGTCGGCCCTAATGCTGTCAACGGTTTACAATCGGCACAAAGATTTACCGCCCCTCAGATCAGCTCTGGTAAATTTCACGGCGCCGATCAGTGATCCGCCGCTAGTCAAAACGGAAATCTTGCGCGAGGGGCGCAATGTGAAGACCATCCACGCTCTTGCCGAAATCGGTGGCAGTGTTGCGGCGCAAGCGACATTTTCCTTTGGCCGCGCGCAAGACAGCCATGTCGCGTTCGATTGCCCGGCGAAGCCCGCAGATGCGCCCGAGATGACGGAGTATTATTTCTCTCCAGATTTGCCGCGACCGCCGATACCTTTCCTTACAAACTTTGACGTCAGAAAGGTCGAGGGTGAATTGCCTTTCATGGGGGCAGATCGCGGGTATCTGCGCCTTTGGGCCCGACACAACGATCCTCGGATGTGGAACAGGACGGAGGGCTTGATTGCAATCGCTGACCTCCCACCGCCAGCTATCTACCCCACGCTAAAGAAACCCGGACCAAATTCGTCAATGAACTGGATTTTCAACGTGTTGTCCGAGGATATTCAAACTCGCGACGGTTGGTTCTTACTGGAGCACCAACTTACCGCAGGCCGCGATGGCTATAGTTCTCAGGTCATGCGCGTTTGGAACACAGAAGGCGATTTGATCGTGGATGGAATGCAATCCGTGATCATCTTCGTGTAAGAAAAAAGCCCCGGCGTGGACCGGGGCTTTTCATTTTGTGGCAGGCTGGATTAGCCCAGAAGTTCCTTGACCTTGGCTACGGTCGCTTCGGCGGTAATGCCGAAATGCTTATACAGATCACCAGCTGGAGCAGAGGCACCAAAGCTCGACATGCCGATGAAACCTGCCTTGGCTTCGCGACCACGCTCACCCAGCAGCCAGCGATCCCAACCACCGGCGCGAACAGCGGCTTCGATGCCGACGCGAACCGCTCCGGCGGGCAGAACGCGCTTGCGGTAGGCTTCGTCTTGTTCAGCGAACAGCTCCATACACGGCATGGAGACGACGCGGGTACCGATGCCTTCGGCTTCAAGCATCGCTTTGGCTTCCATTGCCAAGGAAACCTCAGAGCCCGTAGCGATCAGGATTGCCTGACGCTTGCTCTCAGCTTCCGCCAGAACGTAAGCACCCTGCGCGGTCAAGTTCTTGGCTTTGTGATCCTTGCGCACGGTCGGCACGCCCTGACGGGTCAGCGACAGGACCGAGGGGCTGTCCTTGAAGGTCAGCGCCAGTTCCCAGGCTTCAGCGGTCTCGACGGTGTCGGCGGGGCGGAACACATAGGTGTTCGGCGTCGCGCGGCTTATCGCTAGATGCTCGACCGGCTGGTGGGTCGGGCCGTCTTCACCCAGACCGATCGAGTCATGGGTCATCACGAAGACCGACGGGATTTTCATCAGCGCGGCCAGACGCATGGACGGGCGGGCATAGTCGGTGAAGGCCATGAAGGTGCCGCCATAGGGGCGAATGCCACCGTGTAGCGCCATACCGTTCATCGCTGCGGCCATACCGTGCTCACGGATACCGTAGTGGATGTAGCGACCCTTGCGGTTTTCCGGCAGGAACACACCCATATCAGCCGATTTGGTGTTGTTCGAACCGGTCAGGTCAGCCGAGCCGCCCACGGTCTCGGTCATGATCGGGTTCACAACGTTTAGAACCTTTTCGGACGAGGCGCGGGTGGCCAACTTGGGCTGATCCTCCGACATCTGTTTCTTGAAGGAACGGATCGCACCGGCCAGTTTCTTGGGTGCTTCAAACGCGTAGGCGCGGCTGAACTCGGCCTGTTTACGCTCCGAGATTTGCGCGAAACGCTCTTCCCATTCTGCGCGCTCGGCGGCACCACGGGCGCCGATGGCTTCCCAAGCCGATTTCACATTGGCAGGGATTTCGAACGCGTCATGCGGCCAGCCATAGCCTTCTTTGGCGGCTTTCAGCTGCTCCTGATCTGTCAGCGCGCCATGACCTTTCGAGGTATCCTGTGCGGCGTGACCCAGAGCGATGTGGCTTTTGCAGGCAATCATCGAAGGTTTTTTCGACTTTTTCGCCTGCGTGATAGCCGCGTCGATCGCTTGGGGATCATGGCCGTCGATCTCGATAACATGCCAGCCCGAGGCCGCAAAACGGCGCACCTGATCGGTACGGTCGGCGATATCCACGGTGCCGTCGATGGTGATGTTGTTGTCATCCCAGAAGACGATCAGTTTGCCCAGCTCATGACGACCGGCGAGGGTGATCGCCTCTTGGCTGACGCCCTCCATCAGGCAGCCGTCGCCTGCGATCACGTAGGTGTAGTGATCAACGATCTTCTTGCCGTAATGCGCGCGTTGGATTTCCTCGGCCATGGCAAAGCCCACAGCGTTCGAGATGCCCTGACCCAGTGGGCCAGTTGTGGTCTCGATCCCGTCGACTAGGAAGTTCTCCGGGTGACCCGCAGTTTTCGCGCCCAGCTGACGGAAGTTCTTGATCTCGTCCAGCGTCACATCCGCGTGGCCGGTGAGATAAAGCAGCGAATAGATCAGCATCGAGCCGTGGCCCGCCGACAGAATGAAGCGGTCGCGGTCCGGCCAGTTCGGAGCCGAGGCGTCGAATTTCAGGTGCTTTTCGAACAGGACGGTCGCAACATCGGCCATGCCCATCGGCATACCGGAATGGCCGGAATTGGCGGCGGCGACGGCGTCAAGGGTCAGGGTGCGGATGGCCGCAGCTTTGTCCCAGTGTTCGGGGTTTGCATTGCGCAGCGCAGTCAGGTCCACGGGCGTTGTTCCTTTGGGTTTGAAGCAGATTGCGCGCTCAATAGCATTCACCCCTCAAAGTGCAAGCAGAACCGGGCGAAACAAGGTCGCACCGCTTGAAGAGAGCAGTCCAAGCCTTTGAAACCAAACAGTGGGTATTTTCCGTCACATTCCGCTAGACTGGGGTCAAGCGGGACCGATTCTTGATTCGGGCGGTTCGGCAACAGAATGAACCTTGGTTAAGAGGTGACAGGGGCATGAGCCAGATTGAAGAGTTACAGCAACGCATTCTTGCCGCGATGGAGCGTATTGGCACGGGCGTGACAGCCCTGCAAAGCGCGCCCGCAGGCGATGCAGATCATGGCTTGCAAGCAGCGTTGGATGATGAGCGTGTTGCCAACGCGCAGCTGCAAGAACGCTTGACTTCGTTGAAGGAACGCCACGAGCAGGAAGTTGACGGCATGCGCGCCGATATGGAGGCGCTGCGTGCTGCTCCAGAGCCTACGGCCGATGTCGACGCGCTGCGGGCTGAGTTGGCCGAAGCCGCAACCAAGCTTTCTGCGGTTGAGGCTGCGCGGGCCGAACTGGCCGAGGCCAAGGCGGCACTGGAAAACACCGAGGAACTGGACGCTCTGAAAGCCGAGAACGCGCAATTGCGGGCCGATCTGGAAGGTCAGGAAGACCCGGCAGCGCTGCGTGCCGAGATTGAAGAGATGAGGGCTGCTATTTTGCGGGCTGGAGACATCGAGGCCGAAAACAGCCGTTTGCAGGCCGAATTGGCCGATAGCGAACGGGTGGCCGAGCTGAACGCAGAGCTGGAGATGTTGAGGGCCGAGCGCGCCAGCCACGGGGCTGCCATGTCACGTCTGGATGACGATCTGCAGAGGATGCGGCAGGCGAATGAGCAACTACGCAACTCGGTTGATGCCCTGCGCGCTGCGGCGCAAGAGGGAGTTCAGGACGCGGAGCTGTTGAATCAGGCGACTGTGGCGGAGTTGGAAGCAACGCGCGCGGCGCAAGCGACCGATGCGGCCGAGGCACGGGCTGTTCTGGCTCGCCTTGAGCCTCTGCTATCGCAGGCGAAACTGGCAGAAGGTGAGGTTGAGTAATGCCCGAAGTGACCATTCATATCGGCGGGCGCGGGTTTGACGTGTCTTGTCAGGACGGGGAAGAAAGTTTTCTGCAGGCCGCCGCGAAAATGCTGGATGACGAAGCGCAGGTGCTTTCGGATCAGATTGGGCGTATGCCCGAATCCCGCATGTTGTTGATGGCCGGTCTGATGTTGGCGGATAAAACAGCCGCGACTGATGACAAAGTCAAAGCGCTTGAGGCGAAGCTGGCCGAAACCGAGGCCGAGCTTCAAACGCTACGCAGCGCGCCGGCACCTGAACCCGAACGGATCGAGGTCGCTGTCGTGCCGCCTTCGGTTACGGATACACTGGCCGAATTGGCCGCACGGGCCGAAGCCCTGGCATCAGACATCGAGGAAAAAACAAAATGAAACGAGCATGCGGCTTGATCTGTGGGGCCGTGGCCCTTGTGTGTGCATCCAAGGCGATGGCCGAGATCGACATACTGACGGTGACGTTCAACTGCGAGAACGGTATTCCGCTGCCAGTGACGTATTTCAACGCATCGGACGGCTCGGGCGCCGCGGCGACGATGGTCGACAATTCTCTGGTCGCGATGCGACAGGTCGAGAGCGGTTCGGGCATTCGGTACGAATCCGTGGATACGAACGGAACCTATATCCTGCGATCAAAAGGGTGGAATGCCACGGTGAGCTTTCTGGCGACAAACGCCGCCAGCGAGCAGGTCATTTTTCAAGATTGTTCCAGCCGTTAAGGCCGGATCAGGCGTTGGCCTCACGGATTTTGTCGGCTGCTTCCTTGTTGTAGCCGACACCATTTTCGTCAAACAACGTGTCCAATTCACCCGACAGGGTCATTTCGGTGATGATATCGCAGCCACCAACAAACTCGCCTTTGACATAGAGCTGCGGCACTGTCGGCCAGTCCGAATAGTCCTTGATGCCCTGACGGACTGCTTCGTCGGCCAAAACATTCACATCAGCGTAGTCGACGCCCATGTAGTTCAGCACACCTGCCACACGGGATGAGAAACCGCACTGAGGCATCTCTTTGGTGCCTTTCATATACAGCACCACGTCATTGGCTTTGACGGTTTCGTCGATCTGGGTCTTCACGTCGGTCATTTCGCGTTTCCTTTGCTCTTCGGCATCATAGCTTTGGCGTAATCTTGCGTATCCTTGGGGATATGGGTCTCTGCAGAGCTAATTGTAGCGTCATGTGATTGATAGGAGGAATATAGGAGGTGTCATCCCTGTCCGGGCGGCGTTCCACGCCTCGTCTTGCGCCCAGTCTTTGAGTTGTTCCGCGCCAACAGCGCGATGAGCAAAACAAATACGGAAACCGCAATTGAGATTACAATCGCATGTTCCATTCTACTCCGGAACTTTGGTGGTCAGCGCCAGCGCGTGCAGGTCTCCATCCGGGCCGTCCATCTTGCCTTTCAGGGCCGCATAAACAGCGCGCTGTTGCTGGACGCGGTTCTTGCCCCGAAAGCTCTCGTCCACGACCATGGCGGACATGTGAACGCCATCGCTGCCGCCAACCTGAATTTCCGCGTTGGGAAAGCTCTCGCGCAGCAGGGTTTCAATCTCGTGGGCGCTCATCGGCATGTAGGCTTACTCCTGAAGGTCTTTCCCAAGATGTAGAGCGATGGGAAGGCGCGTGCAAGATGTGGAAGGTCTTTCAGATATGCAAATCCCGCACCGATCAGGGCGCGGGACTATTGGTTTGTAGAAAGAGTAGTGTGATCAGGCGACCGCGGTGGCAAAGCTTTGGCGGAAAATCTCAGTCAATTCGGCCAGAGGGGCTTCGGAACTGCCGATCTTCACAGTTTCGCCGGTAAAGCGACCGACTGAGGTCAGGGGAACGCCAGCCTGACCGGCTGCGATCATCAATGCCTCGGCCTGATCAAAGTTGCAGGCCACCAGATATCGGGCTTGATCTTCGCCGAACAGGATTTCGGTCGAGGCATCGTCGAGGTGAACGCCAACGCCCGCTGCTTCGGCCAGTTCAAACGCTGCAAGCGCCAGGCCACCGTCGCTCAGGTCGGTACAGGCCTTGATCATCTCGCGGTTGGCGCGGATGAAGTCGCCGTTGCGTTTCTCGGCCTCAAGATCCACGTGGGGCGCATCGCCTTCTTCGCGGTTGAACACCTCGACAAGAAGGGCGGACTGGCCCAGGTGGCCTTTGGTTTCGCCGATCACGAGGGCAACGTGACCTTCACGCACCTCGTTTCCGATAATCTCATCGGTGTGGTCGAGCAGGCCAACGGCGCCAATGGTCGGGGTCGGCAAGATCGCCTGACCATCGGTCTCGTTGTAAAGTGAGACGTTGCCGGACACGATGGGCACATCCAGCGCGCCAACGGCGGCTCCGATGCCTTGAATCGCGCCAACGAACTGGCCCATGATCTCGGGCTTTTCAGGGTTGCCGAAATTCAGGTTGTCGGTTGTGGCCAGCGGTTTGGCCCCGACAGCGGTCAGGTTGCGATAAGCCTCTGCCACCGCTTGCTTACCACCTTCAACCGGGTTGGCGCGGACATAGCGCGGCGTCACGTCTGAGGTAAAGGCCAGCACCTTGTCGGTACCGTGAACACGGACCATACCGGCGCCCAGACCCGGGGTGCGGGCGCTGTCGGCCATAACCATGGTGTCATACTGCTCATACACCCACTGCTTGCCCGCATAGTTGGGCGAAGAGAGCAGGGCGCGCAGACCATCAATCGGGTCAATCTGCGGGACGTCGGCTAGTTCCTCAGCCTCAGGCGTCGCGACCCATGGGCGGTCATATTCCGGCGCGGTCGAGGAGAGCTTCGACAGGACCAGATCAGCCTTCACCTCTCCATTGTGCATGATCAGAAAACGGTCTTCGGCGATGGTTTCGCCGACGATGGCAAAGTCAAGGTCCCACTTTTCGAATACGGCGCGGGCTTCGGCCTCCAGCTCGGGCTTCAGAACCATCAGCATGCGTTCCTGTGACTCGGAAAGCATCATTTCATAAGCTGTCATGTTCTCTTCGCGCTGCGGGACGTTTTCGAGGTCCAAACGGACACCCAGACCACCCTTGTCGCCCATCTCAACGGCCGAGCAGGTCAGGCCTGCCGCGCCCATGTCTTGGATCGAGATTACAGCGCCGGTTTTCATCAGCTCCAGCGTCGCCTCCATCAGGCGCTTTTCGGTGAAGGGGTCGCCGACCTGAACGGTGGGGCGTTTCTCTTCGATGGTATCGTCGAACTCAGCCGAGGCCATGGTCGCACCACCAACGCCGTCACGTCCGGTTTTGGCACCGAGGTAAACGACGGGCATGCCGACGCCAGAGGCCGCCGAGTAGAAGATTTTGTCGCTATCAGCCAAACCTGCAGCGAACGCATTCACAAGGCAGTTGCCGTTATAGGCCGGGTGGAAGCGAACCTCACCTCCGACACAGGGCACACCGAAGCAGTTGCCATAGCCGCCAATGCCTTCGACCACGCCGTTGACCAGTTGGCGGGTCTTGTGGTGACCGGGCTCACCAAAGGACAGGGCGTTCATCGAGGCAATCGGGCGCGCGCCCATGGTGAAGACGTCGCGCAGAATGCCGCCAACGCCGGTTGCCGCACCCTGATAGGGTTCGATGTAAGACGGGTGGTTGTGGCTTTCCATCTTGAAAACAACTGCTTGCCCGTCACCGATATCAACAACGCCTGCGTTCTCACCCGGTCCGCAAATGACCTGAGGACCAGACGTTGGCAGGGTGCGCAGCCATTTCTTGGAGGATTTATAAGAGCAATGCTCGTTCCACATGGCCGAGAAAATGCCAAGCTCGGTGAATGTCGGCTCACGCCCGATGATCTCGAGGATCATGTCGTATTCCTCGGGCTTCAACCCGTGGGCGGCAATCAGATCAGGTGTGATGGCTGGCTCTTGCATCCTGTTTCGGTCCCCGAGATGGCAATGTTTGGCGCCTTTTAGGGGAAGGGACCGCCGGGGGGAAGAGAAAAGGCACTTTCCGCGCGCTGTCCTGTTGCAAACCGGACAAAGGTGCAAATTGCGGGGATCGGACAGAGCCACAAATAGGGTTCCGGCACGCGACAGAGACAGCCGCGTGCCGGATGAGTTTACTTCTGCTGGTCCTGTTGCTGCGCCTGCTGCGCGACGGCACCAGCGGCAGCGCCAACGGCTGCTTTTTGGTCTTCACTCAGGTGTTCCGCATCATCCAGACCGGGAATGGCGACACGCACTTCGCGGCGTGCGAAGTCGATGCCGTTTTCTTTGAAGGCGGCTTTGACGCGGTTGAAGATCTCTTTGCGCAGGGTGAACTGCTTGCCGGGTTTGGCCATGAACTTGCCCCGGATGATCATGCCGACATCGTCAAAGTCGAACACACCCTGAGACTTGAACGGCTGCAGGAAGCCATCCTTGTGGGTCTCGTCCTCCATCATCTCGGCGCCGATCTTCTTAAAGATCTTCTTCACCTTGTTGGGATCGGTGTCGAACGGCACGGTGAATTTTAGCTTCATGATGACCCAGTCGCGGCTGTAATTGGTCAGTTTCTGAATCTCACCATATGGAATGGTGTGCACCGGCCCGCGATGGTGACGCAGTTGCATGGAGCGGATCGAGATCTTCTCGACTGTCCCGGTGGTGCCTCCCACATCGACATACTCACCAACGCGGAATGCATCATCGATCAGGAAGAAAATGCCGCCAACGATGTCGGATACCAGCTTTTGCGCGCCGAAACCGATGGCCAGACCCAGGATACCTGCACCAGCCAGAAGTGGCGTGATGTCGAGCCCAAGGGCGCCCAATGCCAGCAAAACGAAGATCACGGCAATCGCCACCTGAGCCGTTACTCGCAGCAGCGGCAGAACCGTTGCCAGACGCGAGCCACCAGCACCGCCGCCTTCGCCAGCTTCTTCGTCCGGGCTTTGCGCGGCGGTCATCTCTTTCGCCAGTCGGCGGTTGATCCAGAGCGAGACGACCTCATTGAGGATGTAGCCAACGGCGATGATGATGAAGAACTGCACCAGTTTGCTACCTGAATCCGCATCCCCACCAGCGATTTCCTGCAGATCGAGATCCCATGCGTTGGCGATCATCAGGATGACCAGAATACCGGCCAGAACCCGACCGATACGGATGTAGCTGCGCTTGGTTGACTTATAGGCGCGTTCGGCCACCGAACCTTCGCCCTGCATCGGAGGTTGCAGATGACGGACAAGTCCTCGGATAAGAGTGTCGAGCGCCGGGGCGATCAACAGCCAGAACATGGTGGTGAAATGCGCCCCCTGAACCAGCAGAGCCAGCGATGCCGGGTTACGCTGCGCCACCAGAAACTCGACCAGAAGCCAAGTCGCAGCCGAGACCGCAATGGCGAAGTAGGGGTAATAATGTGCCACTTCCTCGTCGAACTTGGTGTGGTCCGGGTCCGTTCCCAACATCATCTGCGACAGACCTTCACGCGCATTCCATGCGATCAGGCCGATGTAGATGTGGATGCCTGCGTTCAGCCAGAAGCCGATACGCGTATCATCCCCCGTGATGCCGTTCAGGCTGTTGAAGTGCAGCAGGAACAGGGTGAAACCGATCAGGATCAGCAACCCGATCAGGTTGCGGTGCAGGTATTTGGCCCAGTGATCGTCGATATTTACCAGACGGTAGTGGGGTTTGTTCGGTGCCAGCACAAAGCGTGAGGCGGCGGCACCCAGCCGTGGTATCCAGATCAGGTAGAACACAAACGGCCCGGCATAGGTGATTTGCTCGGGCGTCAGCAGGCCACGCCCAACCGCGCGGATGACCACGTAAAATACTACAAGCCCAGCGATTTCCCGACAGAAACGACCGAAAAGATACCGGGCAGCGCCCCAGAGATCGCCCTCGGCCTCGGCCTCGGTCTGGACATGCCAGCGGCGGGTCAGAATCTCGAATAGTTTTTCGGCGATGAAGCCCACAACCAGAACACTTGCAACCAGCCCCATCAGAACCAAAGCACCGAATGAGGTGAAGGTGGTTGCAAAATTCTTGATGGCGGTGGCTTGCGCGCTGAAGAGATTGGGGACGGTCGTTATGACATGCGTCCAAGAGGCGACCATTTCGCTCCAGACTTCATTCAACTCGGTAATCGGATCCTCGCGATCCTCTGCAGCGGCTGCGTTTTTCTCGGCCACCGCGTCCAGACGCTCCAACAGGATAGAGCGGACCTGATCATCCGACATCCGTGCAACCAAGTCATCAACCTGCTCGGGCGTCAGGTCTTCGGGAATGCTAACAGGGGCAGGCGCACTGGAGGTCGACGTGCCCGCGACTTGGGCATGCAGGGGTCCAACCAGTAAAAATAGTGAAAAAATCGCCGCCAGAAGGCGGAGGGGGCTTATCATGGTTCTGTCCTCGAACACGAATTTTTAAACGTTTTTTCGGATCATAGGCAGGTGTCGGAGATTTTCCCAGAAATTTCATCGCTCTGGGCGGTGAGATTGGGGAAAACTAAAAAATGATTTTTGAAGAAGCCAAAAAAAAGGCCGAGCACTAAGCTCGGCCATAGTCCAACAGGGAGGTATGAAGATGATGAGCGTTTCAGCATCACCGCCTTCGAGTGCTCATTTAGGGGTCGGTTTGTGAACGTTCAAGAAGTTTTAATCTGATCGTTCAGCATTGCTGCTATGCCGCGAGTGCATAGCTAGAGTTTACCCATCATTTTCAGCTGTTTGCGTTGCGCGATGATCTCGTCCTGAACGAAGTCGCGGAATGCTCCGACCCGCTTGGAATGGCGCAATTCTTCCGGATAAGCGAGGTAAACGGGAACGTCCGCGTTTTCGATTTCCGACAAGATCGGAACGAGGTGCGGGAAGTCCTGTGTCACGTAGTCGGGCAGGACGCCAATTCCCAGGTTGTGCAACACGCCCTGAAGCACGCCGAAATAGTTGTTTACTGTCAGCAGGGACCCCGGATTGAAGGTCATCAGATGACGCACCATCGCCGCACTTGCGCCCACCTGCGGGGCCGACGGTGTCTGGCTGATCAGACGGTGTTCCTTGATCTCTTCCAGCGATTTCAGCATTCCGCCATGGGATTCCAGATACTCCTGCGTGGCATAGAGCTTCATCTGGACGGTCATCAGGCGTTTGCGGATCAGATCGGCCTGGCTGGGCTCTTTCATGCGGATGGCAACGTCGGCTTCACGCATGGGCAGGTCCAGAACACGCTCTTCCAGCATCAAGTCGATGTTCAGATCTGGGTACTGTTCGTAGAGTTTAGGCAAGCGGGGGGCCAGCCACAGGGTGCCGAAGCCGAACGTGGTGGTCACGCGTAGGACGCCGAAGACTTCCTCTTCGCTGTCGCGGATGCGCGCCGCGGCGGCGTCCAGACGTTTGGACATGGCCGAGGTCGCATCAAACAGCAATTCACCCTGTTCGGTCAGAATCAGGCCGCGGGCGTGGCGGTGGAAAAGGGTTGCGTCGAGCGATTCTTCAAGCGCGCGGATCTGACGGCTCACGGCGGATTGAGATAAATTGAGCCTATCCCCCGCATGGGTCAGGCTGCCCGCATCGGCCACCGCGTGAAATATTCTAAGCTTGTCCCAATCCATCGCCGCAACTTTCGTTATCCTCGTGAAGCCCTATATGAAATAGGTAACAAGTTCCACAATCAAACCATGAAATCCTTGGGATTCAGGGGATAATGGCTATACAGGTCAATAATTGTGACCTAAAATGCGTGAATATAAAGCACACTGATCTGACGAGGGGAGACGTCTGATGAGTCAGCCACACATAACGCTGAACGACCGCTTCGATCTTGAAAAATCACCCGTTCTTTTGAACGGAACACAGGCGCTTGTGCGTCTGATGCTGATGCAGAAGGCCCGCGATCAAAAGGCCGGGCTCAATACCGCTGGGCTAGTGACGGGTTATCGCGGTTCACCTCTGGGTGCGGTGGATCAGCAGATGATGCGCGCCCAGCGCTATCTGGCTGAAAGCGATGTGACCTTTCAATACGGCTTGAACGAGGATCTGGCGGCCACCGCGCTTTGGGGCAGCCAGCAGGCGGGCCTGCGCGGCGATGGCCGGTATGACGGCGTCTTTGGTCTTTGGTACGGCAAGGGGCCGGGGGTTGACCGGTCGGGCGATGTGATGCGTCACGCCAATATGGCGGGCACCGCGCAACATGGCGGTGTGCTGATGGCAATGGGGGATGACCATACAGGCGAAAGCTCGACCGTGTTGCACCAGTCGGAGTGGTCTCTGGTCGATATGTATATGCCCGTGGTCAGCCCTGCAGGCGTGCAGGAGATTTTGGACTATGGCATTTACGGCTTTGCGCTCAGCCGGTTTGCCGGTGTCTGGGTTGGTCTGAAAACAATGAAGGACACGATTGAGGTGACCTCGGTCGTCGATGGCAGGCCCGACCGGATGGGCGTCGTGATCCCCGAATTCGACATGCCCGAAGGTGGCTTGAACATCCGTCTTGGCGATACGCCGCATCTGCAAGAGGCCCGCGTGATCGACTACAAGCGTTTCGCGGCCGAGACGTTCTCGCATGCCAACAAGCTGGACAAACGTGTCTGGGGCAAGCCGGGGGCCAAGATCGGGTTCGTTGCGGCGGGTAAAAACTGGCTGGACCTGACCCACGCGCTGTCTTTGCTGAACATTGATGAGGCCGAGGCGGAACGGCTGGGCATCACGACTTACAAGATCGGGCAGACGTTCCCCCTGGATATGGCCGGGTTCCATGATTGGGCTGAAGGACTGGACCTGATTGTGATCGTTGAAGAAAAACGCAAGCTGATCGAGGTGCAGGTCAAAGAGGCAATTTTTGACGACCGCCGGGGTCGCCGCGTTTATGGCTGGTACAAGGGCGGCGCCGGAACGCTGCATCGTGAGGAGTTGTTCCCCACACGCGGCGCATTGGACCCTATCATGATTGCCGAAAAGCTGGGTGACATCCTGATTGAAGAGGGACGCGATACGGATAGTGTCCGCGCAGGCCTCGCCAAACTGTCTGAGGCGCGGCGCGCAGACAACGCACAAGAAATCGCGACGCGTTTGCCGTATTTCTGTTCGGGCTGTCCGCATAACAGCTCAACCAAAGTGCCCGAAGGCAGCCGCGCCTATGCAGGTATCGGGTGCCACTACATGGTGCAGTGGATGGACCGTGAGACGACTGGCTTCACCCAGATGGGCGGCGAGGGCGCGAACTGGATTGGTGAGGCTCCGTTCTCGACTACCAAGCACGTGTTCCAGAACCTGGGCGACGGGACGTATAACCACTCGGGTGTGCAGGCGATCCGTGCGGCGCTGTCGGCGGGCACAAACATCACCTTTAAAATCCTGTTCAACGATGCGGTTGCCATGACCGGCGGGCAGGGGAACGAAGGCGATCTGACGGCTGAACGGATCGTGGCCGAGGTGAAGGCCATGGGCGTGCAGCATGTGGCTCTGGTCTATGATGAAAAGGAAGACGTGAACCTTGGGGCTCTACCTTCGGGGGTGGAAAGCTTTGAACGTGCCGAGTTGATGAAAGTGCAGGACCGGTTCCGCGAGATCGAGGGCGTCTCGGTCATCGTCTATGTCCAGACCTGCGCGGCCGAAAAACGCCGTCGCCGCAAGCGTGGTGAGTTCCCGGATCCGGACAAGCGCGTCTTCATCAATACTGATATTTGCGAAGGATGCGGTGATTGCGGGGTGCAGTCGAACTGCGTCTCGATCGTGCCCAAGGAGACCGAACTGGGCCGCAAACGCGCGATTGATCAATCCAGCTGTAACAAGGATTTCTCGTGCCTGAACGGCTTCTGTCCGTCCTTTGTCACTCTGGAAGGGGCAAAGATTCGGAAAGAGGCGACCAAACAGCTTGATCTGCCCGATCTGCCCATGCCCGATCTGCCGCAGATCGATGGTACGCATAACGTGGTTATCACCGGAATTGGTGGCACAGGTGTTGTGACCCTCGGGGCGATTCTGGCGCAAGCGGCGCAAATCGACGGTAAGGGCGCGGGTATGATGGAGATGGCCGGCCTCGCCCAAAAAGGCGGCGCGGTGCATATTCATTGCCGTCTGGCGAACAGACCGGAAGATATTAGCGCCATTCGCGTCGCAACCGGCGAGGCGCATGCGCTGATCGGCGGCGACCTCGTGGTCTCGGCCGGGGCAAAAACTCTGGGCCTGACACGGGCCGGACAGACCGGCGCGGTGGTCAACAACCACAACACGGTGACCGGCGATTTTACCCGCGATACAGAATTCCGTATTCCGGGCGAGCAGTTGGAGCTGGCGCTGCAAGCGCGGCTGAAGAAAGGGGTGAGCCTGTTCGATGCGACCGATCTGGCCAAGATCGTGATGGGCGATTCGATCTACTCCAACATGATGGTCTTCGGCGCGGCATGGCAGCGCGGTACTCTGCCTGTCAGTCGTGAGGCGATCATGACCGCGATTGAGCTGAACGGAACCGCCGTGGAACGCAACAAACGGGCTTTTGACGTGGGTCGCTGGGCTGTTCTACACCCGGAGGAGGCACAGGCGATACTGGCACCTTCCGTCTCGGAATTGCCCAAGACCCTGGACCAAATGATCGACTTCCGGGCGCAGCACCTGACCGACTACCAGTCGGCCCGATTGGCGAAACGCTACCGCAAGCTGGTGGACGGTATAGCAGATGAAACGCTGCGCGAGGCTGTAGCAAAAGGCTATCACAAGCTGTTGTCCTACAAGGATGAATACGAAGTCGCGCGCCTTTTACTGACCAGCCGGGACAAGGCCGCAGCCGAGTTCGACGGTGATTTCAACATGACCTTCCACCTGGCCCCGCCGATTTTTGGTGGGGAGGGCAGCAATGGCAGACCGCGAAAGCGCGCCTTTGGGGAATGGATGCTTGGGCCTTTAAAGCTGTTGGCCAAGTTGAAGAGTTTGCGCGGCACGCCTTTGGATATCTTCGGCTACTCAGCCGAGCGGCGGATGGAACGCGCGCTGATCAAACAGTACGAACAGGACATGAAAGAGGTACTGCCTCTGATAACGGAAGACACGCAGGATGCGATTGTTGCACTGGCCCGTTTGCCGCTCGACATACGTGGGTTTGGCCCCGTTTTGATGCAAAACGAAGCCAAAGCTGCGAAACGGCGCGAGGAACTGCTGGCCGCGATCCGCAGCGGAGGACCGGAGATGCGCGCTGCGGCGGAATGAGGCGTCACAAACCTGTCACCTTCGCTAGGCAAAATCTCCGCTTAACGTATAATGCAGGCAGTTAGTTCCGGAGTCCTCAGATGCCCTCGCGCCGTCATGTCGTTCGAGACATTTCTTATGCCCATTCCGCCGAAACCAAGGGCGGTCGGATGGTCATCAAGCTGATGGAAAACACGACAGGCCGCATGCGCCTGATTAAGCGTGCGGACGGGTATGAACAAGACGTCGCCAAGGGGCGCGACTTCTGGGATGTCATGGTCGAACGCTACGGTTTGACGCTGGATGTTGTGGGCGGGGCGCTGTCGAATATCCCGAAGGACGGCCCTCTGATCCTGATTGCCAACCACCCTTACGGCATTCTGGACGGGTTGATGATGGGGCATATCCTGTCTGAAACGCGCGGCGATTTCCGGATTCTGGCCCATCGCGTGTTCCGTAAGGCAGAAGATCTGAACCGCATCATCCTGCCGATCTCTTTTGAAGAGACGAAAGAGGCAATGAAGCTGAACCT
Source organism: Ruegeria sp. BG9 (assembly GCF_056538305.1). NCBI lineage: Bacteria > Pseudomonadati > Pseudomonadota > Alphaproteobacteria > Rhodobacterales > Roseobacteraceae > Ruegeria > Ruegeria sp. BG9. The sequence goes on from NZ_JBQFSY010000001.1 coordinate 62,332, forward strand.
TGAAACCCGCAAAACCGCGTTGAACTATCTTGGCGATGGTGGGGCGATCGGAATTTTTCCGGGTGGAACCGTCAGCACGGCTCTCACGCCGTTCGACCACCCGATGGACCCCGGCTGGCGCGGATTCACCGCTCGGATGGTCGCCAAATCCCATGCCACAGTGGTGCCGGTTTTCTTTGACGGCCACACGTCTCGTTTGTTCCAGATCGCCAGCCATTTGCACAACACCCTGCGGATGGGATTGCTGATCAAGGAGTTCAAGAAACGCGTCGATACACCTGTGAGAGTTGTGATCGGCGAGCCAATTGGCCGTGATGTTCTGGACCCACTCAGCAAGGATACGCGCAAGATGATGGATTTCCTGCGCAAAGCCACGTATGAGCTGTCTCCGACACCGCTGAAGTCTTTTGACTACGGCTATGAATTTGAGGAACGGCATCGCGCCTGAAGGGTTAATGGCAGTAGGTATCTTTGATTCCGGTTTGGGCGGTTTGACCGTCCTGAACGCCGCGCAGCAACGGCTGCCCGACGTGGATTTCCTGTATTACGCGGACAGTGCGCATGCGCCGTATGGCGTGCGCGATGCCGAGGATATCTATCAGCTAACCCGCAAGGCGGTCTACGACTTGTGGGATCGCGGCTGCAATCTGGTGATTCTGGCCTGCAATACCGCCAGCGCGGCTGCCCTGCGCCGGATGCAGGAAGAAGGCGTGCCCGAAGGCAAACGGGTTCTTGGGGTCTTTGTCCCTCTGATCGAGGCGCTGACCGAGCGGCAATGGGGCGACAACTCGCCTCCGCGGGAAGTGGCGGTCAAGCATGTGGCCTTGTTTGCAACGCCCGCCACAGTCTCCAGCCGCGCCTTCCAGCGGGAACTGGCGTTTCGCGCGATTGGTGTGGATGTCGAGGCACAGGCCTGCGGCGGCGTGGTGGATGCCATTGAAGACGGTGATTTGATTCTGGCCGAAGCTCTGGTGCGCAGCCATGTGGATGCGTTGAAGCGCAAGATGCCCGAACCTCAGGCGGCGATTCTGGGCTGCACGCATTACCCCTTGATGGCCGAGACGTTTCAGGCTGCTCTGGGCGCGGATGTTCAGGTGTTCAGCCAGGGCGATCTGGTGGCTGAAAGCCTGGCCGACTATCTGCAACGCCACCCGACCATGCTCGGTGAGGGAGAAGGCGGCTATCTGACCACCGGCAAGCCCGGTTTTGTCAGTGATCGGGCGACACAGTTCCTCCGACGACAAATCTCGTTTGAGGCGGCCTGATTTAGGTCAAGGACGCCACCCCTCCGATTTTCTAAATCCAAGACCGTCACAGTGGCGGTCATGATATGTGACACATGCAAAGAAGAGGTCTGACATGACCCATAAAATCGCAATTCTGGGCGCCTCAGGCTATACTGGCGCTGAACTGGTGCGGCTGATCGCCGAGCACCCGAACTTGGAGATCGTTGCGCTGGCGGCGGAACGTAAGGCGGGCCTGTCGATGGCTCAGGTCTTCCCGCATCTGCGCCACATGAACCTGCCGGATCTGTGTAAGATTTCTGAAATCGACTTTTCCCAGATCGACCTGTGTTTCTGCGCTTTGCCGCATAAAACCAGTCAGGAAGTAATCCGGGACCTGCCGAAGAATCTGAAGATCATTGATTTGTCTGCTGATTTCCGGCTGCAGGACGCCGATGAGTATGAAAAATGGTACGGCAACCCGCATAGCGCGTTGGAGCAGCAGGAAGAGGCGGTTTATGGCCTTACCGAGTTCTATCGTGACGACATTCGGACCGCACGGCTTGTGGCCGGTACGGGCTGCAACGCGGCAACCGGACAATATGTGCTGCGGCCGCTGATTTCGGCTGGGGTTATTGATCTGGACGACATCATCCTCGACCTGAAATGCGCCGTGTCGGGCGCTGGCCGGTCGTTGAAAGAAAACCTGCTGCATGCCGAGCTGAGCGAAGGCGCAAATGCCTATGCCATCGGTGGTACGCACCGCCATTTGGGTGAGTTCGATCAGGAGTTTTCTAAACTGGCCGGTCGTACGGTGCATATCCAATTCACGCCGCACCTGATCCCGGCAAACAGGGGTATTCTGGCGACCTCCTACGTGAAGGGCGACCCGCAGAGCGTTTTTGATACGCTGGCAAAAGCCTATGCTGACGAGCCTTTTATTGAGGTTCTGCCGACGGGCGAGGCGCCCTCGACCCACCATGTGCGGGGATCGAATTTCTGCCACATAGGTGTTGTTGCGGACCGGATTGAACGGCGCGCGATTGTGATCGCCGCTTTGGATAACCTGACAAAAGGTAGCAGCGGGCAGGCCTTGCAGAATGCCAACCTGATGTTAGGTGAGGATGAAACCCGAGGGCTGATGATGGCCCCCTTGTTCCCGTGAGGACGGTATGAAAACGCTCAAGAAACGTCGTCGAGTTCAGATCATTTTGGTGGCCGTGGCGGCCCTGGCGGTGTCGACGGCGTTGATTGGGTATGCAATGCGCGATGGCATCAACTTCTTCCGCTCGCCCAGCCAAGTGATCGCCGAGCCGCCTTCGCCGACCGAGGTGTTTCGTATTGGTGGTCTGGTCGAAGAGGGCTCGATCGTCCGGGGGCAGGGTGAAACGGTGCGCTTTGTGGTCACTGATGGCGGAGAGAGCGTTCCGGTGGCGTTTACCGGGGTTCTGCCGGATCTGTTTTCGGAAAATGAGGGTATGGTTGGGACGGGTCGCTATGTGAACGGTGTGTTTGAAGCGACTGAAATTCTTGCAAAACACGATGAGACCTATATGCCGAAAGAGGTCATGGACGCCTTGAAGGAACAGGGCGTTTACAAAGATCCCGGCGAAAGCTGAACGCAGCTGCGCTGCGTGCCTCTGGCGGAGGTATTTTTGAACAGAAGAAGAAGGGGCGTTGCGTGCGGATGGCAGGCGGCGCTCTGTTTCGTTTGGGGTTGTTAAGGAGTTTGCAGGATCGTTCCCTCGACTGATGCAGGTGGGGGTCGTGATGCAGACTGTTCAACAGATTGCCGAAGAGATTGTGCGTCGGGAAGGCGGGTTTGTGGATGATCCGGATGATCCGGGAGGAGCCACCAATTTCGGCGTGACCATTCACACGATGCGGCGTTTGGGGCTGGATTTGACACGGGACGGGGTGGTTGATGTCGCCGATGTTCGAGCGCTCAGCAGCGCGCAGGCGGTTGATATCTTTGTGCAGCATTATTTTGAGAAACCGGGGATCGCCGCTTTGCCCGAGGCGCTGCAGGCCAGTGTGTTCGACATGTATGTAAACGCGGGCGCGCAGGCGGTGCGCATTTTGCAATCGCTTTTGGTGAAGATGGGTTTTTCTGTTGTGGTGGACGGGGTTATCGGCCCGCAGACCATCGGCGCCAGTCAGGACGCGGCGCGCCCGAATCCGGTTCAGTTGCGGGACGCCTATGGGGTGGCGCGGCGGAATTATTACTTTCGGCTCGCAGATCGGCGGCCTGCATCGCGAAAGTATGCCCGTACCCGTGCAGGCGGGAAAGGCGGTTGGATCAGGCGGGCGGAAGAATTCCTGTCGGATCGCTATCACCTGAGCAATGAGGCGTTTCAGAGGAGGGTTTCGGGATGGGATTGATCTCGGGCGTTTTGGGGTTCTTGTTCGGTGGCGGGCGCAACGTGGTGCGCGAAACCGCAGAGGTTTTTCGGGAGAACGCCGATGCGGGTGCCCAGCGTCGGTTGGTGGCGCAAACTCAGGCCATGACGCAGTTCGGAGCCGAGTTTCAAAGGCCGCCCAAAGGCATGTTCGACCGGTTTATGGACGGGTTGAACCGTCTTCCGCGTCCGGCCTTGGCGTTGGGAACGTTGGGCTTGTTTGCTGCCGCCATGATCGATCCGATCTGGTTTTCGGCGCGAATGCAGGGGATTGCGCTGGTGCCAGAACCTTTGTGGTGGTTGTTGGGCGTTATTGTCTCGTTCTATTTTGGGGCACGGCATCAGGCGAAATCGCTGGATTTGCAACGCGAGATCTCGGCCGTGATGGCGCGGACTCCGACAGTTCTGGCCAACCTTGATGCGCTTGGAAATATGCGCAGCGACCGACCCGGTGCGGCAGATACGGGGCCGGATGCGCGCTTGTCACAAGAGAGCCTGCTGGCCGACGCGAACCCGGCTTTAGAGGATTGGCGACGCGAAAGGGGCTGAGTTGCGACACTATGTGCCCCGAAATCAAACGAAAGTGGTTGGCGATTACCGTGCCTCCGGCATATATCCTGCCCTATGGTTACAGAGCTAGGTCACTTCGCGCTAATCCTCGCCTTTTTCGTCGCTATCGTGCAAAGCGTGGTGCCCCTGATCGGGGCGTCGAAACGCTGGGCTGGATGGATGGCGTTTGCGGAACCGGCGGCAATCTCCCAATTCCTGCTGACTGCATTCTCCTTCGGAGCGCTGGTTTGGGCGTTCACCACGTCTGATTTCTCGCTGAGGATCGTGGTTGAGAACAGCCATTCGGCGAAGCCGATGATCTACAAGATCAGTGGGACATGGGGGAACCACGAAGGCTCGATGCTGTTGTGGGTGCTGATTGTGACCCTGTTCGGCGCAATGGCCGCGTTTTTTGGCGCCGGCCTGCCGCCGACGCTGAAAGCGCGCGTGTTGGCTGTGCAGTCGGCTGTGGCCGTGGCGTTTTTTGCCTTTATCCTGTTTACCTCGAACCCGTTTGATCGTTTAGCGATTGCTCCGTTCGATGGGCGCGACCTGAACCCGCTACTGCAAGATCCGGGCTTGGCGTTCCACCCGCCGTTTCTTTATCTGGGCTATGTCGGCCTGAGCATGGCGTTCAGCTTTGCCGTGGCCGCGTTGATCGAGGGCCGTATTGATGCGGCCTGGGGCCGATGGGTACGTCCGTGGACGCTGGCCGCTTGGGTGTTTCTGACCATCGGGATCGCTCTGGGGTCGTGGTGGGCCTATTATGAGCTTGGCTGGGGCGGTTTCTGGTTCTGGGATCCGGTCGAGAATGCCTCGTTCATGCCATGGCTGCTGGCGGCGGCGCTATTGCACTCGGCCATTGTCGTGGAAAAGCGCGAGGCGCTGAAGAGCTGGACAATCTTGCTGGCGATCATTGCCTTTGGGTTCTCGTTGATCGGGACATTCATTGTGCGCTCGGGGCTTCTGACCTCGGTTCATGCCTTCGCAACAGATCCTGAGCGGGGCGTTTTCATTCTGTTGATCCTTGTGTTCTTTATCGGTGGCGCGCTGACCCTGTTTGCGGCGCGGGCGCAGGCGATGGAGGCGAAGGGCGTCTTTGGCATGGTCAGCCGTGAGAGCGCGCTGGTCGTGAACAATGTGCTTCTGGCTGTTAGTTGCTTTGTTGTATTCGTCGGTACCATGTGGCCGATGGTGGCCGAGATGATGTTTGACAGGAAACTCTCGGTCGGACCTCCGTTCTTTAACGCGGCCTTCACGCCGTTCATGGTACTGTTGGGGCTGGTTCTACCGGTTGGCGCAATGTTGCCGTGGAAGCGCGGAAAGCTGGGCAAGACAGCGTGGTCGCTGCGCTATGCGTTTGTGCTGGCCGTCGCCCTTGGCGTGCTGGTCTGGGCCATGCAGACGGGACGCAGTGCTTTGGGACCTGTGGGTCTGTTTCTGGGCGCATGGATCACCTTCGGCGCCGTTCTAGATTTATGGAGCCGGACAGGGCGAAACGGCAGCCTGAAACGCCTGTTCCGCCTGCCAGGGGCCGATTGGGGCAAGGCGGTTGCCCATACGGGGCTGGGTGTGACCATCTTCGCCATCGCCGGTCTGACCGCGTGGGAGGTTGAGGATATCCGCGTCGCCCAGCCGGGGCAGCCTTTTGAGGTTGGTCAATTCACCCTGACGCTTGAGGATGTCAATCGTGTGCAAGGGCCGAATTATTTCTCGACCATGGCGAATGTGAAGGTGGAGACCAACGGGCGCATGATCGGGACGCTGCATCCCGAAAAACGCGACTATCCGGTTGCGCGTATGCCCACCACCGAGGCCGCGATTGACTACCGGATCATGCGCGATCTCTATGTGGTGATCGGGGATCAACAAGCGGATGGGGGCTGGGTCTTGCGGACCTATATCAAACCCTTCGCCAACTGGATCTGGGCCGGATGTCTCATGATGGCGTTGGGCGGCGTCCTCAGCCTCTGCGACCGACGTTTCCGAGTTGCGGCTGGCGCACGCAAAGCCCCCTCTGCCGGAGTACCCGCAGAATGAAACGTCTGATCCTGATCCTTATGCTTTTGGCGGCACCGGGATTTGCTGTGCAACCGGATGAAGTGCTGGACGATCCGGTGCTGGAACAACGGGCCCGCGACCTCAGCACCGGGTTGCGCTGTCTTGTATGTCGAAACGAGAGTATCGATGAAAGCAACGCCGATCTAGCGCGCGACCTGCGCTTGCTGGTACGCGAAAGGCTGGTGGCAGGGGATACGGATGAAGAGGCAATTGCCTTCATCGTCGATCGCTATGGAGAATATGTGTTGCTGAAGCCTACGGTTACAGGTTCGAACCTGATGCTGTGGCTTGCCGGGCCAATCATGTTGCTTATTGCCGCCGGTGTTGGCTTGGTCTTTCTGCGCAACCGGGCCAAGGCGCAAGCGTTGGGTGAAAGCGACGGGCTGAGCGACGCCGAAAAAGAGCGCCTGAGCCAAATTCTGAAGGACTGACGCGTGGTTCTGCTTTTCCTCGGCTTGTGAATACGGCAGTGTCCGCTCACGCACAGGCGCGAGGGAGAGCTTTAATGGACTACGAAACGATCCTGCTGGACATCAGGGACGGGCTTGCGGTGCTGACGCTGAACCGCCCCGACAAGATGAACGCGCTCACTACGCAAATGCGGGCCGAGATCACCCATGCGATGAAACACGCGGCCCGAAATGCGCGGTGCATCGTGTTGACCGGGGCCGGACCGGCCTTTTGTTCCGGGCAGGATCTGGGTGATGCGTCCTCGACCGGAAAGATCGACCTGGAACGCTCGCTGCGTGATGAATATGAGCCGATGCTCGAGACCATCCATGACAGCCCGGTGCCCACGATTGCCGCCGTCAACGGACCTGCAGCCGGGGCGGGGGCCAACCTTGCGCTCTGTGCCGATGTGGTGATCGCGACCGAGAGCGCCTATTTCCTGCAGGCCTTTTCCCGCATCGGCTTGCTTCCGGACGCTGGCGGTACATGGTTCATGCCGCGCCAGATGGGGCTGGCCAAGGCCATGGGGGCCGCGTTGTTTGCTGACAAGATCACCGCGCGTCAGGCCGATGATTGGGGGCTGATCTGGGAAGCGGTCGCCGATGATGCGTTTGATGCCCATTGGCGTAGTCGGGCCGCACATTTGGCCCAAGGTCCAACGGCGGCTTATGGCGCGATCAAGCAGGCGCTCCGCGGTACTTATGAGAAGACCTTGCCGCAGCAATTGGCGACCGAGGCGCATTTGCAAGGTGAATGTGGTCGCTCGCGCGATTTTGCCGAAGGCGTGGTGGCCTTCATGGAAAAACGCCCCCCGAAATTCGAGGGGCGCTAACTCAGGCGCGGCGGCGGCGTCGGGCGCGGCGCCCAGGCGCGGCATCGTCGCCGGTGCCATCCGAGGCGGATGAGAACGGTCCAAGCGCATCGGTGATCTGATCAAGCGTCGGGCGCGCGCCACGTTCTGTGCTGTCCAGAGCTACACGCATTTTCTCAAGATGCGCGGGCATGGTGCCACAGCAACCACCGATGATCTTTGCACCTGCGTCGCGGGCCATTACGGCATAGTCGGCCATCAGATCGGGCGTGCCGTCATAGTGGATGTGACCGTCGACATATTTGGGGATCCCCGCATTGCCTTTCGAGATCAAAGGCCGCTCGGTCCCTTGTGCGGTGAACCCAAGTACAGTGCGCAGGATGTCCGACGCTCCGGTACCGCAATTCGCTCCAAACGCAATCGGAGGGTTGGGCAGCGTTTCCACCAGTAGGGCCAGATCAGCCGAGGTGACGCCCATCATGGTGCGCCCGGCAGTGTCAAAGCTCATGGTGCCGCACCAGGGCATATCCGCCAATGCGAAGGCCTCGGCTGCGGCGCGGAATTCCTCGGGGGCGCTGATTGTTTCGACCCACAGAACATCTACGCCGCCGTCTTTGAGGGCCTCAGCCTGTTCGTGGAACATCTCGACCGCCTCGGAATGCGACAGGCTTCCGACCGGCTCCATGATCTCACCGGTGGGGCCGACCGAGCCGGCAACCACGATGGTGCGTCTGGATTTGTCCGCGACCTCACGCCCGAGTTCAGCGCCAATGCGGTTCAGCTCACCCACGCGGTTTTGCGCGTCATGCAGCTTGAGCCGGGCCGAGGTGCCGCCGAAGGTGTTGGTCAGAAACAGATCGCTGCCCGCATCGACCGAGCCTTGATAAAGCGCGCGGATCCTATCTGGCGCATCCACATTCCAAAGCTCAGGCGCATCGCCGGATTGCAGACCCATGTTGAAGAGATTGGTTCCGGTAGCACCATCGGCCAGAATGGCCTCTTTGGTCTCGAGAAGCTGGGTCAGCGCGTTTGTCATGGGCTTGGTCCGACGTGTTTGGCGCAAAGCGCCCGTATGAATATGAGACGCCCCGTGTCTCATGACCGGGGCGTCAAATCAAATTCATATTACTCATGAAGATCATGAGGGGACCGGTGGCTTAGTCCGTCTCGCTCATGACCTGCGCTTTGGCTTCGGGCAGAAGCTCGGCCATTTTCGCGCGGATTTCGTCATCCGAGGACAGGCCGCCCAGATCGGCAGAGACCTTGCGCACGACGTCTTCGTGGCCTGCCTCTTCCATATCGGCGATCACGACAGTTTTGGCGTAGTCGTCCGCGTCAGAGCCGGTTTTCCCCAACTTTGCCGCCGCCCAAAGGCCCAGCAATTTGTTGCAGCGGGCCTGTGCCTTGAACTGCATTTCTTCGTCATGGGCAAACTTGGCTTCAAAGGCGTTTTCGCGTTCGTCGAACGTGGTCATTGTATTGGGACCTCATAGCGTGGACATTCCTCATCTAGATAAGAAACGAATTTCGGAATGTATAGCGAAAATGGGCTTTGCGCGACCAAATGCGCTGTGTTGCTGCACGCGGGACATGTGGACAGGTTCTGAGGGTGCGCAATACCTATGAGGAACCTTTCGAAAGCGCATGGTCTGATGGAAAGCAACCAGACAACTTGCGGGTTGGGGCGGGCTGCTCTATGAGGGCCGCAGCCGCGCGATCTGCGCGTATTGCCGATATGGAAGGGGCCCCGATGGCGCGTCGCAAGAAAATCTACGAAGGCAAAGCCAAGATTCTGTATGAAGGCCCCGAGCCTGGCACGATTGTGCAGTACTTCAAGGATGACGCCACCGCGTTCAATGCCGAAAAGAAAGACGTGATCGACGGTAAAGGCGTGCTGAACAACCGCCTGTCCGAGTTCTTTATGAACGGCCTGACCCAGATCGGTGTTCCGAACCACTTCATCCGCCGCTTGAACATGCGCGAGCAGTTGGTGCGGAACTGCGAGATTGTCCCTTTGGAGGTGATCGTACGCAACTATGCCGCCGGTACGATGTCCAAACGTCTGGGCATTGCCGAGGGCACGCAGCTGCCGCGTCCGATTGTCGAATACTGCTACAAGGACGACTCTCTGGGTGATCCGCTGGTCACCGAAGAGCATATCGCGGCCTTTGGCTGGGCCAGTCAGCAGGACATGGACGATATCCTCAGCCTCGCGCTGCGCGTTAATGACTTCATGAGCGGTGTGATGCTGGCCGTGGGCATTCGCTTGGTTGATTTCAAAATCGAGATCGGCCGCGTATTCGACGGTGATTACCAGCGTCTGATCGTCGCTGATGAGATCAGCCCCGACAGCTGCCGCTTGTGGGATATCGAAACCGGCCAGAAGCTTGATAAGGATGTCTTCCGCCGTGATCTCGGCAACCTGACCGACGCTTACTCCGAGGTCGCGCGCCGCTTGGGTGTTCTGCCGCAAAGCAACGTGACCAAGCCGACGCTGATCAACTGATCTCGGCCTCTGCCTAAAAGATTTGCAAAGCGCCGCCCCGATCTGGGTGGCGTTTTTCGTGCGAGAGCAGGGTATGCCGTTCGACCCGCATCACCCGCGCGGACCGATTTGAGGCACGCCCTTTCGTAGCTTTTCAATCTTCGCCGCAAACAGGGTTGTCCCAAAGGCACAACCGCGCTATCCCCCGCGCAACGAAATGGGCCGGCGATCGTGGCCCTCAGGTGGAGTTGCGAAGATGAAGGCACGGGTGCATGTGATGCTCAAGAATGGGGTGCTGGACCCTCAGGGTGAGGCGGTCCGCCACGCATTGGGTGCCATGGGCTTTGATCAGGTCGAAGGTGTGCGCCAGGGCAAGGTCATTGATCTGGAGCTCGCCGAAGGCGCGACTGAGGCGGACGTGACCGAGATGTGCGAAAAGCTGTTGGCCAACACCGTCATCGAACGCTACGAGATCGAACTGGTCTGATTGGATGCGGGCAGCGCGTCTGATCACCTATCGCCGGCCGCTGGAGCTGACCACCATTCCCGACCCTGAACCGGCCGAGGATGGCGTTGTCGTCCGAGTGTTGGCCTGCGGCGTCTGCCGGTCAGATTGGCATGCGTGGTCGGGGTCGGACCCGGATGTGATCCTCCCGATGACACCCGGCCATGAATATTGCGGCGAGGTTGTTGCGGTGGGCAGCCGCGTCCGCCGTTGGAAAACCGGTGATCGGGTGATTGCGCCTTTCATTCTGGCCTGTGGTCATTGCCAGGACTGTGCCCAAGGCAATCAAACCACCTGCGCCGACCAGGTCGTGCCGGGGTTTACCTGTGACGGAGCTTTCGCCGAATACATCGCGGTTGCGCATGCGGATGCCAATCTGACGGAACTGCCCGAGACACTCGCGCCAGAGATCGCGGCGGCGCTGGGATGTCGGGTCACGACCGCGTGGCAGGCGCTGGTTGGACGTGCGCAGCTGCAAGGCGGAGAATGGCTGGCCGTGTTCGGCGGGGGCGGAGTAGGGATCTCGACCCTGTTGTTGGGCAAGGCGCTTGGCGCACGGGTGGTGGTCGTCGATATTTCGGAAGACAAGTTGAGCTACGCGAAATCTCTGGGCGCGGATGCTGTCGTGAACGCGGCGACATGTGACGCGTCTGAGGCGGTGAAAGATATCACCGATGGTGGTGCCCATGTGGCGATTGAGGCGCTGGGGATTGAAGCCACGACCGTGGCGTCGATGCGATCCCTGCGCAAACTAGGCCGGATGGTTCAGATCGGCATGCCTGCGGGCGATCATGCAGCTATGACGCTGCCGATGGATGTGCTCTATTCCGGCCAGCTTTCTGTATATGGAACACGAGGGATGCCCAGTTGGCGCTATCCGTCGCTTCTGTCGTTGATCACGGGTTCGAATCTCGATCTCAGCCCGCTCGTGACACGACAGGTATCTCTGAACCAGGTGAGTGAAGAACTTGCCGCTTTCGACGCTCCTGCACCTCCGGGTGTGGCGGTTGTCACTGATTTTACTTGCTAGGAGGGTCCGCCATGCGCGCAGCCGTCATCGTATTCCCCGGATCGAACTGCGACCGGGACCTTACCGTCGCCTTTGAACAGGCCGGGTTCGCCGTTGACATGGTCTGGCACAAGGATGCCGCGCTGCCCGAAGGCGTCGACATTGTCGGCGTTCCCGGAGGCTTCTCGTATGGCGACTACCTGCGCTGCGGGGCCATCGCGGCGCAATCGCCGATCTGCAAGGCTGTGGTCGATCACACCGAGCGGGGCGGCTATGCCGTCGGTATCTGCAACGGGTTCCAGATCCTGACCGAGACCGGAATCCTGCCCGGCGCGCTGCTGCGCAATGCCGGTCTGAAATACATCTGCAAAACGGTTGGCCTGAAGGTCGAAACCAGCGACAGCGCTTTTACCCAGGGCTACAATGCAGGCGACGTGATCGGCATTCCGATTGCCCACCATGACGGAAACTATTTCGCGGATGACGCCACCCTGTCCGCGCTGAAAGATCAGGACCGTATCGCGTTCACCTATACCGAGAATCCAAACGGCTCGGTCGGGGATATCGCGGGCATCCTGTCGGCAAACCGTCGCGTTCTTGGCATGATGCCGCACCCCGAACGTGCAGCGGATGAGGGGCATGGCGGAACCGACGGGACGGCATTGTTCCGCGCATTGTCCGGCGTTCTGGCCCCGGCGTGACTTGAGGTCGCCGCTCAGCCCGCGTAACTTTCGGGAATGAGTTCAGGCCTTCACTCGATCAAGGGCAAAATGACCCGTCCATTTCGCGGCGCCCCTTTGGGGTGGCGGCTGCGTGTGGCTGTTATTCTCGTCCTTTTGACCGCCGTTGCGACGATCTGGGTGACGAACCGGTTGCTGACCGACCGGTTCACCGAGTCGACCCGCAACCGTGCTGAGCTGCGCCTTGCCCTCTATTCTGGCAACCTCCTTAGCGAATTGCGGCGCAACGCGATTGTGCCGCAGCTTCTGTCACGGGACCCGACGCTGATCTCGGCACTGCAATCCAGTGACTACCTGTTGTCCAGCCAGCGTCTGATCTCTTTCGTAGAAGAGATTGGGGCCGCGTCCTTGATGCTGATGGACGGGGATGGCGTGACGGTGGCGGCGACTGATCGTAACCGCCTTCTCGAAGGGCATCGCAATGCGCCATATTTTGTGGACGCAATCCGCTCGAACGCGACGATATTTACGGTCAGCCCGCGCGAAACCGGTGACTACAGCTTTATCTATTCCCGCAGGATTGAGGCGAATTCCGAGATCCTCGGCGTGATCGTGGTTGAGGTTGACCTACAGAAATTCGAACGCGCCTGGGCCGGGATTTCCGACGCCGTGCTTGTCCGGGACAGCACCGGTAACATCATCCTGTCGACCGAGCCGCAATGGCGGGGGCTGGACGAAAGCTCGGCCATGCTGCGGCAGACGCCGGAAAGCGCGATCCAACGCGCACTGCGGGCAACGGCCGACTGGTCTGCGTTGCCGCCGGATGGCTATCTGGAAGGTGAGGCCGTCATAAGGCTTGAGACCCGCATACCGTTCCGCGGTTGGCAAATGGCCTCGTTTACCACCTACGACTCGATCCGCGAAAAGGTGAACAGCGTGCTGGCGCTGGAAATCATGGGCTTTGCGATTCTCCTCGCGGCGGCGTTCTATCTGCTTAGCCGTCGCGCCGCTTCGCGCGTGGTTCTGTTCCAGCGCGAGTCGGCAGAGCTTCGCGCATTAAACGCAAGGCTACAGCGGGAAATCGCTGAGCGCGAACGGGTTGAAAAGACTTTGGATTTGGCGGAACAGACGCTTGCACAAAGCTCGAAATTGGCCGCCTTGGGTGAGATGTCGGCGGCGGTAAGCCACGAGCTTAATCAACCTCTGGCTGCAATGAAAACCTACCTTGCCGGGGCGCGTCTGCTGCTACGCAGAAACCGACCGGAAGAGGCCCTCGCCAGCTTTGGTCGCATTGATGGTCTTATCGAGCGGATGGGCGCGATTACCCGGCAGCTGAAGTCTTACGCGCGGAAGGGGGCAGATGCGTTTTCGCCTGTAAACCTTGGAGAAGCGCTGGCCTCTTCACTGTCGATGATGGAACCTCAACTGCGGCAGCGCCATGTGAAGATTACTCAGATCCTGCCCGAAGACCCTGTCATTGTTATGGGCGACCGGATGCGGATCGAGCAGGTGATGGTCAACCTCTTGCGCAACGCGCTGGACGCCACCAAATCTGTAGCAGAGCCGGATGTCGAGATAATCCTGGCAGCGGGCGACATGGCGGTGCTGACCGTACGCGACAACGGGTATGGTATTAAGGATATCGAGAGCCTGTTTGAGCCCTTCTACACCACCAAGCAGCCAGGTGACGGGGTCGGGCTGGGGCTTGCTATCTCGTCGGGGATCGTGAACGACCATGGCGGACGGTTAACCGCACGCAACGGCCAGAAGGGTGGCGCGGTCTTCGAGATGCAACTGCCACTGGGAAGCGACGGCCTTCAGGCCGCTGAATAATACGAGGGAATACTATGGCACAGGCCATGAAAATCGCCATTGTCGATGACGAACAGGACATGCGCCAGTCGATCAGCCAATGGCTGGCACTGTCGGGATATGACACCGAAACCTTTGCTAGCGCCGAAGACGCGCTCAAGGTTCTGGGGCCGGATTATCCTGGGATCGTGATCTCGGACATTAAAATGCCGGGTATGGATGGCATTCAATTGCTGAAAAAACTGATGGGGGCCGATAGTACACTTCCGGTGATCATGATCACCGGTCACGGCGATGTGCCGATGGCGGTTGAGGCGATGCGCGTTGGCGCGTTTGATTTCCTCGAAAAACCTTTCAACCCAGACCGCATGTCGGAACTGGCCAAACGCGCCAGCAACGCGCGGCGTCTGACGCTGGACAATCGCGCCCTGCGGCGCGAGCTATCGGGTGGTACGCAGATCATGAACAAACTGATCGGCGCCAGCCCGGTGATGGAGCGTTTGCGCGAAGATATCCTCGATCTGGGGCAGGCGGACGGCCATGTTCTGATCGACGGAGAGACGGGTACCGGCAAGACGCTTGTGGCGCACGCTCTGCACGCCGTCGGTAGTCGCGCGGGCAAGAAATTCGTCCTGGTATCTTGTGCGGCACTGGAAGAGGAAGTGCTGTCGAAGCGTCTGTTCGGCCCGATGATGCCAGAGGATGCGCAGCTTCCCGCGATTGAGGAAGCTCGCGGCGGGACTCTGGTTCTGGAAGATGTCGAGGCGTTGAGCGACACGTTGCAGGCCCGCTTGCTGAGCGTGATGAACGAGCAGGGCACCCCAGCGGAAACGCGGATCGTCGCGATCTCGAACCTGCAAGAAGCCGGCAAGACCTCCGAGGACGTTCTGCGCCCGGATCTGTTCTACCGTCTGGCCGCTCTCCGCATAACCATGCCGCCTCTGCGACAGCGAGGTGAGGATATCCTGACGCTGTTCACACGCCTTAGTGAGCAGTTCGCAGAGGAATATGGCTGCGACGCCCCTCAGGTCAGTGCGCAGGAAGCGGCGCAGCTGTTGCAGGCGCCGTGGCCCGGCAATGTGCGGCAGTTGATCAACATCGCCGAACGCGCGGTGCTGCAATCGCGGCGTGGCTCGGGGACGATTGCGTCCTTGCTGATGTCAGATCACGAGGAAATGCAGCCGGTCATGACCACCGAGGGCAAACCCCTGAAGGAATATGTTGAAGCGTTCGAGCGGATGTTGATCGACAACACCATGCGTCGCCACAAGGGCTCAATCGCGTCGGTGATGGATGAGCTTTGCCTGCCGCGCCGGACTCTGAACGAAAAGATGGCCAAATACGGTCTGCAGCGGTCTGACTATCTTTAAGAACCATGCAAGTGCTTATTCAACGCTCCGATCACTCAGGTGGTCGGGGCGTTTTTTATGGTGAAAAGGCCCGCGCTGGGTTTTTGAACGTATCTTAAAGAGATTTTAACCCGTTATAGGGGAAATCTGTTATACTGCATTCACTTATCGTTGATGCAGATTTGAATTTAGCAGTGGTGTTCCTACGTTAAACACTCAAATACGCGGGTGTTTGGTCCGCAAAAAACCGGCGATGCGCCAAATTTGGAGACGTGTATGAAGCCCCTCTCGGCCCTTATTATCGCTGCGACGATTGCGATGACCAGCCCGGCCTCGGCCGAGGACTGGACCGGGGCCTATGCCGGGTTCAGCTTTGGCTATGCGGATGCGGACGGGGCTGGTGGCGCGGGTGGCAACGATACCGTTTTCGGACCTCATGTCGGGTATGACCGCGATTTCGGTGCCTTCGTTCTGGGCGGTGAGCTGGAGTATAACCGTCTGTCCCTCAACCTTGGTCAGGATCAGGGCAGCGTCGATAGTATAACCCGGCTGAAGTTTCGCGGCGGGTATGATTTTGGCGCGGCAATGGGTTATATCGTGGTCGGCGCTGCGCGTGTTGAAACCTCGGAAGAGAATGACACGGCGGCAGTTTATGGCATAGGAATAGCTTATCCCATCGGCGACAACTTCGTCATAAGTGGCGAGGCGTTGCGGCAGGATTTTGACGATGTCACCCGCTCGGGTGGTGGGTTGGACACGAATATCTTCAATCTTCGCACAACGTTCCGGTTTTAGGCTCCTTCACTCGGCGGCTTGCTGACCTGCCATTTCGGATGCGAAGGCACAGATCGTCTTCAGAGCCGTTTCGAAACACGCGTCATCGACAGTCATGGCAACGCGGACGTGTCCTGCAGCGGCTGTACCGAAGCTCTCGCCGGGCATAACGGCAATCGCGTGTTTGTCGAGAAGGGCATTTGCAAATCCCTCACCGGACAGTCCGGTCGCACGGATATCCAACATCAGGTACATCGCGCCATCCGCAGGGACGAGGCCGATGGTATTCTGTTCGGCCAGCACCTCTAGCGCGCGGGCCCGACGACGACGGAAGGGGGCTGCAATTTCATCTTCGAGCGTTGTGCCCGCGTTCAGGGCAAAGCTTGCGGCATCCTGAATGAAGCCTGGGACGCCATAGGTGGTGTGGGTGGCGAGATTGATGAGGTGGCTGATGACCTCTTCCGGGCCAATAATCCAGCCGCAACGTGATCCGGTCATGGCATGCGATTTGGACATAGAACCGACGACCAGCGTGCGATCGGCCATACCGGGCAGAGCACGCGGAGACAGATGCGCGCCGTTCCATATCTGCGTGTCGTAGACCTCATCTGAGATCAGCCACAGCTCGCGCTTCTGGCACAGCTCAGCGATGTCCTTCAGTGTCTCGGGTGAATAAACCACTCCGGTCGGGTTGTTCGGCGTGTTGATCAGCAATGACACAGCGCCATCGGCCTTGGCCTCGATCTGTTCGGCACGCGGTTGAAAGGCATCTTCAGCCGAGGTCTGAACCGCCCGCGCCACAGCGCCGGTTCCGCGAATGGTGCCGGGATAGGTGGCGTAGTAGGGGTCAAGGAACAGCCCGACATCGCCGGGGTTGCACACAGCCATATGAGCCGCAAACAACCCCGCCTGTCCGCCCGGAGTGATCAGGACATTGTTTCGAGTGGTTGATACTCCGGTCCGGGTCTGAACCCGCGCGGCGACCGTGTCGCGCAGCAGATCGGTGCCGGGCACCATGGCGTAACCGGTGTGGCCATCGCGGGCCGATCGGTTCATCGCATCCAGAATCGAGGCATCGGTGCCGATGTCATGTTCGCCAATTGTCAGCTGCGTTACAGCGTGGCCTTCGGCGACCATGCGGCGCGCGCGATAGAACACTTCCCATCCGTCGCTGCCGCCTCCAGTGATCTGCGTGATGCGATCTGACAGTTTCATGATCTTGCCTCGGTTTGTCTTTGTGGCGACAGGGGCAGAGCGATCCGAATTTGTCAATCAGCTTCGCGCAGGAAGGGTGGCCTGAACCTTTTTCGTGAGCGATGCACGCACCAGATCGTAAGAGGCGGCAAGGCGGTAGCGCATTTCATCCTCCTCCGCGTCAAAGGGCAGGCGAACCCAGCTGCGGTGGAAATATGGGGCTTTCACACCGACACCCGCATCAATCAGCATCTGCGCGGTTTCGATATCGGGTGTTTTGACCGACACGCCATCATTGGCGGTCCCGATACAGGCGAACATCTTATCGCCGACCTTCCACGCATCATGCCCGCCGCCCCAGGGGTCCGACCATTCGGCCCCCGGCAGGTCGCGACAAATAGAGTTGACGAAATCCCGGCTCATGCGCGCAGAGTGCTGGAGAAGACGCGCGAACTCAAGCCTTGGCTTGGCGCGTGACGCATGTTATGCCCAGCGGATGGACCGGATGATCTGCACCATTATCTGCTGCATTACCTGCTGAATTCTCAAGCGGGCCGGTTTCTTTCGTTTTCATCCCTGAGACAAGTTGCTAAGCCCGCGCCAACGCGCAAGCTTTAGGAGCCCGAGTGATGACGACAATCAAGCTGCACAATACACGGACGCGGACGAAGGAAGACTTCGTTCCGATCGATTCCGACAACGTGCGGATGTATGTCTGCGGGCCCACTGTCTATGACCGGGCCCATCTGGGAAATGCTAGGCCCGTGGTGGTTTTCGATGTCCTGTACCGGTTGCTGCGCCATGTCTACGGTGCGGATCAGGTTACTTATGTACGCAATTTCACCGACGTGGATGACAAGATCAACGCCACCGCTCTGGCCCGCAAACAGGCTGGCGCCGAGGGGTCCTTGGAGCAGTTGGTGCAGGAACGATCTGATGAGACTATCGGCTGGTATCTGCATGACATGGGCGCGCTTGGGGCGTTGGAGCCGAACGCGATGCCGCGCGCGACCGAGTATATCGCGCAGATGATCGAAATGATCGAGGGGCTGATCGCGAAGGGCCATGCCTACGCCGCGGAAGGTCATGTGCTGTTTGCTGTCGATAGCTGGAAATCGGGGTATGGCAAGCTTTCCGGTCGCTCGGTCGATGACATGATTGCCGGAGCGCGAGTTGAGGTTGCGCCTTACAAAAAGAACCCGATGGATTTTGTGCTGTGGAAGCCCTCGACCGATGAGCTTCCGGGGTGGGATTCGCCTTGGGGTCGGGGCCGTCCGGGGTGGCATATCGAATGCTCGGCCATGAGCTACGAACTGCTTGGGGCAAGTTTTGACATTCACGGCGGCGGTAATGATCTGATGTTCCCGCACCATGAAAACGAGATCGCTCAGAGCTGCTGCGCCCATCCAGAGGGTGAGTTTGCGCGTGTCTGGTTGCACAACGAGATGCTGCAGGTCGAAGGCAAAAAGATGTCCAAGTCTCTAGGCAATTTCTTCACCGTGCATGATTTGCTGGAACAGGGTGTCCCCGGTGAGGTGATCCGCTTTGTTTTCCTGCAGACCCATTATCGCAAACCGATGGACTGGACCGAGAAGAAGGCACGTGAAGCTGAAGCCACCTTGCGAAAGTGGCGGGCGCTGACAGCGGGCATAGAGCCCGCAGCCAGCGCGGCCCCCTCGGTCATTGAGGCGCTGGCGGATGACCTGAACACGGCGGGTGCCATCGCCGAACTGCACCGTTTGGCTGCGGAAGGAGATGCGGCTGCTCTGCTGGCCAGCGCGCGGGTTCTCGGGCTTTTGGGCGACGATATGGGCGCTTGGGCCGAAGCGGCGGATCTGAGCACTTTCGCTGCCCGGTTGGCTGAAGCACGGGCCGAAGCGATGCAAAGCAAGGACTTCTCGGAAGTGGACCGTTTGAAATCCGCTTTTGTTGCCGCAGGTCTGGAAGTGCGCATGAGCAAAGAAGGCGTTGAACTGGTTCCGGCTGCGGGATTTGATGCGTCGAAACTGGAAGATGTTTGAAGGAAATCCGCGCGCCACGTGGAAAGATCGACTACTCTGGGCCAGCGGGAGCAAGCCATGACCAAGGAACGCCTCTATCTTTATGACACGACCCTGCGTGACGGGCAGCAGACGCAGGGTGTGCAGTTCTCGACGGCGGAGAAAGCTCAGATCGCGCAAGCTTTGGACACGCTGGGGGTGGACTATATCGAAGGTGGTTGGCCCGGTGCAAACCCCACGGACAGCGCGTTTTTCGAGGTCGCTCCGAAGACCTCGGCCCGGTTGACGGCTTTTGGCATGACCAAGCGCTCTGGTCGGTCGGCCGAGAACGATGAAGTGCTGGCCGCCGTTATGAATGCCGGGACGCAGGCCGTCTGTCTGGTGGGCAAATCGCATGACTACCACGTGACCCATGCGCTTGGCATTTCGCTGGAGGAGAATCTCGAGAACGTCCGCGCCTCGGTCGCGTATCTTGTGGCGCAGGGGCGTGAGGCGCTGTTCGATGCCGAGCATTTCTTTGACGGCTACAAAGACAACCCGGCCTATGCGACCGAGGTCTGCCGGGCCGCTTTGGATGCGGGCGCGCGTTGGGTAGTGTTGTGTGACACGAATGGTGGCGCTTTGCCATCCGAGGTCGGGCGCATTGTGTCCGAGTTGATCTCCGCAGGTCTGCCGGGGGATCGGCTGGGTATTCACACCCACAACGACACCGAAAACGCCGTCGCGTGTTCACTGGCGGCTGTCGATGCGGGCGCGCGCCAGATTCAGGGCACTCTGAACGGTTTGGGAGAGCGATGTGGCAATGCCAACCTGACCGCTCTGATCCCGACATTGCTGTTGAAGGAACCCTATGCCTCGGGGTTCGAGATCGGTGTGAACCCGAACGCGCTGGCCGGTTTGACGCGGGTGAGCAGGATGTTGGACGATATCCTGAACCGGGTGCCGAGCAAGCAAGCGGCTTACGTAGGGGCCTCGGCTTTTGCGCACAAGGCGGGGCTTCATGCGAGTGCGATTCTCAAGGACCCATCGACCTACGAACATATCGACCCGGCGACGGTAGGGAACACGCGGATCATCCCGATGTCGAACCAGGCCGGGCAATCGAACCTGCTCAAACGGCTGACCGACGCAGGCCTGATGGTTGAAAAGGGCGATCCCGCCCTTGGCCGTATCCTCGACCGGATCAAACAGCGCGAGGCTGAGGGGTATTCCTACGACACCGCTCAGGCGAGTTTTGAGCTGCTGGCGCGTGATGAGCTGGGGCAGATGCCCGAGTTCTTTGAGGTCAAGCGCTACAAGGTCACCGTTGAACGCCGCAAGAACAAATACAACAAAATGGTCAGCCTGTCCGAGGCCGTGGTTGTGGTGAAAGTGGACGGTGAAAAGAAGCTCTCGGTCAGTGAATCGGTGGATGATCAAGGCAGCGACCGAGGGCCGGTGAACGCGCTCTCCAAGGCGCTGGCTAAGGACCTGGGGCAGTATTCGCAGGTGCTGTCGGATATGCGTCTGGTCGATTTCAAGGTGCGGATCACCCAAGGCGGGACCGAGGCAGTCACGCGCGTCATCATCGACAGCGAAGACGGGCAGGGGCGGCATTGGTCGACCGTAGGTGTAAGTGCCAACATAGTTGACGCCTCGTTCGAGGCGCTGCTGGAGGCGATCCAGTGGAAACTAGTCCGCGATAGTGGGCATCGGAAAGCGGCGGCCGAGTGACTGCCGTCTTTGACGACGACGTAAAGGCTTGCGCGGCCCTTGTACAAAAGGCCGATCCGGACCGGTTTCTTGCCACCATGGCGTCCCCCGTCGAAGCGCGGGCCGTTCTGTTTCCGATCTATGCGCTGAATGCCGAAATCGCGCGCGCACCGTGGGTTACGCAAGAGGCGATGATTGCCGAAATGCGCCTGCAATGGTGGCGCGATGCGCTGCAGGAGATTTCCGAAGGGCAACAGGTGCGGCGGCATGAGGTGGTGACCCCTCTGTCCAGGGTGTTGTCGCCACATCTGGCCGGTTTGCTGGATGAATATGTGGCTGTCAGGCGGTGGGATATCTATCGAGATCCGTTTGAAGATACCGCGCATTTCGAGAATTACATCGACCAAAGCGCGGGCACGCTATTGCTGGTCGCGGCCCAATCCCTCGGGGCTGCGGATGAGGGCGTTTTACGCGATTTCGGCTACGCAGTCGGCGTCGCAAATTGGTTTCGGGCCATTCCGGAACTGGAGACCCGAGGGCGGATTCCCTTGCTTGACGGCACTGAAGACGGAGTACGCGCGTTGGCGGACACTGCGCTGAGGCGGTTGAAATCGGCGCGCAGCAGGCGATCTGAGGTATCCAGCGCCGCTCGCCCGGCGCTCTATGCCGGATGGCAGGCCGAGTGGATTTTGCGGAAGGTTCTGGCCAATCCCGCACGGGTCGCGTGCGGGGATCTGGCGCAGGGGGAACTCGGGCGCAGGATCTCTCTGATGTGGACGGCCAGCACTGGCCGTTGGTGATCAGGCGGTGTCCGGCTCGGCCGGGCGCATGACCAGCCACAACAGTGCGCCTCCTGCCAATGTGAGCAGGGGAACCATGGCAAGGTTCACTGCCGTCCATCCCTCGACCGGGGACCCACCCGAACAGTTCATCAACCCGCCCGAGGCCAGTGAGGCAAAGGTCACGCCGCCAAACAACAGAAGGTCGTTCATGCCCTGCATCCGGCCACGCTCGCTGACGTCATGAGAATCGGCCAGCATCGAAGTCGCACCAATGAAGCCGAAGTTCCAGCCGATCCCAAGCAGGATCAGCGCGATGAAAAAGTTGCCAAGCTCTACCCCTTGGAGGGCGACAACGCCTGCGGCGCCGAGAATGGCAAGGCCGAGCGCTACGATCTTTTCAACGCCGAAACGGGCGATCAGGTGGCCGGTGAAAAAGCTGGGGATATACATGGCAAGCACGTGGCCGGTCACTACATCTGCGGCATCATTGGCCGTGTATCCGCACCCGACCACAGCCAGAGGGGTCGAGGTCATCACGAGGTTCATCAGCGCGTAGGACACCATGGCGCAAATAATGGCGACGGCGATCCGAGGGGTCTTCAACATCTCGATCCGCGACCGGCCTTTGGGGCTGTCTTCGCTCGCGCGTGGCGGCGTGGGGATGTCGAGAAATAAGAACAACGCCGACCCAACGACATTGATTCCGATCACAGCCAGATAAGTGCCCAAGAACGGAATGACATAGGCCGTCGATGTCAACTTGACGATCTGCGGGCCAATAATGGCAGCCGCCAGCCCGCCCGCCATCACGTAAGAAATAGCCTTGGGCCGAAACGCGTCCGATGCCGTATCCGCCGCCGCAAAACGGTAAAATCCGTGCGCGCTCATGTAGATGCCGGTCAACAGGCTGCCGATCAGGAAGACCGGGAAAGAGCCCAGATACAGACCATATGCACCGATCAAACCGCCAAGTGCACCGGCGGTTGTTCCGACCAGAAACCCGGCGCGGCGGCCCCAGCGTTGCATGATCGCAGAGATAGGCGTGGCCGCCAGCATCGATCCCAAAACGATCAGCGAAATGGGCAGCGTCGCAAGGCAGGCGTTTGTGGCCAGCGATTGCCCGGCCAGCCCTCCGACAATGAACATCATCGGCATTTGCGCACCCAGAACAGCTTGTGCTGCCACAAGGACTGCAACGTTGCGCTTGGCCTGATAGTCGTTCGGGGTCTCTGAAATCACAGTCATGACGCCATGCGTATCGGCGATCTGCGGCTTGCACAAGCGGGTTGCATACGCGGCAAAGCGCCCTAACGTGCAAGTGACTAAGAACACCGGAGCGCACATGTCCGTCGGACGCATCATCGAAACCAACGCCTGTGTGTCCGAAGGGGCCGAGTGGCTGGCCCAATCTTGTCCACGTATGGCCTATGCGATGGAACAGACGGGGCCGCTGCCTCTGCGTCGTAAACCGGATGGTTTTGCGCAGTTGTTGAGCGCAATCGTCAGTCAGCAGGTCAGCGTGGCCTCGGCCAATGCGATCTGGAAACGGATGCAGGGCGCGAAATTGACCGGCCCGCGCAAGATCATGTGGGCGACAGATGAGGATTTGCGGGCCGTCGGGCTAAGCCGACAGAAGATCCGCTATGCCCGTGCTCTGGCCGAAGCCCGTATTGATTACAAGGCGTTACGGGACGCGCCTGATGCAGAGGTCATCTCGACCCTGACCGAGGTGTCCGGCATCGGTGTCTGGACCGCCGAGATTTACGCCATGTTCTCGCTGGGCCGCGCCGATGTGATTGCTCCGGGTGATCTGGCCCTGCAAGAGGCGGCGCGGGTTCTCTACGTCTTACCCAAACGTCCAACGGACAAAGAGCTGCGGCAGATGGCCGAGGCATGGTCGCCATGGCGGTCGGTTGCGGCGCGGGTTTTGTGGGCCTATTACCGGGTGGCCAAGCAAAGAGAAGGGATCAGATGACACGGGTTTTGAACGCGCTCAGGAAAGAGCCGGTTTCGGGCGACACACGCTCGGTCGTGGTGTTCGTACACGGCTATGGGGCGAACGGGGCCGATCTGTTGGGCCTTGCCGACCCATTGGGCGAGCATTTGCCCGATACGCTGTTCGTCGCCCCCGATGCGCCGGAACAGATCCCCGGAATGCCAAACGGGTTTCAATGGTTCC
Organism: Ruegeria sp. BG9; assembly: GCF_056538305.1. NCBI lineage: Bacteria > Pseudomonadati > Pseudomonadota > Alphaproteobacteria > Rhodobacterales > Roseobacteraceae > Ruegeria > Ruegeria sp. BG9. The sequence goes on from NZ_JBQFSY010000001.1 coordinate 86,286, forward strand.
CAATCCCGTGGATCGACGGCTCGTCAGAGGAAGAAGCGCGACGCGGCATGGAGATGGCAAGCGACGACTTCAACGCCTTCCTCGACGCGCTGATGGTGGACGAAGACGTACTGCCCGAGCAGGTCGTATTGTTCGGGTTCAGTCAGGGCACGATGATGAGCCTGTACGTCGCCCCGCGCCGTGAGGACCCTGTGGCTGGGATCGTCGCGTTCTCGGGCCGTTTGCTGGAACCTGATTTGTTGCCTGACGAAACCGTCAGCCGGATGCCGATCCTGCTGGTCCATGGGGATGCGGATGACGTGGTGCCTCCGCAATCCCTGCCCGAGGCGGCCGAGGCCCTGCAAGCGGCGGATTTCAAAGAGGTCTACGCCCATGTCATGAAAGGCACCGGCCACGGCATCGCGCCTGATGGCCTGAGCGTTGCGCTGGCCTTCATGCGCGACAAGCTGAGCCTCTAGGCGTGATTGCGGTTCGCCCCATGATGCCCGAGGATGTGGCCGACGCCTGCCGCATCCTCAACGATATCATCGCCGCAGGTGGGACAACCGCACATGAAATTCCGTTTTCGGAGGCGTTGTTCACACAGAGCTATCTGACCGGGGCCGACATGATTTGCTGCCATGTCGCTTTGGACGACCAAGGCGCGGTGGCCGGATTTCAGTGGTTGGGTACTCATGATGCATTGCCTGAGGATTGTGCGGATATCGCCACCTTCACACGGCGCGATCCTCCGTTGCGCGGCGCAGGGCGTACATTGTTTCAAGAAACCTCGAAAACTGCGGCGGCCTTGGGGCTCAAGGCGATCAATGCCACCATACGCGCTGACAATTCGCCGGGCCTTAGCTACTACGGAAAAATGGGGTTCGTAGACTATTCTGTGGACTATGGCCGCCCATTACGGGACGGAACACCGGTCAATCGAATTTCGAAACGCTTTCATCTTGGAAAGGGCAGCGCATGTTGATTGTCACTGGAACCGTCGAAGTCTCGGCCGATCATGTGGAAAAGGCGGCCGAGGCTGCAAAGTTGATGGTCGCAGAAACGGTGAAAGAGCCAGGCTGCCTGATCTATGAGTTCAGCCAGGTTCTCGGCCATGCGAACCTCTTCCGGGTTTATGAAGAATGGCAGGATCAGACCGCGTTAGAGGGGCATTTTGCCACCCCACATATGGCGACGTTCCAAGCCATATTGGCTGAAGTCGGTGTGATCTCAAGCGAGATCTATCGCGTTGTGGGTGGGGAAAAGCAGCCCTTGCGCTGACGGTTTCAGGCCCAAAGGTGCCCTTCGGCAAATTCAACTGAGTTGCCAGAAGGATCGCGCACATAGAGGGATCGCGCGCCGTTTGGCCAATCGAACTCGGCATCCAGGGAGATGTTCCAATCCAGCAGATGCTTTCGCATTGCAGCCATCTCATCCCGCGTCAGGACGAGGCACACATGCCCCGGCCCAAGCGCGCCGTGCGGAGGGACAGGCAGGTCCGGGTCTAGCGGCGGCTGCTGGGTCTTTTCAGGATTGAATATCAGCAGAACAGAGGCTCCGACCCGATAAAACACGTGGCGGTCCTCAATGCGCTGTATCTTTTCCAGCCCCAGAACCTCACCGTAGAACCGTTCGGCGGCGTCCAGATCATGGACATATAGCGCCGCTTCCAAGATGGCAGAGGGGGCCGGTATCTCGGGTGTCACCTTCATGCGGTTCAGTTTAGCCCGGCCCGTGTGGTCTGTCACCGTCGGGGGCGTCGATCCCGTTTGCGCTGAGCCGTGGCCTGTATCTGCGGCATCGGCAGGCTGTCCCATTTGCCCGTCTCTAGCCCTTCAAGCGTCCAGTCTCCGATGCGACAGCGGATCAGGCGCAGGGTCGGCAGACCAACCGCCGCTGTCATCCGGCGCACCTGCCGGTTTTTACCCTCGCGAATAGTCAATTCAATCCAGCTGTCCGGCACGGTCTTGCGTTCGCGGATCGGAGGGGTGCGAGGCCAGAGGTCTTCGGGCTCGTCAATTTCCCGCACCTTGGCGGGGCGGGTCAGGCCATCCTTCAACTCGACCCCATCGCGCAGAGCCTTGAGGGCCGCCATATCCGGCTCGCCTTCGACCTGCACCCAATAGGTTTTGGCCATCTTGTGTTTCGGGTCTGATATCTGCGCCTGCAGCTTGCCATTGTCGGTCAACAACATCAGCCCTTCGCTGTCACGGTCCAACCGACCGGCGGGATAGACGCCGGGCAGATCGATGAAATCCGACAGGGTGCTGCGCGGCGACTCGGCGTTTGCGCGGTCGGTGAACTGCGGCAGCACGTCAAAGGGTTTGTTGAATCGAATGAACCAGCTCATAACTCCGCCATAGCCTGCAAAACACGCTGTGTGCAACCTGTGGATAACTGTCATCTGTCTGTTACGGATTCGGCTTACCCAGTCTGCGACATATTGTGGAAACTCAGGGCTTGTCAGAGTTTTAACACGATATATAGTTATCTTAAGGCCGGGGCGGGTGCTCCCCGCTCTGGTGTCACAAACGGGCAGCTGAGAGCGAGGAGCGATTCTGTGATGGACGGAGACTTCAGGACCGATTTTGTAAGAGAACCGGGTATGCTCAAACAGCATCCGGCCTTGGTTTTGAATGCCGATTACCGCCCTTTATCCTACTACCCCTTGTCTCTGTGGCCGTGGCAGGAGGCGGTCAAGGCGGCCTGGTTGGACAGGGTCGACATCGTGGCTGAATATGACGAAGTGGTCCGCAGCCCGAGTACCGAGATCCGAATACCGTCGGTGGTTGTCCTCAAAGACTATGTAAAACCCAGAAAGCGCGTGGCCTTCACGCGCTTTAATTTATTTCTTAGGGATGAATTCCGCTGCCAGTATTGCGGAAGCCGGGACAACCTGACCTTTGACCACGTTGTGCCGCGTGCCGCCGGAGGGGTGACGAGCTGGCAGAACGTGGTTGCCGCGTGCAGCCCATGTAACCTGCGCAAAGGTTCCAAGTCGCTGCGTCAGGCAGGCATGAGCCTGCGCAAACCACCGCGTCAGCCCGATGCGGAGGCCTTGCGCAATATTGGACGGAAATTCCCGCCGAACCACCTGCATGACAGCTGGATCGACTTCCTCTATTGGGACGCGGAACTGGACGAGGCTTAAGCCTTCGCCCGCCACGCGGCCAGCCAGAGCAGAACAAGAACCGCAGAAAGGGCTGCGTTCCAACCGGCCATCGACAGGCCGAACATGTCCCACGGAATCTCATCGCAGCGCACCAGCGGAGCGGCCATGATCTGGTTCATCAGCTCTTCTGCCGACAACCCTCCGATGTCGCCGGAGGTGCAGGTTGAGGGGCCTTCCCACCATCCTTGCTCGACACCCGCGTGGAAAAAGCCAATTCCGGCTGTGATCATCGCGGCCAAGGCTCCGATCAGCGGCAGCGGGTTGAGTTTTGGCAGCACCAAGGCCAGAGCGCCGATCACGACTGCAGCAACATGGGGATAGCGTTGCCAAATGCACATTTTGCAGGGGGCGAGACCGCCAAGATACTGAAACCCCCATGCACCCAACAACAGGGCCGCCGACCCTCCGGCTGCCAGGATCACGTAAGTTGATCGTTTTGTCATAGATATTTAACCGCCAGAAACCCACCAAACAGCAGGATGATGAACAGGGTGAACATAAGCCCGAGGCGCTTTTCGATGAAATCCCGGATTGGCTCTCCGAACTTCCACAGCAGGCCTGCCACAAGGAAGAACCGCAACGCGCGCGCCAGAATCGAGGTCGCAATGAAGGTACCCAGCGGCATGCCGGTCCAGCCGGACATGATGGTGATCACCTTGTAGGGGAAGGGGGTCACACCGGCGGCCAGCACGGCCCAGAAGCCGAAATCGTTGAAGCGGGTGTTGAACTCTTCCATCGCGTCTGCCTTGCCCATGGATTCGAGAATGGGTTGTCCGATGCTTTCATAGGCAAAGGCGCCAATCGCATAGCCCAGCATACCGCCCAGAACCGAGGCCACCAGGGCCACGCCTGCAATCAGCCACGCCTTCGAGGGGCGCGCCAGAATCATCGGGATCATCAGGACATCGGGTGGGATTGGAAAGAATGAGCTTTCGATAAAAGCCACGACTGCAAGAGCCCATAGGGCATGAGGGTGCTCGGCCAACCGAATGGTCCAGTCGTACAGGGATCGCAGCATCACACTCTCACAGTCGCGTCTCAGGTCGTGACAGGCAAACCACGGGCGTGCGGAAGGGTCAACTGCCGCGCGGCCAACAATCGACGGGGCAGTGTGTTTTTGCCTCTGGACCTTCCCAGTCAGGGACGCTAATCCAATGTCCGTGGCCCAAGTGGCGGAATGGTAGACGCAGGGGATTCAAAATCCCCCGGTAGTGATACCGTGCCGGTTCGAGTCCGGCCTTGGGTACCAAAGTAAAAACAGAGAGTTAGGGGAACCTGTTCTCTGTTTTTTCTTTTTCAGGTGATGTCTTGCTACGCATGTGCACCCTTATTGGGCATTTAACCCGCGATCCTCTGAATAAAATGCGTTTTACCTCGCTACGGGTCAAATGGCTCAGAAACCGCCGCTCGAAGGGGAAAGATTTGAAAACAACCTCATATCTGATGCGTGGGCCGTTCTGTTGAAGGGCTGGCCTTGACTTTCAGCGTATCTGAATGAAACCTCGGACCTGTTGGGAGATATCGGAAAATCTATACAGCTGGCCCTGTTGCAATGCGGATTGATCTGACCTATCGGCACAATCCCCAATGCGGGTCCCGGAAGGGAGGCGTCAGCCTTTTCCCGCCCAAGTCATAATAATGGGAGTTCTTAAATGAAAAACAGCAGCAAGCTTAGCCTCGGCGCGTTTGTGACCGCTGCAATGATGGCACCTGCCGCCTATGCGGAAGAGTTCATCACCATCGGTACAGGTGGCGTAACCGGCGTGTACTATCCCACCGGTGGTGCGATCTGCCGTCTGGTCAACAAAGGCCGCAAGGAACACGGCGTACGTTGCTCGGTCGAATCGACCGGCGGCTCGGTCTACAACATCAACACCATCCGCGAGGGTGAGCTGGAGTTTGGTGTGGCCCAGTCCGACTGGCAGTACCACGCATATAACGGCACATCGAAATTCGAAGAGGCTGGCCCCTTCGAAAACCTGCGCGCCGTGTTCTCGGTACACCCCGAGCCCTTCACCGTTGTGGCCCGTGCAGATTCCGGCATTGCCAGCTTTGAAGACCTAAAAGGCAAGCGCGTAAACATCGGCAACCCAGGTTCCGGTCAGCGCGGCACTATGGACGTTGTTTTGGAAGCCATGGGCTGGACTCTGGACGACTTCGAACTGGCATCTGAGCTTAAAGCGGCCGAGCAGTCGGCTGCTCTGTGCGACAACCAGATCGACGCGATGATCTACACTGTTGGTCACCCGTCGGGTTCGATCCAGGAAGCGACCACCGCATGTGATTCCGTTCTGGTGAACGTCACTGGCGACGCGATTGACGGCCTCATCGACGGCAACTCGTACTACCGTACCGCGACCATTCCGGGTGGCATGTACCGTGGCTCAGATGGTGACACCACCACATTTGGTGTGGGCGCGACCTTCGTAACTTCGGCAGATGTGTCGGAAGATGCTGTGTATGCAGTTGTCAGCTCGGTCTTCGAGAACTTCGACGACTTCAAAAAGCTGCACCCTGCATTTGCAAACCTGAAGCCGGAAGAGATGATCGCGGACGGCCTGTCAGCTCCGCTGCATCCGGGTGCTGAAAAGTACTACAAAGAAAAAGGCTGGGTTCAGTAAACCAGACCTGAAGCAGGGTGCCCAAGGGCGCCCTGCAACCCAAGCCCGGATCGAACGGGCAAAAATAAGGCCAAAAAGGCCACATGACGGGGAGACATTTATATGAGTTCCGACACGCAATCCAACCGACCGCTATCCGAAGAAGAGCTGCAGGAGCTTGTTGCCTCCTCCGATGCCGGCGGTCGTAACCCGGTCGGTAGTGTCGGGATCTTTCTGGCGATTGTCGCCGCGCTTTGGTCGGTGTTTCAGGTCGTTTTGGCCTCGCCAGTATCAAACGTCGTTTTGCCTGGCAGCGTGGTCAACAACTCGCGCCAGATCCACCTGGCCTTTGCGATGTTCTTGGCTTTTGCGGCCTATCCGGCGCTGAAATCCAGCCCTCGGAACTATATCCCCGTGCAGGACTGGATTATGGGGCTGCTGGGCGCGTTTGTGGCGCTCTACGGCTACTTTTTCTACGACAAGATCGTGAATGCAGGCGGTCTGGCGGACGACACCGATAAATGGGTCGCGCTGGGTGGGTTGCTGCTGCTGTTTGAGGCCGCGCGTCGTGCGCTAGGCCCGGCCATGGCGATCATCGCGACGATCTTCCTTGCCTATGTCTTCTTTGGCTCGTCCGAATGGGTACCTGAGGTGATCCGCTGGAAAGGCGCGAGCCTGAAAAAGGCCATGAGCCACATGTGGATTACGTCCGAAGGCGTGTTCGGCATCGCGCTTGGAGTCTCAACGAAATTCGTCTTCCTGTTCGTGCTGTTCGGCGCCTTGCTCGACAAGGCCGGGGCAGGGAATTACTTTATCAAGATGGCCTTCGGCGCCCTCGGCCACCTGCGCGGTGGCCCGGCCAAGGCGGCCGTTGTGGGGTCTGCGGCGACCGGTCTGATCTCTGGCTCGTCGATTGCAAACGTTGTGACTACCGGTACTTTCACCATTCCGCTAATGAAGCGCGTCGGTTTCTCAAGCGAACAAGCGGGCTCGGTCGAGGTTGCCTCATCGGTGAACGGCCAGATCATGCCGCCCGTCATGGGGGCCGCGGCCTTCCTGATGGTGGAGTATGTGGGTATTTCCTACGTTGAGGTCATCACTCATGCCTTCCTGCCGGCTGCGATCTCTTACATCGCGCTGGTCTATATCGTGCATCTGGAAGCCGTGAAGCGGAACATGCCGACGCTGGGCAACCGTGAGGTTCACCTCGCGCGGACCGTGGTTGGAATGCTGTCCTTCTTCATCGTCTTTGCTGGCCTATGCTATGGCTCGCAATACCCTGTCGAGGCGGTCACCAGCATGGTGCCAACTGCCGCTGGCATGGTGCTGAGCCTGATCGTCTGTGCGGTCTATGTGGCGCTGCTGTATCTGGCTGCGCAGGTCCCCGACCTTGAGCCGGATGATCCAAATGCCAAAGAGGTGGAACTGCCCGTCATCGCGGACATCTACAAAGCCGGTTTGCACTATCTGCTGCCGATCATCGTGCTGGTCTACTTCCTGATGATCGAGCAGAAATCGCCCGGTCTGTCCGCCTTCTGGGCAACGGCGCTGCTGTTCGTGATCCTGCTGACGCAGAAGCCGCTCAAGGCGATGTTCCGGGGCGAGAGCGAGGTCTACAACCGCTTCATCGACGGAGTTGCAGATCTGTGGCAAGGCTTGATCGACGGCGCTCGCAACATGATCGGGATCGCACTGGCCACGGCCACGGCGGGCGTGATCGTTGGCACCGTGACGCTGACCGGTGTGGGCCAGGTGATGGCCGATCTGGTCGAGTTCCTGTCGGGCGGCAACCTGATCCTGATGCTGGTGATGGTTGGTATCCTCAGCCTGATTCTTGGCATGGGCCTGCCGACAACGGCGAACTACATTGTGGTGAGCTCGCTGATGGCCGGAGTGGTTGTTGAACTTGGTGCGCAGAGCGGGCTGATCGTGCCGCTGATCGCCGTACATCTGTTCGTGTTCTACTTCGGGATCATGGCGGATGTGACGCCTCCGGTCGGGTTGGCGAGCTTTGCGGCTGCGGCCGTGTCTGGTGGTGATGCGATCCGCACGGGCTTCACGGCCTTCTTCTACAGCCTGCGGACCGTTGCGCTACCGTTTGTGTTCATCTTCAACACAGACCTGCTGCTGATCGACGTGACATGGGTCGAAGGGATTACCGTCGCCATATTCGCTACGATTGCGATTTTGGTCTTCACGGCGGGTACCATGGGTTATTTCCTGACTCACAACCGCATCTACGAAAGCGTTGCTCTGATCGCGGTGGCTTTTGCCCTGTTCCGGCCAGACTTCTTCATGGACCGGATATCGCCACCCTTTAGCTCGGTCGAGCCAGCCGCCTTCGTGGAAACCATCGGAGAAACGCCTCCGGGCACCGAGGTCCGCGTTGTTGTCAGTGGTCCCGACTTCGACACGCTCGAGATGACCGACACCACCGTTGTCGTGACTGTCGGCGATGAAGAGGGCGGTGCCGCGCGCGTTGACGCCATGGGCCTGCTGCTGATGGAAGAGGACGGTCTGGTCAAGCTCGAAGAGCCGCTGTTCGGGTCGCCCGTCGCGGATGAGCTGGGCATTTTCGACTATTACGGCGATGACGCGGTGCGTCTTAGCTCGGTCAGCCTGCCGTCAGGTCAGCCTCCGAAGCAGCTGATCTATATCCCGGCGATGCTCTTGTTGGGCCTGATCGCCTTCCTGCAACGCGGCCGGGCCGCCAGACAAGAAGAGGTGGCGGCATGACACAATCGGTTCTCTGCGCCGTAGACATCAGCAATGGTGATCTGGACAGCCCTGTGCTGAAGAAAGCGGTCGCACTGGCAGATATGGACGGCGCGCAGTTGGATGTGGTGACCGTTCTGCCGGACTACGGTGAAAGCTGGGTCTCGGGGTTCTTCGAGGCCGACCATCACGAAAAGGCGTTGGAACAGGCACAGGCTGAGTTGACCGAGCTGTGCGTGGCGACCTTGGGTGCTGAGCGTAATGCCTCCGTCCGACATGTCGTCGCCACCGGGACCGCCTATCAGGAGATATTGAAAACGGCGGAAAGTGCAGGGTCGGACCTGATCGTAATCGGGGCGCACAAGCCGGACCTGAAAGACTATCTTCTGGGGCCGAATGCCGCCCGTGTGGTACGGCATGCGAACGTCTCGGTCTACGTTGTGCGGTAGATCAGTATCCGGTCATCTCCAGATAGCCGCGCCCGGCGTGGCTGCCTGAGACGGTGACCGGGCCTTCCCAGTACTCAAATCGCGTTCCCATCCACGCATCGGGGATCAGGGCTGCGACCTCAACGTCCAGTTCATGGTCGGGCAGTGAGACGTTCCAGCGTATCGGCACGTCGCGCCCCGCAACCGGCGTCGTTTCCAGCGGCGTGAACGCGGCGGACCCGTCGGGCAACGCCCGCGTAGTGCCATCCGCATTGATCCAGGTGGCGGCCGTATAGTCCTGACGATCGCCGCGCAGGCGAAAACCCATCAGCTTCTCGCCGGTGTCGAAGCTGAGCGAGAACCAATCCCAACCACTCTGGTCCTCGGCCAGCGGTTGCGAGGACCACTCACGATCCAACCACGCCTGACCGGTGACCGTGACGTCCCGGTCCGGCAGGTGTAATGTGCCCTCGACTGTGTAGAACGGTTGCGAGTAGTAGTAGCTCGCCTGTCCGTCGGCGGATTTTATCGAATAGCCATCGTCCCCATGAAAGACCAACGGCCCTTGGGCTTTTAGCGCAAGGGCATAGCCAAAATCTGCGCCATTGGCCGTCAGGGACAGAGTATCAAAGTCAGGTCCACTCATCCGCCATTCGTCAATCCACGCCGCGAATGGTTCGGCGATGACACCGGCTTGACCTACGCCACCGCGCGACAGGCGTTCCGCAAAGAAATGGCGTTCGGGCGTGGTGACGGCCGCATGGCCCATCCAGATCTGAGGGCTCTGCCAGCCTTCGGTTTCAAAGGGTTTCAGGGCTGATCGGAACAAGGTCCATTGAATGCCATAGTCCTTCCCGTCGTCGCCTTTCAGATTAGCCGTCAAATACCACCATTCGATCCGATACGCGGGATGAGGGCCATGATCTGCGGGGAATTCGAACATGTAGCCGCGCTGAGGGACTTCGAATCCTTCGGCGGAACCGCCAAGCCCTGCATACCCCTGAGCCAAGGCACCGAGGGGAAAAAGAAGCAACAGGGTTATAAAAATGGCCTTAGCGTTCATTGGCAAATACTCTCAGCAAGTCGGCGGGTGGCAGCCGTAGCAGACGCAGGGCGGGCAGGGCGGCCGCGGCCAGCGCGGCAACGAGGGTCAGCAGGAAGAGAACCAGCCAGTCCCATGGGAAGACATACATGGGCAGCCGCCAGCCGAAGGCCTCGACATTGATTACGGCCAGCAGCACCCAGGCGAGGATCAACCCGAGTGGCAGCGCAAGGCAAGCCGTCATCGCGGCCAGAATGGCACTGCGCGACAGCTCCAGCCGTGCCAATTGTGCTCGGTCTAGTCCAAGCGCCCAAACCGGAGCGATCTGGGGCAGACGCTGCGTCCAGAGCGTCAGGAGGCTGGTGAGGATGGCAAACCCGGCAACCCCAAGCGTCAGGACATTGAGGGCCGAGGTCACCACAAATGTCTTCTCAAAAATCGCGCGGGATTGGGCCTTCATCGCGGCTTGTTGAACAACGGTTTGAGGCGCAAGATCGAACCGCTCGCGCAGGGTCTGCGCCAATTCGGTTGCGCGGTTTGGGTCGAGACGAATGCCGAACCGGCGCGCCTCTTGTCCCGGTGCGATCAAGTCCAGTTGCTCCATCGAAACGATCGCTTGTCCGGTCGGGTTGCCATAGTCCGAGTAAACCCCTGCGACTGGCAGTTGGTGGTTCGGACCAAGCCGCAGCACGTGACCGGGCCAGAGGTCCGCGCGTCGCGCAAGCTGTTCGTTGATCAACACTGCATCCCCCGACATGACCCGATCCCAACTATCATCTGCGCGCGCGATCAGGGGCCAATACTGGCGGTAGGTCGGGTCGTCGACCACGCCATACAGGAACAACGGCCCGGTTTCATGCGCCAGTTCTACGTTGCGAATGGGGAGGATTGCGGTGACTTGCGGCTCTAGCCACTGGGTGATCTCACGCCCTTGTTGGTCGCTTTCAGCCGTCAGGTATAGCTCGGAGGTCAATCGTTGATCCAGCCAGCCGACAAAGGTGAGGCGGAAGCTGGAGACCATGGTTCCCACGCCGATATTCGCCGCCAAGGCCAGCAGCAGCGCCATCAGAGCGAGCGACAGACCGGGCAGTTGCGCGCGCATGTCGGCCCAGACCCACTGTGCAACCGGGCCGCGGGCGCGACGGGCGCAGAGGTTGAGTGCAATGGACAGGCAAAGTGGTAACAGCAAGGCTGCACCGGTCAACAGACCGGCCAAGAGTGTGAAACCGCCGAGGAGGCCTCCGACCGTGGTGTAGGCGAGGCCCCCGAAGACAAGCAGCGCCAAGCCGCAGTAGGCCGCCAGCCGTTGGCCTTGCCCGCTGCCGCGCCAAGCCTGCACGCCTGGACCCGCCAACAGTGGCATGCGTGACAGGCGCCAAAGGGTTTGCGCGCTGGCGATCAGGGTGCCTCCGAGCGCCATTCCTAGTCCGGCCAACGCCCATGCGGGTTGGAGCGTCAATTGCCCGGTAACAGGTGCGCCATAGAGACCGCGCAATGTGGCGGCCACATCTGGCAAAAGTGCTCCGGCGAGGAAGAATCCCAGGATCAGGCCGATGATGCCTCCGATCAGGGCCAGCAGGGTAAGTTCAGCCAGGATCAACCACACCAGCCGACGCATCGAGACACCAAGCGCGCGCAGTGTTCGGATCATGCCGCGACGCTGCGCAAAGGCCAAACCGACCGTGCCGTTGACGATAAACAGCCCCACGGCAAAGGACAGCATTCCAAACGCCGTCAGGTTCAGGTGGAAACTGTCGGTCAGCTGCGCGGTATCGACTTGTGAGGCGGGGTTGACCCGCTCCAACTCGGGTGCGATTTCCGAAAGTGGAGGAACCGAGCGGGGCTGGTTCGGCAGAACCACAAGGCGAGAGATCTGGCCGGGCGCCTCGAGCAAGGTTTCGGCAACTCCAATGTCGGTCAGTATGACATCGGGTGGAAGTTCGGTTGTGATCAGGACCTGCGGCAGATCGTCTTGTGCCTGCAATAGGGTGGCCAACTCAGCCGAGGCCAGCAAGCGACCTGGCGCCGTCAGGATATCAGCGGGATCTGTTTCGGCCTCAGCCTCGGTGATCGCAGGGAGGGCCGGATAGGCGACCATGTCGACGCCTAACACGCGCAGCGTTCGGCCGTGGATGCGATAGGGCCCCTCGAGCACCGCTGCGACCTGCCAACCGGCGCGGCGCAGGTCGGCATAGCGGGCCAAAGGGATCCCGCCCGAAGGATCGCGCAGCTCATCAAACTGGCCGAGGGCAAGCTGCGCATTGGCACGGGCGTAGCTGGCGCGGGCCTCAGCATTGATCGCCTGAACCGCCGACCAAAGCCCGGTTGCTAACGCGATCCCAATTAGAAGCGTTGCAAGCTGCAACCAATGGCTTCGCCAATGAGATAACAGCGCCTGTATTATGGCAGCCGTCATTGAATACGCCCGCCTGCCAGATGAACTCTGCGATCCAGTTGGCCTGCGATATCTTGCGAATGCGTCACCAATAGCAGCGCGGCACCTGACTCAGTCACGATGGACAGCATCAGATCCAGAACGGCCGCACTGGCGGTTTCATCCAGATTTCCCGTTGGCTCATCCGCGAGCAGTAGGTTGGGTCTGACGGCCATCGCGCGCCCTATGGCGACGCGTTGTTGTTGACCGCCGGACAGTCGCTCAGGGAAGCGGGACAGAAGATCACTTAGGCCGAGGCGATCAGCTAGATGAACCTCCCATTCGGGGTCGTGGCACTCAGCCAACCGCGCGTGGAAGGACAGGTTCTGGGCGACCGTCAGCGATGGGATCAGGTTGAACTGCTGAAATACCAGCGAGACGTGTTTCCGTCGTAGCCCGGCGCGCCCGGCATCATCCAGATGTGACAGAGCAATACCGTCCAGCGTGATCTCTCCGGCATCAAAATGATCCAGCGCAGCCGAAAGGTTCAGCAGGGTGGATTTGCCACTGCCGCTTTCACCGGTTAGCGCCAAGGTTTGGCCGTGGTCCAGCGACAGCGATACATCCTGCAGCACAGGCCGTCCACCGGGATAGGTCTTGTGAACATGTTCAATCGACAACAGCATGATCCGCCTCGCTTTTCGTCCTAGATGTGCAACTGTTTGACCCGCTGTCCAGTGCCGACTGGGTCTTGATACCTGACATCGGCCTGTGCCCTTGTGCTTGCGGGCCGCAAAGGTCATGCTGAGACGACCTTACCGCAGCTTGATTCAGGACGTAAAAACATGACCTTGCTACATCAGATTGTCTGGGGAAGCACGTTTCTGGGCCTTTGTTTTCTGGTCGAAATCCTGCTTTTGACATGGTGTACCGTGGTGATCATGAAGATGGAAACCAATCTGGAAAAGAGAGGCGTGTTTATGGGCACGGCGATGCCGATTGCGGTGGCTCTCGTTTTCATTGTCGCGATCCACACAATTCAGGTTTGGATTTGGGCGATTGTCTGGGTGTTGCTCGACGTTCTGCCGGATTGGAACACCGCGATTTACTTCTCCTTGGTGACCTTCACGACCCTGGGCTACGGCGACATTGTTCTGGGTGAGGCACTTCGGATTTTCGGGTCTTTCGCTTCCGTGGCGGGGCTGTTGGCCTTTGGCCTGTCGACCGCATACATGGTTGCCATGATGACGCGCGTATTTCAGGACCGAATTTTCTCTTAAAGAATAGGGGCAAAGAGCCGCGCCAGAGGGGCACCAAAACGGATATGGGCTGGTTGCTGGGGCATGGATCGCGTTAGCTCGTAGCAGTTCTCGAAATCGGCTGACAGCATCTCACTGACGGCTTCCGCCGCGCGTGGGTCGAAGAACAGCGCCATCGCCTCAAAATTCAGCCGGAATGAGCGGTTGTCCAGATTTGTCGTTCCAACCGCAGCCAGGGTATCGTCGACCACAAACGCTTTTTGATGCATGAAGCCGTCAGTGTAGCGGAACACGCGCACGCCACAGTCTCGAATTTCATCGAAATAGGCGAAGGCAGCCAGCCAGGGCAGGCGGTGGTCGATCACGTCTGGTAAAAGAATACGGACGTCGACCCCGCGCATGGCCGCGTGCTGCAGGGCGGTCATGATGTCGATATCCGGCACGAAATAGGGCGAGGCGATCCACAGCCTTTCCTTGGCCTCTGCGATCGCAGCAAAGAACAGCATGGCACCGGTTTCGGTGTCATCTCCCGGCCCGGTTGCCACCAATAGGGCGTTCATGTCCTGCTCGGCCTCGCTTCCTGCCCAATCAAGGTGGTCAATCAGATCCTCATCGCGCGCCCAGTGCCAGTCTTCGCAGAAAATCAGCTGTAGCTGCCGCACGATGTGGCCGGTCATCTTCAGGTGGGTATCTCGCCAATGGCCGAAACGCTCGCTTTGGCCCAGATACTCGACCCCTACATTGTGGCCGCCGATGAATCCGGTTTCGCCATCAATGATTACCGTTTTGCGGTGATTGCGATAGTTCAGCTGAAACCGGAAGTTCGGGCCACGTTGTTCTTTGGGGTCGGCTACATCTATCCCAGCCTCGCGCATCGTTTCGAGATATGTTGGAGGAAGACCGTAGCTGCCGACGGCATCCGTCATGAACCGAACGTGTACCCCGCGCTTGGCCGCGGCGATCAGCTTTTTCTGCAGCTCTTGCCCAAGTGTATCATCCCGGACGATGTAGAACTGGATCAGGATGTAGTTTTTAGCGGCATCAATCGCCTTGAAAATCGAATCAAACGTGGCCTTCCCATCGACCAGCAACTCAGCCCCGTTCCCGCGTGAGACGGGCAGGTGGGCTAGAACCTCAAACGGACGTGGGTTGAGTGTCATAGTCGAGGGATCGGGTTTCGAATAGTCGGCAAAGGTCTTGATGCCTTCGACGACGCGCTCGCTTTCCTGTCGCGCGATGCGGTAGCCGCGAAAGCGATGGTGGCCCAGAAACAGATACATCGGTACCGCAAAGAAGGGCGCCGAGATCAGGAAGACCACCCAGCCCACTGCCCCCTGAGGGGTGCGCGCAGTTTGCGCCGCGCGTAGCGAGAACACGCCTGCTGTCACGTAGAGACAAAAAACGAGGGCAGAAACAAGCAATGTCCACATGGGCTTAGGGCCTCCGGCGCAGGTTAGTTAGCGCCAGTGTAGATGCGAGACCAGTCCTGCGCCATATCCACAATGACCCAGCCCATGTCGGGGCCCTTATCCAACCCATCAACCAAGCGGCCAATTTCGCTTTCGCGGTCATAGGCCCATTCCCGTTCCGCATCCGTGTGGTGGACAAGGACCCCAAGACGCGGACCATCACCGGCCGTGGTCCACTCCATCATGGCGAAGTCGCCGTCCGAGTTCCCTCCGGCCAGAATGGGGCGTTTGCCGAGTGTGCGTTCGATGTTGATCGGCTTGCCCTCCTTGTCGTCGATAAAGGCGATCCCCGGTTCCTTGACGATGGTTGGAACACCATCGACCTGCGCATAGCTGGTGGTGTCATACGTGCCGAGGATCTGTTCAGGCGGGATACCATAGGCCTGTTCGGCAAAGACGCGCATGAAATGAAGACCGCCGCCTGAGACGATGTAGGTCGTGAACCCCTCATCACGCAGATAACGCAGCAGCTCGACCATTGGTTGGTAGGCCATCTGATCAAAGGGTAAACCGGTATCAGGGTGCTGCGTATTTTCCAGCCAGTCGGCTACCGCCGCCTGAAACGCCTCGACGCTGACGCCGGAATGCGAGGCGTTGACGACCTCGATCAACGCGTCGTGACCGCCTTCCAGGATGGTAGTAAGATCACCCTCTGCGGCAGCTTTCAAGGTCGGAGTCGTCAGGATGCTTGGGTCCTGCTCAGCCATCTCGGCCAGCCGGTCCATCGCAAAGATGAACTGGAAATAGACAGGCTGTTCCGCCCAAAGCGTGCCATCATTGTCAAAGACCGCGACCCGATCTGCAGGGGTGACATAATCCGGGCCGTCAGGGTCGGTCACGGCCTGGACAAACTCTACAATCGCGGCTTTCGAGTCACTTTGCGTCCAGCTGGGCAGGGGGTCCGCCAGCGACGCAAAGGGGGCAACAGACAAAAGGGCGCTAAGAACAGCGTGTTTCATGAAATTCTCGGTGGTTTTTGAATGGAAAAGGGCCGCCCATGACGGGCGGCCCGGTATATTTGAACGCCGGTATTAGTTGTTGGTCGGCGTTGTCAGCTTCTCCATAACCTGATCTAGGTTGAAGCTTGCCGCTTTCTGGCGCGGTGGGAATTCCTCAAACGTGCTCAGGAACGTACCGACATATTGCTGGGCGGGAACCAGGAAATAGGCCCGATCCAATAGCCAGTCATAGTAGGTGTTTGAGGTGCGATAGGCGCGCTCATACGGGTCGCGGCGCAGGTTGATGATCAACGGGATGCGCAGCTCGGTCCAGGGTTCGATCCAGGCGCGCAGGGTTGCCCATGCTTTCTGCTCTAGGAAGATCAGCTTCCAGTCTTCAAAACGAAGCGCCGTCAGGTCGCCATCATCCGAGAAGTAGAAGATCTCTTTCCGGGGGCTTTCGGTGGATTCACCGGTCAGAAGCGGCAGGATATTGTAGCCATCCAGATGCACCTTGTAGTCACGGCCCATACCGGACGAACTATAGCCCGCTTTCAGCTTTTCCTTGATATCCGGATCGCCGGCAACCGCAAGGTAAGTGGGCAGCCAATCCATATGGTGGACGATCTCATTGGTGACAGAACCGGCCTCAATCTGGCCCGGCCAGCGCACCATCGAAGGCACACGCCATCCGCCTTCCCAATTGGTGTTCTTCTCACCCCAGAACGGCGTCGCGGCGGCATCCGGCCATGTGTTCATATGCGGGCCGTTGTCGGTGGAGTAGTGAACGATCGTATTGTCGGCGATGCCAAGCTCGTCCAGCAAATCGAGCAGTTGCCCCACATGCATGTCATGTTCGATCATGCCTGCCGTGTATTCATCGGCTACACGACCCGAGATTTCGTTGGCCTTGGTGCGCATTTCGTCTTTGACGTGGGTCCGGAAGTGCATACGCGTACCGTTCCACCAGACGTAGAAGGGCTGACCCTGCTCATGTGCGCGGGTGATGAAGTCGATGGCGGCGGCCACGGTCTCATCGTCTACGGTTTCCATGCGCTTGCGGGTCAGAGGGCCGGTGTCCTCGATCGTGCCATCTGATTTGGATTTGATCACGCCACGCGGGCCGTACGCTTCGCGGAAGGTGCGGCCATCGGCCAACACGCGATCACCGGGATAGTCTTCGTTTTCCGGCTCTTCCTCGGCATTCAGGTGATAAAGATTCCCGAAAAACTCATCAAATCCATGGTTTGTCGGTAGGTGCTCATCCTTGTCACCCAGGTGGTTCTTGCCGAACTGACCGGTCACATAGCCGTGGTCTTTCAGTAGGCCGGGAATGGTCGGATCCTCGACCTGCATCCCCAGATCAGCACCGGGAAGGCCAACCTTGGACAGACCGGTCCTGAACACGGACTGACCCATGATGTAGGAGGACCGGCCCGCGGTACAGGATTGCTCACCGTAATAGTCGGTGAAGATCATGCCTTCTTTGGCGACGCGGTCGATATTGGGTGTCTGATATCCCATCAGGCCCATCGTGTAGGCCGAGATATTCGACTGACCAATGTCATCGCCCCATATCACAAGAATATTGGGCTTTTGATCCTGCGCCCAAGCCGGCAGGGCAAGGGCAACGGCTACAGTGGCAACAGCGACCCTGCGCACTGCACTGCGCCAATTGTTAGCAAACATTCGTGGAGGTGACATGTAGTACTCCTCAGTAAACGGGAATTAATGGCCCGGTAATTTTATCGTTAATGGCAGCGGCCGACTTAAGGAAAAGACCGCGAGCAAGGTGTTGATTGTCAGACAAAAAACTATCTATTGGTCCGAGAATCGAACAGAACTAGATTAGGCTATGAAACGTATCGAAAACTTATCATATGATCGCTTTGAAAGATACTAATGTTTGATGTTGATGAGGATATCCGAACGCTGACCCAGTCGGATTGGTTTGGCGCGCGCGGCCACAAATTTCAGAGCGATCTTATGACCTGCGCCGTGCGAAAAACCTTTGATGCGGGGGAAACGCTTTATCTCTACGGCGATGAGGCAAATGGAATTCACGCGGTTCTCAGCGGCGCCGTGCAAATCACCGCACCGGCTGATGACGGGCAGGAATTTGTCGTTCATCGCGATGGACGTGGATTTTGGGTTGGTGATTTGGCGCTGTTCGCCGAAGCGCGACGCCTCATTAGTGTGATGGCGACCCAGAAAACCCGGGCCTTGTTCTTTCCCACCTCTCGGGTCGAGAGGCTGGTTCAGGACAACCCGGAATACATACGCGATTTCTACGCATTGACGCGCGAGAACATGAAAACATCCCTGCGCATCATGGCCAATCTGGCCGTCACGGGCACCGAGAAACGCCTTGTTTTGCGTCTGTTGCATCTGGACGAGGGTGCTGCGAAAGCCGACGGATGGATCATCGTATCGCAAGAGGAGCTGGCCGCGATGGTCGCGGTTTCTCAGCCGACCTTGCATCGCAACCTGCATCGTTTGGTGGATCTGGGTCTGGTCGAGCTCGGCTATGGGCGCCTGCGCTTGATCGACCGCAGCAAACTGATTGCCAATTGCCAGAGTTGATCTAGGGGTTGAGCGGCGGCAAAGCATCCTTGTCGCGCGCTGCCGCGTCTCGCAGGGAGGTTAGGCTTTGCAAGGCGGAACTCCAGTCTTCCGATTGATCGCAACCGGAGTAACGAGCAGCACCGATACGGGTCAGGCAGTCCTCCAGCTTTTCTGCATTTTTGGAGTTCTCGCCACGCGATCTCCAAAGCTCCAACGCGGTATAAGTCGCATTTAAATCATGAGCTTGTACGGCGGTCTTCAAAGCGTCTTCAGCATATCTCCGCGACGCGAGATACTGATCACGGTGTGCCTCTCTCAGAGCGCGGATGCGTGGGGAAAGAAAACGCCACAAAGCACCAGTCGCAAAAAGGGCGATTGCGGTAAAGGCAACGAACTTTAGAACTGCGTCCAGACTTGGCGGCTGCCATTTTGGTGGCGCAAGCGTCAGGTCTGTCGCGGGAACTGAGGCGGTTTCGATCTGGTTGGTCTGCAGGTTGAACCAGTCGATGGAAACCTCGGGCAACTGCGCGTCACCTTCTTGCTGTGCGATATAAACGACCTCTTCCTGACGTTGACCGGACAACACTCCACGTTCCTCGGATTCAGAAATCCGGGGTTCTTTGTGATAGGCGCGCAGCAGTGGGCTTTGCTGCTGCGGTGTCAGAACCGGGATCAACAGCGGCGTTGTACCAGAGATGCGGGCAGTCAATTCGCGCGTGATGGCGTCACCAGCCTGCATGTCGGTTGGGCCTTCGAGTTTCTGCTCAAGGGAAAGCCCGGTTGCGATGATCAACGGATCAAGGCCTTCGGCTCCACCAGGTATTTCGGCTGTGATCTTTACCGGAGGCAGGTCGACCGTAGCTTGAACAGGGGCGTTTGTGGCGGGATCGGCATAGGTCACGGCAACCTTCTGCGCATCGAAGGTGATGTCGCCGGCGATCAGAGGATACACTCGATAGCTACGCTGAACACCCGACCATGTCTCGCCGTTCACGGTCTCGCTAACCGGCCCTGAGGCGCGTTCGGGCAGGCGCACCAAAAGGTTCTGCTGCTCCAGAGAGGGAAATTCCGGCGGTTGTGGCATGAAGGTCGGAACCAGAACCTTAATCCGAACAATGGCTGGCTGGCCGACGATTACGGGTTCTTCCGGCGCCTCCACAGTGATCTGCGGGGCGGTTGTTTCGTTGCCTTGCGCGAAGACGGAAATGGGGAAGATAAGAATGAAGAGGAGCGCGTATCTCATTCTGTTCGCTCCTGATTTTCCAACAGGAAGCGATGGCGTAGGAAATCCTGCATGTCGGTATCAATGGTGCTGATCCATTGTTCCGCATTCAGCGTGTGCGGTCCGTCCTTGGGTGCTTGGACCGTGGTTTCGCTACCGCGCGCGTCGTCATTGTCGAACACCGTATCGTCCGCGCCGATGCCAGATTCCTCGCCCGTGTCCGACTGTTCCCGGGTCGTTTCGACATAGTCCAAGATGCCCTTGGAGACCTCAAGGTTATGTTGCGCCTCTGGCCAATCCGGGCGACGTTCCAGAGCGGTTTCGAACGCCGCGATTGCCGGGCGGTATTCGCGATTTCGGATACGGGCCATACCTTCGGCAAAAGCGGCCTCGGCCGTATTCAAACCGGCGAAAATCTCAGAGGCCTGTTCATATTGACCGTCTTTTAGATAGGCATAGCCCTTGTGATATGGGTCCTCAAACAGCTCGGCCGCGTCTCCAAACCGCTTCTGGTTCATCGCAATTTGCCCCTGCTGATCCGGTGTCAGGAACCAATCCCGCCATCCCTCAGCACGCAAGCCCGAGGGCGGAAGGACGAACATCGCCAAAAGAGCCCAGCGGATCACCCAACCCTTTCGGAACCACAATAGTGACAGCAGCGCAGCGGGCCACGCCAGCATCCAACCCTTATCTTGCCAATCCAGCCGATCATCATCGTCCAGCGCTGCGGTATAGGCCGACTGAATTTGGCGTTGCAACCGAGAGATATCCCGGTCGTCATCCGTGAACGCGACAGTCGAAGCGCCTTGGACATTTCCCAACTGCGCAATCCGGTCGCCGTCGGGCAGCATGGTCAGGAAGAAAAGATCATGGGTTGAGTTGCTTAGAGCAGGAACCTGAGACGGATCGAGATCGTCCAGAACAAACAAAACTGCGCCCGGGCTCTCGCTTTCGTCCAAGATGGATTGTGCTAGCGCTAGGGCATCAGCGGCGGCGTCACCTTGTTTGGGCATTACGGCTGGCGTCAGACCCTCAAGCAGTGGGCGAAGGATGTTGGCATCCTCGGTCAAAGGCGCGACGCGGTGTGGGCTACCTGCATAAGCGATCAGGGCGGTGCGTGCTCCAGCGCGTTTGGTGATCAGGTCGGCGACTTTAAACTTGGCCCGGTCCAGGCGCGAAGGCGCAAGATCGGTGGTCTCCATACTTTCGGTGACTTTGAGGGCGATCACCAACGGCGCGGTATCCGCGATCAACGGGTTGGGCGCGCGCGACCACGTTGGCCCCGCCGCCGCGAGAGTGACAAGCGTGGCGATGATCATGGCGACGTCGATGGGGTGAATTCGACGGTTCTCCTCCGCGCCCAATTGCAGGGCGGCAGCAAGATGTGGTGCGATCCCGACCGCCTGAGCAGATTGACGGGTGGGCTTGGGTCTGATCCTCCACCACAGGAACGCCATGGGGATGAGGAGCAACAGGTAATACACTCGAATAAAATGGAAATCCGTAAGGTCCATTGTCAGATAACTCCCTTTTTTCGGTGGGAGAAATGGAACCCGGCTGTGCTGATCAGAATGGTCATCAGCGCCAGCAGCAAAGGAATATGGGACAAGCTTTGACGGGGTCGATAGCTTTGGGTTTCAACGGTTCGTGGGTTCAACTCATCAATGCGCGCGTAGGTCTGCGCCAAAGCTGTTGTATCGTCGGCAAAGAAATACTCTCCGCCCGTCCGGTCGGCTATGTTTTGCAGGGCCTGCAGGTCGACGCGATCTTCGCCAGAGGCGTTCGGGTCTCCGACGCCAATCGTGTAGATGACCACGTTTTTCTCGGCAGCAATGCCTGAGGCGTTTACCGGCGTCATGCGGCTTGACGTATCGGCCCCATCGCTGAGAACGATCATCAGGCGCTGGTCAACCTCGCTTGACTCGAACGTGCGTATTCCAAGGCCAATAGCATCGCCAAGCGCCGTGTTTGGACCAGCCATGCCGACTTGCGTTTGATCCAAGAACCCATTCAAACTATTGAGGTCTTCGGTGAACGGGGCTTGAATGAATGCGCGGGTTCCAAAGATGATCAGGGCCATCCGGTCGCCATCTCGTTCGGCAATAAACTGCTTTAGAACGCCTTTAACGGCATCCAGTCGTTGCATCGGCGCGCCAGAGTCAGTCTGAAAGTCGCGCTGATCCATCGAGCCTGAGATATCCAAGGCAAGAACAACATCCCGCGCGGATTTCTCGATCACAATTGGCTCGCCCAAACGCTCCGGTCTGGCGAGGGCCAAAACCAGAAGCACCCAGATAGTGATGATACTGGCTGTTTGCAGTCTGGCGCGCTTTCGGATCACGGAGCCGGATTTTGGTTCAACACCAGCGGCTTGCGCGACTCGGCGAAAAAAGGGAATGCGGACTGAGGCCGTCTTCACACGCCGAGGTGGGGCGAGGAAATACACGGCTGCGGGCAACGGCAGCAGGAGAAAGACCCAGGGAGCAGCGAAGGAAAACATCATGCGCTCCGATACGGTTTATGAGACTTGACCCAGTGCCGGGCCATTTGCCTCAGGTCTTCGTTCGAGGGTGTTGCCTTGTATGGCGCTTCGGTCAACGCATGACTTAACTCTTGATTTAATGTCTGTATATCAGAGGACTGGTTCAGAAACTTAATCCAATCCCCACCATATAGACCTGCGACCTGGTCCCTCGGGTATGCGGCCAAAGCAGTCCGCCGTAACACCTCGGCAATCTTTGCTGCCGGGATGTCTGGCACCGACAGCTCTGCCAGAGCAGCCCGTCGATAAGCGTTGGCGCGTCTGTGTTTGCGAATTATCGAGACCGCGGCGAACAAGACGATCGACAGCAGGATTGCCAAAGCAGCCCATCCCCATGTCTGAGGCGTCATTGAAATAGGCGAAGGCTTGGGCGCGGGTTCGAGCATGTTCAGTAAGTCGACAAGAGATTTCCCGGTGGTGTCGATGCTCATCGCCGTGCTCCGCCATGTCCGAACAAGCGCAGCAACTGGTCCAGCGCCGGCTCCGAGGTTGTTAGAGGTACCACAGGGAACCCGTATCGGCGCGACCACTTGTGGAGCTGCGAAAGGCGGTCCTCCATTGAGACGCGGATTTTCGCGGAAAGCTCGGGATCGGAGCTGTCAATTTCAATCTGCGCGTCCCCGTCCGAGACGGTCAGTTTGAGGTCAGGCGCCAAGCTGTGCGATGTCGGATCGGCGACGTTGAACACAATCAGGTCGTTCGACGCCGCAAGACGGCGGAGCAGGGCCTCCGACCGGTCATCCAGACCGTCGCAGTCGGAGAAAAGGCAGATCAAACCGCTGGTTTGGCAGACACGCGCGGCCTCGGTCAGCATATCGTTTAAGGATACGGTTGGTTCTGGCGTCAGACCCGCATGTAGGGCGGAGTTGGCAGCCGCTATGGAAGACAAAAGCCGGGTCAGTGCGGTCGCGCGGCGCTGAGGGCGATGCTCGGCAACGCTGGTATCGCTGAAGACGAGGCCGCCTACACGGTCTCCCTGGCCCAATACGCGATGCGCTGCAATTGCTGCGGCCTCGGCGGCGATGACGGATTTCATGTAAGCGACGGTCCCAAAGAACATCGAAACACGCTGATCGACCAGCAAAAGGGCCGGGCGGTCGCGCTCTTCGGTGTAGACCCTAACATGGGGGTTTCCGGTGCGGGCGGTAACCTTCCAGTCGATGGTCCGGATGTCGTCACCGGGCAGATAGCCGCGCAGTTCTTCAAAGTTCAGGCCACGTCCGCGCAGTCGCGAGGCATGGCGGCCATTCAGGATCGACCGCGCAGGTTGACGGGGCAACAGGCTGAGCGCTCGGGCGCGCGGGCCAAGACGCACAAGCTGGTCGGCATCCACATGGATGCGCGGGTCTTTGGAATATGGCGCAGTCTGACTCATGCAGCCGGTATCCTTAAGGGTCAGGGCAATGCAACCAAACGTAACAGCTCGGCGATCACGTCATCTGCGGATTTGCCGGATCCTTGCGCCTCGAAGCTGAGGGTCACGCGATGGCGCAGCACATCATGGGCAATGGCGCGGATATCTGCGGGGTCGACATAATCGCGTTCGTTCATCCACGCATGCGTGCGCCCGCATTTGTCCAACGCAAGCGAGGCGCGGGGGCTGGCGCCGATCTCGATCCAACTGGCCAGCTCGGGACTGAGCGCCTCGGGCGTGCGGGTAGCCTGCACGATATCGGCCATATAGCGATCCATCGCGTCTGAGACGTGAATCTGTCCGATCTCGGTACGGGCGTCAAAGATGGCATCCTGCGGGATCGCTGGCGGACGCTCCTCGGGTGCAGCTTTGCCTGCGGCGATGTCCTCACCGCGCACCAGACGGATGACCTCAACCTCATCCTCGACCGGAGGGTAGGTGATCTGCACATGCATCAGAAACCGGTCCATCTGCGCCTCGGGCAGAGGGTAAGTGCCCTCTTGCTCGATCGGGTTCTGGGTGGCCATGACGATGAACAGCGGCTCCATCTTGTGGGTTGTGCCGGAAACTGTGACCTGGCGTTCTTCCATCGCCTCAAGCAGAGCGGCTTGCACTTTGGCGGGTGCACGGTTGATTTCGTCGGCGAGGACGATGTTGGCGAATATCGGGCCGGGTTCGAATTTGAATTCGCTGCCTTTGTCCGTTTGCTGATAAATCTCGGTCCCGGTCACGTCCGAAGGTAGCAGGTCCGGCGTAAACTGGATACGGCTGAACTGAGCGTCCATGTTCTTGGCCATGGCCTTGACCGCGCGCGTTTTTGCCAGTCCCGGCAACCCTTCGATCAGCAGGTTGCCGTTGGCCAGAAGACCGATCAACAGGCGATTAATCACCTCGGTCTGTCCAATGATCGACTGCGCCATGCGGGATCTGAGATCCATGATCTGATTGAGTGCGCTCATAAAAATATCCCGTTCCGGCCCGAAAGGCAGGCCGTGCAGCCTAGTACCTGCAGGGACCCGGATTCGGGATTTTCAAGTAATGAGAACATGTTATCAGCGCGATACCACGCAGACCAACAGGAATTCCGACTTCCTTATATTTGATTGTTTTCGCGGGTCGCCGGAATTAGCTGGAAACCGCGTCGCTACTGGCATCCCCAAGCCTGCCATCCAGAGACATGAGGATCGCGACGGGCCTCAGCGCGGGGATGTGGCTGAAGACGATTAGGATACAGACCGTTAGGGGAACGCTCAGGAAGGCTCCGATCAAGCCCCATACGGTGGTCCAGAACATCAGGGCAAGGATGACCAGAAAAGTCGACATGTTCAGCGACCGGCCCAGCAACGCCGGATCGAGGAAATTGCCGATCAGGAACTGGATGGTGCCGCAGCCCAGGACCACCACCAGAAACGGCGCGATGCTTTCAAATTGAACCAGAGCGATCATCGCCGGGAAGATGACGGCAATGATCGACCCGATCGAGGGGATGAAGTTCAGCGCAAAGGTCAGCACCGCCCATGTCTCGGCATACTCAAGGCCCAGCAAGCGAAAAATGCTGTAGCTGATGCCAGCCGTGATTAGGCTGATCAGGGTTTTGACGCCGACATAACGTTGCAGACTGATCGAGATCGCATCCAGCATGGCCGCGAATTCTCGACCAGTTTGTGGGTTGCCGGCGGCCATCTGGATTTTCTTTCGAAACGCTAAACGCTCGGCCATCAGAAACGCTACATAGAGGCTGATCAGGAAGAACTGGTTTAACAGGGATGTCGCGCTGCCCAGCAGGATGCGGGCGACGTAGGACATGTCGATGCTGACCAGATTGTCCCGGATAAAGCGAGTAACGTCGCTGCCCACCAATCCGGCGACGCGGTTCACGGCATTGTCGAATTGCTCCTCATAGGTGCCGACGGTGCGGGCAAACTGGGTGGCCTGACTGCCGAGGATATACATGATCATGAACAGGCCAGCCAGAACCACGGTGACACCGGCTACGTTGGCGAGCCAGACGGGGACACGTGTCAGGGCTGCGATCCGGTCGCTCAGCGCGATGATCAGCACGTTGACCAGAAGGGCCATGGTCAGCGGGATCAGGAACGCGGCCCCGGCGTATAGCCCCAAAACCAAAAGGGTTGCGACAATACAGGTGTCACGCACCACAGGCAGTGTGGCGCGGGGTACGTCCGTGGTTGTGTTCGGGTCCAGAGGCATGTGCAAACCTAATTGGGACAAGGTGCTTGATGCGATCCTGCACAGGGCAAAGAGTTTATGCAATGCGCTCAATTATTTATATGATTGATTTTCCGCTTGGGTGGCTTCTACCCGTAAGATGCGCAGGGTAGAGTTCCCTATGTCCAGTGCTGCGAATCCCATATCAAGCCGTTTGATAAAGGCGTTTTTCCTGGCCGTTCGGCGCTTTGGCGAGAAGAACGGCTTTGTCATGAGCAGCCATGTCGCCATGTCGATGATGATGGCGCTTTTTCCCTTTGTTCTGTTTACCGTGGCGCTGGCGGGCGCCTTGTCTCAGGGCTATGTGAACGACGAATTGATCGAGCTGATTTTCGGCGCATGGCCACAAGATGTGGCTGAACCGATCGTCTCCGAGTTGCGCGCGGTGTTGCAAAGCTCCAGCTCGGGCGTGATTACCATCGGTGGTCTGCTGGCGGTCTATTTCGCCTCAAACGGAGTCGCGGCGGTGCGGGCGGCAATGAATCAGGCCTATCATGATCAGGACAGCTGGCCGTTCTGGAAAACGCGGCTGCTGTGCATTGGCCTGGTTATTCTGGGCGGTGCCGCGATCCTGATCATTGCTGCGGTCGAGGTTGTCTTGCCCGTCTATACTCAGCTCGTGTCCGAGCATACGGATGTAGATGTCTCGAACTGGTTGTCGGTGGACCGCCTGCGCTGGACCTTCACCATTGCGGTTCCGGCGGGCACGATCCTGCTGGCGCATCTGATCCTTCCGACCGGTCGCCATCGGGTGACGCAGATCTTGCCCGGCGTTGTGCTGACCCTTGTTCTGCTGGGGGCCGGAGGGTGGGGGTTTTCCATCTATATCGGCCAGTTCGCCAGCTACAGCGCCACCTATGCCGGGTTGGCAGGAGCCATGGCGGCGTTGATTTTTCTATACCTGTGCGCGGCGATCCTGATCCTGGGTGCCGAGTATAACGGAGCCCTGATGGATTTGCAGCGCGACCAAGAAAGCGCTTCGGCATGAGGTGGGTTTTGCTCTTTGTTGCATTGGCCGGGGCCGCCAACGCGCAGTCCTATGTCGGTTCGGATCAATGCACTGACTGTCACGTGGAGGAGGCCGAGGCCTGGGCAACCTCTCACCACGCGCTGGCCTGGACCGAGGTCGGGGCAGGAAAGATGGTTGCCGATTTTGATGGGACCCGTTTTCAGCATGACGGCATGTCGGTCCTGTTCGACCATAGCGGCGAGGTCCCAACCGCTCAGGTCACTGAAAAAGACGGTGTGATGACCGAATATGACGTCCACTCTGTCGTCGGCATAGAACCCTTGCAGCAATACCTGTTCGAAACCGATCCCGGTCGATTGCAGAGTTTCGACGTGGTCTGGGACACGGAAAACGAACGCTGGTATCACCTCTATCCGGATCAGGATTTGCCGCCCGATGACGGGCTGCACTGGACCGGGCCCTACAAGAACTGGAACGCCCGCTGCGCCGAATGCCACGCAACCGGCTTTGAAAAAAACTACGACGCGCAAACCCGCAGCTACCAGTCTCGCCAGGCTGAGATCGGCGTCGGGTGTGAGGCCTGCCACGGCCCCGGTTCGGCGCATATCGACTGGGTCAATGGCCGTATATTGCCCGAAGGGGTAGGCGAGGCCGGTTTCGCGATGTCATGGGGCAAAGGCCAGACCGAGGCAGAAATTCAGCAATGCGCTGGCTGCCATTCCCGGCGCGAGGCGCATGCGCAGGGCAACCCTCTGCCCGGAACGCCCTATCACGACGCTTTTAATCTCGCGCTGCTGCGACCGGGGGCCTATCACCCCGACGGCCAGATTCTTGATGAGGTCTATGTTTACGGGTCCTTCCTGCAATCCAAGATGTATGCACAGGGCGTGGGCTGCATGAACTGCCACGAACCCCATAGCGCAACGCTGAGGGCTGAGGGCAACGGGGTCTGTACGCAATGCCATTCTCCGGCGGGCAATCCGGATTTCCCAACTCTGGCCCGCAAGGACTATGACACCCCTGATCATCACCACCACCCCGAATACAGCGCAGGTGCGCAATGCAAGACCTGCCACATGATCGAGCGTGTCTACATGGGCGTCGACGGTCGGCGGGATCACAGTTTTCGTGTGCCGCGCCCTGATCTGGGGCTTGGGCAGGATGCCTGCACCGATTGCCACACCGACAAAGACCAGCCATGGGCCGCGGTGCAGATCGAGGGCTGGTTTCCGACCTCAACCCATCGCGGCCCGCATTTCGGTTCGGTGTTCGCTCCGGCAATGGCGGGGCAGGCGGACAGTCCCGAAGGGCTGCTGGCGATTGCCAACGATCCGTCTCAGGCCGGGATCGTGCGCGCAACAGCGGCGTATCTCCTGCAGCCCTACGGCTCGCGTCAGGTGGCCGACGCCACGGCGGAGTTGCTGACGGATACCGACCCGCTGGTTCGGGCCAACGCTGTGACGTTGCAGCGCCAGGCCTCTCCCCGCGATCAGGTGCAGCGGTTGGAACCATTGCTTTCGGACCCGCTGCGCAACGTTCGGATTTCGGCGGCAAAAGAGGTCCTGACAATCCCGCCCGAGGCGATGACCGAGAAACAGCGGATCTTGGCAGGGCAAGCCACCGCCGAGTGGCAAGGGGCAATCGCAAACCGTCTGGATTTCCCTGAAACCCATATGGTGCTAGGCGGAATGGCACTGACCTTCCGCAACGCTCCAGCAGCCGAGCGTGCCTTTCGCGAGGTTGTGACCCTCGACCCTCAGCGTTTGGAAGCCTGGCCGATGCTGGTGCAGCTGGCGCAGATCAATCGCGGGCCGCAGGCCGCGCGTGAGGTCGTGCAGGAGGGCTTGCAGCGCATTCCCAATGATCCGAACCTGCAAGAGCTGTCCCGGCAACTCGGGCCATAAGAACGGCCCTTGCGCGCCCGTTTCGCGCCATCATCCCGGCAGATTTGACCGCTAGACCTGTGTCCGAGGGTGTCAGGCCAACGGGTCGTAATAGGTGTCACATGTCGGAACATGTTTTGAAACAGCTTGCGTTACGGGGCAGGCAGGTCTCATCGGATCTGCGGATCGCGGAGCTTCGGGAACGCAAGCCGGTTGACCTGAATCATGGTGAGGGGCTGATGCTGCAAGGCATCGCAGCCGCGTCGCTGCGAGAACAGCGGTTGGCTGGTCAGATCGTACTTGAGGACTAGGCGCCGCCTCGGAATCCGGTCGCAACCACGAACTTCTCGGAACTGTCCGAACGCGATGCAGGCGGTTTGACGTTTGCCACTTTTTCGAACTTCTGCTTGAGCAGCTTTTGCAAATCGCCCTCGGCGCCGCCTGCCAGAACCTTGGCCACAAAGGTGCCGCCGTCCTCCAGCACATCGAAGGCAAAGTAAGCGGCGGTTTCGCACAGGGCCATGATCCGCAAATGGTCGGTCTGCTTGTGACCCGAGGACGCGGCGGCCATGTCCGACATCACAACGTCTGCCTTACCGCCCAGCCATTCTTTGACCTTGAGGTCCGCGTCATCTTCCATGAAATCCAGCACATGGGCCGTCGCGCCTGCAACCGGTTCAACCTCTTGCAGGTCAACACCCAGAACAGTGCCGATACGCTTGCCGCTTTTCTCGCCCAGTGCATTCACACGCTTGACGGCGACCTGCAGCCAGCCACCGGGGGCACAGCCCAGATCGACGACGCGCGCACCGGGGACCAGAAAGCGGAACTTGTCATCCAGTTCGAGGATCTTGAATGCCGCCCGCCCGCGATACCCTTCCGCATTCGCGCGTTTGACATAAGGGTCGTTCAGCTGCCGCTCGAGCCACCGGGTCGAGCTGAGCTTGCGCCCACGCGCCGTCTTCACCTTGACCTTCAGGTCGCGTTGCCCGCGGCCTGAAGTGTTTTTTCCACTCGGTGTCTTCGCCATCAGAACGGTCCGTCTTCCAATACGCCGTCCGCACTCATCTGCGCATAGAGCAGACCTTCACGCAGCCCCCGGTCCGCCACAGACAGGCGGTCGGTGGGCCAGCAACGCAAAAGGGCCTGCAAAATGGCCGAGCCGGACATGATCAGGGCCTGCCGGTCATCCCCAATCCGAGGGTCCCGGCGTCGCCCGTGAGGGCCGAGTTCTAAATACCCGCGTATGACTTTGTCAATCTGATCGCTGGTCATGCGCAAACCGTCCACCTTGGTCCGGTCATAGCGCTTCAGGCCCAGATGGGAGGCCGCAACGGTTGTTACGGTACCGCTGGTGCCGACGATCTGGAAACCCGCTCGGGTCTGTTCGTCCTTGTAGGGGGCGAAATCGGCGAGATTTTCCTCGAAAAACCAGCTCATGAGGGCAAACCGGGCCGAGTCATCCTCGACGTCATGAAACTGGTCACGCAAGGTTGCGACGCCCAGCGGGACGCTGATCCAGTCCACGACCTTGGCGGCCGGGAAGGGGCTGTCGGCGGTGTGAAAGCCGTTATGCAGGCGCATGATCGCCGCTGGCCGATCGCGGCGCGGAACCGATGAGATGTCAATCCAGACCAGTTCGGTCGAGCCGCCGCCAATATCCACGACCAGCAACTGCTCGGTCTTGGTCGACACCAGCGGCGCGCAGGAGATGACGGCCAGACGGGCCTCTTCCTCGGGCTGGATGATCTCAAGGTTCAGGCCGGTTTCACGCCGCACCTGCCGGATGAAATCGCGTGAGTTCTTAGCGCGCCGACAGGCCTCGGTTGCGACCAGACGCATCCGTTTGACCTTGTTTCGCTTCAGTTTCTGCTGACAGATTCGCAGCGCCTGAACGGTGCGCGACATTGATGCCCGAGACAACCGTCCCGTGCGTTCCAAACCCGCGCCCAACTGCACGGATTTGGAGAAACTGTCTACCACATGGAACCCACTCCCCTTGGGTTGGGCTATCAACATGCGGCAGCTATTTGTCCCCAGATCCAACGCCGCATAGAGTGCATCTGGATCGGGTCTTGCCGGCGCGGGGCTTTCGACCGCCTTCGGGAACGCGCCCGCACCTTTGGGACGCTTGGGCGCCATTCGTAACGCCCTCCGATTTTCGAGTTAAGTTGACCCTAGGCGGGGTCTCGCCGACGCGCAAGTGATTTCAATTTTGAATTTAACGTGAGTGTCACACAGCGTTCATACTGAAATGCAATTCCCGTGCCGATCCCCATTTCGGGATTCTCTACAAGCTTACAGCCAGATACGGAGACTGCCATGAAAGATGAGCGCACCCTGTCCTTCGACGAATTTGATGAAGTCGTAAATCCGCGCCCCGAAGAATGTGAATTCGACCGCGTGGTCGAGCGCGCCTTGTCGCGACGTGGCTTTCTTGGGGGCGTTTTGGCCATGGGCAGCTTTACCGCAGTAGGCGGCTCGCTTCTGCCTACGGGTGCGCGCGCGTCAGCTGATCGGTTCTCGTTCGAGGCGATTCCGGTTTCAACTGCCGATGAGGTGGTCGTGCCCGCAGGCTACAAGGCCGAAGTCATGGTACGCTGGGGGGACCCGCTGTGGTCCGACGCGCCTGAATTCGATCCTGCGACCCGTGGCACTGCCGCCAGCCAGGAACGCGCCTTTGGCGACAACACCGACGGTCAGGACGTTTTCTTCCATGACGGTCACGTTCTGCTGGTCGTCAACAACGAATATACCAACCGCGATATCCTTTGGGGCAACAATCCGGACGCCAAAGCGGCTTCGGACGATGATGTTGCCAAGGGCATGATGGCCCATGGTGTGACAGTGGTCGAGATTGCCAATACCGACGGCAAATGGGGCATCGTCAAGGATAGCCCGTATAACCGCCGCATCACGCCGCAGACCGATATGACCATCACCGGGCCCGCTGCGGGCCACGACCTGATGAAAACCGCCGCTGATCCGACCGGCACGACCTCCAAAGGGACGTGGAACAACTGCGGCAACGGTATGACGCCTTGGGGCACCTATCTGGCCTGTGAAGAAAACTTCAACGGCTACTTCTCGGCGGAAGACGAAGCCCACGAAGTCAGCGCCGAGCTTAAACGCTATGGCGTCTCATCCAAGGATTGGGGCTATGGCTGGGCCAAGATCGACGAGCGTTTTGACGTCTCGAAGAACCCCAATGAACCGAACCGCGCCGGTTACGTGGTTGAGATCGACCCTACCGACCCGACCTCGACCCCGCGCAAACTGACCGCTCTGGGCCGTTTCAAGCACGAAAATGCCGAATCTGTGGTCAATAATGACGGTCGCGTTGTTGTCTACATGGGCGATGATGAGCGCGGCGAGTTCTTGTACCGCTTCGTGTCGGACGGTGTCTATGCGGCTGGCGTCGATACCAACGCGCTGCTGGAAAACGGCACGCTGTCGGTTGCAAAATTCAACGATGACGGTACCGGTGAATGGCTGGACCTGACGCCCGAGACAACCGGTTTGGCCTCACAGGCCGAAGTCAGCATCCACACCCGCCAGGGCGCGTCTGCTGTGGGCGCGACCACCATGGACCGCCCCGAGTGGGTGGCTGCCAACCCGAACGTAGCCGAGGTCTATTGCTGTCTGACCAACAACAAGAACCGGGGCGTCAAGCCGAATGCCGGTGGGGATGACACCTCGGTCAACGGTCCGAACCCTCGCGAGGCCAACAACTATGGCCAGATCGTACGCTGGCGCCCCGAAGGTGGCGATCATACCGCGTCCGGCTTTGCCTGGGATCTGTATGTGCTGGCGGGCAACCCGAATGTCCATCAGGACACCTATGGCGGGTCGGACAACGTAAATGCCGAGAACATGTTCAACTCACCCGATGGTCTGAAATTCGACAGCAACGGCCTGCTGTGGATCCAGACCGACGGCAACTATGGCAACGAAGGTGATTTCGAAGGTCAGGGCAACAACCAGATGCTGGCAGGTGACCCGGTCACCGGCGAAATCCGCCGCTTCCTGGTCGGCCCGAATGAGTGTGAGATCACCGGCCTCAGCTGGTCGCCGGATCGCCGCACCATGTTCGTGGGCGTCCAGCACCCCGGTGAGGACGGCAACAGCCACTGGCCCGAAGGCGGCGATGCCGTGCCACGCTCGGCTATCATCGCGGTCACGCGCGACGATGGTGGTTTGGTCGGCTAAGGCCAAAAACGCCTTAAAAACAAGCCCCGGACGGTATTCCCGCCCGGGGTTTTTGCTTGTGTTGAGCCATCCTCATACAAGCGTTGAAAGTTTTGATATCTGGTTTTGTGTGAAACCCGGCTAAAACGACTGTACACCGTCATAGGCAAAAAGGTCGCTTGGAAGGCGCTGGGTGTCGAAAACCGACCTCCTTAGCCCAATATAGACGTTTAGAACCGCCCCATTGGTTAGGAGGAATCACAGCTATGCCTGACGTCACCATCGTGTACTGGCGCGACATTCCCGCTCAGGTCATCGTCGGCAAAGGCCGTCGTGGCGCAAAGCGGCAGTTGGAAGAACGGTTTGAACAGGCCATCGACCGCGCCGCCATGAAGGTGAATGCCAAGGACAGTGATGCCTACCTGGCCGAATGGCGTAAGGCCGAGCCTTTCGCGGTTGAGGGCGACCCGTCCGAGATTGCCGAAGCGCAGGCTGTGCGTCTGGAAACGGAATACGATCAGGACCGCATCAAGGCACTGATCGCGAATGACGGTTGGGCATGAGCCCGAAATCTATATGGGAGGCCGCAATGGCTTTGCTGAACTTCAAGAAACGTGATGCCGCCGAAAACGGCCCTGTAAATCCGACCGTCGAAGCCTTTCTGCAGGGCTACTCGATCGAGGTAATGCCGCGCACCGCCGAAAAGGTCGAAGATTTCCGCGCGTTGCTGCCCGAAGGCACCCGTGTCTACATCGCCCATATCGAGGGCACGCCGATCGAAGATATGGTGAAAACCGCCAAGCGCATCGCCGCCGAAGGTTACCCGGTCATGCCGCACTTCCCCGCGCGTATCATCAAGGATGCCGCGACGCTGGAGAACTGGATCTCGATGTATCAGGGCGAAGCGGGCGTTGATCAGGCGCTGCTGCTGGCTGGTGGCGTGGCCAAGCCGTACGGTGATTTCGACAGCTCGATGCAACTGTTGGAGTCTGGCCTGTTCGACAAAGCCGGTTTCAAGCGCCTGCACGTTGCCGGTCACCCCGAGGGTAACAAGGACATTGACCCGGACGGCTCGACCAAGAACGTAGACGACGCGCTGCGCTGGAAACAGAAATTCAGCGAAACCACCGACGCCGAGATGGCGCTGGCCACTCAGTTTGCGTTCGACGCAAAACCGATCATCGAATGGGCGAACGGGCTGAAAGAGGCGGGGATCGACATCCCGGTTCATATCGGTATCGCAGGCCCTGCCAAGTTGCAGACCCTGATCAAGTTCGCCATCGCCTGTGGTGTTGGCCCATCACTGAAAGTTCTGCAAAAACGCGCCATGGATGTCTCCAAGCTGCTGCTGCCTTACGAGCCGAACGATGTGATCACCGAGCTGGCCGAATACAAAGCGGCAAACCCGGATTTCAACATCACCAATGTACACTTCTTCCCCCTTGGCGGCATCAAGACCAACGCCAACTGGGCCATCAACAACGGCGGCGCTTCGGCGAAGCCGGCCAACGCTTAAGGAACGGACATGACCCGTACAGTCGTAGAATCAAAAACAAAAACCGCCGTTCTTGGCTTTGACGAACCGTTCTGCGTGATTGGCGAGCGGATCAACCCCACGGGCCGCAAGAAACTGGCCGCTGAGCTTGAGGCAGGCGACTTTTCAACCGTTGAGAAAGACGCCCTGGCGCAGGTCGCCGCTGGCGCGACCGTTCTGGATATCAACGCAGGCGTTGTCTACAATTCGAACCCCAACCCGAACGAGACCGAGCCGCCGCTGATGCGCCAAATCGTTGAGCTGGTTCAGGGTCTGGTTGACGTCCCGCTCTGCATCGACTCGTCGGTTCCCGGTGCGCTGGAGGCCGGTCTCGAGGCGGCTGAAGGCCGTCCGCTGCTGAACTCGGTCACCGGCGAAGAAGAGCGACTGGAGCTGGTTCTGCCGCTGGTCAAGAAATACAACGTTCCGGTTGTTGCGATCTCGAACGACGATACCGGCATCTCGGAAGACCCCGATGTGCGTTTCGACGTGGCCAAGAAAATCGTTGAGCGCGCTGCCGATTTCGGCATCCCAGCGCATGACATCGTGGTTGACCCGCTGGTTATGCCGATCGGCGCGATGGCAACTGCTGGCCAACAGGTCTTCGCTCTGGTCCGTCGTCTGCGTGAGGAACTGGGCGTGAACACCACGTGTGGTGCATCCAACATCTCGTTCGGTCTGCCGAACCGCCACGGCATCAACAACGCGTTCCTGCCGATGGCAATGGGTGCGGGCATGACGTCCGCGATCATGAACCCGGTTGCTCTGCCGACGACGCAGAAGAAAATCGCTGAGAAGAAAGAAGCCGTTGCCGCAGCTGGTATCATCCTGCCCGAAGGCATGGACGATGAGGCCTTTGTTCAGATGTTCGGTCTGGGCTCGACCCAGCCGCGTGCCG
The DNA here is from genome assembly GCF_056538305.1 of Ruegeria sp. BG9. NCBI lineage: Bacteria > Pseudomonadati > Pseudomonadota > Alphaproteobacteria > Rhodobacterales > Roseobacteraceae > Ruegeria > Ruegeria sp. BG9. Next base: position 121,707 of record NZ_JBQFSY010000001.1, read on the forward strand.
GCAAGGAGATGGAGGCCATCCGTGCCGCCAACCTTCTGACCAACAACGACCCGCACGGCGGCGCATGGATTAAGTTCAACAAATCGCCTGAAGAAGCGGCTGCGGCCGGGGGAGCAGGCGGTCGTCGCGGCGGTGGCCGTCGCCGTCGCGCTTGATTATCTGAACTATCAGATCAAAGGCCGGGCCCTGCGCCCGGCCTTTTTCGTTTGACCCTGATCAATGCATCAAGCGTGATATCGTAGAGACTGGGGTGGTCTTTTCCGCAACGATCAGGTGCTTTCATGTCCAAACATCACCCACCAAAACTGGCCGACGCGGACCTGAGTGAGAAGTTGGGCAAGAAGGACTATTTCGACAAGCTGATCGATCTGCAGGCGAAACTGGCGCGTATTCAGCAAGCTTTTCTATTCCATGGAACCAAGGGCGTAATCGTCTTTGAAGGCTGGGATGCCGCTGGCAAAGGTGGCACGATCCGCCGTATCAGCCAGGCGCTTGATCCGCGCAGCTTCAAAGTCTGGCCGATCGGCGCACCGCGCAACTACTATCTCAATCGCCACTATCTGCTGCGGTTTTGGGAACGTTTGCCGCCAGAAGGTGCAATCTCGGCCTTTGACCGAAGTTGGTACGGGCGTGTTCTGGTGGAACGGATCGAGAAATTCACACCGGAGAAACGGTGGCGGGCGGGATATCGAGAGATCAACGATTTCGAGCGCATGCTCGTTGATGACGGCACCCGGATCGTAAAGCTGTTCTTTCATATTTCACAAGACGAACAGATGGCACGTTTCACAGAACGCCTGCGCAACCCGTTGAAACGCTGGAAGCTAACTTATGAGGATTTCCGCAATCGCGAGCGTTGGGACGAAGCCGGGATCGCCGTCGATGAGATGCTGGCGCGTACGTCAACGGCGATTGCACCGTGGCACGTTATTCCGGCTAACAACAAAAAATCTGCGAGAATCAAGGCAATGCAAACCATCGTTGATGCGTTCTCAAAGGACATAGATCTAAACCCACAGCATTTGGACAAACGAACTTTGGACGCAGCTTGCGAGGCATTGGATGTTGACCAATCATTGATCGACTCTCTGCGGGCGAGGACAGAGTAATCCATAAACCTCACCGAAAGGCGCTTGCAGTTCCTCAGGTGGCGATGGTATCTCAAATTTCGCGGCGGGTATGATGTAATGGTAGCCTGTCAGCTTCCCAAGCTGAACGCGCGGGTTCGATTCCCGCTACCCGCTCCAACTTCAATGTCTATTGTGAACGGCGCGCTTGCAGCAGGTTGATAACGGCCGGGACTCGCGTTCCTTCCGAAGTGAGGTACTCCTCGAACTGTAGCACAACAGTATCGACGATCGCGCGCACATCCTCTTCGGTGCCGTTGAAATGCGCGATCACACGCGCAGCAGGTCCCACACGGGTGCATAGCAGGGCTGCGTCTTCGACCGATAGTGGTCCGTTTAGCACCAGCGAAACCGTCGTGACCTGAACATCAACCAGCCCCGCATCGCGCATCAGGCCAGCGACTCTGTCCTTGTCATGGAAGGCGAGCGGCCCAGGGGCATTCCGGTCAACTTTAGGCGGCTGACCCAACCGCGCTGTGGCAGCGATATGCGGGGTTTTGAACCAAGGGTTGTCAGACAGACCGCCCCAAGCGGCAAAGGTCATCTGCGCACCGGGCTTCAGGGCGCGAGCCATGTTGGCGAAGGCGACGGTCGGGTCGGCAAAGAACATGACGCCGAACCTTGAGATCATCGCGTCAATATCGCCCCGCGAAAGCTCTGTGGTCTGAGCGTCGGCATATTGAAACGAAAGATTGCCCAGACCAGCATTGCTGGCCCGCTGGCGCGCGCGCTCTAGAAACTGTTCCGATATGTCGATGCCGCGCACCGCACCCTCAGCCCCAACAAGCTGCGCAGCGGCCAGCGCAGATGCGCCAGTGCCACAGCCGATATCAAGAATCCGCATGCCCCGTGACAAGCCAGATCGTTTCAGGACCAGTTCCAGGACGGGCTGAAACAAGGTGTCCAGCTGATCTTCAAAGGTCAGCCAGCGGGTACCCATTTCAGACTTGCCCCAGAACTCTTCCTGATCCCCGTTGATGTTCAGCATCGCAGCCCCCTTTTGAGGGGAACTATGACCTCCGGCGGCGACGGCGGCCAGTCTTTTCCTCATCGCCGCCACCGGTGTTGAAGGACGGTGCGGGCAGGGTGACGACCTGTGCGAGTTCCGGGAATGGGTCCGTTTTGTGCGGGATCGCGTTGGCGGCAACGAAGTGGTCCTGGAACTTCGGCTCGATGGCGGTTTCGATCTTGGTGATCTCGCGGACGACACGCTCGATCTCGGCGCGCGAGCCGATGTTGCACAGTGCAATCCGGGCGCCGGTACCAGCCGCGTTGCCCGCGCTAGAGACCTTATCGAGCGGTGCATCCGGGATCATGCCCAGAACCATCGCGTGCTTGGTCGAGATATGCGCACCGAAGGCCCCGGCCAGAACCACGCGATCCACGCGGTCGACCTCCATCTCGTCCATCAATAGGCGCGCACCCGCATAAAGTGCCGATTTCGCCAGCTGGATGGCCCGGATATCGCCTTGGGTGACCGTGATCCGAGGGCCACCTTCCGCGCTGGAATCATGGATCAGATAGGCGTGTGTGCGCCCTTCAGGAACGCAGCGGGGCGTGCCGGTTTGCTCGGCCGATCCGATCAGGCCGCTTTCGTCCAGCAGGCCAGCGATGCGCATCTCGGCCACCGCCTCGATGATGCCAGAGCCGCAGATGCCGGTGATGCCAGTGGTGGCGATGTCCTGATCAAAGCCGTCCTCATCGGACCATTTCTCGGATCCGATCACGCGGAAGCGGGGTTCCTTGGTGACGGGGTCAATCTCGATCCGCTCAATCGCGCCGGGGGCGGCGCGTTGGCCAGAACTGATCTGCGCGCCTTCGAATGCGGGCCCAGTAGGCGACGAGCAAGCCAGAACGCGGCTGGTGTTGCCCAGCAGGATTTCGGCATTGGTGCCCACGTCCACGATTAGCACGAGGTCTTCGGATTTGCCGGGTTCTTCCGACAGGGCAACGGCGGCACAGTCGGCACCCACGTGACCGGCGATACAGGGCAGGATGTAGATCTGCGCGCGCGGGTTCATCGTGGTCAGGTCCATCTCACGCGCGGGCAGAGACATGCTTTCCGAAGTCGCCAGCGCAAACGGAGCTTGCCCCAGTTCGACCGGGTCCAGACCCAGCAGCAAGTGGTGCATGACCGGGTTACAAACAAACACCGTCTCAACGATTAGGCTGGCGTCAATGCCCGCTTCTTCAGCGATCGAGGTGGTCAGGTCATTGATCGCCTCACGCACGGCTTTGGTCATCTCCTGATCGCCGCCGGGGTTCATCATGGCGTAGGAAACTCGGCTCATGAGGTCTTCGCCGAAGCGAATCTGAGGGTTCATCAGACCGGATGAGGCCTTGACCTCACCCGTCTCCAGATCGGTCAGATGCGCCGCAACCGTGGTCGAGCCGAGGTCGATGGCCAGACCATAAAGGCCCCCTTCGTGCAGGCCGGGCCAGATTTCGACGATGCGGGCCGCCGAGTCCTTATGGCCTTTGTGAACGGCGACAGTGACTTCCCATTTGCCTTTGCGCAGCACCGGTTGCAGCTTGGACATCAGGGAAAGATCGGCGGTAACAGCCTCGATCTTCCACTGCTCGCGCAGGGCACGTTCCAGACGCTCCAGATCGCCGGTGGGCGAGTGCATGTCGGGCTCTTCGACGACCACGAAATACAGCCGCGTGGCCGGGTCCATGGTGATGGCGCGCACCGCCGCGGCCTTACGGACTACCTGACGGTGAACTTGGCTTTCGGGCGGCACATCGATCACCACATCGCCCTGAACCGAGGCCTGACAGCCCAAACGACGACCGGGCTTCAGGCCACGCTTGTCATCATAGCGCTGCTCCACCGCGTTCCATTCACTCAACGCGTCTTCCGAGACGGTAACGCCGTGCTTGGGAAACTCGCCGTAGCTGGGCGTGATCTGACATTTCGAGCAGATGCCGCGCCCTCCGCAAACCGAATCCAGATCGACGCCCAGCTGTCGGGCGGCGGTCAGAATCGGGGTGCCAACGGGAAAGTGCCCGCGTTTGCCCGAGGGGGTAAAGACGACAAGGGGATCGGTGGTCATGGTCGGCCTGCCTAAATTGTGTTCGCGCGTATGCCGGGGAAGATATGAGTTTATTCACAAAGGGAAAGCCCTGTCAGCGGCACGTTTTGTACAACGAGCGTCGTTTTGTGACGTGCTATTCCTACCCAAGGGCAAACAACTTGGGTTCTGGGGCTTTTCCTTCGGGTCAATCCATGCAATAGGGTCACCGCCAAACGGGCTTTTGCATGGGGTTTGATGATGCAGATTCGTGAGGCACTTACCTTTGACGACGTACTTCTTGTTCCGGGCGCATCTTCAGTGCTGCCGGCAACAGCGGATACGACGACGCGCGTGACGCGTCAGATTTCCATGAACATCCCGCTGCTCAGCTCGGCCATGGATACGGTGACCGAGGCGCGTATGGCCATCGCCATGGCGCAGGCCGGTGGGATCGGTGTGATCCACAAGAACCTATCGGTTGAGGAACAGGCCCGCGAGGTACGCCGGGTGAAACGGTTCGAATCGGGCATCGTTTACAACCCAGTGACGCTGCGCGCCGATCAGACGTTGGCAGACGCGCAGGCGCTGGTGCAGCGCTACAACTTCACGGGTTTCCCGGTTGTGGACGAGCAGGGCCGCGTTGTCGGCATCGTGACCAACCGGGACATGCGATTTGCCACGTCGGACGACACGCCGATCAAGGCCATGATGACCTCGGACAATTTGGCGATGCTGCAAGAGCCTGCCGATCTGGAAGAGGCCAAATCCCTGATGCGCGCCCGTCGGATCGAAAAGCTTCTGGTCGTTGATGGCGAGGGCAAGCTGACCGGTCTGCTGACCCTGAAAGACACTGAACAAGCCGTTCTGAACCCGACGGCCTGCAAGGACCACCTGGGCCGTCTGCGCGTCGCCGCCGCGACCTCGGTCGGGGATGCAGGGTTTGAGCGCTCGGAACTGTTGGTCGACTCGGGGGTCGATATTATCGTCGTCGATACCGCTCACGGCCATTCCGAAGGTGTTCTGGAGGCGGTCAAACGCGCCAAAACGCTTTCGAACGAAGTTCAGATCATTGCAGGTAACGTCGCAACGGCTGACGCCACCAAAGCGCTGATTGATGCGGGCGCGGATGCGATCAAGGTTGGTATCGGGCCGGGCTCGATCTGTACCACTCGGATGGTGGCCGGTGTCGGGGTACCTCAGCTGACGGCGATCATGGACTGCGCCTCAGCTGCCGGAGATGTGCCGGTGATCGCGGATGGTGGTATCAAGTTTTCGGGCGATTTCGCCAAGGCCATCGCGGCGGGTGCGTCCTGCGCCATGGTCGGCTCGATGATCGCGGGTACGGATGAAAGCCCGGGTGAGGTGATCCTGTATCAGGGCCGCTCTTTCAAATCCTATCGCGGCATGGGCAGCTTGGGTGCAATGGCGCGCGGTTCGGCGGATCGCTATTTCCAGAAGGATGCCGCCAATGACAAGCTGGTGCCGGAGGGGATCGAAGGTCAGGTGCCCTATAAAGGCTCTGCAGGAGCGGTTGTTCACCAGCTGGTCGGCGGTTTGCGCGCGGCCATGGGCTATACCGGCTGTGCCACAGTCGAAGAGATGCGCAAGAACTGCAATTTCGTCAAAATCACCGGGGCGGGTCTGAAGGAAAGCCACGTGCATGACGTGCAGATCACGCGCGAAAGCCCGAACTACCGGGTTATGTGATCTGGTGATCTGTTGCAGGCGGCGCCCCGACGCGGGCGCCGTTTTGCGTTCTTGGAAAGCCGACGGAGGGAAAGATGACACCGGCAGCCCGTGTTCAGGCCTCGATCGAGATCCTTGACCAAATTCTGGACGGCGCGCCCGTTGAAAAAGCCCTGACTGGGTGGGCGCGGCGCAGCCGGTTCGCTGGCTCCAAGGATCGCGCAGCGGTGCGGGATCACGTTTTTACGGCCTTGCGCTGCAAACGGTCCTTTGCGGCGCTTGGGGGGGCTGAGACGGGTCGCGGCCTGATGATCGGAGCGATGCGTGCTGCGGGGCAGGCGCCTGGCACTCTCTTCACTGGCGAACGCCACGCGCCTGCGCCGATTGAAGCCTCTGAGCTGGGTCGAGGTTTCGTGTCACTGGCCGAGCAGTTTGATATTCCAGACTGGCTCTGGCCCCGGTTTTCCGCGTCTTTTGGGGATGCGGCGACTGAGGCCGCAGCGGCGCTGCAAAGCCGCGCTCCGGTGCATCTTCGGGTCAATTTGCACAAAACAGACGTGGAAGGCGCGACCCGTGCTTTAGAGGCTGACGGGGTTCAAACTGAACTCCATCCCGCCTGCGAGACGGCTCTTGCTGTGATTGAGGGCGCACGCAAGGTTGCGCAAAGCCGGGCTTATCTGGAGGGTCTGGTCGAGCTACAGGATGCGGCCAGTCAGGCGGTTGTGGCGGCTTTGCTCCTGAAACCCGGTTTGCGCGTTCTTGATTATTGTGCCGGCGGTGGTGGGAAATCACTGGCCCTCGCGGCCCATCAAGGAGTCGAGGTGTTTGCACATGACATCAACCCCAAACGCATGCAGGACCTGCCGAACCGTGCTGACCGTGCGGGCGTAAAAGTGACCTGCCTTGAGACACCGGAACTAGCCCGTTTCGCGCCCTTTGACATCGTGCTGGTCGATGCACCTTGCTCGGGAAGTGGCTCGTGGAGGCGCGCTCCGGCCGGAAAATGGGCTCTGAGTGAAGAGCGCTTGATTGAATTGAGCCAGCTGCAACGCACGATCCTGGGTGAGGTCGCGCCACTGGTTCATCCCAAAGGTCTTCTCGCCTATGCGACCTGTTCGATGCTTCAGGACGAAAACACACAGGTTATTGGAAGCTTTGTGTCGGAGAACCCCGATTGGACGGCGAAGCTTCAACGGAATTGGCGTGTTACGGATGGCGTCGACGGGTTTTTCACGGCGCATCTGATAAGATAGGAACCCATTAAAACAACCTCAGGTAGTTTTCTTAGTCCCTTAACTTTGTTAAGCGGGCATTAACCATTTTGGATCGTTATTGCTCTCAAAAAAGCTACCCGGGTCGTTCATGTCCGATTCAACATATTCGTTCTCCTATCCCCGTTCGCGGAGAACGCCATCTGTTGCACGTGTTTTAGCGCTGGTTGGACTGGCCGCCCTTTTATATGTCGCGCCATATACGGGTCGGGTGCCGGCGGACTGGACGCAAGGCATGATCGTCGTCGGAGTCTCGGTCCTTTTTGCGACACTCTGGATTCTGATCGATGGCCTCTTTGCCGACAAGGCCGCTCATCAAACCCTTGATATGCTGGCAGTTTTTGTGGATCAGGACGATTGCGCAAGCGTTATTGCCGATGAAGAGGGCACTGTTCTGGTCGCCAATCCAATTGCGCGCGAACAGTTGAAAGCCGAGCCGGAGGCAACGCTGCCCGAGGTCCTGCGCTCGGTCTTCGCCAACCCGTCGAGCCTTCTACTGAGGTTGCAGACACTGGCCCAAGCAAATGGCTCAGCGGATGAGGACATCATCACAGTTGGCGAGAATGTCCCGGTTTCGGTTGTTCGATTGGCAGACCACCTGTTCGGCTGGCGGATTAAGCTTGGCCACCAAGGGCAATGGGACAAGATCACCCTTCCCGTGCTGACCATCGGCCGGGGCGGGCGCCTGTTACACCTTAATACCGCCGCAAGGGCCTTTTTCGGCGCGGCACCGGGTTCGATTGACAATATCTTTCCGAACGAATTGCCACATGATGGTCAAATCTGCTCGGTCCCTGCTTATGAGGGGGAAAGACGCGTCGCGGTCACTGGCGTATCGGCGTCGGGGGCGGAACGGCACCTTGTTTTGATGCCGGTTTCTCAGCCTGTCCAACCCGAGCATGGATCCTCACTTGCCGAACTGCCCGTCCCGATCATTTGCATGACGCCCGAGGGGACCATACTGCAGGCAAACCAGATGGCGTTGGCTCTCTTGGGTGATCTCTGCCTAAACGAGACCAATATTGACCAGATCCTGCAGGGGCTGAACCATCCAATTCTCGAGTGGCTGGCGCAAACGGCATCGGGCGAGGATTCCGCCCGATCCGAATTCCAGCGACTGACCCGCGACGACAAAGAACTGTTTGTGCAGGTCACTCTGGACCGTGTTCAGATCGACGGGAAAACCCACCTCATCGCGGTTCTGAACGACGCGACCGAGTTGAAAACACTCGAGGCGCAATTTGTTCAGGGACAGAAGATGCAGGCTGTCGGCCAGTTGGCCGGTGGGGTTGCGCATGATTTTAACAATCTATTGACCGCGATATCAGGTCATTGCGATCTGCTGCTGCTGCGCCATGATCAAAACGATCCCAACTATGGTGACCTCGTTCAAATCAATCAGAATGCCAATCGCGCGGCGGCTCTGGTCAGCCAGCTTCTGGCCTTTTCGCGCAAACAGACCTTGCGGCCTGAGGTTCTGGACGTGCGCGACACCATCTCGGACCTCATCCACCTATTGAATCGATTGGTCGGTGAGAAAGTTCAATTGACGCTCAGCCATGATCCTGTCCTTAAGCCTGTGCGTGCTGATAAACGGCAGTTGGAGCAGGTGTTGATGAATCTCGTCGTTAATGCGCGCGATGCAATGCCTGAAGGCGGTGAGATTCGCATCGAAACCGAGGTGCTGAGCCTGACCGAGCCCTTAAGCCAAGACCGGGCCACGGTTCCGCCTGGTGATTACATGACCGTCAAGGTGATCGACAGCGGCGTCGGTATTCCCGCCGACAAGCTGCAAAAGGTGTTTGAGCCGTTCTACACCACCAAACGCACGGGCGAGGGCACCGGGCTTGGCCTTTCCACTGTTTACGGGATCGTCAAACAGACGGGCGGATTCATCTTTGTCGACAGCGCTGTCGGTCGCGGTACCGAGTTTTCACTGCTCCTGCCGGTTTGTGTCGAAGCGAAACCCGTCGAGGTTCAGCCCGAAGATGTTCCAGATTCCAAAACCGCGCGTCAGGGCGAGGGCGTTGTTCTTTTGGTCGAAGACGAGGCGCCGGTGCGCGCCTTCGCAACCCGCGCGTTGCGCCTGAAGGGCTATACGGTGCTCGAGGCGGAATCCGCCGAGGATGCTTTGACCTTGCTGGAAGATTCCGACCTGAATGTCGACGTGTTCGTAACGGATGTGGTCATGCCCGGAATGGACGGCCCGACCTGGGTTGCCAAAGCCATGGAGACAAGGCCCGATGTCCGGGTCGTATTTGTCTCGGGCTATACCGAGGGCGCGTTTGGCGACTCGGGCCCCCAGGTTCCGAACTCGACCTTTCTGCCCAAACCATTCTCTTTGACGCAACTGACTGAGGCCGTTTTTCAGCAGATGAACTGACGCCTATTGCGCCGCGTCATAGACCGCAAAATCGGCCCTAGAATGCTTGCGGTATGCCGCTTCGGTTTCAGAAGACAGAATTGTCTCTGCGGGTGGCGAGACGTTCTCGCGCTGCAAAGTGAAGTCGTAGTTCAATCGGCTTTGCAGGAATTCCACGATTCTGTCCTGATGGTCGTATTTGAAAACATAACTGGCCCCAACGCCGTTGTTTCGGGGGCGGAAGAACTGACTCTGACTGCCGACATTGGCAAATTCGGGCTGAGGGGTCTGCATATAGGCCTGCACGAAGGCGTCGAAGCTAACATCGCGCGTAGAATGCGGATGACCTATGCGATCTTCGCGCCGACGAAACCTGTACCAGCTGCCCAGCCAATCAATGGGTTCACGGACAACGGCCATGATCTCCATCTCGGTGTCGTACATTTTGCGGAACATGTTCTGAATAAAACGGTCATATCGGCGCACCGGCGCATGTTTAAGCTCCGGCGGGTGGGTGATCACAAGATCGGCTCGGGCGCGCAACGCGGAGTTATATGCGGTGCTGCCGGTTTTGGGAACAGATAAAAACGCAAGGCGTTCCTTATAGAAAACAAGCATTTAGTGTTCCCACGTCGATGATAGTTCGGATAACAGATTGGCGTAAACGGATCTTTAACACAATTGGCCAAGAGTAAGTTCTGTAAGTTTTAGTTGAAATGTTCTCTTTTTGGTCCCATAAGGAACAAGAGGCGAACAAAGCAGCGATTGCCGCCCGGCAAAGGGTGTGACAAAAGGGAAGGCGACAGGACAATGGCGGATCTTCTGACGATGAGCGACAAGAAAAACGCGGACAAGCAAAAGGCGCTCGATAGCGCGCTGGCCCAGATCGAACGGCAATTCGGCAAAGGCTCGATCATGAAGCTGGGCGAGGATGCCAAGCAGGATATCGAGGCAAGCTCGACCGGGTCTCTGGGTCTTGATATCGCGCTGGGAATCGGCGGTCTGCCGATGGGCCGGATTGTTGAGATTTACGGGCCTGAGAGCTCAGGCAAAACAACGCTGACCCTGCATTGTATTGCCGAACAGCAAAAGCGCGGCGGTGTCTGCGCGTTTGTCGACGCAGAACATGCGCTTGACCCGCAATATGCCCGCAAGCTGGGCGTTGATCTGGACGAACTGCTGATCTCGCAGCCTGACACCGGCGAACAAGCGCTGGAAATCACCGACACACTGGTTCGGTCTGGCGCGGTGAACATGGTCGTGGTCGACTCGGTGGCGGCGCTGACGCCGAAATCCGAATTGGAAGGCGACATGGGCGACAGCAACGTCGGCGTTCAGGCCCGTCTGATGAGTCAGGCGATGCGCAAACTGACCGGCTCGATCAGCCGTTCGAATTGCATGGTAATCTTCATCAACCAGATTCGGATGAAGATCGGCGTGATGTTTGGCAGCCCGGAAACCACGACCGGTGGCAACGCGCTGAAGTTCTACAGCTCGGTTCGTCTGGACATCCGCCGTATCGGCGCAATCAAAGATCGAGATGAAGTGGTCGGTAACCAGACCCGTGTCAAAGTCGTTAAGAACAAGGTGGCCCCTCCGTTCAAACAGGTGGAATTTGACATCATGTACGGCGAAGGCATCTCGAAAATGGGTGAGCTGCTGGATCTTGGCGTCAAGGCCGGTGTGGTCGAGAAGTCGGGTTCGTGGTTCAGCTACGGGGACGAACGGATCGGGCAGGGTCGCGAAAACGCCAAGCAGTATCTGCGCGATCACTCTCGGATCGCTTTGGATATCGAGGACAAGATCCGCGCGGCCCATGGTCTGGACTTCGACATGCCGCCCGGAGTGGCCGAGGATGACGATATCCTCGAGGCCTAAGGAACGCGCGAGAGGGAACACCAGAAATCTCCCAGCGCTCCGACAGTGCTGAGAATAACTTAAACAGGGCGGTCCGTCGGGGCCGCCTTGTTTCGTTTGGAAGGTCAATGCTGTGGACACTCTGCAGGCACGGCGATAAACCTGCGCAGACCATTATGATTGCGCGCTGAGAGAGCCCCATGCCAACGTTGAACGACATCCGATCGACCTTTCTGAACTACTTTGCCAAGCAGGGGCACGAAGTGGTGGCGTCCAGCCCTCTGGTGCCGCGCAACGATCCGACTTTGATGTTCGTGAACTCGGGCATGGTGCAGTTCAAGAACCTGTTCACCGGTGTTGAAACGCGCGACTACCAGCGCGCGACCACCGCGCAAAAATGTGTGCGGGCAGGCGGCAAGCACAATGACCTCGACAATGTGGGTTATACCGCGCGCCACCACACTTTCTTTGAGATGCTGGGGAACTTCTCCTTCGGTGACTATTTCAAGCACGACGCGATTCCCTTCGCATGGGAGTTGATCACCAAGGAATTCGGCATCGACAAAAACCGTCTGCTGACCACGGTCTATCACACCGACGACGAAGCCTTTGAAATCTGGAAGAAAGTCGGCGTTCCCGAGGATCGCATCATCCGTATCGCTACCAGCGACAATTTCTGGCAGATGGGGCCGACCGGACCCTGCGGTCCCTGCACCGAGATTTTTTATGACCACGGCGATCACATCTGGGGCGGCCCTCCGGGATCGGCTGAGGAAGATGGCGACCGGTTCATCGAAATTTGGAACATCGTTTTCATGCAGAACGAGCAGTTCGAGGACGGCTCGATGGTGGAGCTTGACATGCAGTCGATCGACACTGGCATGGGGCTGGAGCGGATCGGCGCGCTGCTGCAAGGTAGCCATGACAACTACGACACCGACCTGTTCAAGACACTGATCGAGGCTTCGGCGGAGGCGACCGGCGTTGATCCTTATGGCGATCAGAACGTTCACCACCGCGTGATCGCGGACCACCTGCGCTCAACCTCGTTCCTGATTGCTGACGGCGTGATGCCCAGCAATGACGGACGTGGCTATGTTCTGCGCCGGATCATGCGCCGCGCCATGCGTCACGCACACCTTTTGGGCGCCAAGGATCCGGTGATGCACCGGCTGGTGCCCTCGCTCGTACAACTGATGGGCGCGCAATACTCGGAACTGGGGCAGGCGCAGGCGTTGATCGAAGAGACTCTGCTGCTGGAAGAAACACGGTTCAAGCAAACGCTGGATCGCGGCCTGAAGCTGCTGGATGACGAGGTCGCGGGCCTGCCCGACGGTGCTGCTTTGTCCGGTGATGCGGCGTTCAAGCTCTATGACACCTATGGGTTCCCACTCGATTTGACCCAGGATGCCCTGCGGGAAAAAGGCCGGACCGTCGATACTGACGGGTTCGATGCGGCCATGGCAGAGCAGAAAGCCAAGGCCCGCGCGGCATGGGCCGGTTCCGGCGAGGCTGCGGATCAGGCGGTTTGGTTTGACGTGGCCGACAGCGCTGGCGCGACCGATTTCCTGGGCTATGACACCGAAAAAGCCGAGGCTCAGGTCGCGGCGCTGATCGTCGATGGCGCTCTGGTCGACAAGATCGAACAGGGTGGCAGTGGCTGGGTCGTCGTGAACCAAACACCGTTCTATGGCGAGGCTGGTGGTCAGGTCGGCGACAGTGGTGAGCTACGCCGCCTCGATGCGCGCGAAGAAATTGCGCGCATTGAAGACACCAAGAAATTCGCCGATGGCAAAGTCTATGCACACAAGGTGACCGTGGATCATGGCACCCTATCCAAAGGTGACGCGGTTGAGCTAGAAGTGGATCATGCGCGCCGTTCGGCCATTCGTTCCAATCATTCTGCCACGCACCTTTTGCACGAAGCTCTACGAGAGACTTTGGGCAATCACGTAGCTCAGCGGGGTTCTTTGAATGCCTCGGATCGTTTGCGGTTCGATTTCAGCCATTCCAAGGCTCTGACTCTGGAGGAAATCCAAAAGGTCGAGCGTGAGGTGAACGATTTCATCCGCCAGAACTCGAGCGTAGAAACCCGGATCATGACGCCGGACGACGCACGTGAACTGGGTGCTCAGGCTTTGTTTGGTGAGAAATACGGCGACGAAGTTCGCGTTGTTTCGATGGGTAAGGCGCCGACCGGCAAGGGCCAGGATGGCGAGACTTGGTCGATTGAACTCTGCGGTGGCACGCATGTCCGCCAAACCGGCGATATCGGCACGTTCGTTGTACTGGGCGACAGTGCAAGCAGTGCAGGTGTCCGGCGGATTGAGGCGCTCACGGGCGATGAAGCCTTCCGCTATCTGTCCGCGCAAGATCACCGCTTGGCACAGGTCGCGTTAGAGTTGAAAGCACAGCCGGATGACGTGGTCACACGTGTGAAATCTCTGCTGGATGAGCGGAAAGCCCTGCAAAACGAAGTTGCTCAGCTGCGCCGCGATCTCGCTATGGCAGGCGGGGCCGGGCAGGGCGGCGGCGCGGAAGCGACCGAAGTCAACGGCGTCAAGTTTCTGGCCCAGACACTCAGCGGTGTGTCCGGCAAAGATCTTCCTGCATTGATCGACGAACACAAAAGCCGACTGGGATCTGGCGCGGTTCTGTTGATCGCGGACACAGGCGGCAAAGCGGCTGTCGCGGCTGGGGTCACCGCGGATCTGACCGATACGGTTTCGGCCGTTGATCTGGTCAAAGCCGCAGTGGTTGAGCTGGGCGGCAAGGGCGGCGGTGGTCGCCCGGATATGGCTCAAGGTGGCGGCAAGGACGCGACCAACGCAGATGCGGCAATCAAAGCCGCCGAACAGGTATTGGAGAGGTAAGATGGCTGCTCTTTGGATTGCACATGTCACGGTAACTGACACTGAAGCTTATGGAAAATACGCCGAGCTGGCGGGACCCGCGATCGCACAGCACGGCGGAGAGTTCATCGCGCGTGCCGCGCGTTACGTACAGCTCGAAGGTAAGGAGCGTCCGCGCAATGTGGTCGCACGTTTCCCTTCAGTTGAGGCCGCGGTCGAGTGCTATAACTCCGCCGCATACCAAGAAGCGCTCGATCACGCCCGCGGGGCAAGCGAGCGCGAATTGGTCATTGTTGAGATCACCGACTGAGAATCAGCTGTTTCAGCCGGGTCGGTTTGACGGACTCAGCGAAAATCAGCACATAAAATCCCGCGCGGCTTCCATTTCTTTCTCGGGGGTCCCGATTGCGTTAAAAGTTTATTAAAAAACAATACATTACATCGATTAAACACTCTAACCCAGTTATAAATGTGGCGGATTGCCCTCAATTCTTGCCCGAAATTGCCGCGGATTGTGACGAATTTCCGCCTTTTTTACCCCTGATCTTCAACATTGATTGCGTCACCAAAGCCAGTTGCGGTTAAAGTCGGAAAACTTCGACACCCTGATTGGCCGGACTCACGCGGGCAACATGGATTGAGGAACGGGTATGAAATATTCGGCAGTAGGTTTTTCGGCGGGTCTTCGGTCGGTCGCCAGATTTTCAGGGCGCTCCGTTGGGATTTGCGCTTTGGTCCTGACGTCGTTCTTCACTGCTTCTGTGGCGCAAGCGTCCGAGGGGGCGTTCATCACTGCGATTTCAACCTCTCCGCCGCCGTCTGGAGCACAACAACTTTGCCGTCAGTACAGCTGGGCCTGTTCAGGCCAACGAGCGGCGTCGTTGACGAGCAAGCAGGAAATGCAGATCGTCAAGAAAGTGAACTTGCAAGTCAACGCGTCCACCCGTGCAATTACAGACCAATCTCAATACCGACAGCGTGAGTTTTGGGCCTTGCCGACGACACGGGGCGGTGATTGCGAAGACTTTGCCTTGTTGAAAAAGCGCAATCTGATCAAAGCAGGAATAGATCCTAGCAAGCTTTTGATTGCCACGGTACTGGATACGCGTCGGAACGCGCATGCTGTGTTGGTGTATCGATCAGCTCAGGGCGATCTGGTTCTGGACAACTTGACCAACAGCATCAAACCGTGGAAAGCGACTCGGTATCTGTTTCTGAGGATGCAAGACCCAAAGCAGCCGCGCCGTTGGGTCGGGGTTTACGGGAATAGTTGACCAAATCTACAATCTGAATAGGTAGGGGCGCCTGCTTGGGCGCCCTTTTTGATTCTCGCAGTGTACAACAAACCTGCAGCTGGAATTGTGTTCTAAGCAGGATCAGAAACCTCAGAACTTTGTTATGTGACGTCGCCGCCTTTGCCGTCGTCGCCACCTTTGCCGTCGTCGCCGCCTTTGCCGTCGTCGCCACCTTTGCCGTCGTCGCCACCTTTGCCGTCGTCGCCGCCTTTGCCGTCGTCGCCGCCTTTGCCGTCGTCGCCGCCTTTGCCGTCGTCGCCACCTTTGCCGTCGTCGCCACCTTTGCCGTCGTCGCCGCCTTTGTCATCGGGACCGCCGTCGTCACCCGGAGGATTTCCAGACGGACCACCCGTAGTACCGGGATTTCCATCAGGTTTGCCATCTCCGGATCTTTGATCAGCGAACCCTGTGGATGCGGTCGGCAAGTCCGAAAGCAGCGCGGCCAGTTGCGGGCATTCCGCACCCGTACGGGCCAGGAAGTTACCGAAATCGGCGCGACGCTGAATGTAACGGATCATGCCCGATGTGACGGCGTCACATTCGCAGAGGATCTCGGGCGAGCTTGCAGCCTGACGTGCCGTTGAGACAGTACATGCGGCTTGTGCGGCTGTAACGCCTACCATTTGAACGGCAACAGCTGCGGCGATTACTTTTAGTTTGCTGGAATGGATGCCCATGATGGAACTCCTCGGTACTCGTTAATCTCTGCGTCGAACTTATGCACCAAAACCAAATGGGCTTGTATGAACGACGTCACACTTTGGACAAGATTACACCTTTTTAAGGTCGAACTTACAAGTCGCCGCCCACTTGGCGAGATTGCCAAAAGACAGGAAAAATCGCAAAAATCACTTAAAACCAATAAGAAAGGCCAGCCGAGGGCTGACCGCTCCTTGAATGCCATTTTTCAAGATTGAGGAAATAATGTCACAAAAATGGCATTGTTTCCCAATCGAGAACGGCGATTTATCCGGCTTTCGCCATCCGTTTCCGCTCATGCGGGTCAAGGAATCGCTTGCGAAGACGGATCGCGTTGGGCGTCACCTCGACCAGTTCGTCGTCATCAATATAGGCAATGGCTTCTTCCAGCGAGAACTGGATGTGGGGTGTCAGGCGCACCGCGTCGTCCGAGCCGCTGGCCCGCACGTTGGTCAGTTTCTTGCCTTTCAGCGGGTTCACTTCCAGATCGTTGTCGCGGGAATGCTCGCCAATCACCATGCCCTGATACACATCGGTCTGAGGGCCAACGAACATGCGGCCACGCTCTTCGAGGTTCCACAGAGCGTAAGCGACGGCCTGGCCATTCTCCATCGAGATCAGAACGCCTGCGCGGCGGCCCGGGATCTGACCTTTATGTGCGGCCCAGCCATGGAACACGCGGTTCAGAACACCGGTGCCGCGGGTATCGGTCAGGAACTCTCCGTGATAGCCGATCAGGCCACGGGACGGCACATGCGCGATAATCCGGGTCTTGCCGGCACCGGCGGGGCGCATCTCGACCAACTCGCCCTTGCGAGCACCGGTGATCTTTTCAATGACTGCGCCCGAGTATTCGTCATCCACGTCGATCGTGACTTCTTCGACAGGCTCCAGCCGTTGACCGTCTTCCTCGCGGAACAGAACCTGCGGACGAGAGATGCTGAGCTCGAACCCTTCGCGGCGCATGTTCTCGATCAGAACGCCCATCTGCAATTCGCCTCGACCGGCCACTTCGAAAGCCTCGCCGCCGGGCGTGTCAGTGATGCGGATCGCGACGTTCGACTCTGCCTCTTTCATCAGGCGGTCGCGGATGACGCGGGACTGCACCTTCTTGCCGTCACGACCAGCCAGAGGCGAGTCGTTGATGCCAAAGGTCACGGTAATGGTCGGCGGGTCGATGGGCTGCGCAGGCAGGGGCTCTTCGACCTGAGGGGCCACCAGCGAGTCCGCGACGGTGGCTTTGCTCATACCTGCGATGGTCACGATGTCACCGGCCTCGGCCACATCGATCGGCTGTTGGGCCAGACCGCGGAAGGCCAGAATTTTCGACGCGCGGAAATTCTCGATCAGCGAGCCATCGCGGCTGAGCGCCTTGAGGCTGTCGCCCGCTTTCAGAGTACCGCTTTCCACACGACCCGTCAGAATACGACCGATGAAGGGGTCGCTGCCCAAGGTCGTTGCCAGCATGCGGAACGGCTCGTCTTTCTTTTCGGCCTGTTTCGGCGCAGGTACGTGATCGACGACCAGATCGAACAGCGCGGTCAGGTCCTTGCGCGGCCCGTCCAGCTCCATATCCGCCCAGCCCGAACGGCCCGATGCATACATTGCCGGGAAGTCCAGCTGATCATCATCAGCGCCGAGGTTGGCGAAGAGGTCGAAACACTCATCCAGCGCGCGGTCGGGTTCGGCATCGGGTTTGTCGACCTTGTTCAGGACCACAATGGGGCGTAGGCCCAGTGCCAGTGCTTTGGAAGTCACGAATTTGGTCTGAGGCATCGGACCTTCAGCCGCGTCAACCAGCAGGACAACACCGTCCACCATGCTGAGGATACGCTCAACCTCGCCGCCGAAATCGGCGTGGCCGGGGGTGTCGACGATATTGATGCGCGTGCCTTTCCATTCGACCGAGGTCGCTTTGGCCAGAATGGTAATGCCGCGCTCGCGTTCCAGATCGTTGCTGTCCATGGCGCGTTCCGCCACGGCCTGATTTTCCCGGAACGCGCCGGATTGTTTGAGCAGCTCATCCACCAGGGTCGTTTTACC
Source organism: Ruegeria sp. BG9 (assembly GCF_056538305.1). Classification (NCBI taxonomy): domain Bacteria; kingdom Pseudomonadati; phylum Pseudomonadota; class Alphaproteobacteria; order Rhodobacterales; family Roseobacteraceae; genus Ruegeria; species Ruegeria sp. BG9. The sequence continues at coordinate 139,916 of NZ_JBQFSY010000001.1, forward strand.
GTGGTCCACGTGAGCGATGATTGCGATATTGCGCAGGTCCATGAGAGGTCAGCCTTTGAACGGGAAGTTGCCCGGCGCATAGCGCGGCTTGACGCAATATACCAGCCCAAACCGGCGTTCAGTGACCTGCGGTCTTTGAAAACAGATGAATGATCAGGATTCCGGCCAATATCAGGGCCAGCCCCAGAACCGCCCAAAGGTCGAGCTTTTGCCCAAACACCACAAAGCCGATGATTGCGATGAAAAAAATCCCAAGCCCGGACCAGATCGCATAGACGATGCCCACTGGCATGTATTTCAACGTCAATCCCAACAGGTAGAACGCCACTCCGTAAGCAACTACGACCAGAACCGAAGGCCAGAAGCGCGAGAATTGCTGACTGGCCTGCAAGGCCGTTGTGCCTACGGTTTCGGCAAAGACGGCCATCAGCAGGATCAGGTAGGCTTTGGGCATGATCTCAACCTTTTGCATGCAAATCACGCGCGAATTCTCAACATGAAACAGGCCGCCCCGGCAAGCACATTCGGTTGCTTGGGTGCGTGACACCACAAGATAAAGGTCGGGTATACCTGACTACGATCTGATCACAATTTATGCAAATAACAGAACAGTATTTGTTGATTTGTTTTCGAGTTTTTCAATGACTGTGTTTATTAAATACGTCGTTTTTGCTTCGACTCTTATTGCGGCGCTAGGGTGGCTTGCAGACGGGGGGTCCGTCAGTTCTGATGCAGCCCAAATGTTAGTTGGTTTCTTTGTTTTGTAGTTTTGGCGTTAATCAAGATCCAAGCAGGGAAAAGGGCCTTATTGGCCCTTTTTCTTTTGCCTAACCCCTCGCTGAAACCGTAAAGTAATCTGCCAAATACGGTTGCAACCAATCCCAAAGACCGGGCGCACCGCGTTCGATGGCGGGCCGTACCCGCGCTTCGATCTGAGGGTAGGTCACGGCATAGTCTACCCACGAGCCGCCGCCCGTTTCAAGATTGGCAATTGGGGTTTGAAACCGGTCAACAGCCTTGGCGAACCGCGCATCTGCCGAGTTGGCGCTCTCAAACTCATGCCAGAGATCCGAAAACGCCTGCGTTTGATCCTGGGGCAATAGTCCGAACAGGCGTCGCGCTGCGGCCTCTTCCTTTTCGGCTTGGGCGGCGTGATCGACCTGACCGTGGATCGGGTGATCTCCCGCGTCGATCTCGACAATATCGTGAAGCAGCAGCATGTGCAGGACGCGGTTCAACTGGACCTCAGCGTGGGAATGTTCGGCCAGAACCCACGCGTACAGCATGATGTGCCACGAGTGCTCAGCCGAGTTTTCGAACCGATCAACCGCCATCAGGCGCGACGCGCGCATGACGGATTTCAACTGATCCGCCTCAACCAGAAACGCCAACCGTTGGGTAAAACTGTTTTCCTCGGTCGGCGCATCCGCCAACAGCGCAGCCGCGTGTTCATAGGCCTGAGGCAGCGCCTCACTCAGGTAAGCCGCGCGCCCGGTCGCGAGGTTCTCGCGCGCAATCTGGATATGATCTGGCCGTCTAGGAGAAGCATACAGCACCTGAAACAGGGGCTGACACCGGTCGAGCATCTTGGCGAACTTGGCGTCGGGCGTCTGGTCGGCTTCGAATTCCGTCCATAGGTCCAGAAAACCCTGGGTCTGGTCTGGCGGCAATAGACCGAACAAATCCAGAGCCGCGGCGTGTTCGGCCTTGGCGACGCTCTGCCAGTCGGTCTCGAGATGGATTGGATGATCGCCCACAATGATCTCGACGAGATCATGCAGCAACAACATGCGGATGACTCGATCAATCGACACATCCGGCCCGGCCAGAGGCCCCATGACCAGCGCCCAAAGAGCCAGATGCCAGCTGTGTTCTGCGGAATTCTCGGGCCGGGATTGATCTAGCAGGGTGTTTGCCCGATCCACCGTCTTCAACTTGTCCGCTTGTTTCAGAAACGCGATTTGCGCGGACAGTCGATCATTCATTGTTTTTCAATCGCTTTCAGCTTGGAGCGGTGATCTGTCAGGCGTTTGATCACGAATTGGCGGGCTTGACGTTCGGACAGGCGCACGCGGATCTCGGTCAGAAAGGCCTCTTCCAGAGATTGGGAGGAGGCCGCCAGCAAGTTGCCGACCTCCATGTAAAACCGATCGTCGCCGGTTTCATCCATGACCTTCAATGTATCCTCGGCCAGTTTGGCAGCGAGGGTATTGATGGTGTCTGTCATCAGCGCGTGTTCTCGGTCAGGCGGCGTTTCACATAGTCGCTGACATCGGTGATGAGCGTATCCATGTGCTGATCCTGGAAGAAGTGATCCGCGCCTTCGACCTCATTATGCGTGATGGTGATGCCCTTCTGCTCATGCAGCTTGTTGACCAGCGCGGTTGTATCCGCCGGAGGTGCCACGCGGTCGGACGAGCCGTTGATGATCAGGCCCGAAGACGGGCAGGGTGCGAGGAACGAGAAATCGTACATATTCGCTGGGGGCGACACACTGATGAAACCGGTGATTTCCGGGCGTCGCATCAGCAACTGCATTCCGATCCAGGCACCGAACGAGAAGCCTGCAACCCAGCAATGCTTGGAGTTGTTGTTCATCGACTGCAGATAGTCGAGCGCCGAGGCGGCATCGCTCAACTCGCCCACACCCTGGTCATATTCGCCCTGGCTGCGGCCTACGCCGCGGAAGTTGAAGCGCAACACGGTGAAGCCCATGTTATAGAACGCGTAGTGCAGATTGTAGACCACCTTGTTGTTCATGGTCCCGCCGAACTGAGGATGCGGGTGAAGCACGATGGCGATCGGTGCGTCTTTTTCCTTTTGCGGGTGGTAGCGGCCTTCCAGGCGGCCTTCGGGTCCGGGAAAAATCACCTCGGGCATGTGTGCTTTGGTCCTGTCTTTATCTTGGGCGCCGGGAAATACTTGACTGTATTCGTTGGGCACCTTAGAACGGTTCTAAATGTGATATCCTGCGCAACGCGCTGTCAGTCGGAGATACGCACTGGCGGCGGCGGCGTCAATGATTTCGCGTCCAACTTGCCGAAGGGAAATGACAATGAAGCTGTCGACAAAGGGCCGGTATGCCATGGTGGCGCTGGCGGACATTGCGCTGCAGCCCTCGGACAAGATCGTGACACTGGGTGAAATTTCGGAACGGCAGGATATCTCGCTGCCGTATCTTGAGCAGTTGTTCGTCAAACTGCGCCGGGCTGAGCTTGTGACTTCAACCCGAGGTCCGGGTGGTGGGTATCGCCTCGCACGGCAGCCGTCGGAGATCCGCGTTGTCGAGATTTTGTCTGCCGTAGATGAGACGGTGGATGCAATGGCCAAGGGGGCCGGGGCCTCGGGTGCGTCCTCGGGCAGCCGGGCGCAATCCCTGACGAACCGGCTTTGGGAAAGCCTCAGCGCACATGTCTATGTGTTCCTGCATCAGACCCGCCTGTCCGATGTGATCAAGAATGACCTCGCGCCCTGTCCGGCGGTTCCGAGCCTGTTTGCCGTTGTGGATGAGTGATCCGTAGCCTCTGAATGCAAGTTTCAGAAATATCTGGGAAAAGATGACTCCATGAATCGTGTTTATCTCGATCATAACGCCACCACGCCTTTGCGGCCCGAAGCGCGGGACGCGATGATCGCGGCAATGGATGTCTGCGGGAACCCATCGTCGGTCCATGCCGAGGGGCGCGCGGCGAAGGCTTTGATCGAACGCGCACGGGCGCAGGTTGCATCGGCTTTTGGGGCTGATGGCGCGGATATCGTGTTTACCTCAGGCTCGACCGAGGGGGCCGCCTTGGCTTTGGCGGGTCGGAACCTGCACGGTGCGTCGATTGAGCATGACGCAGTACGATCTTGGATTGTCGAGGATATCTCGGTTTCTTCGGACGGAACTGCCACTGTGAGCGATCCAGCGAATGCGACGCTGCAAGTTGCTAACTCGGAAACGGGTATTGTTCAGGCCTTACCCAAGGGCTTGGCGGTGACCGATGCGACTCAGGCTTTTGGCAAGCTGCCGATTGCGTTCAACTGGATGGACGTTCAGATGGCGCTTGTGTCTGCGCACAAGCTGGGTGGCCCAAAAGGGATCGGAGCCGTCGTGATGAAGCGTGGCACGGATCTGCCTGCTCAGATCAAGGGTGGCGGGCAAGAGATGGGGCGGCGCTCGGGCACCGAAAATGTCATTGGAATCGTGGGGTTCGGGGCCGCTGCTGAAGCAGCTGCCAGAGATCTCGCCAATGGCGTTTGGGAGCAGGTCGAAGAATTTAGAAATATTCTAGAAAACGCCCTTGAGGCTGGTGAAAGATCACCTATTTTTGTCGGGATAGACCAGACTCGCCTGCCAAACACGTCATGTTTCGCGTCGCCCGGCTGGAAGGGTGAAACGCAGGTCATGCAGATGGACCTGTCTGGTTTTGCGGTCAGTGCGGGCTCGGCCTGTTCAAGCGGAAAGGTCCGCGCCAGCGCTGTTCTGACTGCGATGGGATTTGATGAGGGGACGGCAGCCAGCGCAATCCGCGTGTCGCTGGGACCTCGGACTACCAAGGAAGATGTGCTGCGTTTCGCCGAAACGTGGCTTGAGAAAGAGAAAAAGCATCGCGCGCGGGCCGCGTGATCTGACGGAGGGTAAACAATGGCCGCTTTGGACCAGACCCAGGTAAAAGAGGGTGTCGATCAGGAAACCGTGGATGCGGTGCGCGAGGTCAGCACTTATAAATACGGCTGGGAAACCGAGATCGAGATGGAATACGCGCCCAAAGGCGTGAATCCAGATATCGTTCGACTGATCTCGGAAAAGAACGAAGAGCCCGAATGGATGACCGAATGGCGTCTGTCGGCCTTCGAACGCTGGACCAATATGGAAGAGCCGAAATGGGCGATGGTCAACTACCCTGAGATCGACTTTCAGGACCAGTATTACTATGCCCGTCCGAAATCTATGGAAGAGAAACCCAAATCTCTGGACGATGTCGACCCCAAGCTTCTGGCTACTTACGAAAAGCTCGGTATCCCTCTGAAAGAACAGATGATTCTGGCGGGAGTGGAAGGCGCCGAGGATATGCCCGCCGAGGGTCGCAAAGTGGCTGTCGACGCCGTGTTTGACTCGGTTTCTGTCGGCACAACTTTCCAAGCCGAGTTGAAGAAGGCCGGCGTGATCTTCTGCTCGATCTCGGAAGCGATCAAAGAGCATCCTGAGCTGGTGAAGAAATATCTGGGCACCGTGGTTCCGGTGTCGGACAACTTCTATGCCACGCTGAATTCGGCTGTGTTCTCGGATGGCTCGTTCGTCTACATCCCGCCGGGTGTCCGCTGCCCAATGGAGCTGAGCACCTATTTCCGTATCAACGCGGAAAACACCGGCCAGTTCGAGCGTACTTTGATCATCGCTGACAAAGGCTCCTACGTGTCTTATCTGGAAGGCTGCACCGCGCCTCAGCGCGACACCGCGCAGCTGCATGCAGCCGTGGTCGAGATCATCGTCGAAGAAGACGCCGAGGTGAAATACTCGACCGTTCAGAACTGGTTCCCCGGGGACGAGAACGGCAAGGGCGGTATTTATAACTTCGTGACCAAGCGTGCCGATTGCCGTGGGGATCGCTCCAAGGTGATGTGGACGCAGGTCGAGACCGGCTCGGCCGTGACTTGGAAATACCCGTCCTGCATCCTGCGTGGAGAAGAAAGCCAGGGTGAGTTCTACTCGATCGCGATTGCCAACAACTATCAGCAGGCCGACACCGGCACCAAGATGGTTCATCTGGGCAAGAACACCAAGTCACGCATCGTTTCCAAGGGCATCAGCGCGGGCAAGGCGCAGAACACCTATCGTGGTCTGGTCTCGATGCACCCGAAGGCCAAAGACAGCCGCAACTACACCCAGTGTGACAGCTTGCTGATCGGCGACAAATGCGGGGCGCACACAGTGCCGTATATCGAGGTCAAGAACAACTCGAGTCGCGTCGAACATGAGGCGACGACCTCGAAGGTGGACGACGATCAGCTGTTTTACTGCCGTCAACGTGGCATGGACGAGGAAGAGGCCGTGGCGCTTGTCGTCAACGGGTTCTGCAAGGACGTGCTGCAGGCGCTACCGATGGAATTTGCGATGGAGGCCCAGCAGTTGGTGGCCATCAGTCTCGAAGGGTCTGTGGGTTAAACCCAAGCTTCTCTGAAATCAGAATTTACGCGGGGGCCGTGCGCCCTCTTGCGATACGCAAAAGGACAAAACATGCTGGAAATCAAGAACCTGCACGTGCAGCTTGAAGAAGAAGACAAGCAAATTCTCAAGGGTGTCGACCTGACGGTCGAGGCTGGCAAGGTGCATGCGATCATGGGGCCAAACGGCTCGGGCAAGTCCACGCTCAGCTATGTGCTGTCAGGGCGCGATGGCTATGAGGTCACCGAAGGCTCGGCCACTCTGGACGGTGAAGACCTGCTAGAGATGGAGCCGGAAGAGCGCGCCGCAGCTGGTGTGTTCCTTGCGTTCCAATACCCGGTTGAGATCCCTGGCGTCGGCAACATGACCTTCCTGCGCACCGCTGTGAACGCGCAACGCAAAGCACGTGGCGAAGAGGAACTGTCGGCCGCTGACTTCCTGAAACTCGTTCGCGAAAAGGCGAAATCGCTGAAGATCGACGCGGACATGCTGAAGCGTCCGGTCAATGTCGGCTTCTCCGGCGGTGAGAAAAAGCGCAATGAAATCCTGCAGATGGCGATGCTGGAACCCAAAATGTGCATTCTGGACGAAACCGACTCGGGCCTCGACGTGGATGCGATGAAGCTGGTCTCTGAAGGCGTGAACGCGCTTCGGAATGAGGGCCGTGGCTTCTTGGTCATCACCCACTACCAGCGCCTGCTGGACCACATCAAACCGGATGTCGTTCACATCATGGCCGATGGCCGCATCGTGAAATCGGGTGGTCCTGAGTTGGCGCTGGAAGTTGAAAACAACGGTTACTCCGACATTCTTGCCGAGGTGAACTGATGGCCTTACCGCAAGCAAAACAGACCGCAACCGAAGAGCGTCTGGCCTCGCTGACAATGCCTGATCCCGGCTGCACCAAAGCCGCGCGCCAAGGGGCTTTGGCCCGGGTGCGAGAAATGGGGCTGCCAAGTCGGCGCGATGAGTACTGGAAATATACGCGTCCGGATACGCTGGTCTCGGCCGATGCGCCCAAGGCTGCCATTTTCGACTCGGGCGAGCCGATGGTGTTCAACGATGTCGATCGGCTTCAGATCGTATTCGTCGATGGTGTGTTCGATGCTGAAGCCTCGGACGATCTGAGCTTAGAAGGTGTCAAGATCGACCGGCTGGAGGATATCTGCTGCAAGGATATCCACTGGGCCAAGGATCTTTACGGCAAGCTCGAGGAGCGGGGCCAAACCCCGGTTCAGCGTCCTTTGGCCGCTTTGAACACAGCGTTTGCGACAGACGGCGTTGCCATCCATGTGACCGGCAAACCGTCGAAACCGATCAATCTGGTGTACCGTCACGAGTCGGAAGACTCGGACGCGATCCTGCATCACGTGATCCGTGTTGAAGGCGATGCCGAGGCCACGATCCTCGAGAATGGTCCCGCCGCGTCGCGCTTCAACAAATGCATGGAGATCGACATCGCCAACAACGGGACCTTGCACCACGTCCGTGCTCAGGGCCGGGATCATGAACGCCGGGCCGCGACCCATATGTTTACGCGGCTTGGTCAGGAATCGACCTACAAGTCGTTCACCTTGACCGCCAATGGCGTGCTGACTCGTAACGAGCAGGTGATCGAGCTGACCGGCGACGATGCCGTGGCCCATGTGGCCGGTGCTTGCGTCGGGGACGGTGATTTTCACCACGACGACACCGTTTTTGTAACTCATGACGCTGTGAATTGCGAAAGTCGTCAGGTGTTCAAAAAGGTCCTGCGCAACGGCGCGACGGGCGTGTTCCAAGGCAAGATCCTTGTGAAGGAAGGCGCGCAGAAAACCGATGGCTACCAGATCAGCCAGTCGCTTTTGTTGGACGATGACAGCCAGTTTCTCGCCAAGCCCGAGCTTGAAATCTACGCCGATGATGTCGCCTGTTCGCACGGGTCGACCTCGGGCGCGATTGATGAGACCGCCTTGTTCTACCTGCGCTCGCGCGGAGTCCCGACGAAGGACGCCACCAATATGCTGACGCTGGCTTTTCTTGCCGAGGCGGTGGATGAGATCGAGGACGAGACACTGGCCGAAGAGATCGTGACCCGTCTGGAAGGCTGGCTTTCGCGTCACAGTTAATATGCCGGTCTCATCAGATATCGTTGCCACATACCGGGGGCCGGGGCGCGTTGTGCGCCGGCTTCTGGATATGGGGCCGCGCGAAGACCGGGCGCTGATCTTCGTCATGGGTTTCTGCGTGGTGGCGTTCATCGCGCAAATGCCCAGCTTAGCCCGCCGCGCGCATCTTGAGCAGGTCGAGTTGAACATGCTTCTGGGTGGAGCGCTTTTGGGCTCGGTCTTCATCCTGCCGCTGTTCTTCTACACGCTGGCTTTGGTGTCTCATTGGGTCGCGCGACTGGTGGGCGGGCAGGGCAGTGCCTATGGCGCCAGACTGGCATTGTTCTGGGCGCTCTTGTCCTCGGCGCCTTTGGTTTTGCTAAACGGACTGGTCGCTGGGTTCATAGGCCCTGGTCCGACTCAAACTTTGGTCGGATTGATTTGGGTTGCCGTTTTTGTCTGGTTCTGGTTATCCGGATTGCGACAAGCACAAAGGTCGGCTGAATGACTATACCCCCCCTGGGCCCGCTGGCGAGCCTGACGCTCAGAAAACCTGCCGAAGCGGCGCGACAGATTTTGGCCCTCAACCCAGGGCGAGAGGTTCTGTGGTTGGCATTCTTTCTGGCCGTTGTCCTCAATTGCATCGCGCAGATGGGCATAGATATGTCGATCGCCGCATCGGGTGGCCCAACTGTATCCCAGTCGATTCCGGTTGTTCTGATCCGATCTGCCGGAACCATGTTGTTCAGCATTCTGGCCTTTCTCTATGTCGGGCGTTTTCTGGGCGGAACGGGGCGTTTTGAAGATCTGATGATCCTGACGATCTGGCTGCAGTTTCTGCAAATTGCAGCACTGGTCGCGACCCTCGCGCTGAGCTTGATCGCGGTAGCTTTTATGGCCCCTCTGATCCTGGCAACGGCCATCTACAGCCTCTACATAACGCTTCATTTTCTGAATGAGGCGCACAAGTTTGGATCTCTGGGCAAATCCTTTGGTGTCATTTTGTTGACGGCGTTGCTGGCCGTACCTTTTGTCCTATTTCTCAACCCGTTGGGTCCTGTCTAGAAAGATCTCTCATGTATGATGTGCAGAAAATCCGGTCTGATTTCCCGATCCTGTCGCGGCAGGTGAACGGCAAACCCCTGACATATCTGGACAATGGCGCGTCGGCGCAGAAACCTCAGGTCGTGATTGATGCCGTTACGCGCGCCTATGCCGAGGAATACTCCAACGTGCATCGCGGGCTTCACTACCTCTCGAACCTCGCGACCGAGAAATATGAGTCCGTGCGCGGCACCGTTGCGCGTTTTCTAGGTGTTGCTGATGAGGATGAGATTGTCCTGAATTCAGGCACGACCGAGGGGATCAATCTGGTCGCCTATGGCTGGGCCATGCCACGGCTTGAAGCCGGGGATGAGATCGTCCTCAGCGTGATGGAGCACCATGCCAACATCGTGCCCTGGCATTTCCTGCGTGAGCGTCAGGGCGTCGTACTGAAGTGGGTCGATGTCGATGTAGATGGCGGGCTTGATCCGCAGGCCGTGATTGACGCGATCAGCCCCAAAACCAAACTGGTCGCGGTCACGCAATGTTCGAACGTGTTGGGCACTGTGGTCGATGTGAAGGCCATCACCGAAGGCGCGCATGCAAAGGGTGTGCCGGTTCTGGTTGATGGCAGCCAGGGTTCGGTTCACATGCCGGTCAACGTGCAGGATATCGGTTGCGATTTCTATGCCATCACTGGGCACAAACTCTATGGCCCCTCCGGTTCCGGCGCGATCTTTATCAAATCCGAGCGTATGGCCGAAATGCGCCCCTTCATAGGCGGCGGCGACATGATCAAAGAGGTCAGCAAGGATCAGGTTATCTACAATGATCCACCGATGAAGTTTGAGGCTGGCACGCCGGGCATCGTCCAAACCATCGGTCTAGGCGTCGCGCTGGACTACATGATGGATCTGGGGATGGCGAATATTGCCAGTCACGAGGCAGGTCTGCGCGATTATGCTATGCAGCGTCTCACCGGTCTGAACTGGTTGCAGGTTCAGGGGACACGACCGGACAAAGCCGCGATCTTCAGCTTCACGCTGGATGGGGCGGGACATGCGCATGATGTTTCGACGATTCTGGACAAGAAAGGCGTTGCGGTTCGCGCCGGTCACCATTGCGCCGGTCCTTTGATGGATCACCTTGGGGTGACGGCCACCTGTCGTGCCAGCTTTGGCCTCTATAACACCACGGATGAGGTCGACACCCTGATCGACGCGCTTGAACTGGCGCATGATCTCTTTGCCTAAATCTCGGCCGAGCCGGTCCGTTTTCCAGTTGCACCCGGCTCGGAACAAGGTTAGCTAACGGCCAAGGCACCTGTAGCTCAGCTGGATAGAGCGCTGCCCTCCGAAGGCAGAGGCCAGAGGTTCGAATCCTCTCAGGTGCGCCACTTCCAACAATTTCGATGATTTGTTCAGCCTAGCCGTAGCGGTCTTCGAAACCGCTAGATGATGGATTTAGAAAAACACCTTTGGCTACAGTAGGCTAGAGAGACTCACAATGACTGCCTCTTCAAAGGGCAAAAGCCGCCGATGCCCGTAGCTCGTTTCAGCAAAATTCGAGTTTTGCAACAACGTGCAGGCAGACCTAATGGCCTGCCAAGTCCATCTCAATAAACGATAGTATGATTAACCGCGCCAACTGCGAACAACTCCGCAATCCATATGGACGAAGTTCGAACGGTAGTATTGTCCAACACCGCCTGCACGACAGGACATGGCCGCTTTGGCCATCTGCGAAACCGAGCGGGATGCAAGGCGCAGGTCAGCCGCCTGTCCCTGCATATGGAGCGAGTTCCGCGCTACCCGGCGCGATTTGGACCGCAGCATGGCGTTGGTTTGCGGCGAGCGATACCCCGACAGGAGCATATAGGGCTCATCGGCGTCCAGAAGGTTGTGAGACGCCGCCATGATGTCGATTGTGCGCAAATCCATCGCTTTCGACTGATCGGTGCGCCAGTCGCGCATGAAGTGGTTCACTTCTTTCACGGCGTCTTTGATGTATCTGCCGTCGACCCAATAAACCATATCAATCCGCTCACCCGTGCGACCGGAATACATGCGGATACGGCGAATATCACCACCACCACGAAGGAAACCTGCTGCATTGGAATAGGTCGGTGCTGCCGCCACGGCAGTTGCCGCGAATGCGCCCAGAAGGGCACGACGGGTAATACCCGAAGTACTGCTCTTGGTCATTTTTGTTTCGTCCCGTACTGTTCCTGCCTGCGCACGATGTTACGCGCGCTGTATTAATATTTTCCCATCCCAGATGGCGAATGTATGGCACAGTTGGAATCGTCGGCCAAGAAGTCTTTGGAATGCACCTTTGTTAGGGGGAATTTTCGGCAGTTTTTTGCGCAGGTGATGCAAATGAGTCATTTTATTGAGCAACTGAGTGTTTTCGGCATCGGGTAGATGCAAACGCGCATCAGGGTGCAAGAGAAGAAAAAAGGTAAGGTATTTGTGAATAGACAAGCCCAATGGCTGAAAACCATATATAAAATAAAGCTTCGGCAGACATCGCATAAGTTATTGAAGAACCAAGGCCATCCCATGCTCTCAGTGTTACGGACCATTAACAGTTTTGTTTTCACCGCCTGTTTTCTGGCGACGGCTTCTATGGCGAACGCGTCATCAGGCGAAGGTTCGAACACTGCGTTCCGGATGGCGGTTGCCGAGAATACCTCGCCCTCTGATCAGATTGCCGAATTTTACCGCAGCAATGGCTTTGCCCCTCTATGGGTCGGCGATACAGCAGAACACGCCAAACGCCGTTCGGCGTTGGTCAAAGCCCTATCCGAGATGGAGCGCCATGGATTGCCTGCAGCATTTGACGTGCAGGCCCTGGTCGATCAGATGGCTGAGGCGCGATCTGTTCGCGATTTGGGTACGGTCGAGGCTGAGCTGTCCCGTGTCTTCCTGACCTATGCAAATGACATCTATTCCGGCGCCTTGCGACCAGCCAGTATTGATGATGGCCTTGTGCGCGAGGTTGAACGCCGTGATGCAAACCAGCATCTTGAGGCACTCAACACCCAAGGTGCAGCATATTTTGAAACTCTGATCCCGCAGACCGCCCAATATCGCGCTTTGATGAAGCAAAAGATCGCGTTGGAGAACCTGATCCGCCAGGGCGGGTGGGGGCCGACCGTTCCAGTGGCTAAACTGGAATACGGCGATACCGGTCCGAATGTGATCAAACTGCGCAATCGGCTTGTTTCGATGGGTTACCTTAAACCCACTGCCAGTCCAGAGTTTGATGACGCCCTGCTTGCGGCCGTTCAAGCGTTCCAAACAGCACACGGACTGGAATCGGACGGTGTGGCCGGACAAGGTACCATCACCGAGCTGAACCGACCGGCTTCGGACCGTTTAAAGTCCGTCTATGTTGCCTTGGAGCGGGAGCGTTGGCTCCCGCGCGAGCGGGGCGAGCGGCATATTCTCGTCAATCAGGCCGACTTCTCGGCAAAGATCGTGGATGACGGGCTGGTCACGTTCGAGACCCGCGCCGTGATCGGTAAAAACGTACATGATCGCCGCAGCCCAGAATTCTCGGATGAGATGGAACATATGGTGATCAATCCCAGCTGGTATGTGCCACGCTCGATCATCACCAAGGAATACCTGCCGAAACTGAAATCGAACCCGAACGCGGTGGGCCATATCCAGATCACAGATCGAAGTGGTCGTCAGGTCAATCGAGGGGCCGTCGATTTCACCCAGTTCACCGCACGCAACTTCCCGTTCGCGATGCGTCAGCCGCCCAGCAAAAGCAATGCGCTTGGGCTGGTGAAGTTCATGTTCCCCAACAAGTACAACATCTATCTGCATGATACGCCTCAGAAATCTCTGTTTGCACGTGAGGTTCGTGCGTTCTCCCACGGGTGCATCCGCCTGGCGCAACCTTTCGAGTTCGCCTATGCGCTGCTGTCCAAACAGGAAGAGGACCCCAAGGCGTTCTTCCACCGTGTATTGAATACCGGCAAGGAAACGACAGTGAAGTTGGACAAGAAAGTGCCCGTCCACCTGATCTACCGCACCGCCTATATAGGCCCGAAAGGCGAAGTTCAGTATCGCCGCGACGTCTATAACCGCGATGCCAAAATTTGGGACGCGCTGCAAAAGGCAGGGGTGGCCCTGCCGGACGTTCAGGGGTAAGCACTCAGGGTAAATCCTGCCCAAGAGGACGCCCGCTATGCAGTTCACCATCCAACAGATCGCCGAAAGCCTTGGGGCCGAGTGTCAGGGTGAAACAGACCTGACAATTCTGCGGGCCGCTGAACCGGGTGATGCCGGACCAACCGATCTGGCGATGGCAATGTCCCCCAAATATGCCGAAACGCTTTCGAACGGTGAGGCCCGCGCGGCAATGCTGTGGGAAGGCGCGGATTGGCAAGCAATGGGCCTGCGCGCTGCGATCTTTGTTACGCGCCCCCGAATGGCGATGGCTGGTATCACGAGACTGCTGGACCGGGGGCAGGGCGTTGAGCCAAGTGTCCACCCCTCGGCTGTGATCGACCCGACGGCTGAAATTGCTGAGGGTGTCTCGATCGGTCCGTTGGCCGTTATCGGCGCGCGGGCGAAGATTGGCGCGGGATCGGTGATCGGTCCGCACTGTACAATCGGAATGGACGTGGTGTTGGGTGAGCAAGCCCATCTGCGCGAAATGGTCAGCATCGGTGCGCGTGCGCAAATCGGAGACCGCTTCATCGCCCAACCCGGCGCGCGTATCGGCTCCGACGGGTTCAGCTTTGTTACTCCTGAGATTTCAGGTGTTGAAAACGCGCGCAAGACGTTGGGCGATCAGGGCGATGCAAAAGCGCAAAGCTGGCTGCGCATCCATTCTCTGGGCGCAGTGGAAATCGGGGACGATGTCGAGGTCGGCTCTAACTGTACGATCGACAATGGCACGATCCGAAACACGCGGATTGGCGATGGTTCGAAGCTCGATAACCTTGTGCATGTGGGGCACAATACGCGCATAGGGCGCGATTGTCTGCTGTGCGGCCAAAGTGGATTGTCCGGCTCAGTCGATGTCGGAAACAACGTGGTTCTTGGCGGTCAGACTGGCGTGGCCGACAATATCTTCGTCGGGGATGGCGTGATCGCGGGGGGCGCCACCAAGATCCTGTCCAACGTGCCAGCTGGTCGTGTGATCATGGGCTATCCTGGCGTCAAGATGGAAACCCATACCGAGATCTACAAGGCTCAACGCCGCTTGCCGCGCATGGCTCGCGACGTCGAGGCATTGAAAAAGGCTGTTTTCAAACAGTCTCCGAGCGATTAAATCATCCTCAGATTGATAGCCAGGGGATCAACATGAGCATCAGCGACCGCGTCATCGCAATCATTGCAGAGCAGGCCGTTCTGGAGCCATCGGATGTCACACCCGACAGCACACTTGCGGATCTGGGCATCGACAGCCTGGGGTTGGTCGAAAGCATCTTTGCCATCGAGGAAGAGTTCGACATATCGGTTCCCTTCAACGCCAATGAGCCCGAGGCGAATGATTTCGACATCTCGAACGTGGCCGCGATCATTGCCGGCATCGAACAGCTTGTGTCGGAAAAGGTCTGACCCGAAACAATGAAACGGGTTGTCATTACCGGGGCGGGTACCATCAACTCGCTGGGTCATTCGGTCCCCGACACGCTCGAGGCCATGCGCGAAGGGCGTTGTGGTATCTCGGACCTGGAATTCCGCGATGTTGACCGTCTGGCGATCAAGATCGGCGGTCAGGTGCGGGGGTTTGAGGCCGAAGGGCGCTTTAACCGCCAGCAGATGTCTCTCTACGATCGGTTTACGCAGTTCACTCTGACAGCCGCGAAGGAGGCGATCGACCAGTCGGGCATTCAGTTCCACGGCGAGCTGGCGGCACGATCCGGCGTGGTTCTGGGTACGGCGGGCGGAGGTGTCTCGACCTGGGATGACAATTACCGTTCGGTCTACGAAGACGGCAAGAACCGGGTGCATCCCTTTGTTGTGCCCAAGCTGATGAACAACGCGGCGGCCAGCCATGTCTCAATGGAGCATAACCTGAAAGGCCCCAGCTTTACGGTTTCGACGGCCTGCGCGTCGTCGAACCATGCCATGGCACAGGCGTTTCAGATGGTGCGCAGCGGGGCCGCGCCTGTCATGATCACCGGTGGATCGGAATCCATGCTGTGTTTCGGCGGTGTGAAGGCCTGGGAAGGTCTGCGCGTGATGTCCAAGGATGCCTGCCGCCCCTTCAGCGCCAACCGCAACGGGATGGTGCAGGGCGAGGGTGCCGGTGTCTTTGTGTTCGAGGAATACGAACATGCCCGCGCCCGCGGCGCTGATATCCTGTGTGAGGTTGTGGGATTCGCCATGTCTTCGGACGCCTCGGATATCGTGATGCCCAGCAAGCAGGGTGCCGCACGAGCGATGGCGGGCGCGTTGGCGGATGCCAAGCTGAATGCCAGCGATGTGTGCTACATCAATGCGCATGGCACAGGCACCGCCGCGAATGACAAAACGGAATGTGCCGCCGTAGCTGATGTGTTTGGACCGCATGCAGATGATTTGATGATCTCATCGACCAAATCCATGCACGGCCACCTGATCGGAGGCACCGGAGCGGTAGAGCTTCTGGCCTGTATCATGGCGCTGCGGGACGGAGTGATCGCGCCCACCATCGGTTATGAAGAACCCGACCCGGAATGCGCGCTGGACGTGGTGCCAAATGTCGCGCGCGAAGCCAAAGTCGACGTAGCGCTCAGCAATGCGTTTGCGTTTGGCGGGTTGAATGCGGTCTTGGCGCTCAAAAGCGTTTGATCTGCCAAGAAAACCGCCGCCACAAAGCTGCGGCGGCGATCTTTATTCGCAGCTGACTTAGTTGACGTTAACGGCCAGCCCGTCAAAGCCCGAAGTGAAGCCCGACAGGGACATATCCATTGTTATAACCTGATCGGGGAAGCGCGCGGGAACCAGCGAAAAGGTCGCTTTGCTGCCCGCTTTCATCGCGTCAATATCACCCTGGCTGAGGCCCAGCTGCGCAACACAGCCAACAGGCAGACAATGGTGGTAGTTATAGAGCTTGCGCGGTGCGCCGTCGATCGACAGGGCCAGTTGCGCTTGTAGCAGAGTCTCCAACGGTACGATCACATTAGCCCATGCAACAGCCGCTCCGCCTTCGGGCAACTTGCCGATGGACACTTCTGCAATCGGATCACCCTGAGGGCCGTTCAGAACCTGCACGATCGCACAAGGATCTTCGCCTTCCGGCGCCTTGATACAAGAGACATCCCAATCGCCGGATTCTTCTTTGACAAATTGCTCACCTACACGCGGGCCGGATTGGCCCAAATCGAGGCCCGCGCCCGCATCGGCCCCAGTGCCTTCAGTGGTCGTGCCTTCGGAGGTCGTATCCTGCGCGCTAACCGCTCCACACATCAGAACGGCTGCCAGAGTATTAAACGAGAGGAGTTTCTTGAACATGAATGCCTCGGTTTGCTGTTTGTTTTGCCTCATCTAGCATCCTTCGCCGCGGCTGTCAGTCGTTAACCGAATGGCTGAGATCAATGTGAGCGTTTTCTTGGGCCAAACCCCGCTCAAGAACCAATACAGGCAAAAGAAAAGAGGGCTGGTGGAGCAGCCCTCTTCCCAAAATTTTTCTCCCCGTCGGACTGGCCGACTTAGTTATGCGCAGACGTTACGAAAGGGGGGAGCAGGGGTCAACCGCTAACAGAAAAATTTAATGCACTAATCAGCACAGTTTTATTCGCCCACTTCCGTGAAAAAAACCGTGCCCGAAGGCACGGCCAGTCGACAGGGAGGAAGTGTCCCCTTGGCAACCCGGGGCCACAAAGGGAACGAATAGACTATGGCAGCCAAAGGTTAAGTTTGTATGCTGGTTGCGGATCAGTGAAAAAAGGCTGCAATTACATGGGTAAAGAGATTTTTCTGGGCGGTGCGGGAGACGGATACGGAACGCCGCAAGGTTTGACGCTGAAATATGCGAACCGCCACGGGCTGATCGCAGGGGCCACGGGGACGGGCAAGACGGTCACTCTCCAGATCCTGGCCGAAGGTTTTTCGCAAGCGGGCGTGCCTGTTTTCCTGTCGGACGTCAAAGGAGACCTGTCCGGCTTGGCTCTGGCAGGCAGCGAAACCCATAAGTTGCATCAGGCGTTTACCGAGCGCGCGGAACGAATTGGCTTTACTGATTTCTCCTACGCCGCATGTCCGGTCACGTTCTGGGACCTGTTCGGTGAACAGGGGCACCCGGTCCGTACCACCGTGACCGAAATGGGACCTCTGCTGTTGTCGCGCCTTATGGAACTGAGCGAAGCGCAGGAGGGGATTCTTAATATCGCGTTCCGGGTCGCCGATGAAGAAGGGATGCCGCTTCTGGATCTCAAGGATCTTCAGGCGCTTCTGGTGTGGATCGGTGAGAACAGGGCGCAGCTGTCTCTGCGTTATGGCAATGTCTCAACGGCCTCTATTGGAGCCATCCAGCGCCGTCTTCTGGTGTTGGAAAACCAAGGCGGCACCAAGCTGTTCGGAGAACCCGCGCTGGATCTGGCAGATCTGATGCGAACGGATGAAAACGGGCAGGGGATGGTGAACATACTGGCCTCGGACAAGCTGATGGGCGCGCCTCGGCTCTATGCCACGTTCCTGTTGTGGCTGCTGAGCGAACTATTCGAAGAACTGCCCGAAGTTGGTGATCCGGAGAAGCCGAAGCTGGTCTTCTTTTTCGACGAAGCGCATCTTCTGTTTGATGATGCGCCCAAGGCACTGGTCGACAAGGTCGAGCAGGTCGCGCGCCTCATCCGTTCCAAAGGGGTTGGAGTTTACTTCATTACGCAGAACCCCGCCGATATTCCCGAAGACATTTTGGGACAGTTGGGCAACCGGGTACAACACGCGCTGCGCGCCTTCACCGCGCGTGACCGCAAGAATCTGCGTATGGCGGCGGAAACCTATCGCGAGAATCCCGCCTTCGACACCGAGGCCGCGATCCGAGAGGTGGGCGTTGGTGAGGCCGTAACCTCAATGCTGCAGAAGAAAGGCGTGCCGGGGATTGTCGAGCGGACGTTGATTCGCCCTCCCGGGTCGCAGCTTGGGCCGATTTCGGGATCTGAGCGCCAGGGTATCCTGCAAGCCTCACCCATGGCGACCAAATATGACACGCCGGTCGATCGCAAATCGGCCTTTGAGATCTTGCAAGCCCGCGCTGACGCTGCCGCCCAAGAGGCCGAGGCCGCGGAGGCGGAAGAGATCATCGAACAACAATCCCCGATGGAGCGCGAATACAGCTCGGCGCGCCGGTATTCAGGTAGCCGGGTTGGGCGTTCAACGTCTCGGGTGGTGCGTAAGAAAGACACATTTGCAACGGCGATGAGTGAGGCCGTCATCAAGGAGCTGAAGGGAACAACCGGCCGTCGCATCGTGCGGGGTATTCTGGGCGGGTTGTTCCGAAATCGCTGATCGGAGGCGCCCAGCACAGGGCGCCAACCGGCTTACTTCAGGCGGCGCTGGCCTTCCTGACGGCAATAGGCATCAGCTTGTTTGACCGACATCTTTGTGGCCGGGAAATCAATTGCTCGGTCCCAGGTCACACGATCATGTCGGTAAAGCTGACAGGTTACGACGCCCTGCGGAGTGTTGACCTGAACAGGAGTGGTCTCAAGGTCTTCGGGCGACGGAATACAAGCCGTCAGCGCGGCCAGAACCGGCAGCATGACAACGGCTTTGGTGATCAGTGTTTTCTTGGTCAAGTCTGATACTCTCATCAATTGAGTGCGAATGATCGTAGAGATCGGTCGGGTTTCTTCTGAGCATAGGCCGGACCCCAAAAGTCCGAACAACGAGCGGTAATCTCGTGTACTCAGAAACCTCTTTAAAAATCAAGAAGCCGCGCCGGTTGAGGGGCGCGGCTTCTGGATTGTGATCGCGATGCGACTATTTCTCGGGGATTAGCCCTCGGGGGCTGAATCTGAGAACAATCAGCAAGACCAGACCCATGGTGAACAACCGCATATGCGCCGCGCTTTCGATCAGATGCGCCTTCAGCGCGCTGCCATCCGGCATGCCCGAGGTAATCAGGTTCATCAGCCACAGGCCCATCGGTTCGACCTGGACCCACAAGAACCAGATCAGGAACGCACCCAGCACGGCGCCGAAATTGTTGCCCGACCCACCGACAATTACCATTACCCAGACAAGGAAGGTAAAGCGCAAGGGGTTGTAGGTGCCCGGCGTCAGCTGACCGTCCAGCGTGGTCATCATCGCACCGGCGATACCGCAGATGGCAGAGCCAAGCACAAAGATCTGTAGGTGGCGGCGGGTGACATCTTTGCCCATCGCCTCAGCCGCGACTTCATTGTCACGAATGGCGCGCATCATCCGGCCCCATGGGCTTTTGAGCGCCATCTGCGCCATCCAGAGCAGAACCAGCAGAACGATCAGGAACAGCAGCGAATAGCCCAGCTTGACCGAAAGGGTCGAGGCGATCACCGGATCAAGCCCCAGCCAGTCCGCCCGCGCAAGGAATGAAGGGTCTTGCTGCAGCTCAACTTCATAGCCCACCACGGGCGAGGGGCGCGGGATGCCATAGACGTTCTTGACGCCACGGGCCAGCCAGTCCTCGTTCTTCATGACGGCAATGATGATCTCGGCAATACCAAGGGTCGCAATCGCCAGATAGTCCGAACGCAAACCCAGAGCCGTCTTGCCGATCAGCCATGCGGCCCCTGCGGCCAGTAACCCTCCGGCAGGCCAGGCAAGCAAGACCGGCAGGTTCAGACCGCCAATATTGCCGGCAACGGCCGGATCAATTGCCTCGATCGCCGCGACGTTCGGGTCAAAGATCGCACGGTAAACAAAGAAACCGACGATGAGGATTCCGACGATAGCCAGCGTCCGCGCGCGTCCTTTGGGCATCTTCTGCGCAACCATGACGGTTGCAACAACTGTCGCGGCCCCCAAAAGAAGCGCCAGAATGACGCCATAGCCGCCCTCGGACCATGCTCCGGGCGTTGGCGGGGTCGAGATCAGGACAACCGCCAGCCCGCCCAAAGCCACAAAGCCCATGACGCCGACGTTGAAGAGGCCGGCAAAACCCCATTGCAGGTTCACACCGATCGACATGATGGCCGAGATCAACCCCATGTTCAGGATCAGGATCGCGGCGTTCCAGCTTTGGGTGAAGCCGGTCAAAAGGATCAGCGCGCCAACTGTGACGAAAAGCAGGGTGTTCTTGGTAACCTCGCTCATACCGATTTTCCTTTGAACAGGCCCGTGGGCTTAAACAGAAGCACAATCAGCAGGATGGCAAAACTGACGGCGAATTTGTAATCGGTAGAGAGGAACTGAACCAATCCCGACGGTTCCAGATTTTCCGGAGCCAGATAGGTCAGCACCTTCTTCCAGGCGTAAGTGATGGTCACCTCGGAAAACGCGATGATGAACCCACCCGCGATGGCGCCCAGAGGGTTGCCCAAACCGCCGACAATGGCCGAGGCAAAGATCGGCAGCAGAAGCTGGAAATAGACGAAGGGTTTGAAGCTCTTGTCGAGGCCGTAAAGGACGCCCGCCGTGGTCGCCAGCGCGGCCACGATGATCCAGGTGATCATCACCACACGCTCGGGGTTGATGCCGGACAGCAGCGCCAGATCCTCATTGTCCGAATAGGCGCGCATCGACTTGCCGGTCCGGGTTTTGTTCAAAAACCAAAACAGAGCGGCCACGGCAATCACTGCGACAACGACCGTTATGGCCTGAGAAGTCTTGATAGCGAGACCTTCGTTAAGCCCTGTCCAGGCCTTGAAGTCCCGCGCCTTGATCAGGAAACGAGCACCGTCCGAGAATCTCTGATCATCCGGCCCGATGATAAACCGGACGATACCGTTCATGATGAACATCACGCCCATGGACACGATCACCAGAATAACAGGTTTGGCTTTTTGTTCGCGGTAAAAGCGATAGACCAGCCGATCGGTGATCAGCACCAGAACGATACAGCCCAAAATAGCGAAGGGCAGGGCGAGCAGAGCCGTCGGCAACGGCCCAAAGCTGACCCCTGCGGCTTGCAAGCCCCACGTGACCAGAACGGCGATCATCGCGCCAAAGGCCATCGTATCGCCATGCGCAAAGTTCGAGAACCGCAGGATGCCGTAGATCAGCGTCACCCCCAAAGCACCAAGCGCCAACTGGCTGCCATAGGCGATTGCGGGAACAAGAACGAAGTTGGAAAGCGCCACAAGGGCGTTGAGAAAGTCCATTAGTCTTCTCTTGCTGTATGAAGTTCCGGTTGAGGCGAGTGTTTTCGCCGACCAGCAATATGCGCCAACAAACCGACTACAACACCAATCACCAAGGTAATGAGACCTTGGTCGATCGCGTCACCCGATGTCTCTACGCTTCCGAGATAGCGAGCGATTGCATCGGCGTGCCCGTCATATTGTGTTGCCACAAAAAGCCCCATTGAAATACGTATCAACCCGAGAGCAATTGCAAGCCAAGCGATGACCTTGCCAGCATAAACAAAGAACATCCTCACCCTCCCAAGAAACTCTTACGCACTTCGGGATCGGCCAGCAGTTCCTTGCCCGTGCCGGTATAAGCATTCCGCCCCTGAACCAGCACGTACCCCTTGTCTGCGATCTCCAAGGCCTGGCGGGCATTCTGTTCGACCATCAGGATCGGCAACCCGGTGCGTGAGACTTCGATGATCCGGTCAAACAGTTCATCCATCACGATGGGCGAGACACCGGCGGTCGGCTCATCCAGCATCAGTACCTTCGGCTGAGTCATCAGCGCGCGGCCCACGGCGACCTGCTGGCGCTGGCCACCCGACAGCTCTCCGGCCGCCTGATGGCGTTTGTCGCGCAGGATCGGGAACAGCTCATAGACCTGCTCCATCGTATCCGAGAAATCATCCCGGCGGATAAAGGCACCCATCTCAAGGTTCTCCTCCACCGTCATCGAGGTAAAAATATTCGAGGTCTGCGGGACAAAACCCATACCACGCATTACCCGATCCTGCGGCGTGAGCGCGGTGATATCCTCACCGTCCAACCGAACAGCGCCCGAGCGCACATCCAGCATTCCGAAAACGGCCTTCATCGCAGTTGACTTGCCTGCGCCGTTGGGCCCAACGATGACCGCAATCTCGCCCCGGTCGACGGCGATGGTGCAGTCGTGCAGAATGTCCGGCCCTTTGCCGTAGCCACCTGTCATCGTGTCGCCGATCAGAAACGGCCCACCATCGACCTTTTGTGTCGCGCCGCTTTTGCGATGGGCCGGGGTCATGGTGCCGACGCCATGCGTGTTCGTGATCGACGCGTCCTTGTTGCCCTTGTCGTCGTGATAAGGATTATCGCTCACGCTCCGGCCTCCAGCTTGTCTTTGTTTTTCAGTCCGGTGCCCAGATAGGCCTCGATCACGTGTTCATTGGCTTTGATCTCGTCCAGCGTGCCCTCGGCCAGCACCTTGCCCTCGGCCATACAGATGACCGGGTCGCAGATCTTTCCGATGAAATCCATGTCATGCTCGATGACGACGAAAGTATAGCCGCGTTCCTTGTTCAGACGCAGGATCGTGTCGCCAATGGTCATCAGCAGGGTCCGGTTCACACCCGCGCCGACCTCGTCCAAAAAAACGATCTTGGCGTCGACCATCATGGTGCGACCAAGCTCCAGCAGTTTCTTCTGCCCGCCCGAGACCTGACCCGCCTTATGGTCAGCCAAATGCTCGATTGTCAGGAACTCCAGTACCTCATCAGCCTTGGCCCGAAGCGCGCGTTCCTCATCAGCAATCCGTTTGCGACCGAACCATGTGTTCCAAAGCGATTCCCCGGATTGCGCGCCGGGCACCATCATCAGGTTCTCGCGGCAGGTCATTGACGAGAACTCATGCGCGATCTGGAAGGTACGCAGTAGGCCCTTATGAAACAGCTCATGCGGGGGCAGGCCGGTGATATCCTCACCATCCATCACCACCTTGCCGCTGGTTGGAGGCAAGACACCCGCGATCACATTGAACAAAGTGGTTTTTCCGGCCCCGTTCGGTCCGATCAGACCGGTGATCGAGCCCTTTTGGATTTCCAGCGATGCCCCGTCCACCGCATGAAACCCGCCGAAATGCTTATGCACGTCTTCGACGACGATCATCTTTTCCCCTAGCCGCCGTTTTCCGGCGTTGTTGCCACGTCCCTGTACGAATGGTGCGGGCTTTTGTCATTGAAACAGCCCGGACACAAGGCCCGGGCTGCTTGTTTTTATGACTGTTAACCTTGGATCAACGGAAGTTGACGGTTTTGTTCTCGCCGTCGGTGACTTCGATCTCACGGTAGGATCCCGCGCTTTCACCGGGGCCGATCAACTCAACACCTGAGGCACCGACATAGTCGATCTCCTGACCGGCAGCGAGCAGTTCCAGACCCTTGGCCAGTTCACCCGGATAGATCTTCTCACCAGGTTCGTTGGCGACGTCCATGATCTTGGAGCCATAGTCCGCCGGGTTGGTGGAACCTGCGGCCTGCATGGCCAGCATGAACAAGGCAGCAGCGTCATACGACTCGGGCGAGTATGGCGACGAGCCGTCAAAACCCGCCGCTTCGGCCATGGCAAAGTACTTCTCAGCACCTTCACCGCCCGAGCCAGCGATCTGACCGAACGAGCCGTTCAGGTCCGGACCGACATTTGCAGGCAGCGAGTCACCGATCATGCCGCCGGGCAGACCGAACGTATCAAACGCGCCGCTGTCCAGAGCCGACTGGATTATGCCCAGACCGCCTTGGTCCAGATACCCTGCAACGACCAGAATGTCGCCACCGGCCGAGGCCAGCGCGCCAACTTCAGCCGAGTAGTCGGCCTTGCCGTCTTCGTGGGCTGCGACGATGGTCACTTCACCACCCGAAGCCTCGAACGAGGACTGGATCGCATCCGCCAGACCCTTGCCGTAGTCGTTGTTGGTGTAGGTCAGAGCGATCGAACTGATGCCGCGATCGTTCAGGATGTCTGCCATCACCTGACCTTCGCGCGCATCCGACGGAGCGGTGCGGAAGAACAGGCCATTGTCTTCCATGGTCGACAGACCGGGCGAGGTGGCCGATGGCGAGATCATCACCATGCCATTCGGAATCGCGACGTTCTGCAGGATCGCGCCAGTCACGCCCGAACAGTCACCGCCGATGATGCCAGCAACGCCGTCAGCGATCATGCGCTCGCCGTTCGACGTGGACAGACCGTTGTCGATACAGCCGGTATCTGCGCGAGTTGCGGTCACGGTTGCTCCGTCCAGCAGCTTGCCGGATTCGGTGACCTCGGCCATTGCCATCTCGGCGCCCGAACCCATGGCAGGTGCCAGCGATTCAATCGGGCCGGTGAAGCCGAACAGAACGCCGAGCTTGACGTCTTCGGCCATTGCGGTACCCGCCAGAAGAGCGGAGGCTGCAGTTGCAGTCAGCAGCTTTTTCATATGGTTACTCCCTATTGTGAACGTATTCGTTCTGCGCATGACCCTAGGCAAGCAATCCGGAAAAGAAAAGTCCTAACGCAATCGTGTTTTTGCGCTCCATAATCCTATTTGTTCTCATGGTGATAACGCTGTCAGTCCGAAAGGAAGACCCATGACGCACAGAGCCTTTGCGATTCTTGCCTTGATGATCAGCGCAGGTCTTGCCTGCGCTGAGGAGCTTGAGACATCCCAAGGTCCGGTTCAGATCGAGCCGATGATCGAGGGACTGGATGCGCCCTGGGCTGTAGGCATCCTACCCGATGGATCGTTTTTGGTGACCGAACGGGATGGCGATGTGCTTTATGTGTCGGACGGGAAACCTCAAAAAGTGAAGGGGGTTCCGAAAGTGGCCGCCAGAGGGCAGGGCGGCTTGCTGGACGTGACCGTCGCGAGGGATTTCCCACAGACGCGCGAGGTTTTTCTGACCTTCTCGAAACGTCAGAGCACTGGGGCTGGCACCGCACTGGCCGTCGCGCGCCTGTCAGAGAACGGCAAACGCCTGACCAACACGCGCATCCTGTTCGAGGCCACGCCCGGAGGGTCGGGCGGGCGTCACTTTGGCTCTCGGGTGGTCGAGGCCGAGGACGGCAGTTTGTTTGTCACCATCGGGGATCGGGGGGATCAACCGGAGGCTCAGAACCGCTCAAACCCTATCGGGTCGATTATCCGCATCAACCGCGATGGCTCGGTTCCTGCAGACAACCCGTTTGTCGGGCAGGCGGATATTCGGCCCGAGATCTGGTCCTACGGGCACCGCAACCCCCAGGGTGCCGATCTGGACGCGCAAGGGCGTCTTTGGACATCCGAGCATGGCGCACGCGGAGGGGATGAGGTCAACCTCGTGCAACCGGGGCTAAATTACGGTTGGCCCGTCATTTCCTATGGCAAGCACTACTCGGGCAAGACGATAGGCGAAGGCACTGCCAAAGAAGGGATGGAACAGCCGCGCCACTATTGGGACCCCTCCATCGCGCCCTCGGGCTTGATGGTCTATTCCGGTGCGCTCTGGCCGGAATGGAAAGGCGACATCTTCGTGGGATCGCTGAAGTTTGACTATATCTCCCGGCTGGACGGCAACCCGTTGCGCGAGGTCGAACAAATCAAAGGCCCCGAAACAGAGCGGGTCCGGGACATCGTTGAGGCCCCGGACGGGTCGATCTGGTTCATTTCCGTAGGCAATGGAGCGGTTTTCCGGCTTTCCCCGGATAGGTAGATCAGTGCTCGCCCTCCTTGACTGATGTCCAGAAACCGAGCTTGATTCTGCGCTAAGAAACCATCTGAGGGTACGGTCCATTGTGCGACTTTTCGATTGAAATGTGTGACAGGCTGCCAGATCAGGGTGAGTTGAACGGCATCCTGTCCCAATATTATGCGTTGATCGTTGAGCGCATGACGGCCATGGGGTTTGACATCCATCCGGCTGCGCCGCAAAGCGCGCTGGCCGAGTTTTGGGCACACTCAGAGGACTATCTGCCGCCAAACGGGTGCCTGGTTCTGACGCGAGACAGCACGGGTAAGATCATCGGCTGTGGCATGATGAAACGGCTGGATCAGGACACCGGCGAATTGAAACGCGTGTTCGTGACCGAAACCGCGCGCGGCACAGGTGCGGGGCGTGCCATGATACAAGCCCGAGAGGAGGCGGCCCGCACACTGGGGTTAAAACGCCTTGTGGCTGACACACTTACTCCGAATGTCGAAATGAGGGACCTGTATCCGAAACTGGGATTTGTCGAACTGTCCGAACCCATTGAGACGACGACCTATCTGGATCAGCCCATGCTCAGGCCCCATCTGCACTATTTTGCAAAAACTCTTTAGCCCGCGTCAGACGGACAGCCGCCCCGATTGAGCCCCACGCTCACGGTAAGGCGTGGTGTTGTAATGCGCCCGGTAGCATTTCGAGAAATGGCTCGGAGAGGCAAATCCGCAGGCCAGAGCTACGTTGATCACGCTCATATCCGTCTGCATCAGCAGGTTGCGGGCTTTGTGCAAACGCAACTCCATGTAGTACCGCTTGGGTGAGCGGCTCAGGTAGCGACGGAACAGACGCTCCAGTTGACGGGTCGACATGCCGACATCCTTGGCCAGAATCGAAGGCGAGATCGGCTCTTCAATGTTCTTTTCCATCATCAGAATGACCTGGCTCAGCTTTGGATGCCGGACCCCAATTCGGGTGGGCGTAGACAAGCGCTGTGTGTCCTGATCTGTGCGGATCGAAGAATAGATCATCTGATCGGCCACCGCGCTGGCCAGACCCTCGCCATAGTCATTCGCGATCAGCTTCAGCATAAGATCGATGGATGAGGTGCCCCCCGCGGTGGTCATCCGGTTGCCGTCGACCTGAAACACGGATTTGGTCAGTTCCACATTGTCGAACTCTTCAATGAAGCTGTCCGAGTTCTCCCAGTGGATCGTCGCACGCTTACCCTCCAGCAGCCCCGCCTTGGCAAGCGAATAGGCTGCCGTACACAAACCACCGATCCGCAGCCCCTTGCGGGCCTCGCGCCGCATCCAGTTCAGGATCTTTTTGGTGGTTGCGGTTTTTACCTCGACCCCGCCGCAGATCAGAACGATGTCATCACGCTGCAGCTCAATCAGGTCCTGATCCAGCTTGAAAGTCGTGCCTGCCGAGCAGGTAATTGTATCGCCACCTTCACCGATCAAAGACCACGTATAGACAGGCTTATCAGCCATACGATTGGCAATGCGCAGGCTGTCCAGAGCCGACGCAAAGGACAAAAGCGAAAATCCATCCAATAAGACGAATACAAAATTGATCGGCTTGTCGACGTTACCGTCGACTTTGACAACTTGGCGTTGTTCTTGCATGGGTTTTTGTCCTTGATTCGGTGGCCGATGCGCCTTGGGCGCGCATGATTTGACAGATACCATGATCAAAGCTTGTTTACGACGTCAAGAGCCGCAAATCGGATATGGTCTCTCTTCCCGGCTTTTTGTATAGAGACCACCTGAATACTATCAGCGGAGATCAAGGCTATGACCGAATGGCAAAAATCGAACTGGCGCAACAAGCCCCGGGTTCAGATGCCAGACTATACCGACGCGGCCGCGCTGGCCAAAGTCGAGGCGCAGCTTTCGCAGTATCCCCCGCTGGTCTTTGCCGGTGAGGCGCGGCGTCTCAAGCAACATCTGGGTGCCGCCGGTCGCGGCGAGGCTTTCCTGTTGCAGGGCGGGGATTGTGCTGAAAGCTTTGAACAATTCAGCGCGGATGCGATCCGTGACACGTTCAAAGTGATGCTGCAAATGGCGATGGTTTTGACCTACGGCGCCAAGGTGCCGGTGGTCAAAGTGGGCCGCATGGCGGGGCAGTTTGCCAAACCGCGTAGCGCACCGACCGAGGTTGTGGATGGCGTTGAACTGCCCAGCTACCGCGGTGACATCATCAACGAGCTGGACTTTACACCCGAGGCGCGAATTCCGAATCCGTCCAAGATGTTGCAGGCCTACACGCAGGCCGCCGCCACGCTGAACCTGCTGCGCGCGTTCTCGACCGGTGGTTTCGCCGACATGAGCCGCGTGCATTCCTGGACTCTGGGCTTCACGGATGAACAGGACGTTCAGAAATACTCCGAGATCGCCGACCGCATTCAGGACACGATCGACTTCATGGGTGCTGCGGGCATCACCGCCGAGACGACGCATGAGTTCTCGACCGTTGAGTTCTACACCAGCCACGAAGGTCTGTTGCTGGAATATGAAGAGGCGTTGACCCGTCTGGATTCGACTTCGGGCAACTGGCTGGCAGGTTCCGGTCACATGATCTGGATCGGCGACCGCACCCGTCAGCCCGACGGCGCGCATGTGGAATTCTGCCGTGGCGTTCAGAACCCGATCGGTCTGAAATGTGGCCCGACCACAACGGCCGAGGACCTCAAGGTGCTGATGTCCAAGCTGAACCCCGAAAACGAAGAGGGTCGTCTGACCCTGATCGCCCGCTTCGGCGCAGGCAAGGCGGGTGAGCATCTGCCGCGTCTGGTCAAAGCGGTCAAGGAAGAGGGTGCCAAGGTAACTTGGGTTTGCGATCCGATGCACGGCAACACGATCAAATCGGCCACCGGGTACAAAACCCGCCCGTTCGATTCGGTCCTACGCGAGGTGCGCGACTTCTTTGGCGTTCATCAGGCCGAAGGTACCATCCCCGGCGGTGTGCATTTCGAGATGACTGGTCTGGACGTCACTGAATGCACCGGTGGCGTACGTGCCGTGACCGAAGAGGACCTCTCGGACCGGTACCACACGGCGTGCGACCCGCGTCTGAACGCGTCGCAATCGCTGGAACTGGCTTTCCTGGTCGCCGAAGAACTGACCAACCTGCGCCGCGACCGCACCAAGCGCGAAGCAAGCTAAGGTTCGAACAATCAAAGAAAACGGCGGGTCTTTGGCCCGCCGTTTTTCTTTGGGTCAGTCGTCGCGCGATGCAACCAGCCTGAGGTGCCCTTTGGGGCGCTTAAACTCTGCCTTGTCTTCAGCAAAGCCCTCAGCAAAACCGTCTGTGACTTCCAGCTTTGGCTTGGCCGGGGCCTGAACCTCGCTAACCGGCTTGATCCGAGTGCCTTCGATCGAGAAGCGGCGCGGTGTCGCTCCGATCGCTCCGTCACTGACCATGACGCCCATGACGCGGCTGACATCCCCCAGATCGCTTTTCAGCGGCAAAAGCAGCATCCGCGCCTGCATCCGGGCGCGTCCGAATGCACCGCTCGACACCATATCCAATTCGGCAATGGCGGGGTTGGCAAAGACCTGCTCTAGAGCATTCGTGGCTGTCTTGCGCGCCTCGGGATCGAAAAACGCGGTCAGAGGCATGCCGCGCACCTCCATGCCGGCCAGCTTGTTCAGGTGGTTGCCCGCAAGGCGAAACCGGGCCAGACCGGGGGCAATCCGCTCAAGGATGAAGGTGTATTCCAGAATATTCTCAAGCCCGCGCGGATCAATCTGCGACCGCATGGGCACCCCATTGCCGTCAAGCAAGGCGGTCCAGTAGGCCTCGGCCTGGCGGATCGGTGAGAGGCTGCGCCCGCTGTCAAAGCGATCCATTGCGACAATCTTTCCAAGTTTGGACTTCGAGCCAGTCCCAAAAAAGGTTTTCATTTTCATCACCCTAGCGCCTAATCACCGTCATTTTCATAAAATGCAACATATCGGAGGCATTTTCGGCCAAACGACCGAGCTAGAGACATGATTGACACGGGTTGAGTCAATTTTGGAGTAATTCTTTAACGAATGGTTAACTTCTGTCGGACAGAGGCGGTCTCAGCAAACTCTTGCTCTGCACCGGGCAATGGCATTAGGTGCGGCAGACACAAAGACTGACAGCGATGGAAAGGGCAGTGATGATCAAATCCATGACCGGGTTCGCCTCGGGCAAGGGAGAGTTCGGCCCCCATAGCTGGACATGGGAGCTGCGCAGCGTGAACGGCAAAGGGCTGGACATGCGCATCCGCGTGCCCGACTGGTTGACCGGCCTTGAGGCCGCGTTGCGGGGCGTTCTGTCCAAATCGCTGAGCCGGGGCAATGTGACCTTATCATTGCGGATTAGCCGGGACGAATCCCAGCCGGATCTGGCCTTGAACACGGTTGCGATGTCGGCGGCCTTGGATGCCTTGCAACAGACACAGGCCATGGCCGAGGCAAGGGGGATTGCACTGGCCCCCTCCAAAGCAAGTGATCTACTGACCCTTAAAGGCATGCTGGATGCAGGTGCCGAGGCCGACGATCCGGCGCCGCTGGTCGCGCAGATGACCACCGAGTTCACTCCGCTTTTGGCGGCGTTTCTCGACATGCGTCAGACAGAAGGTGAAGCTCTGGCCGCGATCTTGGCGTCTCAGCTGGATCAGGTCGCGGCATTGACGTCGAAGGCCGCCGAACTGGCCGAACAGCGCAAGGACAAGATGGCCGAGGCGCTGCGCGAAAACCTCGCCCGCGTGCTGGACAACGCCCAAGGGGTCGAACCAGAGAGAGTGGCGCAGGAACTCGCCCTGATCGCCGTCAAGGCCGACATCACCGAAGAGATCGACCGACTCAGCGCCCATGTCACCGCCGCGCGAGACCTTCTGACGCAGGATGGTGCCGTTGGCCGCAAGCTGGATTTCCTGATGCAGGAGTTCAACCGCGAGGCCAATACCCTCTGCTCCAAGGCGCAAAGCGCCGATCTGACCTCGGTCGGGTTGGAGTTGAAAGCGGTGATCGACCAGATGCGCGAGCAGGTACAAAACGTTGAATAACAGTAGGAAGAACTGACATGGCAGATCGCCGCGGCCTCCTTATCATCCTGTCCTCCCCCTCGGGCGCGGGTAAATCCACCTTGGCCCGCAGATTGATGGCCTGGGACACCGACCTCGAATTCTCGATCTCAGCCACAACCCGCGAACCACGCCCGGGTGAGGAACATGGTCGCGAATACTACTTTTTGTCGGAAGACGAGTTCAAACAGCAGGTGGCCGATGGGCAAATGCTGGAACACGCGCATGTCTTCGGCAACTTCTATGGCTCGCCCGCCGGACCGGTGCGCGAGTCCATCGAATCCGGCAAGGATGTCCTGTTCGACGTGGACTGGCAGGGCGAGGTGCAGATCCGAAACTCAGATCTGGGCAAACACGCGCTGTCGATCTTCATCCTGCCGCCCTCGATCCCCGAGCTACGCCGCCGGTTGGAAAGCCGGGCTCAGGACAGCGCCGATGTGATCGGCAAGCGCATGCTAAAAAGTTGGGATGAGATCAGCCACTGGGGCTACTACGACTATGTATTGGTGAATGACGATCTGGATTCGACAGAGGAAAAGCTGAAGACCATAGTCAGCGCCGAACGGATGCGTCGCATACAGCAACCGAAACTGCAAAACCACGTCCGAACCCTGCAGATGGAATTCGAGGAGCAGTCATGACGATCTACGCGCTAGGAGATCACACGCCCCAAATCCACGAAGACACCTGGGTTGCGCCGGACGCCAATCTGATCGGCAAGGTGGTGCTGGAAGAGGGCGCCTCGGTCTGGTTTGGCTGCACGATCCGGGCGGAACACGAAGAAATCCGCGTCGGCGCGGGTAGCAATGTACAAGAACACTGCGTCATGCATGTCGACCCTGGTTTTCCGCTGACCATCGAGGCGAACTGCACAATCGGGCACAAGGTCATGCTGCATGGCTGCACGATCGGTGAGAACTCTCTCATCGGGATGGGGGCGATCATTCTGAACGGGGCGAAGATCGGCAAGAACTGCCTGATCGGGGCAGGGGCGCTGATCACGGAAAACAAAGAGATCCCCGACAACTCGCTGGTCATGGGGTCTCCGGGTAAGGTGGTTCGTCAGCTTGATGAGGCCGCAGCCCAGCGGAACACACTCAGCGCGCTGCACTATCAGCAGAACATGCGCAAATTCAGGGACACCCTGAAACCGTTGGCTTAAGCGGCAGGAAATCAATCGGACATGGCTGAAAACCTTCTGGAAGAATATGTGTCGGCCATTCCGATGCCCGCGCTTCTGGTCGACCAGACCGAACGGATCATCGCCGCCAATACCGACGCCAAAACCCTGCTGAGCCAGAACATCACGGGCCGTCATTTTGCGACGATCCTCAGGCAGCCTCAGGTCATTGAAGCGATTGAACAAAGCCTCCGCAGTAAGGGTCCGGCCAAAACGCGGCACCTTTCAAATGATGGCGCGCAGGATACGACCTTCGAGGTGATTTGCCGCTATATGAACGGCATCGGTGCGGTGTCGGGCGGGGCGGTGCTGACAATCTTTCAGGACATCACGCATCTGGAACAAGCCAGCCAGATGCGTCGCGATTTCGTCGCCAATGTCAGTCATGAACTCCGCACCCCTCTGACCGCTTTGATGGGTTTCATCGAAACCCTGCGGGGTCCGGCTCGAGATGACGACGCTGCGCGTGAGCGCTTTCTACAAATCATGACGGATGAGGCAAACCGCATGAACCGCCTTGTAGGCGATCTTTTGTCGCTCAACCGGGTCGAAAGCGAGGAACGCGTGCGCCCGAAAGAGGAAGTGGAACTGACGGGCCTGCTGCAATCCACACTGAACTCTATGCGCCCTCTGGCCGATGATGCTGAGGTGGTGCTGACGCTTGATGCGCCTGAGGATCCGGTGACCATGACCGGTGACAGCGATCAGTTGCGTCAGGTGTTTACCAACTTGGTCGAGAACGGCATCAAATATGGCGGCAGCGGCGGCAGTGTCGAATTGCGCGTGACCACCTCAGAGAGGGACACAGCCATGCGCGGTCCGGCAGTTCGGGTTCAAATCATCGACCGGGGGCCTGGCATTGATTCCGTTCACCTGCCGCGACTCACCGAACGGTTCTATCGCGCCGACAGTCACAGATCGCGCCAATTGGGCGGAACCGGGCTTGGACTCGCGATTGTGAAGCATATCGTCAACCGTCACCGCGGGCGCCTTCGGGTGGAAAGCGATTTAGGAAAAGGCACTGTTTTTACGGTGATTTTACCACGCTAGAGAGCGGGTTTCCGCAAAGCCAACATGGCCGTGCCAAAAGATTTATGACAGCAGGACACAAGAAAAACCCCGCTTGTCATAAAACTGTTACGTACCTGTCACAAAAGCCTTACGCACGGGGCCTAGTGGTTCGCGCAAGATCATCATGGGGGTGATCGAAAACCCAATCCTCAGGGAGACTGAAATGTCCTTTGTAAAACTGTCGGCTTCTGCGCTGGCTATCGCTGCTGTCTCGGCCACTGCTGCTGCTGCGCGTGACAACGTTCAGGTTGCCGGTTCGTCGACCGTTCTGCCTTATGCCTCGATCGTTGCGGAACTGTTTGGTGAAAACACCGACTTCCCGACACCTGTTGTTGAATCCGGCGGTTCGTCGGCTGGCCTGAAGCGTTTCTGTGAAGGTGTTGGCGAAAACACCATCGACGTTGCAAACGCATCGCGCGCCATCCGTGAAAAAGAGATCAAAGCCTGTGCCGAAAACGGCGTGACCGACATCATGGAAGTCCGCATCGGCTATGACGGCATCGTGTTCGCCAGCCAGCAGACCGGCCCGGCCTTCAACGCATTTGAGCCTTCGGACATCTTCAACGCTCTGGGCGCGAAGGTTCTGAAAGATGGCGAGATCGTCGACAACCCATACAATACTTGGGCCGAATTCAACGGCGACCTGCCTGACGTTGAAATCGCGGGCTTCATCCCCGGCACCAAGCACGGCACACGTGAAGTGTTCGAAGAAAAAGTTCTGCTGATCGGCTGTGAAGCAACTGGCGCCATGGAAGCAATGATCGCTGGCGGCATGAGCGAAGATGACGCGGAAGATGCATGCTTGGCTGTTCGTACCGATGGCAAATCAGTCGACATCGACGGTGACTACACCGAGACCCTGGCCCGTATCGACACCAACCCGAACGGCATCGGCGTCTTCGGTCTGGCGTTCTACGAGAACAACACCGACAAGCTGAAAGTTGCGACCATGTCGGGTATCGCACCATCGACCGAGACCATCTCGACCGGTGAATACCCTGTATCGCGTCCGCTGTTCTTCTACGTGAAGAAAGCCCACATCGGCGTGATCCCTGGTCTGAAAGAATACGCTCAGTTCTTCGTCGCTGACGAAATCGCTGGCCCCTCGAGCCCGTTGGCCAACTATGGTCTGGTTGCCGACCCTGAGCTGGCAAAAACTCAGGAAGCGATCAACAACGAAGTGACCATGGGTTCGGGCAGCTAAGCCTATCTATGGATGAATGTTTGGGGCGGCGGAATTCGCCGTCCCTTTCTGCGACTTTCGCCCAGTCTAGAATAGTGGGGATATGATGCCGATATTTTGGCTTGTTCTGATCGTTTTGGCGATCGCTGTGCTCGGCTATGTTCTGGGACGGGCCCGCGCAATTCAAAGCGCAGGAGGCGAACCGCGAGACTTGCATTCGCTGCCAGCCTATTACGGCGCAAATGTTCTATTGAAAACGATTGTCCCGGCTTTTGGCCTTCTTATTATTTGGCTGCTCGTTCAGCCGTTGTACATTAATTCCAAGGTCTCGGGCATGATCCCCGATACAAGTGTCAAAGAGGGTTCTTCCCTTAGCTTGGTCATGGCCGAGGTGCGTCGCACGGCAAGCGGCCTGCAAGCCGCTGTTTCGCAGGGCAATATGACCGAAGCAGCTGCTAGTGACCCCCAAGCCGATCTGATCGAAGTGACTCAGAATTTGAAAGATGCGGGTCAGGTGGTTACATCCGATATCACCCAACCGGTGCTGAACGCAGCGCAGAGCCATCGCGCGTTAAATGCAACTGGATATGGAATCATGACCGTCGCGGTTCTGGTGGTGGCACTGATTGGCGCCGGGGCAGGCTGGATGCAAACCAAGGCGGACTATCGCGCCCGCAACGTTGTTGAGCAGGGTGTACGCTTTCTACTCCTAGCAGCGGCCTCGATTGCTATTCTGACCACCGTTGGCATTGTTTTGTCGCTGGTTTTCAATACGTGGGAGTTTTTTAAGCTCTACCCCGCGCCAGAGTTCTTTTTTGGCCTGACCTGGTCGCCCAGCTTTTCGGGCCGGGGCGGGTTGTCGGAACTTGGGATCATCCCACTGCTTTGGGGCACGCTCTATATCTCTATCGTTGCTCTACTGGTGGCTGTGCCGATTGGGCTGTTTGCCGCGATTTACCTCAGCGAATATGCATCGCCCGCCGTGCGGTCTGTTGCCAAGCCGTTGCTGGAGGTTCTGGCGGGCATTCCAACCATCGTATACGGCTTGTTCGCCCTGCTGACCGTCGGTCCTCTTTTGTTGGACGTGTTTGGTGATAACGGATTGGGCTGGATGAAGGCAGGTACGGCCGTGATGACAGCTGGTCTGGTGATGGGCATCATGCTAATCCCCTTTGTGTCTTCGCTATCCGACGACATCATCAACGCCGTGCCACAAGCGATGCGTGACGGGTCCTATGGCCTGGGCGCTACGCAGTCCGAGACCATTCGTCAGGTGGTTCTGCCTGCCGCGCTGCCGGGCATCGTAGGTGCGATCCTGCTGGCGGCCTCACGTGCTATTGGTGAGACCATGATCGTGGTTCTGGGGGCAGGGGCAGCCGCTCGGCTTAGCCTGAACCCGTTTGAGGCAATGACAACCGTCACCGCAAAAATTGTAAGCCAACTGACCGGCGACGCAGACTTTGCCTCGCCAGAAGCGCTGGTTGCCTTTGCGCTTGGCATGACACTGTTCGTTGTCACGCTGGGCCTGAACGTCTTTGCCCTTTACATCGTGCGTAAGTACCGGGAGCAGTACGAATGACCGACGCAAGCATGCAAAACCCAGAAACGGGTCGCCAAGCTGTTTCCCTGACTGCATATGATGCGCGGACCCGAAAACGCGCAAAGGCAGAAAAACGCTTCCGTGCCTATGGTATCGTTGCCATCGCGACCGGTCTGTTCTTCCTGATCGTCCTGTTCGCATCGATCCTGTCCGAGGGTATTCCGGCCTTCACCCGGACCGTTGTCAGCGTAGAGTTCACTCTGACCCAGCAAGAGCAGGAAGAGGCCGAAGGCACGCTGTTCAAAACCAAAGCCTATTCGGACCTATTCATCGCGGCACTGAACAAAGAGCTCGATGAAAGTGGTCTCCAAGTTGATTTCGACGAAGCAGCAATCGAGCGTCTGCTGGGTAAGGTTGGCGGAACCATCCGGACCTTCTATGCAGACAACCCGGACAAACTTGGAGAGCCCATCGAGTTTGATCTAGCGGCCTCAAGCCGCGTTGATGGATACTTTAAGGGCCGGGTGTCGCGTGACACCATACAGGATAGTCGCTTCCTCCAGAAAAGCGATCTGGATCTGGTCGATGCACTTAAGGAAGCTGGAATCATCAAACAGGTCTTCAACTGGCCGTTCATCACCGGGGCAGACTCGGGCGTGGACAACCCTGGCGGCGCCGGCATTGGTGCTTCGGTTGTTGGATCGTTCTTCATGATGCTGGTGGTTCTGGCGCTTTCGCTGCCAATTGGCGTAGCCGCGTCGATCTATCTGGAAGAATTCGCGCCGCAAAACAGGTTCACCGATCTCATTGAGGTGAATATCTCGAACCTGGCTGCGGTTCCTTCGATCGTGTTTGGTATCCTTGGTCTGGCTGTCTTCATTCAGTTCATGCACTTGCCGCAATCGGCCCCGCTGGTCGGTGGTCTGGTGCTGACCTTGATGACCTTGCCGACGATCATCATTTCGACCCGGGCGTCGCTGAAAGCAGTTCCGCCATCGATCCGTGATGCCGCACTTGGGGTAGGGGCTTCCAAAATGCAAGCCGTTTTCCACCACGTTCTGCCGCTGGCCGCGCCCGGTATCCTGACCGGCACAATCATTGGTCTGGCGCAGGCGCTGGGGGAAACCGCACCGCTTTTGCTGATCGGGATGGTGGGCTTTGTTGCCCGTGGCTACCCAGACGGATTCCTTGCCGGATTCACGGAGCCAAACTCAGCCATGCCTGCTCAGATTTACACTTGGGCTGCGCGCGCAGACGTTGGGTTCTACGAAAAAGCTTGGGGCGGGATCATCATCCTTTTGATTTTCCTGCTGACAATGAACATCATCGCAATCATTCTGCGCCGCCGCTTTGAACGCCGCTGGTAAGAAGGGCAGACCCATGAACGACATGTCACGAGTGGAGAGACAAGTGGATACCAATGAAATCAAGCTGGAGTGCCGGGACTGCCAAGTCTTTTACGGTGACACTCACGCCATCAAAGATGTGAATGTCGATATCGAAGACAAGACGGTCACAGCCTTCATCGGTCCGTCGGGCTGCGGTAAATCCACGTTCCTGCGCTGTCTGAACCGGATGAACGACACAATTGATGTCGCGCGGGTTGAAGGCAGCTTCAAACTGGACGGCGAGGACATCTACGACAAACGCGTTGATCCTGTTCAGCTGCGCGCCAAGGTCGGGATGGTGTTCCAGAAACCCAACCCCTTCCCGAAGTCGATCTATGACAATGTCGCCTATGGCCCGCGCATCCACGGTCTTGCCAAGAACAAAGCAGAACTGGATGAGATCGTCGAGAAATCCCTGCGTCGCGGTGCGATCTGGGAAGAGGTCAAGGATCGTCTGGACGCTCCGGGCACTGGCCTGTCCGGCGGTCAACAGCAGCGCTTGTGCATTGCCCGCGCCGTGGCGACAGAACCCGAAGTTCTGCTGATGGACGAGCCTTGCTCGGCGCTGGACCCGATTGCGACTGCCCAGGTCGAAGAGTTGATTGACGAACTTCGCGCTCAGTATTCGGTGGTCATCGTGACCCACTCAATGCAACAGGCCGCGCGTGTCAGCCAGAAAACAGCCTTTTTCCACTTAGGGAACCTCGTCGAGTTCGGCGAAACAGGACAGATTTTCACCAACCCGGTGGACCCGCGCACCGAAAGCTACATCACCGGCCGGATCGGCTGAGTACAGGTATTCCGACATGAACGATTCAGAACAACATATTGCCTCTGTCTTCGACCGCGATCTCGAAGCGATCCAGGCACATATCATGAAGATGGGCGGTCTGGTCGAAGCCGCGATCATGGGTGCCGCCCGCTCGCTAGAGACGCGGGACGAGGAACTGGCACAGCAGGTGCGTCAGGGCGACAAAGCCATCGACGCGCTCGAGGACATCATCAACGAAGAAACCGCCCGCCTGATCGCCCTGCGCGCACCCACGGCAAGCGACCTGCGGTTGGTGCTGTCGGTACTGAAGGTCTCGGCCAACCTGGAACGGATTGGCGACTATTCCAAGAATATCGCCAAGCGGACCACGGTGCTTGTGAACTCGGGCGAGATCAACGGCAGTGCCTCGGCGCTGCGCCGGATGGCGCGCGAGGTTGAGGTCATGCTGCGCGACGCTTTGGACGCCTATATTCAACGGGATGCCGAACTGGCCGCCGATGTCATCGACCGCGATGAAGAGGTGGACCAGATGTATAATGGTCTGTTCCGCGAATTCCTGACCTTCATGGCCGAGGATCCGCGCAGCATTTCGTCCTGCATGCACCTGCATTTCATCGCCAAGAACATCGAGCGCATGGGCGACCACGTGACCGCGATTGCCGAGCAGGTGGTGTACCTTGTCACCGGCGAGCGCCCGACCGAGTCGCGCCCCAAGGCCGACACAACGTCGCAAACCGTCTAGGAGACGCCTCTTATGTCTGCAGATCAACCAACAGTTCTGGTGGTCGAAGATGAGCTCGCCCAGCGTGAAGTGCTGGCCTACAACCTTGAGGCCGAAGGCTTTCGCGTCTCAAAGGCGGCCAGCGGAGACGAGGCGCTGTTGCTGGTGGACGAAGACAGCCCCGACATCATCGTTCTGGACTGGATGATGCCCAATCTCAGCGGGATCGAGGTCTGCCGACGCCTGAAAACGCGGCCCGACACCCGTTCTATTCCGATCATCATGCTCTCGGCGCGGTCGGAAGAGGTCGACAAGGTGCGCGGGCTTGAGACTGGCGCAGATGACTATGTGGTCAAGCCATACTCAGTCGTGGAACTCATGGCTCGGGTGCGGACCCAATTGCGCCGTGTACGCCCAGCGACGGTGGGTATTCGCCTTGAATTCGACGATATTGTGCTGGATTCCGAAACTCACAAAGTTAGCCGTGGCAGTCATTCGCTGAAACTGGGTCCGACCGAATTCCGCCTTCTCAGTACCTTCATGGAAAAACCCGGCCGGGTTTGGAGCCGTGAACAATTGCTGGACCGGGTCTGGGGCCGCGACATCTATGTCGACACCCGTACGGTCGATGTGCATATCGGCCGTTTGCGCAAGGCGCTGACCCAGCATGGCGGCAATGATCCGGTACGGACCGTGCGCGGGGCAGGATACGCCTTGGGATAAAAGGGAAGGGGGTGCTTATCCCCTGACCTATGACATTTACTCATAATCGGGTGTCAAACTCTTGCTGTTTTTCCTTGAGGTGCCACGTTACTGTGCAGCAACTTCAGACAGACCGGAGACACCCGATGAACGCCCCTGCCACCAAACCGACTTTGCGCGCAAAAGATGCGCCGGATCTGGGTAAGTTTGCCTGGGACGATCCGTTCCGCCTGTCCGACCAGTTGTCAGAAGACGAGCGCATGATCGCCGACAGCGCACGCGCGTACGCGCAGGAAAAGCTGCAGCCGCGCGTCACCGCCGCGTTTCAGAACGAAGAAACCGACCCCGAGATTTTCCGCGAAATGGGCGAGATGGGCCTTCTGGGCACCACGATCCCAGAAGAATATGGCGGTCTCGGCAGCGGCTACGTTTCCTACGGCCTGGTCGCGCGCGAAGTTGAGCGCGTGGACTCCGGCTATCGCTCGATGATGTCGGTCCAAAGCTCGCTTGTGATGTACCCGATCTATGCCTACGGTTCCGAGGAGCAGCGCCGCAAATACCTGCCGAAACTTGCTTCTGGCGAATGGATTGGCTGTTTCGGCTTGACCGAGGCGGATGCCGGGTCGGACCCCGCGGGCATGAAAACACGGGCCGAAAAGATCGACGGCGGGTACCGCCTGACCGGCACCAAGATGTGGATTTCAAACGCGCCGATCGCGGATGTCTTCGTGGTCTGGGCAAAGTCAGACGCGCACGACGGAAAGATCCGAGGCTTCGTTCTGGACAAGGGTCAGCCCGGTCTGTCTGCACCGAAGATCGAAAACAAGCTCAGCCTGCGGGCCTCGATCACCGGGGAAATCGTATTGGATGGTGTCGAGGTAGGCGAGGGCGCTTTGCTGCCTCACGTGCAAGGTCTAAAAGGCCCGTTCGGTTGTCTGAACCGCGCGCGGTATGGAATTAGCTGGGGCGTGATGGGTGCAGCCGAACATTGCTGGCACGCAGCGCTGCAATACGGTTTGGACCGTAAGCAGTTCAACAAACCGCTTGCGCAAACACAGCTGTACCAGCGCAAACTGGCCGACATGCAGACCGAAATCGCCTTGGCTCTGCAAGCAAGCCTGCGCGTCGGTCGCCTGATGGATCAGGCTGAAGCGGCGCCCGAGATGGTCTCAATCGTCAAACGCAACAACTGCGGCAAAGCGCTAGACATCGCGCGCATGGCCCGTGACATGCACGGCGGCAACGGTATCTCGCTGGAATTTCAGGTTATCCGCCACATGGTCAATTTGGAGACTGTGAACACCTATGAGGGCACGCATGACGTTCACGCTCTTATCCTTGGACGTGCGCAAACTGGGCTGCAGGCTTTTTTCTAGGCCTTAAAGGCGGTTAGGTGTAGGGTTTGATCAAGGACGGCACCAACCCTTAATACGTGTAATTGGTATTATGTTAAATACGTGGACCACTAACCAAACCCAACCACCGAGGTTAACGAATTGGAACTCAGCGGAAAGACAGTTGTCGTAACCGGCGCCGCTGGCGGAATCGGCAAAGGTCTCGCTGAAAGGTTCTCTGCAGATGGCGCGAACGTTGTCTGTTCCGACATCGACGGAGCATCTGCGCAAGCCATAGCGGAGGAAATCGGTGGACATGCGTATCCATGTGACGTCGCCAGCGAAGCGCAGATCAAAGCGCTTATCGAGCATGTCGAGGACGAGATTGCTCCGATCGATCTGTTTTGTGCAAATGCCGGAATTCTGACACTCGGCGGTTTGGACATGCCAGACGAAGACTGGAACCGCATTTGGGACATCAACGTGATGTCTCATGTTTGGATGGCGCGTCACCTTGTTCCACGGTTCGTCAAGCGCGGCCACGGCTACATCATGATCACGGCGTCTGCTGCCGGGCTTTTGAACCAACCCGGCGCGGCGCCGTATGGCGTCACCAAACACGCGGCCATTGGTTTTGCAGAATGGTTGGCGTTGACCTACGGCCACAAGGGTTTGAAAGTTTCGGCACTATGCCCGCAAGCTGTCAGATCCGAGATGACACGCGGTCATGAAACCTCGGTCGCGGCCATTGACGGAATGCTCGAACCGGAGGATGTCGCACAGGCCTGTGTGGACGGCATACGAGCCGAGCAATTCCTGATCCTGCCGCATCCCGAAGTCCTTGAATACATGCGTCACAAAACAGCCGACTATGACCGATGGCTGATCGGTATGAACAAGTTAAATCAACAGTTTATAGGCGATCCTTAAGAACGACCATTCGGCCGTCGCATCAATCCTTCTTGCGCAACTGACGCCACCAGAACACCATCTTCGGAATAGATGGAGCCGCGATTGAAAGACCGCCCCTGCCCCGTCCACGGTGATTCCATCACATAGAGATGCCAGTTTTCAAAACGCACCGGCGCATGAAACCACAGCGCGTGATCCAGGCTCGCTGCATTTACCTGACCCGTGAACCAGCTCAGCCCATGCGGCCGCATGCCGGAACTCATTAGGCTCATGTCTGATGCGTAGGCCAAGATCAGATGCTGCGTTCGGGCATCAGTTGACGCCGCTCCGGGCATCCGGAACCAGATATTGTTCTGATCGTCGGAAATTTCAGGTCGAAATGGGTCGAGATGGTCTACTTCGCGCACTTCTATTGGCCGCTCGCGCAACAGCTCTTTTTTCATCTTTTCAGGGACTTGGTCCACATACTTATGGCGCAATTCGCTACGCGATGGATGGGTTTCTGGGCTCTCAGAAGACGGCATCGGATGCTGATGAGACCACCCCTCGTCCTCAACATGAAAGGACGCGGACATGTTCAGGATCTGCTTGCCATGCTGGATCGCAACCACGCGCCGCGTGGTAAACGACCCGCCGTCTCTGGCCCGATCCACTTGATAAACAACGGGAATACTGGGGTCACCCGGACGAATGAAATAAGCATGCAAGGAATGGCAGAGCCTGTCATCAACCGTTCTGTAAGCCGCTGCTAGCGCCTGCGCGATGACCTGACCGCCAAAGATACGCGTCGGTGTCTCACCGCCGGACCCAGTACCCCTGAACAGGTCAACCTCAAGCCGTTCAATGTTCAGAAGGTCCAGAAGAATACGCTCAGCTTCGGTCATGGGTTGCTCGATCTTGTTCATTTGGGGGATGAGGTACCAACACCCGCGCCATCAATCAATCACCGCACCCAAGACCAGAGCTTTAAGTTCCGCGCGGGACGGATAAGAGCTGGACGGCGACAATTGAGTGAAGAACACAGCCGTCAAATCCAAGGACCGGTCAATCCAGAAATAGGTCGAGGCCATGCCGCCCCAGCTGAAGTCCCCGACAGATCCCGGCACTCCGGTACGACCCGGGTTCAGCACGACTGAGCCGCCCAATCCAAACCCCATACCTTCCATCGGTTGTTCCGCAAAACTACTGGGGCCCATTGAGGCAATATCGCCGGGTAAGTGATTGATCATCATGAAATCTACTGTCTTCGGACCCAATAGCCGTTCGCCACCGGCCTGCCCTCGGTTCCGCAGCATTTCAGCAAACCGGCTATAGTCATCTATCGTTCCGACCAGGCCGCCACCGCCCGAGAATGTAGTGGTGGATTCGAACGGAGAAGATCCCGCTTGATCCACCAGCCTGAGCGTATCCTCGGACTGTTCGGCCGAGTTTAGATCCATCGCATCGCCGGCCAGAGGCGTATAGAGCGAAGCAAATCTATCGCCAGCATGTTTCGGGACCGAAAA
This sequence comes from Ruegeria sp. BG9, assembly GCF_056538305.1. NCBI lineage: Bacteria > Pseudomonadati > Pseudomonadota > Alphaproteobacteria > Rhodobacterales > Roseobacteraceae > Ruegeria > Ruegeria sp. BG9. The sequence continues at coordinate 183,260 of NZ_JBQFSY010000001.1, forward strand.
GCTGGTCTCTTGCATGCCGAGCGGCTCAAAGATCTCCTGTTGGAAGAACTGGTCCAACGTCTTTCCCGAGACGACTTCGACTACGCGTCCAAGGACGTCGGTACTGACCGAATACTCCCACCGGCTGCCCGGTTGAAACGCCAAAGGCAGCGTTGAAAGATCATCTACCCTATCCTTCAGAAGCCCTTGATTAGGTTTGAAGATCATATCCCGCTCGTCCATCGCCGATGGCAGAACACCGGGATTGAATGGGTAACTGAACCCGCTCGTGTGGGTCAGAAGCTGATGAAGAGTCGGCGGCGGCGCAGCTTCGGTCTGATCCAACCGTTCGGCATTTGGAACCAACGCCTGAGGCGCGGCAAATTCGGGTAGATACTCGGACAATGGCGCGCCAAGGTGGATCAATCCGCGCTCGACCAGCATCATAACGGCAACTGAGGTGATCGGTTTGGTCATCGAGTAGATACGGACCAGCGTGTCACGCTCGAAAGGGAGTCCTGCTTCGATATTGCGCAGGCCGCAGGCGTGGAAGAAGACCTCCTGCCCTTTGTGTTTTAGAAGAACTGAGCTGCCGGGATATTTTCGTTGATCTACATAGCGTTGCATCCACGGGCGAATGCGATTCAACCTGTCTTGATCCAACGTTACCGGCATTCCAAAGATCCCTCCGCCCTAAGCGTCCAATGCCGACAAACCATGCTGTGCAAAGAGCGGCACGTAGTCACCGAACAATTTCGCCCGGCCCGGGTCCGAGGCGTTGCCGTCCAGCGCGCGTTTGTAGACGCCCTGCAGAATGGCGGCCATTCGAAAGAAGTTAAAGGCAAGATAGAAGCCAAAATCCTTGATTCCCGCCAGCCCGCGCCGCGCGCAATATTGACCGACATAGTCTCTATCACAGGGCAATCCGAGGGTTTTGCGGTCAATCCCGGCCAGCCCCCGCCCTTCTGGCCCCGGAGGCAGCTGCCACTGCATGATCACCGCAGCAAGGTCAGCGTAAGGGTGGCCGATCGTCGACAACTCCCAATCCAGCACGCCGATGCACCGGGTGCCGTTGCGTTCAAACATCAAGTTGTCGATCCGATAGTCGCCATGCACAAGACTGCGCTGACCATCGTCTTCGGGCAAAGCCTCCTCCAACCCTGTGATCAGCGCATCCATTTGAGCAATCTTGTTTGTCTCGGAGGCTCGGTACTGCTTCGTCCAGCGCGCGATCTGACGTTCGAAGTAATTGCCGCTCGGACCATAGTCGGCGAGGCCGACCGCTTCGATATCGACGGAATGCAACTCGGCCAGCACCCGGTTCATTTCATCCATGACGGCGGTGCGCGTCTCGTTGCTTTCACCGGTCAAGGTTGGTTCCAGGAAAACACGGCCCTCCAGGTGTTCCATCACGTAGAAAGCGGACCCTATGACTGACGTATCTTCGCATAGAAGAAACATCTCAGGCACAGGGACATCGCTGCCTGCAAGCGCCTGTTGCACGCGAAATTCGCGCTCCACTGCATGCGCAGATTTCAGAAGCTTTCCCATAGGCTTGCGGCGCAGAACGTAAGTTCGTCCCGGCGTCTCCAACGCAAAAGTCGGGTTGGATTGGCCGATATCGAACTTGTGGGCCTTCAAAGGGCCGCGATACCCCGAGAGATTTGCGGCAAGGTAGGTATCAACGGCGTCCAGATCCAATGGTCTATTCGTATTCATCGTCAAAACGCTTCGGCAAAGATGTTGCCTGCTGTGACCACGTTGATGCCTCCGGACACAGGGATGACGGCTCCGGTCACATAGCTGCCCCCTCGCCCGCAGAGAAACAGCATGCAGCCAGCGATGTCATCATCACGCCCCACACGGCCCAGAGGAACCGATTTGCCGACCTTCTCGCGCGTTGTCTCATCCGCAGTTGCAAAGGCTGTCATGCGCGAGACGAACGGGCCGGGTGCCAGAGCGTTGACGGTTACGTGGTAAGGCGACAGTTCCTTGGCCAGGATTTTGGTTAGATGCAGGACGGCCGCCTTGGAGGCCGAATAGCTGTATGCCCCGTCGCCCATGGGAACCTCACCCATGACCGAGCCCACATTGACCACCCGCGCCGGGTCTTCGGCGGTGCCGGATTTCATGAGCAAGGGCAACAGTTTCTGCGTCAGTTCAAACACGCCCGCGACGTTGACGGACATCACTTTGTCCCACGCATCATGAGGGAATTGACCTAAAGGCGCACCCCAGGACACGCCCGAATTATTCATCAAAATATCAAGTCGTTCCGTCCGTTTATTGATCTCGGCTACGACTTCGTCGATTCCGTCTTTGCTGCCCAGATCCCCGGCAAACCCCTCGGCACTGCCGGTGGCATCCAACGCGTTCAGCTCCGCCGCGACGGCTTCGCAGGCGTCACCTTTGCGGGAGGCGATCAGTACATGCGCTCCGGCCCGAACAAGCGCTTCGGCGGCCATGCGGCCAATTCCGGTGGCACCGCCCGTGACCAGCGCCACCTTTCCATCCAAAGAAAACAGGGTTTCCGGGGTCATGCCGCACTCCTTGCTTGTCGTAGGGGAAAGAGGGTGCGCCGTTGACAGCGCGCGATCCCGCCCCAAAATTCCATCTGCAAGAATAACAGGAACAATGAGGGCAACATGCAAGCATTACTCAGCGTCGCAGCGGGTGGACCGGAGACTCTGGAACTGACCACCCTGCCCGATCCGACCCCGGGCCGCGGAGAGATTCTGGTTGGAATAAAAGCCACCGGGGTGAACTTTCCCGATACGCTGATGATCCGAGACCTCTATCAGATGAAGCCACCGCGGCCCTTCGCCCCTGGTGGTGAAATCGCAGGTGAGGTACTTGCGCTTGGCGACGGTGTCAAAGGGTTCGAGATCGGAGATCGCGTTCTGGCGCTGACCGGTCATGGCGGCTTTGCCACGCATCTTGCAACAAAAGCCAAGGATGCAATCAAGTTTCCCGACACCATGCCCTTTGATGAGGCGGCGTGTTTTATCTTCACTTACGGCACGTCCTACCATGCCCTAAAGGACCGAGCGGCCCTCCAACCGGGTGAGACGCTGTTGGTTCTGGGGGCAGCAGGTGGTGTCGGATCGGCGGCGATCGAGTTGGGCAAAGCCATGGGCGCGCGAGTCATCGCTGCGGTTTCCACGCCAGACAAAGCTGAATTCTGTCGCTCAATCGGAGCGGATGAGGCAATCCTGTACCCCAAAGACCCGGACAAAGACGCGCAAAAGGCGTTCTCGAAAGATATCAAGGCACTGGCGGGCGCCGAGGGTGTCGATGTCATCTATGATGCAGTGGGCGGAGCCTATGCGGAACCCGCGTTGCGAAGCATTGCATGGAAGGGGCGATATCTGGTTGTCGGGTTTCCGGCTGGCATCCCCAGCGTACCGCTCAATCTCGCGCTGCTGAAAGGGTGCCAGATCGTTGGCGTCTTCTGGGGGGCCTCCGTCTTTCGGGAGCCTGACGCTCACGCCGAAAACCTAAGCGAATTGTTTGACTTATACGCCGCAGGTAAAGTCACACCCCGTATCACGGCGCGCTTCCCCCTTTCCGAGGGCGCGGCGGCAATCGAGCTGCTTTCTCAGCGCTCCGTTCTTGGAAAGGTTGTGGTCACAATGGACGAAACCTAACTGGAACGGGTTGCATCAAAGGCATCTTTGTCAGCCCACTCGCCTCATTGGAGCATTGTCTGGTAGACATCCCCACCAAATGCCGTTTAAGAAACGAATATGGGGACGGAGATTTATGAATAAAATTCTTGTGTTGAATGGCCCGAACCTCAATCTTTTGGGCACCCGACAGCCTGAGGTTTACGGCAGCACCACCTTGAAAATGGTGGAGGAGCAATGCGTTGCTCATGGCACGTCTATCGGGCTTGAGGTTTCGACATTTCAGTCCAACCACGAAGGCGCGCTGATTGACGCCATCCATCAGGCCCGCGGCACGCAGAACGGTTTGGTTCTAAACGCAGGCGCTTATACCCATACGTCGATTGCCCTGATGGATGCGATTGCCTCGGTGGAGCTGCCTCTGGTCGAGGTTCACCTGTCCAACATCCACGCGCGGGAAAGCTTCCGCCACAAGTCCTACATCTCGTCGGTTGCCCTTGGGCAGATCTGCGGTTTTGGTGCGCAGAGCTATGTTTTGGCGCTGGATGCCTTGGCGGCTCATCTGAAATCAGGGGACGTTGCATGAAGCTGAAGGAATATCTTCGCTTTGTCAGCTATTCCAGAACCTTGGAAGAGCTTTGGGATGCCCATTGCCGACAGATGGCCATATACGGGTTTGACCGTCTAATTTATGGCTACACTCAATATCTTACTGCCACATCCTTGGGCGACCCTGAGGATTTTGTCATCCTCAGTAATCATCGGCGGGAATATGTTGATGGTTTTCTTGGTGACAGCAGGTATTCCAACGCTCCGATGCTGCAATGGGCTTTGAACAACGATGGCGCGGCAAGCTGGGGGTTGATTCAGGATTTGGCCTTGAACGGGGAACTCACGCCCGAGCAGCAGAAAGTTGTGGATTTCAACAAGTCGCACAACGTGCTTGCTGGATATACTGTCAGCTTCAACTCGGTCTCGGTGCGGTCCAAGGGCGCGATCTCGCTATCGGCCGAAGAAAACCGCAACCAGGACGAGATTGATGCCATGTGGGAAGAGCATGGCGAGGATATCCTTCTGATGAACAACATCGCTCATCTCAAGATCCTGACGCTGCCCTATACACCTCCGAATCGGTCGCTAACCAAACGCCAGCGAGAGGCGCTGCAATGGGTCGGTGACGGCAAAACGACTCAGGATATAGCCCTGCTGATGGGGCTGACGGCAGCGACAGTGGAAAAACACCTGAGGCTGGCACGCGAATCGCTTTCAGTCGAAACGACAGCCCAGGCCGTTCTGAAAGCCGCCCTACACAACCAGATGTATGTGATGGAAGCCTGACCACAAGAGATTGACGCCAAACCGCGTCAATTTACCTTAGGTAAGGAAATCATGACTTCCCATCTTCACGGGAAAATTGCAGATTGATACCGTTCCGTGAGTGGTGGCTTTAGCCAAGGAACATTCGATTGGATCTTTGCAATACCAGAGCTCTCCAATCACTCTGACTTTTGGAGCGCCTATTCGTCCGCGTACCGACGTCGGAATTTTGGAGGGTCCCGACCATCCCCATCATGCGGGGCCCTCCATTCACCTTCTGCTTGAACAGACAAATCTATCTCTGGCACGAAAAAACCGGCCACGTTCGACGTGACCGGTTCTGAATGTCGTTAGGCCCCGCAACCGGGGCCTAGCGCAAAGACTTAGCCTTGTGCCGCTTTGGCAACTTCTGCAGCGAAGTCTTCTTTTTCGACCACGATGCCTTCGCCAACTTCCAGACGGATGAAGCCGGTGATGGTTGCGCCTGCTTCTTTTGCCGCTGCTTCAACAGTCAGGTCAGGGTTCACAACGAAGGACTGGTTGAGCAGAGTCGATTCAGCCACGAATTTCTTCATACGGCCTTCGATCATCTTCTCGATCACCTGCTCCGGCTTGCCGGATTCGCGGGCGATGTCCATCTGAACCTGCTTTTCTTTCTCGACAACAGCCGGATCCATGTCGGCCTCGGACAGAGCTGCCGGGTTCACAGCTGCGATGTGCATCGCAACCTGCTTGCCGATCGCTTCGTCGCCACCGGTCAGAGCAACCAGAACGCCGATTTTGCCCATGCCGTTGGTAGCTGCGTTGTGAACGTAGGACACAACGGTGTCGCCCGACAATTTCGACATGCGGCGCACCGACATGTTTTCGCCGATGGTGGCGATCTTGTCGGTGATGGTGTCTGCAACGGACTTTCCGCCCAGATCAGCAGCCAGGAGAGCTTCGACATTGTCGACGCCTTCGGCAGCGTAGGTGATCTTGCCGACCATTTCCTGGAACTCAGCGTTCTTCGCAACGAAGTCGGTTTCCGAGTTCACTTCGACAGCAACACCGTTGCCACCGTTGACGTGAACAGCAACCAGACCTTCTGCTGCGGTACGGCCCGATTTCTTGGCCGCTTTGGCCAGACCTTTGGTGCGCAGCCAGTCAACGGCCTCGTCCATGTTGCCGCCGGTTTCGGTCAGGGCTTTTTTCGCGTCCATCATGCCTGCGCCGGTTGCGTCGCGCAGTTCTTTAACCATTGCTGCTGTGATTGCCATCTTTTGGCTCTCCTCAATTCAAACGGAATTGGGGCAGGTCATACCCTGCCCCATGTGTCAATTACGTGACGGGCAGCTTACGCTTCGGCCGGAGCTTCGGCGGCTTCTTCTGCAACGACTTCTTCAACCGGTGCTTCTTCGAAGGCACCCAGGTCAACGCCTGCAGCACCCATCTGAGCGGTCATACCGTCCAGAGCGGCACGTGCGGCCAAGTCACAGTACAGCGAGATCGCACGGGCTGCGTCGTCGTTGCCTGGGATTATGTAGTCAACGCCGTCGGGCGAGCAGTTGGTGTCGACAACAGCCACAACCGGGATACCCAGTTTGTTGGCTTCTGCGATGGCCAGTGCTTCTTTTTTGACGTCGATGACGAACAGCAGGTCAGGAACACCGCCCATCTCGCGGATACCGCCCAACGATGCCTGCAGCTTCTGCTGGTCACGCTCCATGCCCAGACGCTCTTTCTTGGTCAGGCCTTCTGCGCCCGATTCCATGGCTTCGTCGATCTGGTTCAGACGGTTGATCGACTGGGAAACGGTTTTCCAGTTGGTCAGAGTGCCGCCCAGCCAGCGGTGGTTCATGTAGTACTGAGCCGACTTTTCAGCCGCTTCAGCGATCGGGCCAGCAGCCTGACGCTTGGTACCAACGAACAGAACGCGGCCACCTTTTGCGACGGTGTCACGAACAGCCTGCAGAGCCTGATCCAGCATTGGAACGGTCTGGGTCAGGTCCATGATGTGGATGCCATTGCGCGAGCCGTAGATGAACGGGCCCATGCGGGGATTCCAACGCTGTGTCTGGTGACCAAAGTGAACGCCAGCTTCCAGCAGCTGACGCATGGAGAACTCGGGAAGAGCCATGCTATTTTCCTTTTCCGGTTTACGCCTTGGCGGGGGTGAAAGAAGCGGATGCTCCAACCGGCGGTCTTGATGAGGATGTCTCCCTCAAAAAGCCCAAACCCCGCCTGCGGGTTTGAATGGCGCGCGTATACGGCAGGTTTGGATGCAGCGCAAGGGCCAATCGCCCTTATTTATCAAGCCGCGCCAAGCTGTGCGCATGACGGACGGCCTCTTCGCAATGCGCGGCCAGCGCCTTACGGTTTTCAAAGTCGCTGACCTTGGCCGGCGCATGATAAATCAGCTCGACCGCCCCCTGCCTGCGCGCGCCGAGCGTCTTCAGCAAATGCGGGCCGAACTCCATGTCGCCCCACCAACCATAAAACCGTTCCGGTTCACCCACAGGTGCGTGAAACACCACCGAGACCGGCTGAACATACATGAAATCCCGCAGCTCATCCGCGAAGAACGCCGCAAAAAGTGTTGTTTTAAATGGCAAAACCCTGAGGCCATCGGTCGAGGTTCCCTCCGGGAAAAACAGCAGCTTGTGCCCAGCTTTCAGGCGGGTTTCGAACACCTGCGTTTGTTCTTTTGCCTTCTTCCGGTCGCGCTCGATAAAAACCGTTCCAGTCGCGCGCGCCAACCAACCGATACCGGGCCACTTCGCCACCTCGGCCTTGGATACGAAATACACCCGTTTGCGCGCGTTCAGCGCAAAGATATCCAACCAAGAGGTGTGGTTGGCCACCACTGCTCCACGCTCCGCCATCAGATCTCCGGACGTTCGGAAACCTATTCCCAGAATGCGAAAGGCGTTGCGGCAAACAAATTGGGTGATGAACGGGGTTATGGGTCGGCGAATACCGAATAAGGGGAGTTCGATCAGGCGTATCGCCAACAAGATGATCAAGCCACCAAAGACCAACAGTGCTAAAGGTACACCACGCAAGAAAACCAATACCCACCCCAAAACGCCAAGGTGAATAGCATCCGGCGCGTCGTCACTGTTCCAAAGCGGATCACTCACGGCTTTAGGCTCCGCCATAGATGCGCTTTTGCCGCTCGTTCATCCGCGCGGTATCTAGGATCAAGCAGACATCGGTGGTGTTAAAGCTGTGGTCGATAAAGGCCCCCTCGCCCACAAACCCGCCCAAACGCAGATAGGCTTTGATCAGCGCGGGCACCTGCACCATGGCCGCCCGGCGGTCGAGGTCTTCGGGTGCCACGAGGTTCATGGATTGAAACACATCTGGCTGCGCGCGCACCCGCAGATCTTCGGGCGCCAGATGGTTGTAATGCAGCATAGATAAGGGTTGGGCGAGCGCGGTAACGTCGGTGCCGTGAAAGCTGGCGACGCCGAACAGAACCTCGATCTCACGCTCGGTGACATAAGCCGCCAAACCGTTCCACAGGTGATACATCGCCGTGCCGCCGCGATAGTCCGGATGCAGGCAGGATCGGCCAAGCTCCAGCAGCTTGCGACCGCTCTGCTTAAGAACGGTCAGATCATACTCATCTTCGGAATAGAACTGGCCCAACTCTGCTGCACGTTCACCCGGTAACAGCCTGTAAACGCCGACAGTTTCCCCGGTTTGATCATCTACCGCCAGCATGTGATCGAAATACGGGTCGAACTTGTCCCGCTCCAGTCCTGCATCGTGATCGACCATCTCTCCGCCACCACCTAGCTCGCGTACAAACACGTCATAGCGCAGGCGCTGCGCGGCGCGCAGGTCCTGTTCGGTTTCAGCGAGTCGGATGGTGAAAGAAGGGCCTGAATCCGGCATGTCGTTCCTTGAAGTTGCCTCCGGCTGATAGCGCAGCTGTTCCCCCAAAGGCAATACGGGTCCCATCTGATGACTGGCGTTAACCTTTCCTAAACCAGTTTCACAGATCAAAGACCGGCATCAAGGCGATACGCGATCCGTCGATTACCACTTTCCCCTGCTCGCGGAAGTTCACGGTAATCTTGCCCCCGATATTGGATTGCACCTGTCCAACGCCCCAATCGGGGAAATCGGGGTGGCGGACGAACATGCCCGGTGCAAGAATGGCATTGAGGTCTGTCATGGGGGCTCCGGTCTGGTGGCAGATACAGCAGGAGGTACGCATGGGCGCCACAGACGTCAACCTGGCCGAGCTCATTGGCTCGCGCATCTGTCACGATCTGATCAGCCCGATCGGGGCCATCACCAACGGGCTGGAGCTGTTGGATATGGTTGGCGCGGTACAAGGCCCCGAGATGGAGCTTATCTCGGGCAGTGTCGGCAGTGCTGGCGCGCGCATTCGGTTTTTTCGCGTGGCCTTTGGCTCGGCCAGCGACCAGCCATTGGGGCGCAGCGAGGTCGCCGAGTTGCTAAAAGACGTGGAACGAGCAGGTCGTGTGCGGGTCAACTGGAACCTGACCGAGGCTGTGCCACGCAATCAGGTCAAACTGGCCTTTCTGGCCCTGATGTGCTGCGAGAGCGCGATGCCGTTTGGCGGGCAGGTCGATATATCGACCTCTGACATCGGTTGGCAGGTAACAGGCACAGCCGATAAGCTGAACATTGACAATGACTTGTGGAAGAATGCTGCCACGGGCAACTTCGCCAACAAACTCACCCCCGCGCAGGTTCAGTTTGCCTTGCTGCCGGAAACGGCGGCGGCCATGGGGCGGCGGGTTGCGGTCGAAACCGCCACAACCCGCGTCGCCCTAAGGTTTTAGGTACGGGTCGTTCCGTTACCGCGCACCAGATATTGGAAGCTGGTCAACTGCGCCGCGCCGACCGGACCACGTGCGTGCATTTTACCCGTGGCAATGCCGATCTCAGCGCCCATCCCAAACTCACTGCCATCCGCAAACTGCGTTGACGCATTGTGCATCAGGATGGCGCTGTCCAACCGCTGGAAGAAGCGGGCCGCAGCCGCGTCATCCTCGGTCATTATGCAATCGGTGTGGTTCGAGCCAAAGTGCTGGATATGCGCAATGGCGGCATCGATATCGGCGACAGGTTTGGCGGCAATGATGCTGTCCAGAAACTCTTTGCCCCAATCCTCAGAGGTGGCTTGGTTTGTTCCGTCGACGGCCAGAACACCTTCGGCATGAACCTCGACCCCGGCGGCCATAAGCGCGGCAATCACGTCGCGCCCGAGGGTTTCGGCCACATCCTGATGGATCAGCAGACACTCTGCCGCGCCGCAAATACCGGTACGACGGGTCTTGGCGTTGAGCACCACGTCCAGAGTCTTTTGCGGGTCAGCGGCCTTGTCGATGTAAATGTGCACGATGCCTTCAAGATGGGCGAAAACCGGCACGCGCGCCTCGCGTTGAACCAGCCCAACCAGGCCTTTGCCCCCACGCGGAACGATGACGTCGACATAGTCGGTCATGGTCAGCAATTCCTGCACCGCCGCGCGGTCACGGGTTGGCACGAGTTGAATTGAGTCCTCAGGCAAGTTCGCGGCTTTCAGACCTTCGACCAGACAGGCGTGGATCGCGGTGGAGGAATGAAAGCTCTCAGACCCACCTCGCAGAATTACGGCGTTGCCAGACTTCAGGCATAACGCCCCCGCATCAGCGGTCACATTGGGGCGGCTTTCGTAAATCACCCCAATGACACCCAACGGCGTGCGCACACGCTGAATGTTGAGGCCCGAGGGCATGTCCCACTCGGTCATCACCTCGCCCACTGGATCGGTCTGATCAGCCACCGTGCGCAACCCATCAACCATGCCCTGAATACGGTCCTCATCCAGCATCAGACGGTCCATCATGGCAGGGCTCAGGCCCTTTTCGCGTCCGAACTCCAGATCCTTCTTGTTGGCTTCGATAATCTGGACGCGATTGACCCAAACGGCCTCAGCTGCTGCGATCAGGGCTGCATGTTTACGCTCGGCCGAGGCAAAGGCCAACTCGCGCGCGGCAGCTTTGGCGCGTTTACCCAGATCAGCCATCAGAGCGGGAATATTGTCGAGATCCTTCATAATCTTAGCCTTTCTGCGCCGTTATAGCGCCAAATCGTCCCTGTGAATCAGCGCTGCGCGACCAGGGTAGCCCAGCGTTGCCTCAATCTCTGAGGATTTTCGTCCTTTGATTGCGTCAGCCTCTTGCGCGGTATAGCGGCTGATGCCCTGCGCCAATCGACGCTCTTGCAGATCAAGAATGGCGACCGGATCGCCGCGTCCGAAATCACCGGTCACTTCCACGATACCCGCAGGCAACAGGCTTTTGCCATTTGAAAGCGCCTTTGCGGCGCCGTCGTCGATCGTGATCTCTCCGCGCGGTTTCATCGCCGAGATCCAGCGCTTGCGCGCCGCATGCGGATCAAGCGTTGCCGTGAACCACGTGCTGTTCGCGCCATTCTCAAGCGATTGCAAAGGGTTGAGTGTCGATCCTTCGGTGATCGCCATATCGCAGCCCGCAGCCGTCGCCATCTTGGCCGCCATCAGCTTGGTCTTCATACCGCCTTTGGAGAGGCCTGAACCGGCGTCTCCGGCCATCGCCTCAATCTCGGGTGTAATCTGTTCGATCGTGTCGTAGCGGGTGGCCGAGGCATCTTCGTTTGGATTGCCGGTATAGAACCCGTCCACATCCGACAGAAGGATCAATTGATCCGCACCAACGGTCACCGCGATCTGAGCAGCCAGCCGGTCATTGTCGCCATAGCGGATTTCATCCGTGGCGACGGTGTCATTTTCGTTGACAATAGGCACAACGCCCAGACCCAAGAGCGTCTCAAGTGTCGCGCGAGAGTTCAGATAGCGGCGACGATCCTCGCTATCCTCGAGCGTCACAAGCACTTGGGCCGTGGTGATCTGGTGCGGGGTCAGTGCCTCTTCGTAAGCACGCGCCAGACGGATCTGACCAACAGCAGCTGCGGCTTGAGATTGCTCCAGAGCCAACGCCGCCGCAGGCAGGCTCAAAACACCGCGCCCCAAAGCGATCGAGCCAGAAGACACCAGAATCACATCCGTGCCTTGCCCTTTCAGCCAGGCCACGTCCTGAGCCAGTGATTTCAGCCAATCAGAGCGTAGCTGTCCCGTCTTCCGATCCACCAGCAAGGCGGACCCGATCTTGACCACCAGCCGACGGGCTGCGGTCAGGGTTGCCACGGCGCGGCCTCCTCGGCGGGTTTCTGGCGTAGGCGATTTTCGTCGATCTGGGCACGCAGGGCGCGCAGCACCTCGGTCACGCCCAGATGCGCGACACCTGACATCGTCATGACGGGTCCGCCCACGGCCTCTTCCAGTTCGGCCTTGGCCAAATCCCGTTCTTCGTCATCCAGAGCGTCGACCTTGTTCAGAACCGTGATCCGAGGTTTCTCGGCCAGTTCTCCGCCATAAGCCTCAAGCTCATGGATGATGGTGCGGTAGTCTTGGGCCACGGTTTCCGAAGTGCCATCGACCAGATGCAGCAACACCGCGCAGCGTTCTACGTGGCCGAGGAACCGGTCTCCGATCCCGCGCCCTTCATGAGCGCCTTCGATCAGGCCGGGAATATCGGCCACGACAAATTCCACATTGTCCACGCCGACCACGCCCAGATTGGGGTGCAGCGTGGTAAACGGATAATCCGCGATTTTGGGCCGCGCGTTAGAGGTTGCAGCCAGAAAGGTCGATTTGCCGGCATTGGGCATGCCCAACAGGCCAACATCCGCGATCAGTTTCAGCCGCAGCCAGATGGTGCGGTCAATACCAGCCTGCCCCGGATTTGCCCGACGCGGTGCCTGGTTGGTGGCCGATTTGAAGTGGAGGTTCCCAAAACCGCCATTGCCGCCCTTGGCCAGCAGAACCCGCTGCCCGACCTCGGTCAGGTCGCAGATCACGGTCTCTTCGTCCTCATCGAGGATCTCAGTCCCGACCGGCACCCGCAGAATGATGTCGTCACCATCCTTACCCGTACGTTGCTGACCGCGGCCCGGTTGGCCGTTCTTGGCAAAGAAGTGCTGCTGATAGCGGAAGTCGATCAGGGTGTTTAGCCCATCCACGACCTCGGCCCAGACAGACCCACCCTTGCCGCCATCCCCGCCATCAGGGCCGCCGTATTCAATGTACTTTTCGCGTCGGAAGCTGACGCAGCCGCTACCTCCGGCCCCGGACCGGATGTAGACCTTTGCTAGATCGAGAAATTTCATGGTCTGTCCCCTACTGCAAAGGCCCCATCGGCCACAAGTCAGAGTTTCTTTGTATAGGTCCAGGTGGGCACATTCGCGTCGCGCGCCACCGAATAGCTTTCTGCATCGCCCAGATACTGGAACCCGCAATGGGTCAGTACCCGCGCCGAGGCTGGGTTGTCCTGAAACACGCTGGCGAACATATTGGCGTTCTCAAGGGGGTTGGCACCGACCAAGGCCTCAACAGCCATAGAGGCAATGCCCGTGTTCCAATAGACAGGCGCAACCCAATAGCCAACCTCGGACTGGTTGCGATCAAGCCGCTGCAGAGAGATCAGGCCGATCAGCTCGGGCCCGCCGTCCTTGGTGGCATCCATCGCCCAGACGTCCTCATCCCGGTCTTCCGCCATCGAGCGGGTCACGAAGGCTTCAATCGAGCCCGGCGGCAACGGGTGCGGGATCGACGTGGTCATCCGCGCCACACGCTCATCGCCTGCGTAATGTTCGATAAGCCCCATGTCCGACCGACGCAGAGGGCGCAGATCGAACCGCTCGGTTTCGATGACCGGCTGATTTATGATTGCTTCAAGTTTCATGAGTGCGTTCCTCCTCCGAACAACACAAAAAGTACGGACGCAACAGTCAGACTGGCGAGCGTCCACATCAGATATTTTTCCGCAGGCCGACCTTCAACCACATGGGCGATCCGGTCCCCTGCAAATGTCCAGATCGGGTGCAAAACGACCTGGCAGAACAACAAACAAAGAGCGATCGTGAGCGTCGCCTCAAAACTGGACGTCCCCGCCGCAACAAACCCCGTGAACCCTGCAATGATCATTGCCCAGGCCTTGGGGTTCAGCGGATGAACTATGAGCCCAGACAAAAAGCCCGGTGCTTTTCCATCTGCAGTTGCACGAGACAGCCTTAGATTGGCGATCTTCCATGCCAGCCAGCAAATATAGGCAGCAGAAGCGTATTTCAGCACCTCAAACGCCAGCGGAGCCTGATCGGCAACCTGCATTAGACCAAAGCCCACAGGCCAGATGATCAGCTGCTTGCCCAAAACGACCCCGGCCACAAAGGGCAACGCTGCGCGAAAGCCATAGCGCGCACCTGTTCCCATCAGGACCATGTTGGCCGGTCCCGGCGTGCCGACCTGTGAGGCGGCAAAGATGAGGAAGCTTGTGGTTGCGACGGGCATTGCTGTTCTGGATCACGACTGCGTTAAAACGAAAAAGGGACCGGCATTTTCTGCCGGTCCCCCATGAATTTTTTATTAAACCTTCTGGGTTTCGGCTTACTCTGCGGCCTCCGCCACTGGCAGGACCGAAATAAAGGTGCGGTTTTTGAGTCCCTTGTGGAACTTCACAGCGCCATCAACGGTTGCAAAGATGGTGTGATCTTTGCCCATGCCTACGCCTTCGCCCGGCCAGAACTTGGTGCCGCGCTGACGTACGATGATGTTGCCTGCGATGGCCGCCTGGCCACCATACAGTTTCACGCCAAGGCGGCGACCAGCTGAGTCGCGACCGTTACGGGAGGAACCGCCAGCTTTTTTATGTGCCATTCTCTCTCTCCTTAGCCTTGAGCCAGCTCTTTGGCTTGCTCAACCCATTCGGGCTTCACTTTGATGGTGTCGATAGCAGCAATCTGCTCGTCCGACAAGGCGGCCAGAGCGGCAAAGCTCTCGATACCGGCTTCAACCAGCTTTTTGGCAGCGGCAGGGCCAACACCGTTCAGCTTGGTCAGATCGTCAGCGGCAGCAGCGGCGGGTGCCTCCGCTTTGGCTTCTGCTTTCTTGGCGGGCTTTGCAGCAGGTGCCGCTTCGCCGGCCGGAGCAGACCCGGTTGCAGCCTTGATGCCCGACTTGTCAGCGCCCGACGACAGGATGTCGGTGATTTTGACCAGTGTCAGTTTCTGACGGTGGCCAACGGTACGCTTCGAGCTGTGCTTACGACGGCGCTTGACGAATTTGATGACCTTGTCACCTTTGATCTGTTCGATCACTTCCGCCTGTACGCCTGCGCCTTCAACGAAAGGTGCGCCAACAACCGGAGCGTCACCGCCCAGCATCAGAACATCGTTGAATTGAACTTTTTCACCTGCGTCGGCAGCCAGTTTTTCAACGCGGAGCACGTCGCCCGCCTGAACCTTGTACTGCTTGCCGCCAGTCTTGAGGACCGCAAACATGCTTCTTTCCTTTTCTAACCCGCGTTCTGTGGTCCCCTTTCGGGCGTTTTTGGCTTGAAAGCCACCTCGAACAGCGCGCCCTGTTTGGGCTGTGTGGAAGACCCCGAGAAGTTTCAAAGGGTCATATAATAACGACACCCGGCGCGGAGAACCGGCCGGGATGCGCGCTTATCCACATAATGAAAGGCAAAGTCAACACCCAAGACTGGTCAGAGATCAGAGGATTGCCAAACCTGCGCCACCGCCGCGCCCAGACGGTACGAAATCCCATCAAACATCTCGTCAAACCCTTTGAAAAGGGCCGCGTTCAAGGCCTGCCCGGTCTCGGTTCTGGAAAACGCAATATTCTCGCGCATCTCGACCTCGTTCAGCGGCTGATAGGCCAGAAGCAGAAAGGAGTACAACCATGTGGTCGTTTCGGCCGTCACAGTGTCTTTCTGCGCCAGCAACCCATCCAGAACCTCTTCGTATTCGGCCAAACTGTCGCCGTAGAGCCCTAGGAAAAAGTTGTAATCCGCACTCAGCGAGCCTTGGACATTCTGGTCAATCAGGTCGTTCGCGCGGATATATTCCTCGACCAGTTCGAACCGGGGCGAGTCGGGTTCCGTGCCCTCATAGGCCTCGTTCGCCGTCTCTTCGATTGCCTCATCTGCAAAGGCTTTGCGGGCCGAGTTCTCCAGCGTCACGATCGTCTGCCCCAGATCGCTTTCGAAGAAAACGATTGCCTGATCCATCTGCTCCTTCGTCATGCCCTCGGCGAAGGCTTCGGTCAGACGAGACTTCATCCAAGAATGGTTATAGATCTCTTGAACCTGATCGTGAAACAGAGGGCCTCCGTCACCGTCCAGTAGGCTCTCTTCGAGTTCCTGCTGATGGACCATGCCTTCGTCGATCAGAATTCCTACAACCTGATCCAGCTTCATGGCATGCGCCAGCCGATTGGCCCGCTCATTCGCGACAGCTGGCAGCGCGCAGAGAAACGCCACCACAAAAGCAAGTGCCAGACGCATCAGATATCCTGAGCCGGATGAAGGTCTGCCATCCGGGCTGCCAGAACCTCGAACCGCATCGCCATGATCTCATATTGGATCGCGTTCAGAAGCTCATAGACCTCTTGCATCAATGGCTGTTCAAGCGCCTCGGCATAGGCCTCGACCTCTTCGTCCGAGAAATCCTGATAGGTATAGGCCGCCCCTGCTAGCGCTGAAAGCTGCAGAGCTTGACGCATCCCGGCCTCATTCTGCCGCAGCATCAACCGCAACTCATCCGCGTCCAACTGCAGGTCGATCACGCCAGACGCGCTGGCCGCCAGAAGAAACCGCAATTGGATCTCCTGCAGGGCACGCAACGAAGTCCCGCTGGCATCAATCGCATTGTTCATCCGCTTGAGCTGCTCCACACGGGGCGAGCCATCCTGCACAAGGCCAGCAACAATTTCCTGTCCCTCCTGCTGTTTGGCCTCTTCATCCTCATTCAGATGCGCCGCGTTTTCGACCTCAACCAGCCTTTGCCCCAGATCCGAGGCATAGAACTCCACCGCATGCGCCAGCGCCTCATCGCTCAGCGTCTCTTCGAGAATCGAGACAGCGGTTTCATGCATAAGCTCGGTATCGAAGACCTCTTCGGTCAGGCGGGTCCAGTCTGATCCGAACCCATCGGGGTCAATGCCCAGCATTTCAGGGGCAGAGCCGGACGCCAGCGCGATACTTTCCAGCGCCACATCAAACCCGGTGGTATTGAGGAAGGCTTCGATCCGGTCGCGATTGGCCGCAGCCGAAGAAACGGGGACCAAAACAAGCGCGACAAGCAGCGCGAGCAATGGGACAACAGAACGCTCAACTCGATTTTTCATGCCTATCAGCCTAGGTGTTTTGTTGCGGCAGGCAATGGAAAATCCAAGGAATGTGATTTCTGGGAATTTTCTGCTTGCACCCCTGCGCGTTCCTCACTAAATCCCCCCCTCACAGACCCCCGCGGAGAGGTGCCGGAGTGGTCGAACGGGGCGGTCTCGAAAACCGTTGTGGGTGCAAGCCCACCCAGGGTTCGAATCCCTGTCTCTCCGCCATTAACCTATATTTTTAAGTCTTTCCCTAGTTCGACCCTATGCGCCAAAATAGGTGTCAACGTGAAAACGGTGATTTTTCGCCCTGTTTTTCGCGCCTATCAACCGGTTTTGATGCGGTTTTGGCTGGGGTATCAGGGGCATGGATTGCACCGGCTCGGCGGCTTTGCCCAAGCTGAAGACCCTGAGGCACGGCGACACGCCCCGGTCCGCTTGGTCCTGATTTTGCTGCGACCCTAACACGCCCAATTTACGGCAGGACTGGGTTTCAGCAGTATCCCTCGCGGTTCACTAGTGATCGAGCCGTTAGGGTTTCAAGGCTCTTATACCGTCCACCTGGGTACCGGCGACAATCCAGTACACGACATAGGTGGCCTGAAAAATATGAACAGTTGAGTTGGATGCATTCTCCGTTCCCGACCGATACCTTCCCGGTGGGTCACTTGAATGCTTCTTCGAGGGCTCTCGCAAAGGTGGTTTGAGATGATTTCAGGTCGTGATTGCGATGGACTACCTCCGCGTTGGCCTCTGCGTGCGATCGTAGACTCTCGTCCCCCGAAAGCGATTCGAGGAAGCTACTGACCTGTTCTATGTACTCGTCATTGGGTAGATCATATGAGGTATAGTCTTCACTAACCCAACCGGTTTCCTCCTCAAAATAGTGTCGATCGCGGACCCCTTTCATCTGATACAGCCAAAGATTCGCATCCTTTTCCCGAAAGAACTCTTCGTATCCAAGCGCGTCCGAAATGATCGGGATGCTATAGGAACGTATTGCTTCAAGCAGGCTGTAGGAGTGTAGGCCAATTGCTGGCATAGCAAAGATGTGAGCCTGATCCTTGAGGGCTTTCATCTTCTCAAAGGGCACAAACGTGTCGTACCAGGTGATTTGCCGCAAAAGCTCGGGTGAAAACCGGTCTTTGATTTCTTCGTCAATGGAAGAAACGATTGTCAGCTCAAAACGATCTTGCCAGTTCCCAAGATTTTCGAGCGCCGACAGTAATAAATGCCCACCTCTCTTGAAAAAAGATGCTGGTTGGTTGTGGAGGGAATTCGTAAATAGAATCCGGGTCTTTTGATCGGACGAAAACTTTTGATCAAGCTCGTCTTGCGTCATGGACGGCGCTTCTATTCCAAGTGGAATATATATGCATTTCCTGCAAATGTCCGGATAACCATGAAAAACACGATGAAAAATATCCACTGATGACTTCAGGTGACTGAAGATCAGGATGCAGGTTTCCTGCCTAAAACTATCCGCCAACATGGAGATAACTTTGTGCTGCAACTCTATTGGAATGCTGCGTGTTCCCGTCGGGCGTATCGGGGTGAAAAGTGTAGGAAAACTCTCAAAATGAAAAATATAGGGGCGACTTCGTAGAACTGGAGGACTTGTATGATCAAAGGTGACAACGTCCGGAAAATCGTCAAAATCCGCCAAACACTCACCAAAATAATATGAAAACTGCCCATAATATGATGCCAGGCCGTATTGCTCGAGGTGAGAGTGCAAGCGTTTCTTCTGCCTTCCCAATTCAGTCAAAGGCTCCATGCGCTTTCTTATTAGTCTTTTGACTCTTCCTGGTACTACCGCATCTATCTTTACTGTGTTGAACCTTTCGGCGTCTTTGATAAACGAGCGCACCAGCGGGTGTGCGCCATTTCGGTATCTGTAGAAATCGTTGTGCCAGAATGTGCCTAAGTTGATCATTGACGCCTGTGTTTTATTGGCCGGTTGCGTGTCCTTCAAGGCCGCGCGCGACTGAATGGTCTATCTCAACTTTCCGCTATGTGGAACCAAGAGTAAAGGCAACTTAGTCCGCTCAGCGGCTACATAAGGGTCTAAATTTAATGGTAGTTTTGAGGCGTGGCGGCCTTCTGGCGTCAAGACACTGACACTTACGCCTAGCACTTCGATTGCCTGCAACGCATATTCTTGCGCCTCTGCCTTGGCCTCCGCCCTCACGTGTTCACCTGATCTATTTGATCAATGCCGACGCGGACCTGCGCCTTGACCTCGCGGGCGGCGTTGCGAGCATCAGAAAACCCAATTTCAGGAAGGGAACCGAGGCGCGTCTTACGCCGCTTGCCCGTCAATGGGCTGGCGTAACGAACCATCCTGCTTTTGGCGTTCTCAGGTTTGATCCGTAGATTGGACGGCCAACACTGCCCACCGCATGAAAGAAGGGCTAGTCTCTGTCGCCGGGATGAGTGAGTTTCCGAGCCTTGGCTGATGATAGCTCATTGACTTTTTTGGGCACCGAAAAGACTCTCCGCCATAAATTCTAATTGGCTTCTTTGCTTTCTCAGGCCGACAGGTCTATCTTTTCGCGCAAAGAGAGGGGCTGGCCAAGACCCCCTCATCCAGCCCCCCTCACACCGCCCCTCACATTCAACCACAAAGTGAGAGATCAGTGCCCCTTTTGGCCCAATAGGCCTATTCAAACAAAAGACGTTACTCGTTAATTTGGGGACCGAACCCGAGCGCGACCCCCACAATGTCTCTTTTACCCCGTCTGACTGCAGTGTCGGTCATTTTGGGGTCAAAGGCAGTGAAGTCCTTCACATAAGACCAAAAATTCGACCGAGCAGTAAAGTGCGAGCATCGTCGCAGGTTTCGCTCGGCACCACGTTCTCGCGCAACGCCTATACCTCAAACGCCGGGCTCAACGCGGTAATGCGATATCATCGAAATTCAATGCAAAGCGCAAAGCGGTGGGCGCTTTGTCGCCGGATCAAGCCGCTCAATCAGCGTAGCTTGGCCCAAACCCGTATTCTGCTGAGAAATCACAAGAATTCCCCTTTGAGTCGTCCTAGATTTGGATCATCCCAGCGGCACAAATTTCCAAAGGAGACACATAATGTCGCGTACTCTTCTTATCATCATCGTCCTCGTCGGCCTTGGCGCGGGCGGGTATTTCTATCTTAACCAACCCGAACCGACGCCGGCCGAAAAACTTGAAGCTGCAGCCGAGGATGCAGGCGATGCGGTCAGCGAAGCGGCCTCGGCCGTGCAGGAGGCCGCAAGCGAAGCGCTGGAATCGGCTACGGAACAAGCCAGCGAAGCGGCGTCATCTCTGACCGAACAGGCCTCTGAGGCCGCGTCATCTGTTGCGGATCAGGCCACTGAGGCCGCCAATTCGATCGCGGATCAGGCGTCCGAGGCGGCAGATCAAGCCGGTGATCAGGTTGCCTCGCTGGCGGATCAGGGTCAGGAGCTGTTCAACTCCTGGGTTCAAGAAGGCATGCTGACAGCACAGAACTTCGACTATGACGCCATGGTCGCCTCGGTCCAGAACAGCGAGATGGCACAGGGTGTCAAAGATCAGGTGATCAAGATCCTGGATGAGATCAAAGCCTCGCCCGAGGCGGTTCTGACCAAACTTCAGGACCTGCAAAATGCGATGAGCCAATAAGCATCAGGCCGTCCACGGGCGGCCTTCTCCACATGCCGCGACGTTAGACAGCGGCTGAATTGACGCGGCGCGGAGCTTTTGTTTGGCTTGACCCAACAAGAACCCCGCGCCGATTTTCTTTGCCGTCAGGCTGAAAGCTGATCCGGTGACCCTGGCGCCACTCAAGGACTGACCAATGACCGATTTGCCCTCTACTATGCGTGCCATTGTCCTGAAACACGGTGGCTATTCCGGCACCATGACTGGCCCCACAATCACAGACGCGTCTGAGTGGTTGGTCGATGCCGAATTGCCCGTCCCTACCCCCGGCCCTGGAAAAGTTCTGATCCGGCTGCGCACCGCTTCGGTCAATCCGTCAGATATTCACTTCATCAAAGGCGAGTACGGCCAACCCCGTGTCAAAGGCGCCGCTGCGGGCTTTGAGGGGTGTGGAGATGTTGTGGCAACGGGCAAAGGAGCGGAAGGTCTACAAGGCCTGCGCGTCGCCTTTGTTGCCGCCGGATCAGGGGCGTGGGCCGAATATGTCGTGACCCAGATGCAAATGTGCATCCCTCTGCGCCCTGACATCTCGGACGATGACGGGGCTGCGCAGATCGTCAATCCGCTAACAGCGATGGCCATGGTCGATATAGCCAAGAAAGACGGCGATGCGTTTGTTGTTTCAGCCGCAACCAGCCAGTTGGGTAAGCTGATGTGCAGCCTTGGGCGGGATCTGGGATTAAAGCCCATCGCCATGGTGCGGCGCGCTGAGGCCGCTCCGATGCTGAAAGAGCTTGGGGCTGCGGAAGTTCTGGTCACAACGGACCCTGACGTTGCGCACCAATTTGCCGAACTGAGCGCCAAGCTGAAGCCCCGCGTCTTTCTCGACGCTGTTATGGACCCTCTGTCCGAGCAGATATTCTGCGCCATGCCCAATCGCGCGCGCTGGATTTGTTATGGCAAACTCGGCAGCGACGCCCCGACCCTGACCCAAACCGGGCAGCTGATATTCATGGGCAAACGGATCGAGGGGTTCTGGCTGACCAACTGGATGATGACCACCCCTCCAGCCGACCAGATGCGCGTTGTGACCGAGGTTCAGGCGCGCTTTGCCGACGGGCGCTGGAAAACGGACGTATCCGAGCGTCTGGCGCTGGGCGATCTGATCGCCAACCTGGCGGACGCTTTGAAAACGAGTGACGGGAAGGTGATGATCACGCCCTAACCCTATGAAAAAAGGGCCCGCACTTGCGAGCCCTTTTGAATTTCGTTGTTCGCAGCGATTAACGCTTCGAGAACTGGAACGAACGACGCGCTTTGCGCTTACCGTATTTCTTACGTTCCACAACGCGGCTGTCGCGGGTCAGGAAGCCAGCGGCTTTCAGAGCACCACGCAGCGACGGATCGTACAGCTGCAGCGCTTTCGAGATGCCGTGCTTGACCGCACCGGCCTGACCGGTCAGGCCACCGCCTTTGACGGTTGCAACAACGTCGAACTCACCTTCAACACCAGCAACCTGGAACGGCTGGCGCAGGATCAGCTGCAGAACCGGACGAGCGAAGTACTTGTCCTGGTCTTTGCCGTTCACGGTGACCTTGCCGGAACCCGGCTTGATCCAAACGCGGGCAACAGCGTCTTTACGCTTGCCGGTGGCGTAGGAACGGCCCAGCTCGTCACGTACGGGTTCACGTACGATGACTTCTTCGGCCACGGTTTCAACGCCTGCGACGGCGCTCAGCTCTTCGAGAGTATTGATCTGATCAGCCATCGGTCATTAGCTCCGGGTGTTCTTCTTGTTCATGGACTTAACGTCCAGAACTTCGGGGGCCTGGGCTTCATGCGGGTGCTCGGCACCGGCGTAAACGCGCAGGTTGGTCATTTGCTGACGCGCCAGACGGTTGCCCGGCAGCATGCGCTTGACGGCCTGAACGACAACGCGCTCAGGATGTGCACCTTCCAGGATCTGCTGTTTGGTGCGCGACTTGATGCCGCCCGGGTGGCCAGTGTGCCAGTAGAAGTTCTCTTCGCGCTTCTTGCCGGTCATCTGGATTTTGTCAGCGTTGATCACGATGACGTTGTCGCCCATGTCCATATTCGGGGTGAACGACGCTTTGTGCTTGCCACGCAGGCGCATGGCGACGATCGAGGCAAGACGGCCCAGAACAACGCCCTCGGCGTCGATCAGGATCCATTTCTTGTCGATGTCTGCAGGTGTTGCAGAAAAGGTTTTCATGGCAGGATAGTCCTGTTTGATGTGAAAGACCGCCCCAAGACAGAGCGGTCCGAATTCGATGGAGGGGGTTTAGACCTGCTTAGAATGCACGTCAACACACGTAATCAAGTTTTTATATAGCATTTTCATATGCTTATAAAATAGGTATTATTTTACCCCATACTACACGCTGATTTGCTCAGGCGGATTGTCCAGCAAAGCCCGCAGGCGGAGCATCGCGTCCTCGAACCTCTGCAGGGATACATGCCCGTTCATCGCAATGCGCACCGCATTCGGGGCGCGCCCGTCCCGCAGCGCGAACTCATCTGCAGACCGCAGCTGAATACCTTCGCGCTCAGCGGCACGGCTGAACGCAGCAGCTCTCCACCCCGACGGCAAAAGCAACCAAACAAACGGCACATCAGGCGCCCAGTTCAGATCGAACCCGCCCAGTGCATTCACTGTCACCCGCACATACTCTCCCATCCGCGAGCGCACATCCCGCGCAATTTGGCGCGTGCGAGGGTCAGAGAGCAGGAGCCGCGTCAGTTCAGCCAGCGGCTGTGCCAAGCCAAAGTATCCGTATTCGGCTGAGCGGCGCAGATCCACGCTCCGGTCCCTAGGCGCAATGGCAAAGCCGACGCGCAGGGACGGAGTCAGCACTTTCGAGATCGAAGACACATGCCACCCACGCTCTGGGGCCAACGCGCGGAAGCTTGGTTCCTTCGCGTCTCCCATCCGGTAGCAGTCGTCCTCAACGATCTGCACATCGAATTTCCGTGCAATTTCCACGATTTCCTTGCGCCGCTCCAAAGGGGTGTGCAGCCCGGTCGGGTTCTGAACCTCGGGCGAGACACAGACTGCCTGCGCTGGCGTCTGGCGCAAGACATGCTCCATCGCTGCCGGGTCGATGCCCCATTTGTCCATTCGGATGCCAACCACATCGGCCCGCATCAACTCTGCCGCGCGACGGAACCCGGCATAGGAAAGATCTTCGACCATAACGATCGGTTTCGGACCCTGCAGAATGGTCTGGAATACAAGGCACAGGCCGTTCTGACCTCCGTGTGTCAGTACAATGTCGTCGTCGCTCAATTTGCCAAGCGGCAGGTCCGACAACCATTCAACAACCGCCTGACGCATAGGTTTATACGCATCGCGTGTCGGATAATTCATGAACAAGGCCGGATCCGACTGCGCGACTTTCTGTAGACATTCGCGGATCAGAGACACCTGCCCCATATCCGCAAGCCTCGGGCTGAACAGGCTGACGTGATTGGAATTCTGAGCTTCAGCCAGATGAAGCTGCCGAGACCAGACATCGTCCAAAATCGGAGATTTCGGAGGGGCGACAAATGTACCACGTCCGACCTCAGCTTGTAGCAAGCCCTCTTCGGTCAGAATCGTATAAGCCCGCGCAACGGTTCCCGGAGTGATCTGCAGGCGATACGCAAGTTCGCGCACAGGAGGCAGTTTGACCCCGATATCTAACGTCTTACTTTCAATCGCTTTTCGTATTGTATCAGCCACTAGGGTGTACTTGGGCCCTTTGGATTTTGGCAGCGTCTCCGGCCAAATTGTATCCATTACAATTCTTCCTTTGCATTTGACACAATTGCGAATGTATCAAACACATGTACCGAACATTGCTACTTTGTGTCAATACAATTTGAAAGGAATACTGAGATGACACGCACAATGCACACTCCCGCCCTTACATTGCTCAACGCCAGCCCCCGGCTGCCGCTGATCGCTGTGCTGGCCGTGCAGTTTGCGGCGGCGGTCACTCAATGGGAACGCCGTCGTCGCAGTCGCGTCAATCTGGGAAAGCTGGATGACAGGTTGCTCAAGGACGTAGGCCTGACCCGTCTGCAAGCCGACCGCGAAATCAAGCGCTATTTCTGGCAGCTTTAACCCATCCCCAGTCCCAAATTCATTTGGGACCTCTTCCCTGGCCGGGGTTCGCCCCGGCCCTTTTTATCCGAATTTTGCAGCCGAAGACCCGGCGGGCGGGATGGAATAGGTCATACTGGCCCGCGCCACGGGCTGATCTGATCCAACCGAGTAAATCAATACATCGCCAACGGCCAGAGTGCGCCCCAGTTTCAGAAGGCGACATTCAGCGATCAGATCTTTGCCACCTTCAGGTTTGCGCAAAAAGTCCAGAGAGCTGTTGGTCGTCACCGCCAAGGACTGACGCCCCTTGCGCGCCAACACCATGGCATAGACACAAACATCCGCCAGACCGAACATGGACGGTCCTGAAACCGTACCGCCGGGGCGCAAATGACGGTCTTCGACCACGAGGCGCATGGTAATCGTCTCCTCGGTCAGGTTCTCAACCACGAAATCGCGATGAACCTGTGGGAATACCTCCTTAAGGTACTGCGACAGCTCGTCTTTGCTTAACGCCAATCCCATGCTTCCCCTCCTTCACTTCTCACCCTAGAGTTGGCCCAACAGCCAGCGGGAGGGCAAGATGGCAATTTTGGAACGTAACGACACAGGTGCCATCGCGCGGCTGCACATGAACGCACCTGAAAGGCTGAACGCGCTGAGCGACGAGATGCTGGCCGCGTTGCAGGCCGAGTTCGATGCGCTGCGCGTCGACCGTTCGATCCGGGCCGTTGTCCTGTCCGGCGAAGGCAAGGCCTTCTGCGCCGGGCATGATCTAAAACAGATGACAGCCGGACGTCAGTCTGAGGATGGCGGCAAGGCCTATTTCCAGGACCTCTTTAACCGTTGTGCGCGGATGATGATGTCAATTCAGTCCCTGCCCCAACCCGTTATTGCGCAGGTCCACGGCATTGCGACAGCTGCGGGTTGTCAATTGGTCGCCACCTGTGATCTGGCCGTCGCCGCCGAAGGCACGCGCTTTGGGGTGAACGGAGTGAATATCGGCTTGTTCTGCTCAACCCCCATGGTCGCACTCAGCCGCAATATCCCCAGAAAGCAGGCATTTGAGATGCTGACCACCGGAGGGTTCATCTCAGCCGAACGCGCGCAGGAACTGGGGTTGATCAATCGGGTTGTCCCCGAAACGCAACTCAACGACCAAACCATCGCCTTGGCTGAACAGATCGCAGACAAGCTGGGCGTCGCAGTCAAAATCGGAAAAGAGGCGTTTTATCAACAGCTTCAGATGCCGCTGGATCAAGCCTATGCCTATACCGGAGAGGTAATGGTGCAGAATATGCTGCATCGCGATACCGAAGAAGGCATTTCTGCGTTTATCGAAAAACGCCCCCCGAATTGGTCTCAATAGGACAATTATTCCGAACATTTTTCATCACTGTCATCATTTTTGCACTTTTCAAAAGGGCAATACTGTGGCAATGCTGGGACGAGGCTAAGGCCTCAGGTACACTTTTGGGTCGCCGTGGGCGGAAGGTCCCTCCAAGCTGGTTTCTCTCACTGGCGTTGACATTCCCGCAGCGGCGACCCCAAGACCCCCCTAAAATCCGGACCATTTGGCGGTTGCTCAGTTGCGCCTGCTTGGGCTCTGCCCTATGTGGCAGCGCATGACACAAGCATTGCATATCGTGGGCGGCGGCATGGCCGGGTCCGAGGCCGCATGGCAGGCGGCGGAAATGGGCGTGGATGTCGTGATCCACGAAATGCGCCCCACAGTAGGTACCTTTGCGCACCAGACCGGTAATCTGGCCGAGATGGTGTGTTCCAACTCGTTCCGCTCGGACGACGATGAACAGAACGCCGTGGGCCTGTTGCATTGGGAAATGCGCGCCGCCAATGGCCTCATCATGACGACTGCCGATGCCCACCGCCTGCCCGCAGGCGGGGCGCTGGCTGTTGACCGCGATCCGTTTGCCGAGGCGGTCACTGCCAAACTGCGCGCGCATCCCCGGATCACGGTGACGGATGAAGAGGTTACCTCTCTGCCCGACGACGGTCAGTGGATCTTTGCCACCGGTCCTCTGACCTCGGCCAAGCTGGGTGAAGCCATCCAAGCCGAAACCGGTTCGGACGCGCTGGCGTTTTTTGATGCCATTGCGCCGATTGTCTATGCCGAGAGCATCGACATGAGCAAAGCCTGGATGCAGTCCCGCTATGACAAAGGCGAGACCGAGGAAGAGCGCACCGCCTATCTGAACTGCCCCATGGACCGCAATCAGTACGAGGCCTTCATCGATGCCCTTCTGGCCGCCGACAAAACTGAGTTCCACGAGGGTGAAACCGCAGGCTACTTTGATGGCTGCCTGCCGATCGAGGTGATGTCTGAACGGGGTCGTGAAACCCTACGTCACGGGCCGATGAAGCCTGTCGGCCTGACCAACCCCCATCAGCCGGACGTGAAACCTCATGCCGTTGTGCAGCTGCGCCGCGACAACGCTCTTGGCACGCTGTTCAACATCGTGGGTTTCCAAACCAAAATGAAATATGGCGCCCAGACCGAGGTGTTCCGCATGATCCCCGGCCTGGAGAACGCAAGTTTCGCACGCCTTGGCGGGATACACCGCAATACGTTCATCAACTCTCCGACTTTGCTGGACGCGCAGATGCGTTTGAAATCAAAGCCCAATATCCGGTTCGCCGGTCAGATCACCGGTGTAGAAGGCTATGTCGAAAGCGCGGCCATGGGGCTTCTGGCAGGTCGACTGGCAGCCGCTGAAATTCTGGGCCGCACCCTGCCCAAGGTACCGCAGGACAGCGCCATGGGTGCCTTGATCCATCACATCACTGGCGGCGCAGAGGCCAAAACGTTTCAGCCCATGAACGTCAATTTCGGCCTGTTCCGCCCTGTAGATGGCCTGAAAGGTGGCCGCCGGGGACGCAAAGACCGCTACAAGGCCTATACCGACCGCGCAAAGGCTGAATGGACGGAGTGGCTCGCGCAAAGCTGACTGGACGATAGAAGATCCAGCGGCTTATCATGCGGTTATGAGCGACAAGTTTTTCAAGGACACATACGGATCGAAATCTCCGCAGGACACCCAAGCGCACTACCAGAAATGGGCAGCAACCTATGAGGATTCTGTCGCGGAACAGGGATATGCCACGCCGGGCAGGGTTGCCAAAGCGATATGGTCCAAGAGGCCTGAGGCACAAACGCCCATTCTCGACTATGGCTGTGGAACGGGGTTGTCCGGTGTTGCGCTGCGCTCAGTCGGGTTTGAAGTGATCGACGGAATGGACCCTACGCCGAATATGCTTGAGGAGGCCAAAGCGAAGAACGTCTATCGTGCGCTGATCGGCTTTGACATATCGGACCCCGAACCCATTGAACACGGCACCTACTCAACCATTTCAGCTATCGGAGTAATCGGTGCAGGAGCAGCCCCCCCTGAAACTCTGGACCTTCTCATGCACGCGCTGCCAAAGGATGGCTTGTTGGCATTCTCTTATAATGATCATACACTTGCAGACCACTCTTATACCATGCGTCTGAACGACTGGCTGGACATGGGCGCCGCACGGTTGCTGTTTAAGGAATACGGACCTCATCTGCCCGGAATGAACATGAAATCTGACGTGTACATACTCGAAAAGACGTGACTTTTAAGACCCGCTTTGCGCCTTCTCCAACAGGTCCCTTGCATCTAGGCCACGCCTATTCGGCAATGTTGGCCAGTGACATGGCTGCCTCTGAAGGAGGCACATTCCTGCTGCGGATCGAGGATATCGACCAATCCCGCGCACGACCACAGTGGGAAGAACAGATCTACGTAGATCTCGAATGGCTGGGCCTCAGCTGGCCGACACCGGTTCTGAGGCAATCTGAGCGCATCCAAATCTATGAACAGGCCCTCGATACCCTGTGGTTGAAAGGTCTTTTGTACCCTTGCACCTGCAATCGCAAGGATATCGCCGCAGCGGCCAGCGCCCCTCAGGAAGGTGCACCTCTGCACGGGCCGGATGGGATCATCTATCCCGGCACCTGTCGGCACAAAGCGAGCCGAAACAGCGTAGAACGACCTAAAGACACGCCCCTCAGGCTTGATATGGCTATGGCGGCACAATCCGTTCTGTCACATGGGAGCGGCAGTTTTCTCGAGCTAGGCACTGGACCAAATGGGGAAACTGGACGGATTTCCTTCGACAAGGCCGAACTGGAAACAACGATCGGTGATGTCGTCCTTTCCCGCCGAGGTATGGGCACCTCCTACCACCTGTCCGTCGTCCTCGACGATGCGGCGCAGGGTGTGACCCATGTCATTCGCGGTCAGGATCTGTTTGAGGCAACGCGTATCCACGTCCTGTTGCAGGCTCTGCTGGGCTTACCCACGCCCGAATACCTGCACCACCGCTTGATCCGCGACCCGAACGGCAAACGCCTCGCCAAACGAGACGACGCTCGCGCCATCGCAAAATACAGGGTCGAAGGCGCAACCCCTCAGGACATCCGCGCCATGGTCGGCCTTTGACACCGCTTTGTCGTTTCAAAAATACTCAAACCGAAGGTAGCGACATCTGCGCCACTCACTCCATCGGTTTCATCAACTCGACTTCTTCACCGTCGCGCGCGGCCGTGTAGAAGCACGACCGGCGATTTGTGTGACACGCCGCGCCAGTCTGACGGATCACGACCAAGATGCAATCCCGGTCGCAATCAAAGCGGAAATCGACCAGCTCCTGAATATGCCCGGACGTCTCGCCCTTGATCCAGAACGCCTGGCGCGAGCGCGACCAATAGGTGACGCGCCGCGTCTCCAACGTGCGCTCAACCGCTTGCTGATTCATCCAAGCCATCATCAGGACCTCACCCGAGGCGTGATCCTGCGCGATGGCGGGGATCAGCCCGGCTTCGTTATATTTGAGATTGGATGGATCGAACGTGACTGTGTCAGACATGACAAAAACCTTTTGCATCCCGAGGGCTGACCACTATGTATGGGGAACACGGAACGAGGGAAAGTCATGAGCGGCGAGAACGACCTGATTAAGCTGTACTCCGGGCGCATTCTGGCGCTGGCGGCTGATATCCCGCATCTGGATCGGCTGGATCAGCCCGATGCGACGGTCAAGAAACGCTCGCCCCTTTGCGGGTCGACTGTAACCGTCGACGTGACGATGAAAGACGGTCGCGTTGTTGAATTTGGGCAGGACGTCAAAGCCTGCGCCCTCGGTCAAGCGGCCGCTTCGGTGGTGGGTGACGCCGTGGTTGGGGCCACGCGGGCGCAAGTTGAAACCGCCCGCGATCAGCTGAAGACCATGCTAAAAAAGGATGGCCCCGCCCCGGATGCCCCGTTTGACGGGCTTGAGGTTCTGATCCCCGCCCGTGAATACAAAAACCGCCATGCCTCAATCATGCTGGCGCTTGAGGCAACAGCTGAAGCGATGGAACAAGCCGAACAGTCGAACTGCGCCTAAGCTTGGCGTTCTAAACCAAACCTGTTTAATTTCACCCAAACTTCGGTGGAGGAATGGGCTTGAACAACCTGCTCGAACACTTCGTGACGTTGTGGGTTGTCATTGACCCGATCGGCACAATTCCTGTTTTCATCGCCGTCACTGCGGGCCTCGAAGCCGCTGCACGGCGCAAAACGGCGATGCTCGCGTCGTTGATCAGTGCCGGCGTGCTGCTGTTCTTCCTCGTCTTCGGACAATTGCTCATCGAGGCGCTGGATATCGGGTTGAACTCATTCCAGGTTGCCGGAGGGATCATCCTGTTCCTGTTCGCGCTGACAATGATCTTTGGCGAAAGTAAACAGGAGATCGAACAACGCGCCGCCGAAGACGACAAGGAAGATAAGGTCCATAAGCACAACCCAGCGATCTTCCCTCTGGCTGTACCATCCCTGGCGTCACCCGGTGCGATGCTAGCGATCGTGATCCTGACCGACAACCACCGCTACAGCGCCGCCGACCAGGGGATTACTGCGTTGGTCATGCTGTCGGTCGTGCTTATCGCCTTTATTCTGATGCTGTTGGCTGAACCGATCATACGCCTGATCGGCCATTCCGGCGCGGCAATCATCAGCCGGGTGATGGGGATGATCCTGGCCTCGGTCGCGGTGAATTCCGTTCTGTCGGCCATGTTGGAAATCATCAAAACCGGTCAGCTATAAAAAAACCGCCGCTCCTTCCGGGCGGGAAGGGCGGCGGCAGGCAATGCGTTTCTCGTGTGGGGTCCGGGACACCGCGCGGGGCCGAGGCATGGCCCCTCAAGGGGTTTGGGACAGGCAGGTCACCCTTGATTTCACTGGGGATGACAGGCGCGGGCTATTCGGCACGAGATCGCAGGCAAAAAAGGGTTAGAAACCAACCGGAAGGTGAAGAGCCACCATCAGCATAACGACCAGAGACGCAACACCCGCAGCATCCTGCAGGATGGTCGAGTGCGAGCGCGTGATTACGGTCTTGATCTGGGTCAGCATGGGTCACCTCCGGGTCAGGGATTTAATCCTTTGTTGACCTTTTGTTCTCATATTTCCCCGAGTCGGTAAAGAACTTTTTGAGAACATTTGCGAACTTTATGGATACTTTGGTACTAACCTACTGAAATCAAACGGATCGCCTGATCCTGTTTCATCAGCCAAAGCAGAACACGCGCGGCCTTTCCCCGGTCCGAGGTCAGTTTGGGATCGGTATTCAGCAAGGCCCGCGCATCGGTCTGGGCCACGGCCATCAATCCTGCCTGCCGTTCCAGATCCGCAATACGAAACTTCGGCAGGCCCGACTGGGCGGTTCCAATCAGATCTCCCGCACCGCGCATCTGTAGATCGGTCTCAGAAATGCGAAAGCCATCCTCGGTCTCACGCAGGACCTCCAACCGTTTGCGGCCGCCCTCACTGAGAGGTGCCTGATACATCAGAAGACAGGTCGAATCCGCATCCCCTCGGCCAACGCGTCCGCGCAACTGGTGCAGTTGAGCCAGACCAAAAATCTCAGCCCGTTCGATCACCATGATCGAGGCATTGGGGACGTTTACGCCGACCTCGATCACAGTCGTCGCCACCAGAACCTTGGTTTCACCTGTCTGGAAAGCGGTCATGGCGGCATCTTTTTCGGCAGGCGGCATCTGCCCGTGGACCAAACCAACGGTGCCCTCGCTCAAGATAGCGCGCAGCCGTTTGAACCGCTCTTCCGCCGCTGTCAGGTCGGAGACCTCGGATTCGTCGACCAGCGGACAGACCCAGTAACACTGCCGCCCTTCCTCAATGGCGCGGCGCAGATGGGCGACGACTTCTTCCATCCGTCCCGTGCTTACAATCGCGGTCTTGATCGGTTTTCGCCCCGGCGGTTTTTCGTCCAGAACCGAGACATCCATATCGCCATATTGCGCCAAAGCGAGACTGCGCGGAATCGGCGTGGCCGTCATGACCAGAACATCGGCACCCTGCCCTTTTTCCGAAAGCTCCATCCGTTGGCGTACGCCAAAGCGATGCTGTTCGTCGACAATCGCCAAACGCAAGGCCTTGAATGCCACATCACCCTGGAACACTGCATGGGTACCCACGAGAATCTGAATATCGCCAGCCTCCAAAGCAGCCAGCTTGGCCCGCCGCTCTGCCCCCTTGTCGCGTCCGGTCAGGATTTCCAACACGACGCCAGCCTCTTCCGCCAAGGGACGCAATCCCTCGAGATGCTGGCGCGCCAGAATCTCAGTCGGAGCCATCATGACCCCCTGCCCTCCGGCCTCGACCGCGACCAGCAGAGCCATAAACGCCACCAGAGTTTTGCCTGCGCCCACGTCACCCTGAAGCAACCGGTTCATGCGCGACTCCGAGGCCATATCGCCCGCGATTTCATCTATCGCCCGTGTCTGCGCACCAGTTGGCCGATAAGGCAGGCTCGCCAGAACCTTCGATTGCAACGCGCCTGTGCCAACACTGACAATCCCGCGTGCTTTGCGTTCCCGCTGCCGCGCCAGAGCCAGCGTCAACTGATGCGCCAGCAGCTCATCATAGGCCAAACGCTCTCGCGCCGGGGCGAATGAGGCCACGTCATCCGCACCTTGTGGATTATGTGCGGCCTGAATTGCCGCGTGCCATGAAGGCCAGTTTTGACTGCTGATCTGCGCCGGATCAGCCCATTCGGCCAGGACCGGTGCGCGCGTCAAAGCGCTGCGGACGGCCTTGAACATGGTCTTCTGCGTGATCCCCTGCGTCAGATGATAGACCGGCTCGAATTCAGGAATGTCCGAGGCCTGATCCACCGGCAGCATGTGATCGGGATGCACCATCTGCGCCATGCCGTCGAACAGCTCCAACTTGCCCGAGATCACACGGCGCGATCCCTCCGGCAGGACTTTCTTCAGGTAATCGCCACGCGCGTGAAAGAACACCAGTTGGAAATCGGCCTGACTGTCCTCGACATGAACGCGATACGCGCCGCCCCTATTCCGAGATGGGCGATGCGGGCCAACCGTCACCTCAACCGTCAACGTCGACGGCAGATCAACCCCTTGGATCGTGTCACGCCTGCGTCGATCAATCACGGCATAGGGCAAGCCAAACAGAACGTCGCGCGGGCTTTCCATCCCGGCCTGCGCCATCGCCTGAGCGGTCTTCGGGCCGACCCCCTCCAAGGTTTCAACCCCTGCGAACAGGGGAAACAAGGATTCTGGCCGTCCGCTCATGCGCCGTCGATCAGCTGCAACCAGCCATCCTCATCCAGGGTTTCGATCCCCAGCTCTGCCGCCTTTTTAGCCTTGGAACCAGCACCCGGCCCCGCAACAAGAATATCGGTCTTCTTACTGACCGACCCTGAGACTTTGGCCCCCAACGCCTCGGCCCGCGCCTTGGCTTCGGCGCGTGTCATCTTTTCCAGCGTGCCTGTGAAAACCACGGTCTTGCCCGCCACCGGGCTTTCTGAGGCCGGCGCATCTGGTGGCACGACAGTCAAATGCGCCTTGAGCGCATCAAACGCCTGTCGTTCCTCAACATTGGCGAAGGCGTCGGACAAAGCCAAACCAACCGTCGCGCCGATCCCGTCAACCGCAATCAGATCCGACCACGCGGCCGAGGCCTCCTCGGGCACGGACAATTCCACAATGGCGGCGGTGCGGCTTTCCTTGATCCGCGCCCGACGCCCTTGAGAGGCTGCGGCCAACCGTTCAGCCTCTTCCGCTTGATCCGCGGCTCGATACGCAAGCGCCGCCGGGCGCGCGGCATCGACAGCTTGGGACATTGCCTCCCAGTCGCGGTAATGCAGCGCAAGATCACGCGCGACGACCTCACCTACATGGCGGATGCCAAGGCCAAACAGCAAGCGAGCAAAGGGAATAGTCCGTTTCTCATCAATGGCCGCAAACAGATTACTGGCTGAGGTGTCCCCCCATCCTTCGCGATTTGTCAAACGGGACAGAGCGCTTGAGTCCCGGTCTTGCAGATCGAAAATATCAGCAGGCGTTTTGATCGGCAGGACCGGATCTTCATAGAACATCTCGATCTGTTTTGCGCCCAAGCCTTCGATATCGAAGGCCTTGCGAGATACGAAATGCTTTAACTTCTCAACAGCTTGCGCCGGGCAGATCATGCCACCCGTACAGCGTCGTACCGCGTCACCTTCTTCGCGCACCGCCGCACTTCCACACTTCCCACACGTACGCGGGAACTCATAAGGAACTGCATCTTCGGGCCGTTTCGACAGGTCGACATCCGCAATCTTGGGGATCACATCCCCGGCGCGGTAGACCTGTACCCAGTCCCCCTCTCGGATGTCCTTGCCATCCCGGATGGTGCCACCCTTGGCATCGCGCCCGGCGATATAGTCTTCGTTGTGCAGCGTTGCATTCGACACGACAACTCCGCCAACTGTGACCGGATGCAAGCGCGCAACAGGGCTGAGCGCGCCGGTGCGGCCGACCTGAATGTCAATCGCTTCAAGCCGGGTCCAAGCCAGTTCGGCGGGGAATTTATGCGCGATGGCCCATCTGGGCGTCGTTGATCGAAACCCGAGACGGGCTTGCAGGCCAAGGTCATCCACTTTGTAGACCACACCGTCGATATCATAACCCAGCGTCGCGCGCTGTTCTTCGATCGACCGGTAGTGCGCCAACATGTCCTGAGTTGATTTGCACAAACGTGTCAGCGGATTGGTCGAGAATCCTAAGCTTTTCAGTCGCTCAATCGCCCCATCTTGCGTCTCAGCCAGAGGGGCCGACAGCTCTCCCCACGCGTAGGCAAAGAACTTCAACGGTCGCGCGCGGGTGATTTCGGCATCCAGTTGTCGCAACGAACCGGCCGCAGCATTTCTGGGGTTGGCAAAGTGTTTGCCGCCAGCCTCTGCCTGACGTTCATTAAGCGCTTCGAAATCCGCGTGAGACATGTAGACCTCGCCGCGCACTTCTAGAATATCGGGGGCTCCTTCGATTGTGTGCGGAATATCAGAGATCGTTCGGGCATTCGCCGTCACGTTCTCTCCCACTTCTCCATCGCCCCGTGTGGCGGCTTGGACCAGTTTTCCCTGCTCATACCGCAGGGACAATGAAAGCCCATCGATCTTGGGCTCAGCCGTATAGGCCAAAGGCGCATCTGCAGACAGGCCCAAATACTTCCGAATCGAGCGGTCAAAATCCGCGACATCCTCATCGTCAAAGGCATTGCCCAAAGACATCATGCGCTGTGCATGCGTGACTTTGGAGAACCCGTCCGCTGGCCGCGCGCCAACTTGATCACTTGGACTGTCAGAGCGTTTTAGATACGGAAACTTCTCTTCTATTTCGACATTTCGCCGTTTCAGCGCATCGTATTCGGCATCCGAAATCTCGGGCGCGTCTTCCCCGTGATACAGCCTGTTGGCCCGCGACAGCAGGTCTGCAAGACGCGCGAGTTCGGCGCGTGCCTCATCCTCTGTCAGGTCTGCTATCGAGATGGAATTGCTCATGGCCTCGCCCTGTCACTTTATTCTGGACCTCAGTGATAGGGCGAGGTCATGGCTAGGTCCAGACGTGCTGAGCCGTGAGTGGAAATGCGACCCTCTGGACCATAGGGGGCAAGTGTCTTCGAACGTCAGGCGTTGACCGCCATCCGCGTCTCATTGAGGGAGTTGCTTTGCGGGTCCCGCAACACATAGCCGCGTCCCCATACGGTTTCGATGTAGTTGTCACCGCCTGTCGCGTTGCTCAGCTTCTTGCGCAGCTTGCAAATAAACACGTCGATGATCTTCAATTCAGGTTCGTCCATGCCGCCATAGAGGTGGTTGAGGAACATCTCTTTCGTAAGGGTTGTGCCCTTTCGCAAGCTCAACAGTTCGAGCATCTGGTATTCCTTGCCGGTCAGATGCACCGTCTGACCATCAACCTCGACAGTTTTCGCATCCAGATTGACCGCCACCCGACCGGTATGAATCACTGATTGCGAATGGCCCTTAGAGCGGCGAATGATGGCGTGAATACGGGCCACAAGTTCTTCGCGGTGGAACGGTTTGGTCAGATAATCGTCTGCCCCAAACCCGAATCCCTTGATTTTGCTTTCGGTGTCATCGGCACCGGACAGGATCAAAATCGGCGTTTCCACCCGAGCGATACGCAGTTGGCGCAAAACCTCATGGCCGTTCATATCCGGCAGGTTCAGGTCCAAGAGAATGAGATCGTAATCATAGAGTTTCGCTAGGTCGATCCCTTCTTCCCCAAGGTCCGTCGCATACACATTCAGATTGGCATGCGTCAGCATCAATTCAATGCTTTTGGACGTGGTAGGATCATCCTCGACAAGAAGTATTCTCATTTCACTGCTCCAATTCGGGTCAAAACTTCCAATTAAAAATACACCTGACCAAGAATGGTTAATCTTGCGTTACCGTTGAATCATTTATTCACTTTCGCCTTTAGGTTGTCGATAATTTTTTAGCGCGGTAACTTTCAGAGCATCAACGCCATGCTCTGCCACGGCAGAGACCCAGATGTTGAATTCCTCATCGCTGATGCCGTAGCGTTTCTTGGCCTCGGACAAGGTGATCAGGCCATACAACACCCCGCGCACGACCAGGATCTTGCGCGACGCCACCCAACGCCGCGTGTCCGGCGGCGGCAGATCGGCCTGCGACAAAATCGTGCCATCCGGCAGGGTTACAGACCGCGGACCTTCAACTTTGTGCAAATACATCTCTCAACCCTTTTCTGCTGCGACAAAGCTGACACCAGCCTACTTAATGCTGCGTGAAACCGCCCCTTGAGAGTGTCTAGAATTTTCTTATATTCTGCCGGTCTTTCTTAACCCGGACTGGAATCGCCATGGCCCTCGCCGCCGAGACCCAACTCAATTCGCTTGGCTTTGCCAAACCGCCCTCGGAAACGCGGGTGGTTGTTGCCATGTCGGGCGGCGTCGACAGCTCAGTCGTGGCCGCCTATCTGGCGGATCAGGGCTATGACGTGGTGGGCGTCACGCTGCAGCTCTATGACCATGGCGCGGCGCTGGCCAAGAAAGGCGCTTGCTGTGCCGGGATCGACATTCACGACGCGCGCCGTGTGGCCGAAGAGCGTGGTTTCCCGCACTACGTTCTGGACTATGAGAACATCTTCAAGGACGCGGTGATTGACGAATTCGCCGACAGTTATCTGGCGGGCGCGACACCTGTGCCCTGCATTCGCTGCAATGAGCGGGTGAAGTTCAAAGACCTGCTGGAAACGGCCAAAGACCTAGAAGCTGATTGCATGGCGACCGGGCACTACATCCAGCGGAAGATGGGACCCAACGGGCCGGAGCTGCACAGCGCCGAGGATGCGAACCGCGATCAGTCTTATTTCCTGTTCTCGACCACGCCCGAGCAGCTGGATTTCCTGCGCTTCCCTCTGGGCCACCTGCCCTCGAAGGATGCGACCCGCGAAATGGCAGCGCAATACGGGCTGGCGGTGGCGGACAAGCCCGACAGTCAGGACATCTGCTTTGTGCCCAACGGCAACTATGCCAGCGTCATCGAAAAGCTGCGCCCCGGTGCAGCTGAACCGGGTGAGATTGTCCATGCCGATGGCCGCGTTCTAGCGCAGCATAACGGCGTGATCCACTACACGATCGGACAGCGCCGCGGGCTGGGTATCGGAGGCCTGAGCGAGCCGCTTTATGTGGTGAAACTCGATGTCGACAAGAAGCAGGTCGTCGTCGGCCCGAAAGAGATGCTGGCCACGCGAACTGTTCCCGTGCGCGAGATCAACTGGCTAGGCGATGAACCCTTCACGTCACGCGACGAATGGCATGTTTCGGTCAAAGTCCGCTCGACCCGCCCCCCGCGCGAGGCGATAATTCGATCATTGTCTGAAACTACAGCCGAAGTTGAATTGCTGACACCCGAGGAAGGCATTTCGCCCGGTCAGGCCTGCGTGTTCTACGACCCAAACAGCAGTCGCATTTTTGGCGGCGGCTGGATTTGGCGCGGCTACTAGGCCGAGACCGGCGTGACCTCGGGTTCGATCTGGATCTGAAGGGCGTCGTTGAACCGGTTGAACGCCCCGCAAAGGGCAATGCGCCATGTCAGTTCAACGATCTGCGCGTCAGTAAACCACTCTTTCAGGTCCGAGATCTCGGCGTCGCGCATCCTGCCTGATCGGGTGGTCACTGCTTCGGCATAGCGGACCACCGCCCTGTCACAAGCGTCCAGCTCGGGGTGATCCTCGACCTCCGGCAGCCGCGCCACGCCTTCTGCGCTGAGACCCGCAACGGTCAGCAAGGGCGTGTGATGCGACACGCAATAGTCACAGGCGTTCAGCTTTGAGACCGTGACCATCGCCAGCTCCAACGCGCGGCGCGGAAGGGTTGCCTGCGCGCGCAAGGTGGTGAGCATCCCGCTGACATGTTCCAGAACCGGAGGGCAATGCGCCGCCACCCGCGCCCAATTGTCGAACGGCCCATAGGCGCCCAATTCCGCATGCGCCGCACGCGCGGCCGGTGTCATGTCATCGTCAGTCAAGGCGGGAATACGGGTCATTGCGGCTCTCCTTTTTGCCGCCGGATATCGCAAGCTGCAGGTCCAACTGCAACGCCACTTCGTTCACAACACCGAAACAGATCAGAGTATATCGGTCGGCGAGTTCAGCAGAATGTAGAGCCCGACACAGACCATGATATAGGGTGCGATCCTCTCTAGCCGGTTGACGCGCGGGCCTAGTTTCTGCGCATGAGGCGCCCCCCATGCAGCAACGGCTGCCAAACTTGCCGAAGCACAAGCCGCGCCAATCAGTGCTGCTAGCCGGTATGCGGGACTGGAATCTGCCAGCAAAGGCGTCATCACGGCGAATGTATCGACCGATAGGCTGAGAAACAGTGTCACGACCGAGGTCACAGCGCCCTTTGGCGTGTCGTCTGTCTGCTCAACTCCTGAAATCTGCTGCCAGATACCGCGCAGGCCAAGCGCCAGCGGAACGATCCCAAGATACCCGATCCACTCCGGCAGTCCGCTCTGGCTTAAACCTGTCGCGACGGCCAAGGACAGGCACAGGACAAGCCCATGCGCGACGGCAAACCCCATAAGCGAGCGGCGGTGATCCATCACCAGCATCAGCCCCAACAACACGGCCAGATTGTCGAGATTGGTCGACACCATCACAACCCCAGCCGAGACCGAAAAGAGCAGATACTCAAGCATCAGCTTTGGTCATCCGGGCTAAAACGGCCTTCGCCGCGCGAAGCCCAGGCGCTTCGCCGCCGCGGCCCAGAAGATCCATCGTGAGCGCCATGGCCTCACGTTGCGCTTCCGGGTTCGCGGCGACCTTTGTCAGGGCTTCGGCGATCTGGTCGGGTTGGCAATCGTCCAGCAGACACTCTGGCACTGTCCGCGTGTCCGAGACCAGATTGACCAGAGTCACCGTGTCCAGATGCACCATCCGCTTGGCAATCAGAGTTGTCAGCCAGTTGAGGTTATATGCAATCACCATCGGCGTGGCCTGCGCCGCCAACTCCAGTGACACAGTCCCTGACGCGGCCAATGCCAGATCCGCCGCCGCAAAAGCCGCCCGCTTTTGCTTCACCGCCTGATCCGAGGGCAGATCACGTGGGTCAACCACCACAGGTGATCCGGGCCAGCTGTGCAGATGATCCGTCACCGTGTCGACTATATGGGCCACCGCTGGCACAATAACCCGCGTTTCCGGGCGGGTTTTCAGGTAGAGCGAGAGTGTCTCGCCAAAGACAGGTGCAAGCCGGTCGACCTCGCCCCGGCGCGACCCCGGCAGGGCCAGTATTAGCGGGGCATCCCCCAGATCGTAGGCATCACGGAAGGCCTTGATGTCCGCCTCCGTCGCCTGCGGTTCGCTTGCGACCGGGTGGCCGACAAAATCGCACTCCATCCCCGCGCGCTCCATGTAGGGCGGCTCGAAAGGAAGCAGCGCAAGAACGTGATCGATCACCTTCGCCATCTTGTCCGCTCGACCCGGGCGCCAGGCCCAGACGCTGGGGGCGACATAGTGAACAATGCGAATTTCGCTGCTCGCCTTCACCAGTTTGGCCACACGCAATGAGAAATCCGGACTGTCGATGGTGATCAAAACATCGGGCTGTGTCTCCAGCACGGCCTGTGCCGTCTCAGATATCCTGCGTTTGAGATGGAAGAACTTGGGCAGAACTTCGACCAACCCCATGACGCTGAGCTCGGACATGGGAAAGCGGCTGTTCAGGCCCTGAGCCTGCATCAGCGGCCCGCCAACCCCGTCAAACGTGATATCAGGGACCAGCGCCTTTAGACCCTCCATCAAAGCGCCGCCCAGCCGGTCGCCCGAAGGTTCTCCGGCGACCAGAAAAACGCGCATCAGACAGCCCGCTCGCGCACATAGAGGAACAGGCCAAGGCGGTTGCACTCGGCGATGACATGATCCCGCCGCAGCACCATCACGCCGCCTTTTTCGATCACAATACCCGTCAGACCGGCGGCCACCGCATCAGTGACGGTCTCCGGACCGATTGCAGGCAGATCAACACGGCGATCCTGATCGGGTTTTGGGCCTTTGAACAGAACCCCGCCGCCCGCATCAGGCCGCTGGGTCAACGATTGCAACATCCACGCAGTGCCAAAAATGCTCTCAACCGCCAGAGCCTGCCCTTTGGAGACGGCACAGGCCTGACCAATATCTGCGCTGCCCATTGCGCGCAGAATACCTGCGGCACGATCCGCATCTCCCAGATCGGCCTCGGACGGATGCGCCTCGGTCAGACATC
This sequence comes from Ruegeria sp. BG9, assembly GCF_056538305.1. NCBI lineage: Bacteria > Pseudomonadati > Pseudomonadota > Alphaproteobacteria > Rhodobacterales > Roseobacteraceae > Ruegeria > Ruegeria sp. BG9. The sequence goes on from NZ_JBQFSY010000001.1 coordinate 224,279, forward strand.
CCAGCGGAGGCAGCAGGTCAGGTGCGATCTCATGCGCGGCTTTGACGGCCAGGCCCGCATCCTCAAAGATACCGATCACAGCGCGCAAAGCGCCATCATCACCCGACATCATCGCCTTTTGAATGATCGGCACCAAAGGCATCGTTGCGGCATCAATCCGCGTGGGATCGACCTTTGGCCGCTGCACCGCACCCGCCATGCAGATCTGCGTCACGCCGCGCACCTTGAGATCTGCGAGAAAGCTGCCGAGCTGCTCCAGACGGAAAACGACGTCTACAGACAGGCTCTCAGGTTCGAACCCCTCCATCGCGCAGACCAACGGACGGTCTGGCAGAGCGTCCACGACAGCGTCCGGCAGAACACCCGTTCCTGCGATCAAAGCCAGCATTTGGTTATTTCCTCGGCGTCAGGAACGAGCGATCTGATTGACCGGTGACGAACTCGACAATGCGTTGAACATATTCGCTGTCGGTGTCCTTGCCTGCGCGATGGGCGCGTTCCTGAAAAGTCCCCTCGCCGCCGGACAGTTCCTTGAACGCCGCCCGCAGAGCCGAGATATCCTCACGCGATACACCGCGACGTTTCAGGCCAACAAGGTTCAACCCGTCCAACTCGCCACGCGGCGCTTGCACCAGACCGTAGGGAATAACGTCATTCGGAACCATGGTCAGCGCGCCGATGATAGCGCCGCGACCGACGCGGACCCATTGGTGCAGGCCCGAGATGCCGCCGACGATCACATCATCTTCGACGATACAATGCCCCGCCGCGCCCGCGTGGTTCACCATGATCACGCGGTTGCCGATCTGAACGTCATGGGCCACGTGAACTCCGGCCATAAACAGGCAATCGTCGCCAATCCGAGTCACACCACCACCGCCTTCGGTGCCCGTGTTGATGGTCACATGCTCGCGGATGCGGTTGCGCTGGCCGATCTCAAGCCGCGTATTCTCGCCCCCGAATTTCAGATCCTGCGGGATCTCACCGATCACTGAGAAGTTGAAGATGACAGTATCGTCGCCGACCGTGGTATCACCTGTGACGACCACATGCGTCTTCAGCTCGACCCGGTCGCCCAGTTTGACCTGAGGACCCACGTAGCAAAACGGACCAATCACGCAGTCCTGACCAATCTGCGCACCGTCTTCGATGATTGCGCTTGGGTGAATGCCGCTCATGTTGTTTTTTCCATGTCCCAATCGACATAGGCCGAGAATTCGGCTTCGGCTGCGACCTCACCGTCAACGGTGGCGCGTCCGTTGAACTTGAACAGCTTGCCGCCCTTCTTGCCGCGCAGGGTTTCGACATGCATCTCCAGCACGTCACCCGGCACCACTTTGCGGCGGAATTTGCATTTGTCGATGCTCATGAAATAGATCAGAAGCTCGGTATCAATGACATCCATGCCGACGCCCAGCATCACGCCCGAGGTCTGCGCCATCGCCTCGACAATGGTGACACCCGGCATTATCGGCGTTCCGGGGAAGTGGCCCTGGAAATGAGGCTCGTTCATGGTGACATTCTTGATGCCACGGGCCGATTGATAGCCGTCGATGTCGACCACCTTGTCGACCAGCAGAAACGGATAGCGATGCGGCAATATCCGCTGAATCAGCTGAATGTCGGCGCTTTTGGTTTCCGTCGTCATCGTTCACTCGTCCCGTTATTTGGATGTGTCAGTTTCCGCGTGGTTAGCAATACCCGCCCCTGAGGGCAAGCGAACCTATTCGCCTGTGCCGTCCTGCAGGCCGGTTCCATCGCCAATTGCGGCATTGATGCGGGCAATCGCATCATCCGTGATGTCGGAGGTGTCGGCGCTAAGGAATACATTTGCGCGTTCCAGCACGACGGCGGCCCCTGTTTCGCGCATCAGTTCGATTAGAACGGGCTGCGCCAAGGCGTAAAACGTTTGGCGGCTTTCTTCGCTACGCCGGGCCAAAGCGTCCAGTTTGGCGCGCTGGCCTTCGCGATGCGATTGCACCTTTTCGTCGAAGGCCTGCGCAAGAGGGCGGAAATCCTCTGGGGCCAGCTCGGCGCGTTTCTGAGTCAGGTCTTTCTCTTCGCTGCTGAGTTCCGCAACGATCCGCTCATTCTCTTCCGCGAGCTGAGCACCCTCGGATTCGATCTCGCGTAACACGCGCTGGCCGAACGCCGAATCCGCAAACAATCGGTCGCTTGAGATGGTCAGGACCAGCGGATCACGCACGCCCAATTGCTGCGCCGCTGTTTGGGACGCAAGTACAAGGCCCAGCAAAAGGCAAAGGGCCCGAACCGGGCCCCATGCGCGTCTAGATATTCGCAACCGCATGCCGGATCAGAACCGAGCCTGAACGGTCAGGTCGAAATTCTGTTCCTTGTCGAAGTCTTCCTTCTTCAACGCTTTCGAGAAGTTGAAACGCAGCGGGCCGAACGGTGTTTCCCACAGAACCGACACACCGATGACGTGACGAATGGAGCCATCCGCACCCACAATATTTGCACCTGCGGTGTTTACGTCATTGATGTTGTAAAGGTTGCCGACGTCGTAGAACAAACCGCCCCGCAGACCCAGTTCTTCCGGCAGCCCCAATGGGAAGTCGCTTTCGAACCGCGCCACCCAGTAGTAGTTGCCTCCGATAGCGTCGTCCTGCCCGTTGGACAGATCACGCGGGCCAAGACCGGCCGGTTCAAACCCGCGGAAGGTGTTCGGCCCCAAAACGAAACGGTCGATGGTACGGCTGAAGTCATTCCCCGACCAGTGAAGCGCACCAGCCTCAAGTGTCGCGCGCAGAACGACCTCTTCGTTCCATACACGGGTTTGCGCGATCGTGCGCGCCGTGGTCTTGAAGTACTTGTTGTCGCCACCCAAACCGGCTGCATCGAAGCCAAGTTCGAACAGGACACCCGCATTCGGGTTCAGGCCGCCGATACGGCTGTCATAGACATAGGTCAGGCCAAAGCTGCTGTTGACCCGCTCACCCTGCGCGATCTCCGATGTGATGACCGCACCGTTCGCCTCGTTGTCCTGCTGGGTCATTTCCGAGCGTTCCCAGCCGTAACGCACGCGCAAGGCCGACAGCTCGCCGATCGAATAAGTCAGCTGTGGGTTAAAAAACACGCGGTCCGTATCATAGCTGGCAAAGCTGGAGTTCGTGGTCGCGATACCCAGGCCCAGATCAAAACGTAGTTTGCGGCCCAATAGGTAAGGCTCAGTAAAGCTCAGCGAGTATTGCTCGGCGTCCTGAGCAGTTGAGATGGTCAGACCCAGGTTCTGGCCCCTGCCCAAGAAGTTCGATTCATTCAAGCCGATGGCGACACCGAAACCATCCGAGACCGAGTAGCTACCACCAAGGCTCAACGAGCCGGTAGGTTGTTCCTCGACATCCACATCCAGTATCACCTGGCTGGGCGAGGATCCTTCGCGCGGCTCGACCTCGGCGTTGGCAAAGAAGCCTAGGGCGTTGATCCGCTCAGCCGCCTGACGGATTTCGCGTGGGTTGAACGGGTCGCCTTCCACGGTGTCGAACTGACGACGGATCACCCGATCCAGCGTTGTTGTGTTGCCCTCAATATCAATGCGTTCCACGAAAATCCGTGGCCCACGGCTGAGGACGAATTCCACATCCAGCGTCAGATCACGCGGGTTGCGTGTGACGCGCGGTTCGACCCGCAGGAAATCCACGCCCTGCTTCACACCCAGCCGTTCCTGACGCGCAATCGAGTTCTCGATCAGGGTCGGCGAATAGGTCACGCCCGGCTTGATCTTCAGAGCATCCTGATAGATCGACGGATCCACACCCGGGATCTCGCTTACGGTCGTGATTTTGCCGAACGAGAACTTCTGCCCTTCGGTGATGTTCATGACTAGGAAGAAAGCGTCCCGCTCTCGGGTGAATTCAACATTGGCACTGTTCACACGGAAGTCGACATAACCTCGTGACAGGTAGAAATCCCGAATGACCTGCTTGTCGAATTCGATCCGGTCCCCGATGAACGTATCGTTGCGGAAGAATGTCCGCAGGAAGGTCGCCTGTTTGGTCTCAAGCACGCGACGCAAACGGCGGTCCGAGAAGGCACGGTTGCCCACGAAGCTGACGCGTTCAACCTCAATCGTGGTGCCTTCTGCAACTTCAAACACCAGATCGACGCGGTTGTCGTTTCGCCGGATGACGCGCGGGATCACAGTTGCCGATACCCGGCCTTGGGCGGAATAGACTTCGGCAATCAGGTCGGCGTCCGCCTCGGCCGCCTGCGGAGTGAATACACGGCGCGGCTCGGACGAGATCACATCCAGCAGAAGATCATCTTTGACGCGACGATTCCCTTCGATGCTGATCTGGTTGATTGTCGGGTATTCCTGCACCTCGATCACCAGAGTCGTGCCACGAGGTGTCAATTCGACTGTCTCAAAAACACCACTGTCAAGTACACGCTGATAGGCGTCGTTCAACTGACCGGCCGAAACCGTCTGCCCGGGTTCGATTCCCGTCCGTTGGATGATTGTACCTGTCTCAATGCGCCGGTTGCCCTCAACCTCGAAGGAGTTGATGGTAAAGTTTTGCGCCTGTGCTGCATGCGGCAAAGCCAGTAAACCCATTGCCGCAGTAAGAAAAAGAAATGATCGTGTGCGCCACAAAATCTTGTTTGTTGTCATCTGCCCTCCGCAGGATATACCCGCGCCTCGCCCGTCAGCCATTTTTTCTCTACCCAAAAATTTAGGACTTAATGCTGAGTAACGAGATTGAATGCGCTTGTCAAAACTCCAAAACCATCGGGGCGACGATAGGTCACCTGACACGCATTCTTATAGGGTTTTGGGGAATCAGAGACCGGCGAGATACGCGCCGCCAGCAAGCGCCAGCGCCGTTAGACCAAAGCACAAAAGCACATCCCAGTTCAGAACAAACAGGACGCTGACACTCTGATAGGATTTTTGAATAGCTTTGGTCATGGCCGCCTCATTTTCAGCGGCTATTTTTTACCTCCGAAATGAGGCATCAATGCGGCGCGATTGCGCCGCTTGCGCCACAATCAGCAAAATAGATCGTTACTGACCGAGAAGACCATGAGGCTGAGAACTACCGCAATCCCGAGGGTCATCAAAATCCGCAGGGCTTTGTCGCTGGGCGGTTTGCCCGAGACCGCCTCATAGGCGTAGAACACGAGGTGCCCTCCGTCCAACGCCGGGATCGGGAAAAGGTTCAGAAGACCCACGGCCGTTGACAGCACCGCGATGAAGAAGATGAAGTTTTGAGCGCCCTGGCTGGCCATAGCGCCTGAGGTCTCGGCGATACCGATCGGACCCGAGATGTTACAGGTGCTGATCGCACCGGTAATCATGTGCCACATGCCGGACAAAGAACCTTCGATGATGCGCCCGGTCTGACCCACGCCACCAACCAGCGAATCCCAAAGCCCCGCAGGCTCGGTCGCGGGTTGCAGCATCATACCGCCAACGATCCCGATCCGCCAATGGGTGACGAACCCGCCATCCGGCTGAGGCTCATCGGTTCGACGCGGAGCAAGCGCGAATTCAAGCTCCGCCCCTTCACGCCAGACGTTCAACAACAACACGCGACCGTCCGAGCCTTCGACATGTTCTTTCAACTGCTCGAAGGCAAAGATCGGATCTCCATCGACCGAGGTGATGACGTCGCCCCCTTCCAGTTGGATATCAAACGCCGCACTGCGCGGTGTGACCTGCTGAATCAGCGGCGGGAACAGCCAAGGGGCTGAGACATCCAGCGTTTCGCCATCGCGCAGGACTGTATAGTCTAGCACCGGCTCGACCGGCAGCGCATCGGTGAAGTCGCTCCACGCGCCTTCTTCGTCGAAATCAGGGACTTCAATCCCGGCAATCGCCAGAATCTCATCGCCCTCCTGCAGCCCCTGCTCTGTTCCCGGCAGCGGCTTCAGTTCTCCAACCGTCAGCGGCTCACGCGTGACGCCCTGAGACCAGAAGATCAGGCCAAAGACCAGAATCGACATGACGAAATTGAACACCGGCCCTGCCGCCACAGTGGCTGTTCTCGCCCACAGGGGTGCTCCGTGCATGGTGTGGCGCAGATATTCCGGCTGCTGCTGCGCGATGTCACCCATCGCCTCTTCATCCTTGCCTGAGGCTGCATTGGCATCACCAAGGAATTTCACGTAGCCGCCAAAGGGCAACAACGCGATCTGCCACCGCGTGCCGCGTTTGTCCACGCGGCTCCACAGAACAGGTCCGAACCCAATCGAGAACACTTCGGCATGAATGCCAGACCAGCGGCCGACGATGTAATGCCCGTATTCGTGAACCGCGACGATCACGGACAAGGCAATCACAAAGGCCACAATCGTCCAGAGCAAATTTCCGAACTGAGGGATCAGCGAAAGTACGTCCAAAACTCTATCCTGCTCGTTTGATCACGGTTTCATCCGCCCACTGCCGTGCGAGATGGTCCGTTTGCTGTACGTTATCAAGGGTCAAAGGGGCGTTAATAAGGCCATCCTCGGCATCAAACAGGTCCAGAACGCGTGACACGACCTCCGCCATGGTCGTGAAACCGATCCGACCTTCGATGAAGTGATCCAAAGCACGTTCTTTCGCGGCGTTCAAAACCGCCCCCGAAAGGCCGCCGCGCGCCATCACGTCTCGGGCCAGTTTCAGCGCAGGATAGCGGTTCTGGTCGGGATGGGAAAAGCGTAACTGGCTGAGTTGCGCCAGATCCAGCCGCTCAACCGGCAGATTGCGGCGTTCGGGCCAGTGCAGAGCATAACCAATTGCATGCCGCATATCAGGCGGGCCCAGATGTGCCATCAGCGCCCCGTCCCGAAACCCGACCATCGCATGAACAATGGATTCTGGATGAACCAATACCTCGATCTGGTCCGGATCGACGCCAAAGAACTCTCGGGTTTCAATGACTTCAAGCGCTTTATTGAACATGGATGCGCTATCAATCGTGATCCGCTGCCCCATGTCCCAGTTCGGATGGCTTGAGGCCTGCGTAACGGTCGCGGACGCCAAATCCTCGAGCGGCCAATCCCGGAACGCTCCGCCGCTTGCGGTGATGATAACGCGCTCGACCGCATCCATATCCTCACCGACCAATGCCTGAAACACCGCTGAATGCTCACTGTCGACGGGCAGTACACGCGCATCGTTTTCACGGGCCGTCTGCAACACAAGGGCGCCCGCACAGACCAGAGTCTCTTTATTGGCAAGCGCCAGCGTTGCGCCCTGTTTTAACGCCTCAATACCAGGCGCGAGACCGGCGGCGCCAACGATCGCGGATAGCACCCAGTCCGCCGGGCGCGCGGCGGCCTCAACGATCGCGCTCTGACCCGCCGCCACCTCGATCCCGCTGCCCTGCAACGCATCACGCAGGTCCTGCAATCGGTCCTCAAACGCGGTGACAGCGAGTTTCGCGCCAAGCCGTCGGGCATCCTCGGCCAGTTGTCGGATATTCGAGCCACCTGTCAGGGCGACCACATCATAGGCTTCGATATCGCGCGCAATAAGGTCAATCGCATTCTGACCAACCGATCCGGTCGCCCCAAGGATTGAGACTTTGCGCATCACATCTCTCCGGGTGCGTAAACCAGCCCTGCGATCAGCACAAACAACGCCGCACCCATCATGCCGTCAAACCGGTCGAGAAAGCCGCCATGCCCCGGTATGAGGTTCGAGCTGTCCTTGACACCGAATTTCCGTTTGACCGCGCTTTCAACGATATCGCCCGCCTGGCTGGCCATGGACGCCATAACTGAGACCAGAACGAACAGCACTCCAAATCCGCCATGCAGTGCGAAACCCACGCCAATCAGGCCCGCCGCGACCCAGCCACCAGCTGTGCCCGACCATGTCTTCTTGGGGCTGACCTTGGGCCAGAATTTCGGGCCACCAATTGCCTTGCCCACGAAATACCCAGCAACATCCGTGGCCACGACGACCGCGATCAGCCAGACCATCCAACCGAAGCCCATGTTTTCACGAATGGAAATGAACCCCAGACCAGCGCCCGCGATCCACAAGGCAAACAGAAAGTACAAGCCGCGCGAACAGGTGACCTGCCCTGCCCCGACCAGCGCCGGAGCCACCAGAAACGGCAACTTATAGAGCGGCGGCACGTGATAGCTGATGATCACCGCAACCCCGGTCAGAATACCGAGTTGCATGGCCAAGCCTCCGCGCTGCGGTTCGATCATGCGTACCAGCTCCCAGGTCATCAAACCGCAGGCAACCGCGATGAAGCTTTCAAACCACAACCCGCCCAGCCATACCTCGACCGCGCCAATTGCGACCAAAACGACTGCGGACAGAATCCGTGCGGTCAGATCAGACCATCGGCCTTCGCTCATGCCAGAACCGCTCCGAAACGCCGCTCGCGCGAGCCGTAGTTGCGGCACAGACGCTCCAACTCGGCGGCGGTGAAATCCGGCCAGAGCGTGTCAATAAATTCGTATTCGGAATAGGCAGACTGCCAGAGGAGAAAATTTGAGATCCGCGCCTCTCCGCTGGTGCGAATGACCAGATCGGGATCGGGAAGAACCCGTGTATCCAGATACTTGGGCAGGGTTTCTTCATCCACATCCTCGGGCTTCAGTCGCCCCTCGGCCACATCCCGTGCAAGACGTTTTGTGGCCCGCGCCACCTCATCTCGGCCGCCATAGTTCAAAGCGACAGTCAGATGGACCAAATCGTTGTTCTTTGTGGCTTCTTCCAGCGAATCCATCAGGTCGATCAGCTTGGCATCCAAGCGGACCCGATCGCCGATAAAGCGCACGCGAATGCCGTTCTCGGCCAGAGTGCGCGTTTCCTTGATGATGTAGCGCCGAAACAGGCTCATGAGGCCAGCGACTTCGACCTGAGTCCGCTTCCAGTTTTCCGTCGAAAACGCAAAAACGGTTAGGTATTTTATGCCCAACCCCGGACAGGCCTCGACCACCTCACGTACGCGCCTCGCACCTGCGTGGTGACCGAAAAGCCGAGGCCGGCCACGCGCCTGCGCCCACCGACCATTGCCATCCATGATGATAGCGACATGCTTTGGGCCAGCCTGCACGTCCGTATGGGGATCCTTGGGCATCAGTACCGGCTCAGACCTGCATGATTTCCGACTGCTTGGTCTCAAGCGCGGCATCAACAGCTTTGATCATCGTGTCGGTCAGATCCTGAACTTCGCTTTCCCAGAACTTCTGGTCATCCTCGGACATTCCGTCCGATTTCGCTTTCTTGATCTGATCCATACCGTCGCGCCGCACGTTACGGATCGAAACCCGCGCGCTTTCGGCGTATTGCCCGGCAACTTTGCCCAGTTCGCGGCGGCGCTCTTCGTTCAGTTCCGGGATCGGCAGCATGATAATGGTGCCGTTCAGCTGGGGGTTGATGCCGAGCCCGCTTTCACGGATCGCCTTTTCAACCTTGCCCACAAGGCCTTTGTCCCAGACGTTTACTGTCACCATCCGAGGTTCAGGCACATTGACCGTGCCAACCTGGTTGATCGGTGTCATCGAGCCATAGGCATCCACCATCACCGGCTCCAGCATCGAGGCCGAGGCCCGCCCGGTGCGCAGAGAGGCAAATTCAGTTTTGAGATTGGACATCGCGCCATCCATGCGGCGTTTCAGATCGTCGGTGTCCAGTTCGAAGTCGTCAGACATGCTGCTCACTCCCCGTCTTCAAGTGCTGTTTGGATGGGTCTTAAGCCATCGCATTTGGGATGTATAGCAATCATGAGCATGAATTGTGGCAATGACCAGAACTGTTTCGGTCCTTTTGCCGACCCGAAGGTTAAGCCAGGGCAGTTCTGCCCCGGCTATTTTCCTGAATCAGGCGTTTACGTCGACGACAACGCGGCCCTTGACCTGGCCTTTCAAAATATCCGCGCCCAGTTGGGGCAAATCGGACAGAGCTGCCGGATGCACCATGGCCTCCAGCTTGTCCATCGGCAGGTCGGTCGCGATGCGCTGCCAAGCCCGCAGACGGTTATCATAAGGCTGCATCACGCTATCAATCCCCAGAAGGTTCACGCCGCGCAGTAGGAAGGGAATCACTGTCGCAGGCAACCCCGCACCGCCAGCAAGCCCAACCGCAGCGACCGAGCAGCCGTACTTCATCTGACCCAAAACGCGCGCCAGCATGTCACCGCCAACGGCATCGACACAGCCCGCCCAGGTTTCGCTCTCCAACGGGCGCTTCGTGGTCTCGTTCAGCTCTTCGCGCGGCACGATAGTCGTGGCGCCAAGCGATTTTAGGTAGTCTCCGGTCTCTGGGCGTCCGGTCACAGCTGCGACCTCATAGCCCAGCTTGCCCAGAATAGCCGTCGCCACCGAACCAACACCTCCAGCAGCACCAGTCACCAGCACAGGCCCACGATCCGGCGTCAACCCGTGATCCTCCAGCGCCATCACCGCCAACATGGCCGTAAACCCGGCTGTTCCGACGGCCATCGCCTGCCGAGCGTCCAGCCCATCCGGCAAGGGCACCAACCAATCGGCCCGAGCGTTAGCCTTCTGCGAATAACCACCCCAATGGGCCTCACCCACTCGCCAGCCGGTCAGAACCACCTTGTCACCGGGCTTGTAGCGGTCGTCCGAGGACGCCTCGACCGTTCCTGCATAGTCGATACCGGGAATGTGCGGATAGTTCCGCACCAGGCCGCCGCCCTTGGCGGACAAGCACAGTCCGTCCTTGTAGTTCACTGTCGAATACTCAACAGCAACCGTCACCTCTCCGTCAGGCAGATCCTCCAGCGAGAGCGGCTTGACCGAGGGGCTTGCCAGACCGCTTTCTTCATCCTTTTCCATAATCAAAGCATTGAACATATTGCTATCCTTTCATTTTTGGCGGCCAGCCAAGTCCTACGGCTGGCTCAAAATAACCCGGTGGAGTCGCGCAACGAGCCCTCATATCCAGAACTTCGCCTGCACCGTCGCGCTCCGCATACCGTCAGGCGTTTCAACCTCAACCTTGGTTCCGGCGTCCCAATGGCTCAACTTGACCATACCAATCGAAACATTGGTCGAGAAATCCGGAGACCAGGCCGCAGACGTCACCTGACCCACCTGCTTTCCGTCCGCAAAGACAGGCCACGGCTGGACACAAGGCAGCACCGCATCTCCGTCGATCGCAATCGGACGTATCTGTTGCACCGGACCTTCTTTGGCCACACGCAACAACGCATCCCGGCCCACGCAGCCGATGGCGGTATGCGTATTGCAGAACTTGCCCAGCCCACATTCATGCGGTGTGTTGTCATCGGTCATATCATTGCCGTAGGACAACAACCCTCCCTCGATCCGCTCGATCAGGTTGGGACACCCGGCTCGCACGTCCAGGTCTTCGCCCGCCGAGAACAGAGCGTTCCACAGAGGCATACCGATGTCGCTGCCCTCGACATAGATCTCGAACCCACCTTGCTTGGAGTAGCCCGAGCGGGCAACCGCAAGATCGCGCCCTTCGAATTCGAACATGTCGAACTTGAAGAAACGAATATCACGTACACGGTCTCCGAAAACGCGGGCCATCAGTTCATCTGCTTTTGGCCCCTGAACGCCCAAGGGCGACACGTCCGGCTCATCAACCAGCACATCCAGACGATACCCGTTGGCCAACCCCTTGACCCAAAGCAACAAATCGCTGTCGGCGATAGAGATCCACCAACGATCCTCCGACAGTTTCACCGCCACGGGATCGTTCAGCATCCCGCCGGTTTCGTCCACAATCGGCACGTAGAAACACTGCCCGGGCAGCATGCCGCGCAGGTCACGCGGTGTCAGCATTTGCATCAGACGCGCAGCGTCCGGCCCGCGCAGCTCAACCTGACGCTCACAGGAGACGTCCCAAACCTGAACGTTCTTTTTCAGGTGATGGTAGTCGGCCTCGACACTTTCAAAGACCGTCGGCAACAACATCCGGTTGTAAACCGTGTAGCCTTTGACACCAGCGGCTTCGACGCCTTCGGAAAACGGCGTGCGACGCAGGCGACGAGACAGGGATATTTGCGGCATTCAGCCCTCCTTTGGCATGAAGCAAAGATCGCTGACCGGGGCCTCGGAACCGGCTTCGGTCAGCATTTTGTGTAGTTGTCCACGATGATGAGTTTGATGGTTGAAGAAATGCATCACGCATTGCGCGTAAGGCAAAGTAACATCAGCCTCTTTTGCGGCTGAGTACCATGTGAAAGGCCCCGACAGAACCTCATCCCCAAGCGTATCCGCCCAATCCGAGATCCGATCATCCATAGCCACGCGCAGAGCCAGCCAGCTATCGAGATCAGGGCAGAGATGCACGCTTTCGTGGATGCCCCCTCCGGCTCGGTGGATGTTGCTCTCCGGTCCCGGACCTTTGTCAAAGCGTGACATCCAGATCCAGTCACCCCACAGCAAGTGGTTCGCCGTGCCCATAATCGAGCCGAAAAACGCGCCGCGTTCCTGCACCAATTCCTCGGGCGAAAGCGCTTGAAGAAATTCCGCCAACTGGCTGTTTTGCCAGTGATTGTAGCGCGCCATTTCCCTTGCGTATGCTCCGGTGATCATCACTTAGGCCCATGCCAGTCAATCGGGCAGATCTCGGCGGATTTACCACCGAAATCCCAGACGCGCCCATAATCGCGCACTTTCGATTTGTTTCCGCGCGCTACGATGATGTCTGGCCCCATCCAGTATTTGGAGTTCGACACCATCACCGGATGCTCAGGGTCTTTACCGCCCAGCATCTCAATCTCGCCTTGGATTTTACGACCGATCGCAATCCTGCGCTTGTTGCCGTCCCGTTCGATCTGGACCGGAGCACGCTCGGCCCCGATGATCTCGCTCACCAGCATGGTGAACAGGCCAGTGGTGCCGCCGGCCTGACCGCTAAAAATCTGCAGCAGCCCGTTATAGGCCTTGCCGCTGGCGCGTTCATCGACATAGGCAGCGACTTTCCACTGCCCCTCGCCCATGCGACCCGGAATATCGACCAGAAGACCAACATTCAGGCCCGACAGATCTTCGCCCTCATAATGCCCTTCGTCGATGATCACGCCCATCCAGGCGTGGCAGTGGCCCTCTGTCGGAGGGTGCGCGCCCAAAGAGACCACGCAGGGGCAGAACACGTCGCATGAGCAGTTCAGGATCAGCTCGCCTTTGATGGACCAGTCCGTCGGGCTCATCTCCCGCCGTTTGGGGTTGGGCATACGGCTGTCGATCCGCTGACTAATCGGAAGCCGGTCGGCCTCGGGTTTTCTGTTTTTCGCCATCAGCTTATCCTCCGTAAGCAAAGGGATAGATCAGCAGCGCAACACCGCCTGCGATCAGTATGAACCCCATAGGTCGGGTCACAGCATGCCCGATCTGGGGGAGTTTTTCCAAAACCATGAACAGGGTCGCCAAACCCATCCACAAAAGGCTCATGACGCCTCCAACAAAGCCAAGCGCCATGAAGCCCCAGCAGCAACCGACGCAGAACGCGCCGAGCCCTAGCCCCATTCTCACACCGCCCGCAAAGCCGGTTTTCCAATGGCCCAGGAAATACGTCATTGGGGCATGACAAACGCCGTGGCAGACCTCTTTCGCGCGAGTGAACTGGAAGGCGCCGACCACGATCAGCAGCCCTCCGGCCACCCAATTGGACTTGGCGATGCCAAGCATATCGACAAACCCACCGAACAGCAGGGCAAGCTGAACGCCCGCGATAAGCGCTGCAAATCCCACCCAGACGATGAAATACCCGGCCAGAACGCCCAGCCATCCAGCCCGCGTACCATTGGCGCTGCGTATCAGGTCGTCATAGCTGCGGAGCGTCGGCACAAGCGTCGGCAGCATCATCGCCGCCATCATGATCGCCCACATCCAGAACAAAGGGCCAAACTCGGCCATGGGCATATACATGTCCATGCGCGGGTCCATCGCCGCCATAGCCTGCCCCATCGGCCCCGGCCGACCAATCCAGTCGAGGTCCATGTCTCGGCTCATCGAGAACATGACCCACCACGCCCACAGGATCACAGCATAGAACGCCAGCCACATTCCGCTGCGGAACAATGCGCGACTCATGTGATCCTCCGACTCAACTCTCTTGCTTTTCAAATGTCAGACTTTTAAATGTCAGACAAATAAAATTTTCAGACTGGCCACAAATGAAGATAGACCCCGCAAATCCCGCAGACCTCTCTGCCCAGATCGCACAGGCCATTCGGAACGCGATTGTGTCCGGCGAATTGATCGTGGATGAGCGCCTGCCCTCTGAATCAGAACTTGCGGATCAGTTCCGGGTGTCGCGGCCCACTGTACGCGAGGCCCTGAAGCGCTTGGCCGCGCAGTCCCTGATCCGTACCCAACGCGGTGCAACTGGCGGGGCCTTTGTGAACCGGATCAGTTTTGAGGACGCCTATTCGCAGCAAATCACCACCTCGACCCTGCTTCTGTCGATGAACGCCGTCAGTTTCGATACGGCGTGTGAGGCGAGGTATGCGCTGGAGCGCGCCTGTGCGCCTTTGTCGGCCCAACGTCGCACCGCGGATCAACTGGCAACGATGCGGGCCGAGATCTTTCGTCAGGCTCAGCCAGGTTTGACCGATGAGGCTTTCTGCGCCTCAGACGTCGCCTTTCACCGCGCGCTGGTCGATGGCGCGGACAATCCAGTGCTGTCTTATCAACTGGCGGGTGCGGTCGAGGCCATGCAGCCGCTGATGAACATGATCACCTTCACCGCGCGCTCTCGCGAAGAGATCATTGCACTGCACACCAAGATCGCCGACGCGCTTGAGGCGCGCGATGCCCCATCGGTCGACGCGATGCTGATCGAACTTGAAACCTATACACGCCAACTGGCCCGAGACGTGGCCGAGCGCAAACGTAAAACCGCCTGACACTCAGGCCCGAAATCTGACGCAGACCAACAGGCAGAAAGGAAGCACGAGCAGGCAGGATGTCACCCGGCGTCAAGACCGGAACTCTCAGAACGAATTGAAGATCAATGACTTACGGGAGGATGTTATGAATACAAGACCGGACCCAACCTTTTACCCATCTGCCAAGCTGGCGATGGAGGGCCCCACTGAGACGCTTGCTTTTACGCTGATGCTCAGCCCGGATTTTTCGCAACCTGACGGGCTGGCGGTTGTGAATGTCGATCCGACTTCCGACGACTATGGAAAAATCGTCCATCAGGTCATCATGCCGGAAAAAGGCGATGAGTTTCATCACTTTGGCTGGAATGCTTGCTCTTCGGCGCTTTCGCCGCTGACGGGGCACGCGTTTCTGGAACGGCGCTATCTGATCGTTCCGGGCATCCGCTCCAGCCGGATCTATGTCATCGATGTGAAGAACCCGCTTGAGGCCAAGATCCACAAGATCATCGAACCCGAAGAAGTCTTTGCAAAGACAGGGTATTCTCGCCCCCACACCATTCATTGCGGGCCCGAGGGTATCTATGTCAGCACCCTGGGCGGCGGCGGAGAGGACGGGACCGATGGCCCTCCGGGTATCTTCATCATGGATTGTGAAAGTTTCGAGATCATCGGCCGATATGAGATCGAACGCGGCGTGCAGGACAAGCACTATGATTTCTGGTGGAACCTGCCGCGTGACTACATGGTCAGTTCCGAATGGGGTCTTCCTCCGCAATTCGAGAACGGAATCGTGGCCGAGGATCTGCTGTCCAACAAATATGGTCACAGCATCCATTTCTGGAACCTGCGCAGCCGTACCAATATCCAAACCATTGATCTGGGCGAAAACCACCAGATGGCGTTGGAGATCCGGCCTGCGCATGATCCGGTCAAACAGTATGGGTTCTGCGGCGTCGTTGTGGACACAACCAACCTGCAAGGCGCGATCTTCACATGGTGGCGAAACGACGACGGCACGTTTGAGGCCAAGAAAACCATCACCATTGACCCGCAGCCGGCCGACCCGGATGACCTGCCAGACTTGCTGAAAGGCTTCTCGGCCGTTCCACCGCTTGTGACGGATATCGACCTGAGCCTCGACGACAAGTACCTCTATGTCGCTTGCTGGGGCACCGGAGAGATGCACCAATATGACGTCTCGGACCCGATGAACCCGACACTAGCGGGCAAGGTCGAAATTGGCGGGATCGTCAAAAAGACCAAACATCCAAACGGTCAGGACTTTGGCTATGGCCCGCAGATGGTTGAAATCAGCCGCGACGGCAAGCGGGTCTACTGGACAAACTCGCTCTATTCCACGTGGGACGACCAATTCTATCCCGGCGAACGCGGCGCAGCCATGGTCAAGGCAGATGTCGGCGAGAACGGCGGCCTGACCTTGGATCCTAAGTTCTGGGTCGAGTTCCCCGAAGGCTATCGCAGCCACCAGATCCGGCTAGAGGGCGGAGACTGTTCGACAGACAGTTTCTGCTACCCCTCGGTCTGAGTTGGAATTTCTGATGACATCAACGGCTGGCCTCTGGCTGGCCGTTGTTCTCAGCGGTGCCTATCACGGGCTGAATCCCGGCATGGGCTGGCCGCTTGCTGTCTCCTCCGCGTTAATGGAGCAGCGCCAATCGGCCCTCTGGCGCGCCTTGGCGGCGCTTGCGGGCGGTCATTTCCTGGCGATGCTGGGTGTCCTGTTGCCATTTGCAATGATGGCTGTGTTGATCGACTACCAACGCGAAATCCGCATTGGAGCCGCGCTGATCGTCATTGCGATGGGGCTTTATATTGCTGTCACACGCAACCACCCCCGGTTTTTGTCGCGCGTGCCGCCCAGCAAACTCGCGCTTTGGTCCTTTTTGGTCGCGCTCGCCCATGGCGCGGCCTTGATGCTTGTTCCGATCTATCTGGGTCTATGCAATTTGGATGAGCTGGATGCCGGGCATCAAGCCATCTCTCAGATTATGACAACAAACACCCTGCTGGTTCTGGCCGTGGCAGCACTGCATACGGCGGCAATGATCCTAGGAGGCGGTCTTCTGGCCTATGGCGTATATCGCTGGCTTGGGCTGCAATTCCTCTCACGCACCTGGTTCAATCTGGAACTAATCTGGGCACTCAGCCTGATTTTGGTCGGCGTGCTGGGGCTTTGGTCCGCAATATAGTCGCCGCGTGAACACCTTGCACATGTTCCGAAAAACCGCTTTGTCCTGCTGTGAACGAAGTTAGGAGTTTTCGAAGTGTCCCAGAACACGCGCCCCACTGAAATGCTGCGCCAAGGCAAGGATGCCGAATGGCAGGCCGCTACCACCCATGCCTTCACGCGCGAGTTGTCAGACGGTACCCTGCCCGAGGACAAGATGCGCTGGTATCTGCAACAGGACTATCAGTTCGTCGACGGCTTCGTCCGCCTTCTGGCCAGCGCCATCGCACACGCGCCCACCCTGGGCGACAGCGTTCCCGCCGCGCAGTTTCTTGCGGTGATTACTGGGCCTGAAAACACCTATTTCCTGCGCTCGCTCGAAGCGTTGGGCACCCAACCCAGCACCGACCCTGCCCCCGCCACCAAGGCGTTTCAGGACCTGATGGCCGAGGCCGCAGCCTCGGGCCGGTATGAGAACATGCTTGCGGTGCTAGTTGTTGCCGAATGGGTCTATCTCAGCTGGGCCAGCCCGGAAAATCCGCCGAAACCCGACCTACCCTTCTGGTTCGCGGAATGGATCACGCTACATGCCGGAGAAGGCTTTGAAAGCGTGGTCGAGTATCTGCGCGGGCAGCTCGACAAGACGTGGCCCGCCTTGACGCCTGACGCGCAAGCCGAGGTGACAAGGCTGTTCCACCGGGCGGTCGAGCTGGAGAAAGACTTCTTTGACGCCGCCTATGCGGTGTAACCGGATAAAGGCACGATCATGGTACATATCCTCAACGTCATCGCGGCCCTGCTGACCATCGGCTTTGGCCTGTTCGGCTTTCTCGCGCCTTTGCACACCGCGACGGCGCTGGATCTGGCCCCGACCAACAGCACCATGGGTCTGAGCGAGATGCGTGCCTCGGTCGGAGGGCTGTTTGTGGTCACCGGCATCGCCGTGATCTGGCTCAACCACCCCATGGCATACGCCATGTTGGGCGTCGCCTACGCTGGGGCGGCTTTGGGGCGGTTTGTGTCGGTGCTGCTAGACAATCCACCGCTTGCTAAGGCCATGATTTTCGGGGGAATTGAACTGATCCTGGCCGTCTGGCTGATCGCCGCAAATCTGAACCGCACCCCGTGATTTACAGTGCTCTAAGGGCATTTCCGGGTTTGCATCCCGAAATCTCCTCACCTATATAAGTTCTGTCCTTCGGGACTATGGACATAAACGCGCTCGTAATAAGCGGATCGGACCCGGGGGCGGTACCCGGCGGCTCCACCAAACATCCTTCGTTTGAGGATTTTGGGGCCGAAATAGGATCGACGAACGTCTAAAGGGGTTAGCTTTGTCTCGGCTGTCTGCCACCGTTATCGGCGAAACTAGTACAATTGCAAACGACAATCGTGCTCCGGTTGCAGTTGCTGCGTAAGCAGTAACAAGACCGAAACTTAAGCCCTTGCGCCTAGCCGCGTAAGGCGGGGTTCGCAGGTACCTGGCAACAGAAACCTGCATTTCCCCTACCTTATGTCTGCGTTTATTTCGGCTCAGATTCAGAGTTTATTCATCTCTTTTGTCCAAAGTCATCCCAGACAGACAGGAGGGCCGGGATGACCCACTCAGATATCTTGAAAGCGTGGTATTCGGAAGTTTGGGAACAAGGGAATACCGATGCAATTGATCAGTACTTTGCGCCGGAAACCATGGCCGAGGGGCTGATCCCCGAAATGCAGGTTGGGGCCGATGATTTTCGCGATCTTGTGATGGCCTTCCGGCATATTCTGGGTGAAATCTCGGTCGAGCTGCCAAAGATCATCGAAAACGGGGATTGGGTGTCCGCCATTCTGCACGTCAAAACCTTCCGCGCCGACAACGGTGCCCCGCTGGAGGTGACGGGCCAGGTCATGGCCCGCTTCAAAGGCGAAAAGATGGTCGAGGCCTACAACCAGTTCGATTTCATATCGTTTTTTGAACAACTTGGTCAGTTTCCGCAGGATACCCTGCCCGTCTGCATGACCGGTCAGCGACTGGATTGGAGCTGAACACCCAAGCCGCCTTGACCCCCAAGTTTCTGACGCGATAGCTAAGGCCATACGTGCCGCGCGCATTCGGCGCACGGCCGCCATTGCGGGGAAATGGGTCATGCTTCGTGATCGAAAAAACCAGCTGTCCGAGCGCATTTTGACCGTTGGGCTAACGTGACATGACGCCTTCAGTGCGCGACCTTGTTCTGGTCTTCGGCAGAATTGGCCTTTTGTCCTTCGGCGGCCCTGCGGCGCAGATATCCTTGATGCATCAGGAGTTGGTAGACCGTCGCGCCTGGTTGTCCGAGGAAACCTATTTGCGCGCTCTTTCCCTATGCATGTTGCTGCCGGGGCCAGAGGCGATGCAGCTGGCCACTTATGCGGGCTGGCGTCTTCGGGGCGTGACCGGAGGGTTGATTGCAGGCACCCTGTTCGTTCTGCCGGGTGCCGTTGTGATCGCTGCGCTGGTTCTGCTTTATGCGAGCTTCGGCACCCTGCCCCTTGTGCAAGCCGGTTTTCTGGGGATCAAGGCCACGGTCATCGTGATCGTTCTTCAAGCGCTCCTGAAGCTGTCACGAAAGGCATTGACCGACACGGAACACCGCCTCATCGCGGGGATCGGGTTCCTGGGTATCTTCCTGTTCAACCTGCCCTTTCCACTGATCATTCTGGCCGCCGCGCTATGGGGCTATGTGTCTTTCAAAGGACCCGTTGCGCAGCAAGACACCTCCCCACGCGCAAGTTTTTCCCGCACCCTACGCACGGTTGCCATTTGGGTGCCGCTCTGGCTCGGACCATTGGTCCTCCTGTCCCTGTCCGGTCATCAATTGCTCAGCGACTTGGGATGGTTCTTCGCCCGTCTGGCCGTGGTGACCTTTGGCGGGGCCTACGCTGTTTTGGCCTACATGACACAGACAGTGGTCGATCAATATCAATGGATCAGCACCGGCCAGATGATCGACGCGCTGGGCCTTGCGGAAACCACCCCCGGGCCGTTGATTCTGGTCACGCAATTCGTCGCGATGCTGACCGGACAAATCAACGGAGGTGTCTCGCTGGCCTTCGCCGCAGGTGCGGTTGCGCTATGGGCGACGTTCGTTCCGTGTTTCCTTTGGATCTTTCTGGCCGCTCCGTATTTGGACAAACTGGCAACCCGCCCTCGGCTCTCTGCCGCTTTGCATGGCATCACGGCAGCCGTCGTAGGTGTGATTCTCAACCTCTCCGTGTGGTTCGCCTTGAACGTTCTATTCGGTGCGCTCACGCAATACAGTTGGGGGCCTGTCTCGATACCTCTGCCTGGGTGGGACTCGCTAAACCTCACTGCGGTTGCGCTCACTATCGCCGCTGGGGTATTGATTTTTCGAGCAAAATTAGGGATGGCAACGGTTCTGGCACTGATGGCCGTCGCGGGCATCGCTATCCAGTTATTCTGATCAATCCGGCGATACCCGCCCTTTCGTTTCCAGCCAAAACGCCTATGCTGGAGGCAACCACTTTCGAGGATGACACATGTCGCAAGACATCGACTATGGAAACCTGATGCACACCGCCATGCGCGGGCTGATCAAAACCGTTCTGACCGGTGTCTCTGAAACCGGCCTGCCAGGCGCGCACCATTTCTTCATCACGTTCGATACCCGCGAGGACGGCGTCGACATCGCGGACTGGCTGCGTGACCGCTATCCCGAAGAGATGACGATCGTGATGCAACATTGGTTCGAAAACCTCGAGGTCGGCGAAAACGGCTTTGCGATTACGTTGAACTTCGGGGATGCGCCGGAACCGCTCTACATCCCCTACACGGCTATTAAAACCTTCGTGGATCCGTCCGTCGAATTCGGCCTGCGCTTTGAAGGACCCGAGGATGACGACGCGGAAGAGGAATTCGTAGAAGAGATAATCGAGGTTGAAGAACCCGAGGTTCACCACGACGCCGACGTCGTCTCATTGGACAGCTTCCGCAAGTAGTCCATCAAACCCCGCGCCCGTCGCGGGGTTTATTGTTTTTGCAAAAAGGTCTCGACCGCGCGGGATTTGTCTCCGTTGATGAAGCGCGAGAACGACAGATTCAGCCCGCCCTCGGCCAGGGTTCGATCATATTGCTGCAACTCGTAGCCGCCCTGCGCATCAATAAACAGGGAAAACACGGTCATCGTGTCCCCTTCAATCCGGCCCCAGACAAAGGGTTCTCCTTTCATTGGGTCCAGAGGCACCTCATGGCCGAACACATTCCGTTGCATGGCTGCCGAAAACACATCGGGCCGGTCCGAGGGCACAAAGTCGACCGAGAATTTCTGTTGCTTGACCCGCCCGTCCAGCTTGTAGGTCGTTGTGGTCCAGCTGACATTGAACCCGTGGCGGGTCTCATGGATCGAAACGCTCATATCCCGAGGCGTCGCAGTTCCATCTACGTCGACAACATTGGCGGATCCGGTGTAGTCCCCGACGAAGGGCGTGATACTGGATGCGTTTGCCAGCGTGCCCAGCAGGACCAGCCCCATGGCCAACAGCATGGTTTTCAACGGGATCATCCGAGCTGAGATTGGCATTTCATCCTCCACGATGGCCACACATATATTGTAGCTCAGCGGCAGGCGCGCACAATGGGGCTCGTGCGCGCGATTAGAACAATTTCACCCGCCTTGCGCCTATACCTTGGGTTTTGTTGAGTTTAAGCTGCGCGCAACTGGCCGATTGCGTTGCGGCGCGGCCTTGGCTAAACGGCATACAACTGCATACCAGACGGAGTACCCGATGTCTCAGACCCGCACCGAATCCGACAGCTTTGGCCCGCTCGAGGTTCCCGCTGACAAGTACTGGGGGGCGCAGACGCAGCGCTCGATTATGAACTTCCCCATCGGTTGGGAGAAGCAGCCCGTAGCCATCGTGCGCGCTCTAGGCGTGATCAAAAAAGCCTGCGCAATGGAGAACAAAGCGACCGGCAATCTGGACGCCAAAATCGCGGACGCGATAATTCAGGCCGCTGGTGAGGTGACTGAGGGCAAATTCGACGACAATTTCCCTCTGGTCGTATGGCAGACCGGCTCGGGCACACAGTCCAACATGAACTCGAATGAAGTGATCGCAAACCGCGCGATCGAGATTCTGGGCGGCGTCATCGGCTCGAAAGACCCGGTTCACCCCAATGATCACTGCAACATGGGCCAATCGTCGAACGACACATTCCCGACCGCCATGCACATCGCAACTGCGGTCAGCGTGCGCGACGTGCTGCTGCCCGGTCTTACCAAATTTGCCGAAACGCTTGAGAAAAAGGCGGCTGAATTTGCGGGCATCATCAAGATCGGACGCACTCATACGCAGGATGCGACTCCCCTGACACTGGAACAGGAATTCGGAGCTTACGCCCATCAGATCCGTCAGGGCATTACCCGCGTTGAGGCTGCAATGCCCGGTATTTACGAGCTGGCGCAGGGTGGTACCGCCGTTGGAACTGGGTTGAACACCCATGGTGGATGGGACGAAGCCGTCGCAGCTAACATGGCTGAAATTACTGGCCTGCCCTTTGTAACCGCTCCGAACAAATTTGAAGCCCTAGCCGCGCATGACGCCATGGTCTTCTTGTCGGGTGCATTGGCGACCATCGCCGGGTCTTGCTACAAGATTGCTAACGACATTCGCTTGCTAGGCTCAGGCCCCCGCTCGGGTCTGGGCGAGCTAATTCTGCCTGAAAACGAGCCAGGGTCTTCCATTATGCCTGGTAAAGTGAACCCGACACAGGCCGAAGCCCTCACTCAGGTGGCCGCACATGTCATGGGCAATGATGCTGCGATTAAGTTCGCGGGCTCCCAGGGTCATTTCCAGCTGAATGTCTATAACCCTATGATGTCCTACAACCTTCTGCAGTCGATCCAACTGCTGGGCGATGCCACCGACAGCTTTACTGAACGGATGCTGTCGGGCATTCAAGCCAACGAACCGCGCATCGACAAGCTGATGAAGGAATCGCTGATGCTGGTGACCGCTCTGGCCCCGACCATAGGCTATGACAACGCCACCACAGTTGCCAAAACGGCGCACAAAAACGGAACAACCCTAAAGGAAGAGGCCATCGCGCTGGGCTTTGTCGATGAAGAAACCTTTGACGCGGTTGTGCGCCCCGAACAGATGATCGGCCCGAAAGACTGATGGGTAAGCCGGTCAACTTGAACCGGTATCGGAAAGAGAAAGCGCGGGCCGAAAAAAAGGCCCGCGCGGATCAAAATGCGGTCGCCTTCGGGCGCAGCAAGGCCGAAAAACAGCTCGTGAAGCTGCAAAAAGACAAGCAGAACCGCGATCTGGACAATCACGAGCTGGATGAATGAGCGGCCCTCCGGTCAAACGCTCTCTGACCCTAAAGGGGCACCGGACGTCAGTCTCGCTTGAGGATGAATTCTGGCGTGCGTTTCGCGACATCGCCGAAGAAAAACAACAACCCATCAACGCTTTGGCGGCAGATATTGATGTTGCACGCGACCCTGAAACAGGGTTGGCATCGGCCATTCGTGTTTTTGTTCTGAACTGGTACCGCGACAAGCTTTGACGCTTGTCAGAGCCTC
The DNA here is from genome assembly GCF_056538305.1 of Ruegeria sp. BG9. Taxonomy (NCBI): domain Bacteria; kingdom Pseudomonadati; phylum Pseudomonadota; class Alphaproteobacteria; order Rhodobacterales; family Roseobacteraceae; genus Ruegeria; species Ruegeria sp. BG9. Next base: position 247,834 of record NZ_JBQFSY010000001.1, read on the forward strand.
AGCTATGAGTGTAGTTTGGATGAGAACAAAATAGGTACATTCATGAGCAAAACAATTTTGGGTCCTGATGGCCTCGCCCGATGCGCATGGTGTCAAGCGGCGCCTGAGTTCTTCGACTATCATGACACGGAATGGGGTTACCCGGTGTCCGATGATCGACGATTGTTCGAAAAACTGTGTCTTGAAAGCTTTCAGTCCGGCCTCAGCTGGCGCACGATCCTGAACAAGCGCGAGAATTTTCGTCGGGCCTTTTGTGACTTTGATTTCAACAAGATGGCGGAGTTTTCTGATGCCGATATCGAACGCCTTCTGCAAGATGCCGGTATCATCCGCCATCGCGGCAAGATCGAAGCCGTGATCAACAACGCCCGCCGCGCGCAGGAGTTGGTGGCGCAGGAGGGCTCCCTCGCGGCGTATGTCTGGCGGTATGAACCGACCTCACCGCCAGTGCCACAGACCGCCAGCACCTCAGCCGAGTCGGTGGCGATGTCGAAAGACCTGAAGAAGCGGGGATGGAAGTTTGTCGGCCCCACCACCGTTTTTGCCTTCATGCAGGCGATGGGGCTGATCAATGATCACGCGATAGGCTGCGTCAGCCGTGAGAAAGCGGCGCAGATGCGCCGCGATTTCGTCAAACCGGTTTAGGCGTCACGCGGACGCTTTGAAGATCTTGTCGATATTGCTGCCGAGGGCGGCGTTGAATTCGGCATCCGATTGCTGTTTCGAAAGCCCCTCGGTCAGCGCGCGCGAGAAAGACGCGATCATCTTGCCGTTCTGCCCCAGCAGATCACAGGCCTGCTCGGTCGAGTAACCACCCGACAGGGCCACTACGCGCAGAACACGCGGGTGATCGGCCACTTCGTCAAAGAGGTTCGCGACGCTTGGGATGGTCAGCTTCAGCATGACCTCCTGCCCTTCGGCCAGTTGGTCGAGGTTTTTCAGGATTTCGGCTTTCAGGATGTCCTCGGCCTCGGCTTTGGTTTCCGAGTTGATGTTCACCTCAGGCTCGACAATCGGCACCATGCCAGCGTCGGTTACAACGCGAGCCACGTCGAATTGCTGGGCAACAACGGCGGCGATACCTTCGGCGTTGGCTTCATGAATGACCGAGCGTTCCTTGGTGCCAAACACGCCTTCCGTTTGGGCCAATGTCTCGGCCAGCCCCGGGATGGGCTTCATCATCTGCACACCGTTTGCAGTATCTTCCAGACCCTTGTCGATTTTCAGGAACGGCACGATCCCTTTGACGGACCACAGGTAATCGGCCACCTTGCGGCCGTCGATCTCTTCGCCAAGGGTGCGTTCGAACAGGATCGCGCCGATCACTTTGTCCTTGGTGAAGTCATCCGCCAGGATGATCCGCGCGCGCATGTTCTGGATTTCGCCGAACATCTCCTCTTCCGAGGCGTATTGCGCAGCATCCACACCGTAGAGTGCCAGAGCTTTCGGGGTTGATCCGCCGCTTTGATCCAGTGCTGCAATAAAGCCTGCTCCGTTTGACATCTGCGCGCGCTGTTCTGCTTTGGACATAGTATTTTCCCGTTCAAGACTGATTCCGATTTCCTTCATCGCATACAGCACAGTTATGGGTGATGGTAGTTTGTTAGCGCTCAACCACGCGCAACCATATGCCATCCCGCGATCTGACCGTCAGATGAGCCACCGGAACAGGCGTTTTGTCCGGGATTGTTTCGAATCTGAAATGGCGCAGCAATGTGGACAGGATCAAAGGTCCCTCCACCATCGCAAACCCGGCCCCGGGACAGACGCGAGGGCCTGTCGAGAACGGAATATAGGCCTCACGCAGACAGGTTTTGCCGTTTTCCGTACCCCAACGAATGGGATCGAAGTCATCCGGGTTGTCCCACAGCCGCTCTTGCCGATGCAGATGCCAGGGGCTGATCACAATCTGCGACCCTTTTGGAATGTCTCTGTTGCGAAACCTATCGGGGCAACTGGCCTGCCGGACCATCATGGGCACCGGCGGATAGAGCCGGAGCGACTCACGGAACACGTCGCGGCTGAGTTTCAGCTTGGACATAACCGCGAAAGAGCGATCCTCAAGCGCCTGCGCTTCCGAGGCCAGTTTCTCCTGCCACTCGGGATAGAGCGCCATCAGGTAGAGCGTCCAGGCCAGGGCCGAGGCGCTGGTTTCGTGTCCGGCCAGAAAAAAGATCGATACCTGATCGACCATCTCCTCCGGATCAAAACACTTGCCGGTTTCCGGGTCCGGTGTCTTCATGATCTTTGTTGCCAGATCATTGGGCGCGCGATCCGCAGCAATCGCGGCAGCCCGATCTTTCGTCAGTTTGGCAATAAGGGCGCGGATCTCTCGCGCGGCTCCACGCGTCTTTCGCGAATGAAACCGGGGCAACCAGCGCGGGAGCGGCACGAAGGCGGCGAGGTTCAACAAGGGCTGCTCGCGCTGATACGCTCGGAACCTGTCGAATACCTGCGCGGCAATGTCGTGTTCGATAGGCACGGAAAACAGGGTTCGGAAAATCACATCAGCGGCGGCATGGCTGGTGACCTGTTCGCACTCGGCTTTCGTTCCCGCCAAAGGGCGCAGCCGATCCACACAAGCGTCAGCGGCGGCGAGCATGGCAGGGAACGTATCCTTCAGCCGACCGCCCTCAAAAGCAGGGTCAATGATACGACGCTGGTGCTTCCACATCGCGCCGTTGGTCAGAAACACGGACTCCCCCAGCAACGGCCGCAACCCTTCGCTGATGCGGTTGGATTTCGGAAAATCATCCGGACGTTTCTTGAGGACCTCATCCACCAAATCCGGCTGATTGATCATGTAGGACCGGAAAAACGGCGTGCGAAACTCGGCCATCCACGCGCGATAGAGGCGTTGAGGCTGCGCCGACAACAGGTCCTGCCGAAACAATTTTAGATAGCGCCAGAGAGAGACTCGATCCGGGCGAGACTGCGGCTTGGGCGGCTTCATCGGCTCGTATCCGTGTATTTGGAAACCGGCGTCTCAATCCGGCTGTTCGACGGCGCGCGGTCTTTGAACCGTTCTGCCAATGTCAGAGGTCCCGCAGTGATGCGAAAATAGTCATAGGTTCCCGGTCGATCAAAGGCGCAGAGGTATTGAAAATGCAGCCGAAAGAACCTCCACCGCAGGGCTTTCCACCGCTCGGGCGACAGCGTCTGGGTAAAGGCGGCGGACAGGACCAAAGGCCATTTCTTGTCGGGACCCGCGACACCGCTAACGGCGACCGGATCACATAGGGCGAAAGAACAGCCATCCCCCGGTGCTGAGACATCCACCCATGTCAAAGTCGCTTGCGTAGACAGGAATTGAAGGTCCGACCTGAGTTTCTGTGCCTTGGGCAGGAACGAGACCATCGGCACCACTTGCCCGAGTGTCAGAAACGACAGTGCTGGCCGTCTCAAATCTGACGCCTGTCTGCGCAGAACATCCGCCAGAACCGAAACGCCAAGATACGCGCCCGAGCTATGGCCGACGACCAGAACCTCGTCCACATCAGTCTTTAGCGCGGCCTGGATCAAATCCGCGAACTCATCCAGGCGGTGCAGCAGTTTATCCGGCATCTCCCCCCGCAATTGCGCCGAGTATGCGTAATCATGCATCAGGTAGTAGGCGAAAAGCCGATTGTCGATTTTGCGGAACCAGCGCAGCAAACCATAGGCCAAAGCCAAACCCGGCAGCAGCCCCCACCATCCAGCCAGAGTGACCGCAAGGAACACGACGAAAACGGCGGCGATAAGTTGCAGCATCAGCATCCCCACCGGATAGAGCGCAGCAATTACCGGGCCCTTCGTTAGTTGCCGCAGCCTCTTCAACGTTCCCGTTGAGATATAGGTCCACGCCGTCTGACCAAGCTGCCGGTAGGTCGCCAGAATCGAGCCCGACATGCTGTCCTGCACGATATCGGACCAAACCAGAACCTCGATATCTGTTTGAACCTCAATCCCATCCTGAACGGACGAAACATGCCAGCCAAATGGGCCATTGCCCGTCTTTGGCGCAAGCGCAACCTGATATCCCGTGATCTCAGCCTGCGCCTTCGACTCGGTCCGGTACAGCTCGCGGTAGCGCCGCGCGGGGATCGGGTCGTAGCCGGGAATGTAAAACACATGCCGCCTGCGCAGCTGTGGCTGATTTGTCTGACTGCTCATGGCCTTACCTTCTGCTGCGCAGGTTAACGCAGCATTGCGGCCAAGGTAAGGTGGATCAGCCCAGAACCGCCAGCGCCGGGAAGGTTTCCAGCAGCCACCAGCTGAATTCGGTGAAGAGGCCCGTGATCAGCATGATGCCCACGAACAGAAGCAGCCCGCCCATAACCTTCTCGATCGTGCCCATATAGGGTTTGATACGGTTCATGACACCCATCGAGCGATTCAGGAACATCGCAGCCAACAGGAACGGAATACCCAAACCCGCCGCATAGACGCCGAGCAACAAAGTACCCCGTGCGACTGATGCCTCAGATGCGGCCAGCGACAGGATCGCGCCTAGCTGAGGGCCAATGCACGGCGTCCAGCCAAAGGCAAATGCGAGACCCAGAATATAGGCGCCAAAGACCGAGCCGCCGGAGTCTCCGGTTTCCACCCGCGCCTCGCGATCCAGTAGAGGGATACGGAACACGTTCAGAAAGTGCAGACCAAAGACAATCACCACCGCACCCGAGAGCTTGGCGAAAAGAACCTGATTTTTCAGAACAAACGCCCCAAAGGCCGAGGCTGTAAAGCCAAGCAGCAGGAATACGGTCGACAGACCCAGAACGAAGAACAAGGCGGTCAAAGTCGCCTTGCGCCGGGCGCGGGCCTGATCTTGCATTTCGTTAATGCTGACGCCGCTCATATACGCCAGGTACGGCGGCACGATAGGCAGCACGCAAGGCGACAGAAAGCTGATCAAACCGCCGATCAGGGCGATGAACATGGCAGGCAGCAGACCCGCGTCGATGATATCTATTCCGAACATGTTTCAGCACATATGGTAAGAAGGCGGCTTCGTCACGGGGCTATTAAGTCACATCATCGTGGTTGCGCGCTGGACACTGCGCCTTGGGCGAAATATCTGAGCCTTATGTCTAATCCTACTGAAACCCTCGATGCCCTGGGCCTGTTGTGCCCCTTGCCTGTGTTGAAAGCGCGCAAAAGGTTGAAGTCCTTGCCCGGTGGAGCAGTATTGCGCGTGCTGGCGGATGATCCTGCGGCGATTGTTGATGTCCCGCATTTTTGTTCGGAGAGCGGCCACACCCTACTGTCGCAAGGCGAAGAGAACGGCCATCAGGTGTATCTGATCCAAAAAGCGGGCTAAGTCGCAGGCAATCGAATCGAAAAAGGCGGGCCTCAAGCCCGCCTTTTCTTTTTTAGCTTCTCATTTTAGCTTCCGAGCGACCACCAGCCGCGCCGTTTAGGCTTGGGCGGCTCCGCCGGTTGTTCCGGCTCTTCCGCAACCGTTTCCAGAACGGGTTCGGCTGGGGTTTCCTCAACTACGGGTGCGGCTTCAACCTCGGCAACCTCTTCGACCGGAACAGGTTCTTCGACTGGAGCGGGCTCCTCAGCCGGTTGAGCTTCGACCAGTTCTTCTGCTTCCACCGCCTCGGCAGGCGCTGCCGCTCCAACCGCCTCAGCAGGTTCTGCGGCGTCTTGAGCTGGTTCCGGTGTGGCTTCGGCAACCTCAGCGACGTCCGCCGGAGCCTCTTCGGCCTGTTCCGGAGCCGTCTCAGTTTCAGCAACCACATCGGCCGTTTCCACCGGGGCGTCTTCCTGGGCCTCAGCCACCTGTTCGGGGGCATCCTGCGCTTCGGCTTCCACGTCTTTCTTCTTGCGACGCGGCGCACGGCGGCGCTTGGGCTTGGCGGGCTTTTCGTCCTCGTCCGATGCCTCAGCAGCGTCTTCCTTCTTAGCTTCGTCCGAGGAAACCTCCGCAGCAGTATCTTCAGCCGCTTCCGATGCCTCAGCTTCATGCTGATCGTTGCCGCCCTTCTTGCGGCGACGGCGACGACGCTTGCGCTTGGGCTTGGCTTCTTCTTCGGCCTGAACCGCTTCTTCTTCGGCCTCTTCCTCTTCGGTTGCGTCAACCAGATCCATCAGCGATGCATCGACGGAGACGACCGGAGCGGTCGCTTCGGGCACGATCCGGCTTGCCGTCTTGAACTTCTCCAGCGAGAAATCGGGGCTGACCAGATGCATGTCGCCTTCGACGCGCACGGACAGCCCGTAACGCGACTCGATCTGGGCGATATGTTCGCGTTTCTGGTTCATCAGGAAGTTGGCAATGCTGACCGGGCAGCGCACCAGAACTTCGCGAGAGCGACGGCGGGTGCCTTCCTCTTCGATCTGACGCAGGATTGACAGCGCCATGTTGTCGTCCGAGCGGATCAGACCGGTGCCATGACAGGCCGGGCATGGCTGAGTCGTCGCCTCAAGCATACCGGGGCGCAGGCGCTGGCGGCTCATCTCCAACAGGCCAAAGCCCGAGATGCGGCCCACCTGAATGCGCGCGCGGTCGGTTTTCAGCTTGTCTTTCAGGCGTTTCTCAACGGCCGTGTTGTTCTTGCGCTCGTCCATATCGATGAAGTCGATGACAATCAGACCGGCAAGGTCACGCAGACGCAACTGGCGCGCCACTTCCTCGGCCGCCTCAAGGTTGGTCTTGAGCGCGGTTTCCTCGATCGAGCCTTCCTTGGTCGCCCGGCCCGAGTTCACGTCGATCGCCACCAGCGCTTCGGTCACGCCAATCACGATATAGCCACCGGATTTCAGCTGCACGGTCGGGTTGAACATCCCGGCCAGATAGCTTTCCACCTGATAGCGCGCGAACAGAGGCAGCGCGTCCTCATACCGTTTTACGTTTTTGGCATGGGACGGCATGATCATCTTCATGAAGTCCTTGGCGATACGGTAACCGCCCTCGCCTTCTACAAGAACCTCGTCGATGTCCCGGTTATAGAGATCCCGGATCGACCGTTTGATCAGGTCGCCTTCCTCATAGATTTTTGCGGGCGCGATGGATTTCAGCGTAAGCTCGCGAATCTGCTCCCACATGCGCTGCAGGTATTCATAGTCGCGCTTGATCTCGGACTTCGTGCGTTTGGCCCCTGCGGTCCGGATGATCAGGCCGGCGCCAGTTGGCACGTCAATCTCGGCAGCGATTTCCTTCAGCTTCTTGCGGTCGGGCGCATTGGTGATCTTGCGGCTGATGCCGCCGCCGCGTGCGGTGTTAGGCATCAGGACGCAGTAGCGACCGGCCAGCGAAAGATAGGTGGTCAGCGCGGCGCCCTTGTTGCCCCGCTCTTCCTTGACGACCTGCACCAGCAGAACCTGGCGCACTTTGATCACTTCCTGGATCTTGTAGCGGCGCGGGCGCGGCTTGCGCGGAGGACGGATATCCTCGCTGTCGTCCTCATCGGCGACCGATTCAATCGAATCATCCTTGGCGGTCGCATCAGACTTTTTCTCTTCGTCGTCTGAGTCGTCACCTTCGGCAGGCTCTGTCTCAGCGGTTTCTGCCTCAGGCTCAGCCTGCGCGGCTTCCTCAGAGTCAACCTCGGCTTCTTCCGCATCAGCAGTAGCTTCGGGCTGTTCTTCCGCCTCGGTTTCAGCCTGCTCTTCAGAGATCGCCTCAACGGTCTCGACCTCAATAGCTTCAACCTCAGTAGTCTCTTCCTCAGCAGCCGGAGCGTCAGTGGCCTCAGATGCTTCATCCTCAGACGGTTCTTCCACCGGCGTCTCAGCAACCGTCTCCATTGGAGAGGTCCCCTCGGGCACAGTCAGATCATCACTCTCTTCGCTGTCGTCGAGATCAATGGTCTCCATACCCGTTGGCTCGGACGAGACATCCAAGGTCTCGACCGGGTCGTTCGACTTGACGTCCGCTGCCTTGCTGCGCGACCGCGAGCGGCGTTTCTTGGGCTTTGCTTCCTCGGCCTCATCACGCGCCTTCATCGCCTCGGCATAGGCGCGCTCTTCCTCCATCAGCGCCTCACGGTCGGCGACGGGGATCTGATAATAGTCGGGATGAATCTCCGAAAACGCCAGGAAACCATGGCGATTGCCGCCATAGTCCACGAACGCCGCCTGCAGAGACGGTTCGACCCGGGTAACTTTTGCTAGATAGATATTGCCAGCAAGCTGGCGTTTGTTTTCGGATTCAAAATCGAACTCCTCGACCTTGTTTCCGTCAACCACCACAACCCGAGTTTCCTCGGCGTGGGTGGCATCGATAAGCATTTTCTTAGCCATGTGTCCTTGATGCACCGCGCCAAACGCGTTGTCCTGACCCATCCAGGCGGACAGGCACTTTTGGGGAGGTGTCTTGTACGGGCGATATCAGACGGCGCGCGGCAGGGTCTGGCGCTGTGGCCCCCTGCCCGGTCTCTCAAACGTTGCGCGCGCGTCATCGCGGTTCTTCTCCGACAGGCGCGATCTTGGTCGCCGCCTGCCCATTTATTCCTTTCGCCCGGAATTTTCCGGGCTCAGGCACTCCATTGCCCCGATCGGGGCACAATCGGTCTGCCATGCCGTGAAAGATGGATCATCACATGCGGCACAGCAGCGAAACTCAAAAAAGCGGGACTTATGGGCGTCAAAATCGCCATGCCCGTTCGGACACAATAAAAGCAGTCCTGTGGAAAAGACAATGGGCAAACGTCACGCGACCGAGAAAGCAACATAATTGACAGCGAGGTCGCAAACAGAACAGACTTAAATCTACCGCTGTTCAGGATGGGGCTGCAAGTCCGAGGAACTGAATGCACAACGAAATTTGGAAAATACGTCTGATCAGCCGCACGATTGGCGCGGATCGTGGGCGTGCGGCGCGGGGACGCCCAGTACAGGTCTGATTTTGATCGCAATCTCAATCACCTGAATAATCGGATACCCACAATGAACGAACAAACTCGCAGCTCTGCACGAACTGGCGGACGCGCAGCGCGTCGTGCCGCCCGCGCCGCAGCCCTGCCCGACCATCTGCGCCCGGTCCGCCCGGGGATGGAGGGCGGCACCTACAAGCCTCTGACCCAAGCGCAGATGGAGCGTATTCACGAAGCGGCGCTTCAGGCTCTGGAAACCATCGGGCTGGCGGACGCTCCGCAAAGCGGGATCGACTATCTGGTGGGCGCTGGGTGCAGTCTTGGTGACGATGGGCGCATTCGTTTCACGCGTGCATTGGTCGAAGACACCATCGCCAAAGCAAACCGCTCTGTCACGTTGTATAGTCGAAACGGCAAGACCGATCTGGAGCTGAGTGGGACGAAGGTTCATTACGGCACAGCAGGTGCCGCGGTCAGCATGGTCGACGTGGATGGGCGAAACTACCGCGACTCGACCGTACAGGACCTGCACGATGCCTCTCGCATTTGTGAGCAACTGGACAATATCCACTTCGTTCAGCGCCCCATGGTGTGCCGCGACATCGCCGACAACCTCGAGATGGATCTGAACACGATCTACGCGGCATGCGCAGGTACGTTTAAACATATCGGCACCTCTTTTACCGAACCCAGCCACGTCGCCCCAGCGATGGAGATGATCCACATGATCGCCGGCGGTGAGGATAAATGGCGCGAACGTCCGTTTATCTCGAACTCGAACTGCTTTGTTGTGCCACCTATGAAATTCGCAACTGAAAGCTGCGAAGTCATGGAAGCGGTCATCAAAGCGGGAATGCCGGTCCTGTTGCTGTCCGCTGGCATGGCCGGAGCAACCGCACCGTCGACCATCGCAGGGGCCATCACTCAAGCCACAGCGGAATGCCTGGCCGGTCTGGTCTACGTAAATGCCGTCGTGCCTGGCGCGCCCGCCGTCTTTGGCACATGGCCCTTCGGTTTGGACCTGCGCACCGGGGCGATGTCCGTGGGATCGGGCGAACAGGCGCTGCTGAGCGCGGGATGCGCCCAGATGCATAATTTCTACAACCTTCCGGGTGGAACCGCTGCCGGAGCGTCGGATTCGAAACTGCCCGACATGCAGGCCGGATGGGAGCAGATGTGTTCAAACGTCATGACCGGCCTATCCGGCGCCAATATGATCTACGAGGCTGCCGGTATGCACGCGTCCCTTCTCGGGTTCTGCCTTGAGAGCCTGATCCTGGGCGATGACCTGATCGGACAGGCACAACGCTGCGTGCGTGGAATTGAGGTGTCGGACGAAACCCTGGCGCTGGATCAAATCGCCGAGGTGTGTATGGGCGGGCCCGGCCACTATCTCGGTACGGATGCAACGCTCAGCCGGATGCAGGCGGACTATGTGTACCCGACATTCGGCGACCGCACCTCACCCAAGGAATGGGCCGAATTGGACAAGCCTGACCTGATCGAAAAAGCCGTCGCGCGGAAAAACGAAATCCTATCCAGCCCGTCTGCAGCGAATTTCGACCCTCTGCTGGACGCGGAAATTCGCGCCAAGTTCAACATTCACTTGCCACTGTAAGAAATTGAAAAGCGGCCCGATATTACTCGGGCCGCTGTCTAATTCAGCAATCAGCCGTTGCTTGGGGGCAGCAGACCGGCTTCTTGCGCAATGGCGATTTCATCCGCATCCAATGCGCCATCCCCATTTGCATCCATGGCCGAGAACGTATCGGCGTTAACCTCGGGCACGACGGCTTGAACCTCTTCGATGGTCAACACGCCATCTCCATTTGCGTCGGCTGCCGATTGTGCAGTGGCCAGAGTGGGCATTGCGAGTGCTACAGCCGCGAGAGCGGTCAGATATTTCGGTGTCATAAGTTTGCCTCCTGAGTGAATATTTGGATTTTGCGTCCGGACGAGCGCAAGAAACCTCAGGACCGAGCCACCGTCACCCGTATAGCGAGATCGAGGCCACTTCGCGCCAATCTCCGCGTGTTTGGCCGAGTCGCCTCTGCGGCTTGTTGCCGGGCAAAAATCCCCCATCGCGCCTCGGCAGAACTTGCCCGACGGTTTTGAGGTGATCTGGCAAAACTCAGCTTAGCGGCCGGTCGTTGAACAAAAAGAAAGGGGGCCGAAGCCCCCTGTCAGTTTCGCCTTCCAGGCTCATTTCGTTGACCGCCCGGTATTTTTTTGCCTGCGGCCTGGACTGCGCATGGGGCGAGCGCACCCGCCCCGTGAAAGAGTGGGAGGGAGCAATATTCCGCCCCACCCTGTTCCCGGCCAACACGGGCATGTCGGCCGAGTGGAACATGGCTTTGATGGTAAGTCTCAGCGCCACGCTCCGTATTCGTCGGGGCCGGTACATAAGGCAGCGACCGACCCCTGCACCCCGGGTTGCCAGGGCGCTAAACTCAGCTACACCCGCTTGTCGCGCCGCAGGTGTTGCACTTCATGCAGGTGCCGTTGCGCACCAGCGTGTAGTTTCCGCATTCGCCGCAAGGGTCCCCTTCATAGCCCTGCATCTTGGCTTTGGTCCGTGCGTCCATGCCGGTCGCCACTGCCGTTTCCGCCGACGATTCAAACGCGGCTGCCGGTTCGGACATTCCGTTGAGCTCGGCTTGCGGGTTGAACATCGCCAGGTCCTGCGGCAGACGCTTGCGCAGATACCCAGTTGAGCTGATTTGCTTCAGCACTTCCAAAGACTTGGACGCTGCTGTGTCACTGATCTCGGAGACGTTCGAGACGCCTTCTTCCTCACCACGGCCCAGATCATCAAAGCTCGCGCCTTCGGGTTTCACATGGGCCAGATCGGTGCGGTCCAGATAGGACACGGCCAGTTCGCGGAAGATGTAGTCCAAGATCGATGTCGCGTTCTTGATCGAGTCGTTGCCCTGCACCATCCCAGCCGGTTCGAACTTGGTGAACGTAAAGGCGTCGACGAATTCCTCGAGCGGTACGCCGTATTGCAGGCCGACCGACACCGCGATGGCAAAGTTGTTCATCATCGCCCGGAAGCCCGCGCCTTCCTTGTGCATGTCGATGAAGATCTCGCCCAGCTTGCCGTCTTCGAACTCGCCGGTCCGCAGGTAAACCTTGTGGCCACCGACGATCGCCTTTTGGGTGTAGCCCTTGCGGCGATGGGGTAGTTTCTCGCGATGGCTGCGGATCATTTCCTTAACCACAACCTTCTCGATCACCTTTTCGGCCAGAACGACGGCTTTTTCCTGCGTCGAGCCGCTTTCCAGCACTTCCGCAGCTTCGTCGTCATCTTCGACCAGCGCCGCCGCCAAAGGCTGCGACAGTTTCGAGCCATCACGATAGAGCGCGTTCGCCTTAACACCCAGCGACCAACTGAGTTCGTATGCCTTCTGGCAATCCTCAATGGTCGCGTCGTTCGGCATGTTGATCGTCTTCGAGATCGCACCCGAGATAAAGCTCTGCGCAGCCGCCATCATAGTGATGTGGCTATCAACCCCAAGGAAACGCTTGCCTTTCTTGCCGCACGGGTTGGCGCAGTCGAAGATCGAATAGTGCTCTTCCTTCAGATGCGGCGCGCCTTCCAGCGTCATGGTTCCGCAGACATGATCGTTGGCCGCGTCGATATCGGCCTTGGTAAAGCCCAGATGGCGCAGCAGATCGAAAGTCGGGTCGTTCAACTTGGTCGCCGGAATGCCCAGTACGCCGGTGCAGAAATCCTCACCCAATGTCCATTGGTTGAAGACGAACCGGATGTCGAAGGCGCTTTCCAGTGCAGCGTCTACTTTAGCCAGCTCATTCGGGCCAAAACCATGGCCGGTCAGCGAGGTATGGTTGATGCCCGGCGCGTTGCCGATCGTGCCGTGGCCAACCGCGTAGCCCACGATCTCTTCGATCTCAGACGAGGAATAGCCCAGCTTCTCCAGCGCCGACGGCACCGAGCGGTTGATGATCTTGAAGTAGCCGCCACCCGCGAGCTTCTTGAACTTTACCAGAGCAAAATCCGGCTCGATCCCTGTGGTGTCACAATCCATTACCAGACCGATGGTGCCGGTGGGCGCGATCACGGTGGCCTGCGCGTTGCGGTAACCGTTCTGTTCACCAAGGCTCAGTGCCTCGTCCCATGCCGACATGGCCAGATCGACCAGACGTTTGTCCGGGCAGTTGTTGTGGTCCAGAGGCACGGGCTTTACGGCCAGTTTCTCATACCCATTGGCCACGCCTTGCGCTGCACGGCGGTGGTTGCGAATGACGCGCAGCATGTGGTCCGCGTTGCGCTCATAGCCCTTGAACGGACCCAGCTCTCCGGCGATCTCAGCCGAGGTCGCATATGCCACACCAGTCATGATTGCGGTCAGCGCGCCACAGATCGACCGACCCTCGTCCGAGTCGTAGCTGTAGCCCATGTTCATCAGCAGACCGCCGATATTGGCATAGCCCAGACCCAAGGTGCGGAAATCATAGGAGAGTTTGGCGATTTCCTTCGACGGGAACTGCGCCATGGTCACCGAGATTTCCAACGTCAGGGTCCACAGGCGCGCCGCATGCATGTAATCAGCCGCTTGGAACTCGCCATCCTTCAGGAATGTCAGCAGGTTCATCGACGCGAGGTTACAGGCCGTATCGTCCAGGAACATGTATTCCGAACACGGGTTTGAGCCGCGAATCTCACCATCTTCGGGACATGTGTGCCACTCGTTGACCGTGTCATGGAACTGGATGCCCGGATCGGCGCAGGCCCAAGCGGCGTGACCGACTTTCTCCCACAGATCGCGTGCTTTTACGGTCTTGGCGACCTTGCCGTCGGTCCGGTTGATCAATTCCCAATCGGCGTCTTTCTCAACAGCGGTCAGGAACGCATTAGTCACGCGGATCGAGTTGTTCGAGTTCTGACCCGAGACCGAGCTATAGGCCTCCGAATCCCAGTCCGTGTCGTAGGTGGGGAACTCGATGCTGTCGTGACCCTGCCGCGCATAGTCCAGCACGCGCTTGATGTAAGTCTCGGGGATCGCGACCTTTTTGGCCGCACGAACCGCTTTCTTCAAACTATCATTCTTGTTGGGATCATACGCATCGTCCTGCGCACCGTCCCAGCTGCGGATGGCCTCGAAAATGCCGTTCAGCATCTTCTCGTGCATCTTCGATCCGGCAACGATCGAGGCCACCTTCTGCTCTTCGATCACCTTCCATTCGATGAATTGCTCGATGTCCGGGTGATCCGCATCGACGATCACCATCTTTGCTGCTCGACGGGTTGTCCCGCCTGATTTGATCGCGCCAGCGGCGCGGTCGCCGATCTTGAGAAAGCCCATTAGGCCCGAGGACTTGCCGCCACCCGACAACGCTTCGCCTTCTGCACGCAGATGGCTGAAATTGGTGCCGGTTCCCGAGCCATATTTGAACAGGCGCGCCTCTCGCACCCACAGATCCATAATGCCGCCTTCGTTCACCAGATCATCATCGACGGACTGGATGAAGCACGCATGCGGCTGCGGGTGCTCGTAAGCGGATTTCGATTTGGTCAGTTTGCCGGTTTTGTAGTCGACATAGTGATGCCCCTGCGCCGGGCCGTCGATCCCGTAAGCCCAGTGAAGACCGGTGTTGAACCACTGAGGCGAGTTCGGCGCGGCACGCTGGGTCGCCAGCATGTAACGCATCTCGTCAAAGTAAGCGCGCGCGTCTTCCTCGGTTGAGAAATAGCCGCCCTTCCAGCCCCAATAGGCCCAAGCGCCCGCCAAACGGTCAAACACCTGTTTCGAAGATGTCTCACCTTCGAACTCGGCATCGTCAGTCGGGACCGAGCGCCACAGGAATTCAGGAACGCCCTTTTCTTTGACCTTCTTCAGCTTGCTGGGTACGCCCGCCTTACGGAAGTATTTCTGTGCGATGACATCACTGGCCACCTGGCTCCAGCTTGAGGGGACCTGGATATTGTCCAGACGAAAAACAATTGTGCCGTCAGGGTTTCGAATCTCGGACGTTGCCGAGACGAAATCGAGGTCCGCATACGCATCCTGCCCTGATTTGGTAAATTTTCTTTCAATCTTCATGTCCGCCGCCTTTTAATGTCCGTCTACCCTCGCTGCGGCTTGGGAAATGCAAAGCCACTAGCAATGCCGAACTTGACAGACGCAAAGGACCAACCGCTGCCCGTATGAGCGCGATACCGCCGCTGCGGTTGCACAAATGTACTCGTGTGCGTTCCGTCCCTGCCCTGCGCCCTCTCCGGCTTTCATACCAGATGTAGTGGCGTCATATTCGGCCCATACAATCTGGCGTATCTTTGCATATCAGGTCAACGACCTTTTTAAGTCATTTTTGAAATCTTTTGTGTTGACCTGTTTGTCGGGTGCATGGAGATCTGATTCCTCCACAGAGTGATCCACGGCGAGACGACGCCGATCGCAAAACCGGCTACATGAAATTGCCTTTTTTACCAGCATGGTTATCCGGGTTTGATCATCCAGACCTGTGCTGGCTAAGCTGGCAGGGAATCATGTTGTGGCCTTTCGGCCATATCCTTGCGTCAACCCATTGAACAAAGAGCAGGCAAAACGATGAAGTTGCTTCACCTCGCCCCGATAGGCGCCCTAATCGCGGCCTGCACAGCGCAAGAATTGCCAACGGCGTCGCGTAGCGCTCAATTCAGCGCCTACCCCGACAGGTTGTTCGAAACCTTCCAGACCAGTTGCGACGGCCCCGGCGAAACCTTCCAGAAAATCGACGCCAATTCTTATGAGTGCCGCGAGTTTCTACCACCGGATACCACAGCCTTTTTGATTCTCAGCTATGATGGCTCGCCCGAGGATCTGCCGCAGAGTATCATGCGCATGACCTCAACCAAAACCTCTGGCGGGTACCGCGTGGATGCGCGGCTGTTCTTTCAAGTGCCGCAGAAAAGCGGCGCAACCGTCGAAGTTCCCGTTGAAAGCAAAACGCTGGATAAAGCGCTGAGCGCGCTCTACCTAGCGATGGGTGGTTCACCAACATAAGTGAAGAAGTGGTCGGGGCGGCAGGATTCGAACCTACGACCCCCTGTACCCAAAACAGGTGCGCTACCAGACTGCGCCACGCCCCGAACCGTGCGCCGTTCCTAACGATGCTGATCTGATTTGAAAAGCCCTAACAGGGCCAAATCGCACTC
Organism: Ruegeria sp. BG9; assembly: GCF_056538305.1. Lineage (NCBI taxonomy): Bacteria > Pseudomonadati > Pseudomonadota > Alphaproteobacteria > Rhodobacterales > Roseobacteraceae > Ruegeria > Ruegeria sp. BG9. Next base: position 263,794 of record NZ_JBQFSY010000001.1, read on the forward strand.
GCTTGTGAAAAAATTTCGTGCCGCATCTGGGTGCCGGGCTGAATGCCGTAACGCGCGGACAAACCGGCGTTGATTTCAAGCACGGCAAAGATGTCGCCGCCCCCTTCAATCGGAGTCAGATCACCGGGAATCGCACCTTCATGCACGCGGGTCACAACGCCCGAGTGATCGACGAAAATCATGTCCAGAGGAATCAGCGTATTCTTCATCCAGAACGCCACCTGTTGCGGTGGGTCGTAGACGAAGAGCATGCCAGACCGGTTCGGCAAGTGCTCGCGGAACATCAGCCCGCGCGATTTCTCGGGACCGGTCACGGCCAGTTCAACATCAAATCGGACATGAGTCTGATCGTTGCGCAACTCTACCCGGTCAGGACGACATTCTGCGGCCACGCTTTCTGCCAGAAATGTCACGCATACTGCCAGAGAAGCCCAAAACCGCATCATGGTGTTAGTGATCCAGCGCCGCTTCCCAAGCCAAGACCTGAGCCGCCATACGGCCCCGTTTGCCATCAATCACCCGCATGGCAAGCGCTTCGCCCGGCTGCAGATCGGCAAGACCGGAACGGCGGAGAACCTCGATATGCAAAAACACATCCTCATCCCGGCCGAACACATTGGCGAAACCGAATCCCTTGCCTTTGTCGAACCATTTCACCCGTGCAGCTTCCAACGGCGCGGCCGCAATCGCCGCCGGATCCAGCTCGGCAAAGTCGGCCAACATCATTGAGTCGGCGCGCACCGGAGGATCGACAGCAACAACTTCGACCGCCTGAACACCGCGATCCGTACGATGGGTCATGATCTCGATGCCTGCCCCATCGGCGACCGAGCTCTGCCCGAAATTCCGCAACACGTTCACATGCAACAGAATATCCGGGCCGCCTTCATCAGACACAACGAACCCGTATCCCTTTGCGGGATCGAACCATTTTACGTGTCCACGAACGCGGTACATGTTGTTCAGGTCTTCAGGCACGGTGTTCCCATCGAATGATTTAGTAGTGCGTTAAGGTTTCGGTTTTTATGGCAATGGCAGGCAAATTCAAGCTGAAAAAAACCTTTGATTTCGGTCTGTTGCATTTCGCGATACGTGAACGTCATGGATTTAACCTCTGCACATCCCAAGCGGAACCCGGATCAGCCCTCCGCCATCTAAACCGATCATGCAGGCGAAATGCGCCGTCGGCCCAGAATTCAATTTCAGTCGGAACCAACCGGTATCCTCCCCAAAATGGAGGGCGTGGCGGATTGGATCCAAGTTTTGCCGTCACCTTGGCAACCTCGGCCATCAGGGCCGTTCGGCTGCTAAGGGGTTGCGACTGCTTAGACGCCCAAGCACCCAGCCGACTTTTCAGCGACCGTGACGCATAATATTCATCCGCCTTGGGCCCGCTTTCCCGACTGACTATACCACGAACACGAATCTGACGCCGCAAAGATTTCCAATGCATGACAAAAGCGGCTTTTTCAGCCTGATCCAACTCAGCCGCCTTGGCACTTTCATAGTTGGTATAGAAAACAAAGGCCTCCGGCTCGATGTCTTTCAAAAGTACCATGCGCGCGTTCGGCATGCCGTCTTTGTCAACGGTCGCCAGCGCAATCGCGTTCGGGTCATTCGGTTCATTCTGTTCGGCCTCACCCAACCACCGCGCCGCTATTTCAAACGGATCGGAGCCAGCAAAAATGCCATCACGCTCGGTCATTTCCATCCCCTGGAAAGTATTTGTCGGAAGCCTAGGGCGATTACCCGCCGCGGGCAAGACCACACGGCCTTGAAGCAGGGCAGTCAATGGCATAAACCCATCGCAACATAACGCGACGACAGGCGGAGAACCAATCATGTCAAATCAGTTGATGGCCGGAAAACGCGGCCTCATCATGGGACTGGCCAATGACAAATCAATCGCATGGGGAATCGCCCGCGCCTTGTCCAACGCCGGGGCCGAGCTGGCCTTTTCTTATCAGGGCGATGCTCTGAAAAAACGTGTCGACCCTCTGGCAGCGCAACTCGGTAGTGAAATCGTGCTGCCATGTGATGTCAGTGACGAGGCGTCGATCGACGCTCTGTTTACTTCACTGGAAGAGAAATGGGGCAAACTGGATTTCGTTGTCCACGCCATTGGTTTCTCGGACAAAAACGAGCTGCGCGGCCGCTATGTCGACACCAGCCGAGCAAACTTCAAACTAACTATGGATGTGTCCGTCTATTCCTTCACCGCCGTGATGCAGCGGGCCGAAAAGATGATGTCCGAGGACAGCAGCGCCATTACTCTGACGTATTACGGCGCCGAGCAGGTAATGCCCCATTATAATGTGATGGGTGTCGCTAAAGCCGCGCTCGAAGCGTCGGTCAAGTATCTCGCCGAAGATCTGGGCAAGGACGGTATCCGCGTTAACTCGATTTCCGCCGGCCCGATCAAAACACTGGCCGCCAGCGGCATCGGAGACTTCCGCTACATCATGAAGTGGAACGAATACAACTCGCCCCTGCGCCGCAACGTGACGATCGACGACGTGGGCAACTCGGCCCTGTATCTGCTGTCCGACCTCAGCAGCGGCGTCACCGGAGAGAATCTGCACGTGGATTCGGGGTATCACATCGTTGGCATGAAAGCCGTCGATGCCCCGGACGTTGAAAAGGGTTAAGACAACATGAGCGCCAAAGACCGCCTGCCCCACGAAAAAGGCTTCCACATCAGTTGGGATCAAATTCACCGCGACTCGCGCGCTCTGGCGTGGCGGCTGGATGGTCAAGGCCCGGATGATGGCGCATGGCGCGCTGTTGTTGCGATCACCCGCGGCGGCATGGCCCCTGCCATGATCGTCAGCCGCGAGTTGGACATCCGCACCGTCGACACAATCAGCGTCCGCTCGTATCACCATCAGGAACAAGGCGAAGCCGAAGTTTTGAAGGCACCAGATGCAAATCTGATGGGCGATGGTGAAGGCGTTCTGATCATCGACGATCTGGTCGATAGCGGCAAAACGCTGGAACTGGTGCGTGCGATGTACCCTAAGGCGCATTTCGCGACCGTCTATGCCAAGCCCAAAGGCCGTCCCATGGTGGACACGTTCATCACCGAAGTCAGCCAGGACACGTGGATCTTCTTCCCCTGGGATATGGCCCTGCAATATGTCGAGCCTTATCGCGGCACCGACTAACTTCTTCTGTTCAAAAATACCTCGGAGCGCGAGGCAGAGCCTCGCAAAGATTCTGCCATGTCCCAAACACGCACCCGGTCCACCTTCCCCCCTCCAGTAATGGAGGCGCGGCGTTGGTTGGACGGAGTCGTGTTTCATGACGACCAGCCCCTGATCAACGTCAGTCAAGCCGCGCCGGTTGACCCTCCGCCGTTGTCCATGCGCCAGGCTATGGCAGAGTTCGCGGTGACCGAGGACAGCGCTCATCTTTACGGGCCTGTGCTTGGCAATCACGATCTGCGCGCCGAATTGGCGACGCAAATCAGCGATCACTACGCAGGACAGGTTTCGCCAGATCAGATCGCCATAACGTCGGGATGCAATCAGGCATTCTCAGCTGTGATTTCATCGCTCACCGACGAGGGGGATGAGATCATCCTCCCAACCCCTTGGTATTTCAACCATAAAATGTGGTTGGACATGACAGGCGTGCGGGCCATTGACCTGCCCACGGGCGATGATCTGCTGCCCGACCCAGAGACGGCGCGCGCTTTGATCACCGATAAAACCCGCGCCATTTCTCTTGTGACACCAAACAACCCGGGCGGCGTCGAATACCCCGCCGAACTGCTCAGCGCCTTCTACGATCTCGCACGCGAGGCAGGCATTCGCCTGCTGGTCGATGAAACCTACCGCGATTTTGACAGCCGAAGTGGCCCTCCGCACGACCTGTTCCAAAAGCCCGGCTGGGATGAGACGCTGGTGCATCTCTATTCCTTCTCCAAAGCCTACCGCCTGACCGGACATCGCGTCGGCGCGGTTGCAACCAGCGCAAGTCTGCTGGCCGAGGCCGAGAAATTTCTAGACACTGTCGCCATCTGCCCTGGTCAAATCGGCCAGTTTGCCGCCCTTTGGGGCATGCAGAACCTGTCGCAATGGCTTGCCGGAGAGCGGGACGAAATCCTCGACCGCCGCGCAGCAATTGCTGAAGGCATGCCGCAGCTTGAGGCCAAAGGTTGGCGCTTGCTGGGTCTTGGTGCTTATTTCGCCTATCTCGAACACCCGTTCGACTTCCCGTCGGACGAGTTGGCGCAAAGACTGGTGCCTGAGGCCGGTATTCTGCTGCTGCCCGGCACCATGTTCATGCCTGATCATGACCCGGCTGGAAAACGTCAGGTGCGTATCGCCTTTGCCAATTTGGACCGCGCCGGGATCGCCCAATTGTTCGACCGGTTGCAGGCTCTGTCCTTCTAAGCTTGCCCCCCGGCGGTGCCCGTCGTATTCAGGGCCGCAACCAACAGGGCAAGCAGTAAGAGGGCATCATGGCCGCAGGCAAAAACAGCATCTCGAAAACCTTTGTCTGGATTCTGATGGGCCTTCTGTTCGTAGGCCTCGCAGGGTTTGGCGCCACTAGCCTGACCGGCACCATCCGCACGGTTGCGCAGGTCGGGGATGAGAGCATCTCGGTCGACGCCTATGTTCGTGAGCTTCAACGCGAAATCCGCGCGGTTGAGGCGCAGACCGGCCAAGCCCTGCAGATGTCTCAGGCGCGCGAGCTGGGTTTGGAACAGCTCGCCCTGTCCCGTCTGACCGCCTTAGCCGCTCTCGACAATGAGGTCGGTCAATTGGGCCTGTCCATCGGCGACGAGAACCTGCAGGACGAGATCGTCTCGATCCCGGCCTTTCAAGGCGTGAACGGCACGTTCGACCGCGAAGCTTATCGCTTTCAGCTGGAACAGATCGGGATGACCGATACCGAGTTCGAATCGGACCTGCGCAAAGAATCCTCGCGCACCATCGTGCAGGGCGCGATCATCGGGGGTGTCGAAATGCCCTCAACGCTGACCGACACCTTGACCAACTACATCGGCGCGCGCCGCAGCTTTACCGTGGCGACTTTGGGTGCGGATGCGCTGGAAACACCGGTGGGCGATCCGACCGATGCGCAAATCCAAGCCTACTACGACGAGAACACCGACCAATTCACCCTGCCCCGCACCAAGCGTCTGACCTATGCGATCCTGTCGCCAGAAATGCTGCTGGATACGGTCGAAGTGGATGAGGACACGCTGCGCCGCCTCTATGATGAGCGCGCCGATGAATACCAGCAGCCGGAGCGCCGCTTGGTCGAACGCCTGAATTTCCCGGATGAAGACTCTGCGAACAACGCCAAAGCCCAGCTTGAGGTCGGCGGCACAACCTTCGAGCAACTCGTACGCGAACGCGAGCTTGAGCTGAGCGACATTGATCTGGGCGACGTAACCCGCGACGATCTGGGCGAGGCCGCGGATGAGGTCTTTGCAGCGGAGTTGGACTCGGTCGTTGGCCCTCTGCCCTCCGTGTTCGGCCCGGCGCTGTTCCGCATCAACGGTTCGCTGGCCGCCAACAACGTCCCGTTCGAGGATGCCGAGCCTGTCCTGCGGGAAGAACTGGCCTCGGATCGCGCGCGTCGTCTGATCGAAGCACAATCCGAAGACATCAACGATATGCTCGCCGGTGGTGCCACGCTCGAAGAGCTGGCCCAGGAAACCGACATGGAGCTGGGCCAAATCGACTGGACCCGCGACAGTGTGGATGAAGTTGCCGCCTATGACGGCTTCCGCAGCGCGGCCGAGGCAGTACGCGACGGCGACTTCCCCGAGATCGACTTCTTGGAAGACGGCTCGATTTTCGCTCTGCGTCTGAACGAAGAACTGGCGCCACGCCCAGAGCCTCTGGACAGCGCCCGTGACCGCGTCGCTGCTGCCTGGATTGCCGCCGAGACAGCAAAAGCACTGCAAGAGCAGGCCAATTCTGTCGTCACCACCCTGGCAACGGATGGCGATTTCACCGCCACCGGCCTGCCGTTCCGCGTGGAAAACGCGCTGACGCGGACTGCGTTCCTGGATGACGTCCCTGCAAACTTCATGAACGAAGTCTTCGAGATGGAGCCGGGCGACCTGCGCGTCATTGGCGGCGAAGGAACTGCCCTGATCGTTCGTCTGGACGAGGTTCTGCCCCCGGCCGAAAGCGATGAGCTGCGTCAACTGAGCGACGCTCTGTCCGCGCAAATGAATCAGGCGCTGGCGCAGAACATCTTTGACGCCTATGTGCGCGACGCCCAAACCCGCGCGCGCCCGGTTGTCGACCAGCAGGCCCTGAACGCCGTACAGGCGAGTTACTGAACGAGACCCAAATGGCCCTGACACCCGAATATGAAAGCTTCGCGCGCGCTTATGAAGCGGGCGAAAACCAGGTCGTTTATACGCGACTTGCGGCTGATCTCGACACGCCTGTTTCACTGATGCTGAAACTGACCGGCGCGCAGAAGGATGCGTTTGTGCTGGAATCGGTCACCGGCGGCGAGGTGCGCGGGCGTTACTCGATCATCGGTATGAAGCCCGATCTGATCTGGCGCTGCCGGGGCGAGGAGTCCGAGTTGAACCGCTCGGCCCGGTTCGATGGCGAAGCCTTCACGCCGCAAGACGGCAATCCGATGGACAACTTGCGCGCGCTGCTAGCCGAAAGCCGCATCGACCTGCCCGATGATCTGCCTCAGGCGGCGGCTGGGCTGTTCGGCTATCTGGGCTATGACATGGTCCGTCTGGTCGAATATCTGCCCGATGTGAACCCCGACCCGCTGGGCTTGCCCGACGCCATCATGCAACGCCCCTCGGTCATTGCGGTGCTGGACGGCGTAAAGGGCGAAGTGACAGTCGTCTCCCCGGCGTGGGTGACCGAAGGCCAGTCGGCGAAGGCCGCCTATGCGCAGGCAGCCGAGCGTGTGATGGACGCGGTGCGTGATCTGGAACGCGCCATGCCTGCCGAAACCCGCGACCTTGGGGACGCGCATGAGGTCGCACCGCCAGTGTCGAATTTCACCAGATCCGGCTATATGGAGGCGGTCGAAAAGGCCAAGGAATACATCCGCGCGGGTGATATCTTTCAGGTCGTCCCGGCCCAACGCTGGACGCAGGACTTCCCGCTGCCGCCTTTTGCGCTCTACCGATCACTCCGCCGCACCAACCCGTCGCCCTTCATGTTCTATTTCAACTTCGGAGGCTTTCAGGTCGTGGGTGCCAGCCCCGAGATTCTGGTGCGCGTCTTCGGCAGCGAAGTGACAATCCGCCCCATCGCCGGTACGCGTCCGCGTGGCGTGACCCCGGAAGAGGACAAGGCGAACGAACTTGACCTGCTGGCCGACAAAAAGGAACTTGCCGAGCATCTGATGCTGCTGGATCTGGGTCGCAACGACACCGGCCGGGTCGCCAAGATCGGCACCGTTCGCCCGACCGAAGAGTTCATCATCGAACGCTACAGCCACGTGATGCATATCGTCTCGAACGTGGTAGGAGAGCTGGCCGAAGACAAAGACGCGCTGGATGCGTTCTTTGCCGGAATGCCCGCTGGCACCGTGTCCGGTGCACCCAAGGTTCGCGCGATGGAGATCATTGACGAGCTGGAGCCTGAAAAACGCGGCGTTTATGGCGGCGGTGTTGGCTATTTCAGTGCGGGCGGCGACATGGATATGTGTATCGCCCTGCGCACGGCCATCGTGAAGGATCACAAGCTTTATATTCAGGCCGGTGGCGGCGTGGTCTACGACAGCGACCCCGAGGCCGAATACATGGAAACGGTCCATAAATCCAACGCCATACGACGCGCAGCGGCAGACGCAGCCCGGTTCACGGGCAACCGAAACTCATAAAGAAAGGGCGGCTGATCACTTGATCAACCGCCCTTCACTTTTCTGCTGATCCGCTACTGAACCTCGCGTTTCATAACCGCCGAGATCGGCGCCATGGCGACACGGTTGCCGCGATCCTCAAGACCCCACAGCAGCAGGGCCGAGATCGTTTCGGGGCGCACGCGTCCCAGCATTACAACCGTCCCCTCCTGCCCGGCGCGGAATGCCGCCTGATCCAGGAAACGACGCATGATCTTTGGGTCCTGCCGCGCACCATCGATATCGCGGAACACCACGCCAGAGGGGATGCCATTGCGTGCGGCCAGTTTCTGCACCGTGTTCAGGCCGTTATCTTGCGTGATTAACCCACGACCGGTGGCCGCCGCAATCGACGCAACCTGATCGGCCAGTTTCCGATTGCCCTGAATTCCGCTTTCGACACCTTCCAGAATACCAACTGTCTCGTGCAGCGTGTCCAACCATACGGCCATCGACACCTCGGCATCCTGCGCGCTGGCGGATTCATGCAGATCGGCCATGGCCAGAACCTCAAAACCCGCGGCGCGGTGGCGCGCCATTTTCTCGGCGGCGTCGGGATCAGAGGGGCTGATCGCGAAGCTGACGGGATACGGGAAGTCCTGCAACGCTTCGGCTCCGAAAGAGCCCTCATCATCGATCAGAATAATCGACATCAACGGCTTTGCTTCGGGGTTTTCAAAGCTGGCAGCGTAGTCCTCGATCGGCTTTCCGGTCATCTCTTCTACGACTGCTTCATTGGTTTCAACCGGGGCATCGTCCCGTTCGGTCAGGGGGACAACGCGCGTGCCAACCAGTGTGTTGGTCGAGGTCGTGTCTTCTCCGCCAATCTGGGGAAGTGCGGCAAGTTTGGGCAGATTGCGGGGCAAAGTATCCTCATCCCCTTCCACCGCGATTGGGCTGTTTTCAAATGGATTCTCTTCATCTAACTCGGCCTCTTCCGGTGCAAGCTGCAACGGCAGTTCAGGCAAAAGCGTCGCCACATCTTCTGGCTCGGCAGAGGGTTCCGGGGCTTCATCCACAACAACCGGCGCCGCGTCTGTTTCCGGCAAGGCGGGGGCGGTACTGGGTGCCTGCGGAGCAGCCGGCGCGTCAGTCATCACGGTAACGCTGGTTTGATCTTCGGCCTCAGGTTCCTGCAACTCGGCCTGAGGCTCCTGCAACGCGTCCCCGGCTTCAGCCACGACAGGCTGTTCGTCCGGCACTGTTTCCAGATCGGACAGATCAAGCGCCTCGTCCGGCTCTTCGGCGGGTTTCGGCCCAGCAGGCGGCAGTTCGACAAGATCTGCGTCCGACGGGGTCTCGGCGATTTGTTCCGGCGCTTCGGGTGTTTCCACATCTACCGGTTCGGGAGCCTGGGTCTTGACCACCGGCTTATTGGCCAGCGGCGTGTTGAGCGACAACATCACCCCCACGATCAAAACAACGACCGCCCCGACGATCATTCCTCCGAAAAATCCACGCATTGCTCGTGCCTCTCGACTTTAATCTTGCCTCGCCCATCCTGCGCCATCTTCTGTGGCGCTCGACCTGATGGCGGGTCTAGAACGGGATGTCCTCTTGACGCTGCCTCACAGGCCTGAGCATGTATGTTCCGACATTATACCGTGGCCCGGGGCTGCATCGCCAGCCTGAAATGCCCAAACGAAGACAAGTGCCAAATGCTGCTGCTGATCGACAACTACGACTCGTTTACATACAACCTGGTGCATTATCTGGGCGAACTTGGGGCCGAAATGGTCATTCGCCGAAATGATGCGCTGGATGTGCAAGAGGCCATGGCGATGAACCCCGCCGGTATCCTGCTGAGTCCCGGCCCCTGCGACCCGGATCAGGCGGGCATCTGTCTTGCCCTGACCAAAGCCGCCGCCGAGACCAAAACTCCGCTGTTAGGTGTGTGCTTGGGGCACCAGACCATCGGGCAGTCTTTTGGTGGCAAGGTCGTGCGCTGCCATGAGATCGTGCATGGCAAGATGGGTACCATGAACCACACCGGCAAAGGTGTTTTCGCAGGGCTTCCTTCGCCCTTTGAGGCCACGCGTTATCACTCGCTGGTTGTTGAACGCGAGAGCCTACCCGACTGCCTTGAGATCACGGCCGAGCTGGAAGACGGCACCATCATGGGGCTGCAGCACAAAGAGCTGCCCATCCACGGTGTCCAGTTCCACCCGGAATCCATCGCGTCCGAGCATGGCCACGCCCTGCTCAAAAACTTCCTGCAAGAGTTGAAAGTCCCCGCATGAGCGACGCACTGAAACCGCTGATCGGAGCGTCCGCCGACCGCCCTCTGACCCGTGCCGAGGCCGAACAGGCTTTTGCCATCCTCTTCGACGGCGAAGCCACGCCCAGCCAGATCGGCGGTCTTTTGATGGCGATGCGCACGCGCGGCGAAACGGTTGAGGAATACGCCGCCGCCGCCGCCGTGATGCGCGCCAAATGCAACGCGGTGAAGGCACCCGAGGGCGCGATGGACATCGTTGGAACGGGCGGTGATGGCAAGCACACCCTCAACATTTCCACCGCGACGGCCTTTGTGACGGCCGGGGCCGGTGTGACGGTCGCCAAACACGGCAACCGCAACCTCAGCTCGAAATCGGGGACTGCTGATCTGCAGTCGCAGATGGGGATCAACGTGATGGTTGGCCCTCAAGTTGTTGAAAAGGCGCTGAATGAGGCCGGTATCTGTTTCATGATGGCCCCGATGCACCACCCTGCGATTGCCCATGTCATGCCCTCGCGGCAAGAGCTTGGAACCCGCACGATCTTCAACATTCTCGGGCCATTGACCAACCCTGCAGGCGTGAAGCGTCAGCTAACCGGTGCCTTCACGCGCGAGCTGATCCGCCCTATGGCCGAAACGCTGGGTCTGCTGGGGTCTGAGCGCGCTTGGCTGGTACATGGTTCAGACGGCACGGATGAACTGACAATCACCGGCATAAGCTGGGTCGCCGCTTTGGAGGACGACCGCATCAAGGAGGTCGAACTGCATCCCGAAGATGCTGGCCTGCCCGTCCATCCGTTCGAAGACATCGTCGGCGGCACACCCGAAGACAACGCCGTCGCGTTCCGCGCTCTACTCGACGGCGCGCCCTCGGCCTATCGCGATGCGACGCTGTTGAACGCGGCGGCCGCTCTGGTCGTGGCTGATGCCGCGTCAGATCTGCGCGAAGGTGTTGAAATGGCTGCTGAAAGCATCGACAGTGGCAAAGCAAAAGAAAAAGTTACCGCGCTGGCGCGGATCACACAGGAAGCTGCATGACCGAGACCGTTCTGGACAAAATCAAAGCCTACAAGCTGGAAGAAATCGAAGCGGACAAGGCGCAAAAATCCCTGGATGAGCTTGAAAGCGAAGCCAGGAGCGCACCCGAGGTTCGCGGCTTTGCCGAAGCTCTGCGTAAAGCCGCCCGGTCTGGCTATGGCCTGATTGCCGAGGTGAAAAAGGCCAGCCCGTCCAAAGGTTTGATCCGTCCCGACTTTGATCCGCCGCTTCTGGCGAAAGCCTATGAAGAAGGCGGTGCGGCCTGTTTGTCGGTTTTGACCGATACACCCAGTTTCCAGGGTTCGAAAGACTACCTGACCGCCGCACGTGCCGCGACCAACCTGCCCGCGCTGCGCAAGGATTTCATGTACGACCCCTATCAGGTCGTCGAGGCGCGTGCCTTGGGCGCCGACTGCATCCTGATAATAATGGCCTCGGTCGAGGACACTCAGGCCGCCGAGTTGGAACAGACAGCGTTCGACTGGGGTATGGACGTCCTGATCGAGGTTCACGATCAGGAAGAGTTGGAGCGCGCAACAGAACTCAAGAGCCCGTTGATCGGGATAAATAACCGTAATCTCAAGACCTTCGAGACAACTCTGGATACAACGCGCCGCCTGTCCAAGCTGGTGCCTGGAGATCGCACCATCGTCTGTGAAAGCGGCTTGAGCACGCCCGAGGATCTGGCGGATATCGCCCGCTACGGCGCGCGCTGCTTCCTGATCGGTGAAAGCCTAATGCGGCAGGATGACGTCACCGCGGCCACCCGCCACATCCTCTCCAACCCGCTGATCCCCGGAGTGATGTGATGCCTCTCACCCATTTTGATGCCCAGGGACAGGCTCATATGGTCGATGTCTCGGATAAAGAGGTGACCGACCGCGTGGCCGTAGCCGCCGGTCACATCAAGATGGCCTTGGAAACCTTTGATTTGATTTCAGGAGGTCGCGCCAAGAAAGGTGACGTTCTGGGTATCGCGCGGCTTGCGGGGATCATGGGTGCCAAGAAAACCCCAGACCTGATCCCGCTGTGCCACCCTCTGCCGGTGACCAAGGTCGCGGTCGAGTTGACGCTTGATCCCGAACTGCCCGGCGTTCAGATCGAGGCGACCGTCAAGACCTCGGGCCAGACCGGGGTTGAGATGGAGGCCCTGACCGCCGTTTCGACCGCAGCGCTGACCGTCTATGATATGACCAAGGCGGTCGACAAAGCGATGGAGATAGGCGGCATTCGCGTATTACTGAAAGACGGCGGCAAATCAGGGCGTTACGAGGCGACATGATCACTGTCGAAGACGCCCGCGCCCTGCTTTTTGATCTGGTTGAGACCCTTCCCGCAGAAACCGTCCCTTTGGCCGAGGCCGCAGGTCGTGTCCTGTCGCAGGACGTGAGCGCAACGCGCGATCAACCGCCTTTCGCGGCCTCATCCATGGATGGCTATGCAGTCAAAGCGGCCGAGGTCGAATTGCACGCCATGTTCAAACTGGTGGGTGAATCAGCAGCTGGAAATCTCTTTGACGGCGTAGTGGGTCCGGGTCAGGCCGTACGGATTTTTACCGGCGCACCAGTGCCGGAAGGTGCTGATTTCGTTGTGATTCAGGAAGATGTCGACCGTAAGGGCGACCTGATCACCATCAGCGACGATCCCGGCCAAAAGACCAATATCCGACCGGCAGGCATTGACTTCACCAAAGGCACAACAATCACCGCCCCACGCGTGATCCGCCCTGAGGATATAGCGCTTATGGCGGCGATGAATATCCCTCAGGTCCCCGTGACGCGGAAACCTCAGATCGCGTTGATCTCGACCGGGGACGAGTTGGTGATGCCCGGAGAAGTTCCGGGTCCGGATCAGATCATCGCGTCGAATACGTTCGGTTTGAAGGCGCTGTTGGAGCGTGAAGGCGCGCATGTTCGCATTCTCCCCATCGCGCGGGATACCGCATCGTCGCTGGAAACCGCCTTTGGACTGGCCAAAGGCGCGGATCTTGTGGTCACGATCGGAGGCGCCTCCGTCGGCGACTATGATCTTGTGTCTGACGTCTCCGAGGCGTTGGGCATGGATCGGTCCTTCTACAAGATCCGCATGCGACCCGGAAAACCTCTGATGGCCGGTCGCATGGGGGATGCCGCGATGGTCGGGTTGCCCGGAAACCCTGTGAGTGCAATGGTTTGCGGCTATTTGTTCCTTGTTCCTCTGGTACGGCGGATGCTGGGGCTGGAGGCCGTTCTCAACCCGTTCAAAACAGCCGTACTGACCGAACCGCTTGCAGCCAATGGTCCGCGTGAACACTACATGCGCGCTATTGTCGATGAAAACGGCGTTCGGGCCTGCGCGAATCAGGACAGTTCCTTGCTGAGTGTTCTGGCCGACGCCAATGCTTTACTGATGCGCCCGCCTCAGGATCCGGCCTTGCCCGAAGGGACCCAAGTTCACTACCTGCAGCTGTAGAACATCCCCAAAATCGTTGACACAAAACGTGAACATGCGTAGAACAAATGCAAACGCATAAGCGACGAGGTATGAGCGATGCTGACCAAGAAGCAGCTGGATTTGCTGGAATTCATCCACAAACGCGTACAAGCAGACGGCGTTCCGCCCAGCTTTGATGAAATGAAGGCGGCGTTGGACCTTCGATCCAAATCCGGCATCCACCGTCTGATCACCGCGCTTGAAGAACGCGGCTTTATCCGACGTCTGGCGCACCGCGCCCGCGCGATTGAGATTGTCAAACTTCCAGAGAGCTTAGGCGGAGAGCCCACAGCGGGCTTCACCCCCCGCGTGATCGAGGGCGACAAGCCCGAAGGCCCGCGCCCTGCCAATTTCGAGCCGGTCTCGGTCGACGCGATGGAACTGCCAGTCATGGGCCGGATCGCAGCCGGTGTTCCGATCGAGGCGATCAGCCATGTCTCACACCACGTGGCGGTGCCCGGCCCGATGGTCTCGGGCCAAGGGTCGCATTATGCACTTGAGGTCCGCGGAGATTCGATGATCGACGCCGGGATCAACGACGGCGATGTTGTGGTGATCCGCGAAACCTCAACCGCCGACAATGGCGATATCGTCGTTGCTCTGGTCGAGGATCAGGAAGCGACGCTGAAACGGTTCTTCCGCCGCGGCAAGGCCATCGCTCTGGAGGCCGCGAACCCCGCCTATGAAACCCGCGTTCTGCCGCAGGAAAAAGTAAAGGTTCAGGGTCGTCTGGTCGGGTTGATCCGGACCTATTGATTGCCCGTTTTCGCGCGGTTCCCCGTGGATTTCGGGGACCACAGCCGATCGCCGGTCATCTCGGCGCTTGACGTGATTTTGCCGCCTGAGATTGACAGGCTTCCGGTCTCATACAGCCGGTCCGGGTCGAAAATGGTGCAATTTCCACTAAGTTTCAGATCGACCGAAGACACAATGATCTGACCGGTTTTGCATTTGTCAAACGCAAGCGCCGCGCGTTTGCCGGTCAGGTGGATCACCTCGGCCCCGGTCAGAGCGATCCTTTGAACCCGATCCGCATGGCCCGGCCACCGACTGGCCGCCTGCTCTTGTGCCAGACCGTCTCCGTCATTCTCAAGCCAGACTGTAGCCACGAACCCGCTGCCCTTTTCTTTGCTGAGCGCGCGGCCGTCAGAGGTCATGACGCCAACCAGTCCGCCGGATTCGGCGATCAGAACCTCAGGCCGGTTGCCCGAGGTCCAAAGCACAAAGGCCAGGACCTCCGGAACCACCCCGACCCATTGCGCTCGGCCCTGCCACAAAACCAGCCAAAGCGCCCCCAACGCGATCATGGGCAGAACAAACCATGGCGGACCAACCACATAGCCCTGTGATCCGTCCAACCCGGACACCCACTCCGCGATCATCAAGACCCAACGCAGTCCCAGCCCCATGACCTCAAGCGCGATCCACTCCAGCCCGAAAGGCGCCAACAGCGCCGCGACAACGGCTGCGGGCACGACGATGGACCCCATGACAGGCACGGAAAGCAGATTGGCCAACAGGCCGTAGTGCGACATCGTATTAAAATGCGCCGCTCCGATTGGTGCGGTTGCAAGACCCGCGATGGCAGAGGACATCAGCAGACCAACCGCAGCTTTGGACCATTTCGGCCCCGGCATGGGGCCAACATCACGCAGCGCTCCGAATACAGCCACCAAAGCGGTGGTCGCCGCGAATGACATTTGAAAGCCGGGGCTGAGCAGCGTTTCGGGGCGCAGGGTCAACACGATCAATGCGGCCACCGCGACGGCCCTCAGCGAAATGGCGCGCCGGTCGATCAGAACTGCTCCGAACATGACGCTGACCATGACAAAGGCCCGCTCGGTCGCGACATTTCCGCCGGACAACATCAGGTAAATAACGGCGGCCACTAGCGCACATCCAGCAGCAAGTTTGCGGACAGGTACACGGAGGGCCAGCGCGGGGATCGCAGACAACCCAACGCGGCAAACCATGAAGACAAAACCAGTCAGCAACCCCATATGCAGGCCCGATATCGCCAGCAGATGCGCAAGATTTGACGCGCGCAGCGCATCGAGCGTGTCTTGCCCCATGCTGCTCCGGTCTCCTGTCGTGACGGCGGCTGCGAACCCTCCGACCTCGTCCGGAAGATGGGCGCGCACATGGTCCGAGATTGCCATGCGAATGGCCGTGACCCGAACGCCCTGCAACGCGTCCTGCGGCGGCGCGATGGTCATCACCGGTACCCGC
Source organism: Ruegeria sp. BG9 (assembly GCF_056538305.1). Lineage (NCBI taxonomy): Bacteria > Pseudomonadati > Pseudomonadota > Alphaproteobacteria > Rhodobacterales > Roseobacteraceae > Ruegeria > Ruegeria sp. BG9. The sequence goes on from NZ_JBQFSY010000001.1 coordinate 279,599, forward strand.
GTGTACCCGACAGCACCAAGCCCCTGAAACCAGGCGTGACGGCGGAAATCGAACCCTCCGGGCTCGACAGGGCCTTGCGGCGGGGACAGATGCGCCGTGGTCATGATCCGTTGTCCCGGCGCGATGGTCCCGACCTCGGAATGAACGGAAAGACGGATGCGCTGCGGACGTCGGTGCTCTGGCACGTCCCCTACCCGCACCTGATCCAACGTCAATCGCAGCGCATCCGAGGCGGAGCGGTCCATGGCGACGACCCTCCCCTCGACAGGGCCATAGTATCGCCATGACAGAACCGGTTCCGCCACCATGTGGGCGCGGGCACCCGCAAGCAAAAAGCCAGCCGCCACCAGCACCCCCCCGATTGCCAACGCGCCCCATCCGGCAGGCAACACACGACTCAAACCGATCAAAACCAATCCTGCGACGGCCAAACCCAGGTACAAAGGCCCCTCAGGTTCGAACCGCAATCCGAAAAAGAGACCGATCCCAAGGCCTAAGCACACCGGAGACCACGGAAACAAAAACCCGATCTGGTTCAGCAGCGCCAACCGGACCTGTGCGAGAACACGCATGGTTGCCCCCGTCCTTGAGGCTCGTTAGACAGGCGCCAAGCTAAGCCCATCGCGGTTACCAAAAGGTTAATCAACACAATGTCCGATCAGGTCGTCACCCGTTTCGCCCCTTCGCCTACCGGTTTTCTTCACATTGGCGGCGCGCGTACTGCGCTGTTCAACTGGCTCTATGCGCGTGGACGCGGCGGTAAGTTCCTGTTGCGGATCGAGGACACGGATCGGGAACGTTCGACCCCTGAGGCCACGGCGGCGATCCTGCAAGGGATGGAGTGGCTGGGCCTCGACCATGACGGAGATGTCATCAGCCAATTCGAAGGGGCCGCGCGTCATGCCGAAGTGGCGCATCAGCTTCTGGCCGAGGGCAAAGCCTATAAATGTTTCTCGACCCAGGACGAAATCGCGGCTTTCCGTGAGCAGGCGCGGGCCGAGGGTAAATCGACCCTCTTCCGCAGCCCATGGCGCGATGCTGATCCGGCCACGCATCCGGATATGCCCTTCGTGATCCGCATCAAAGCCCCGCAGGACGGCGCCACGGTGATCCGTGATCAGGTCCAGGGTGACGTGACCATCCGGAACGACCAGTTGGACGACATGATTCTTCTGCGCTCGGACGGGACGCCAGTCTATATGCTCGCGGTTGTGGTGGATGACCACGACATGGGGGTGACCCATGTGATCCGGGGCGACGATCACCTGAACAACGCCGCGCGCCAGATGATGATCTACGAGGCAATGGGCTGGGATGTTCCGGTGTGGGCTCATATCCCGCTGATTCACGGGCCGGACGGCAAGAAGCTGTCGAAGCGTCACGGTGCCTTGGGCGCGCAGGAATATCAGGCGATGGGCTACCCCGCCGCAGGGATGCGCAACTATCTGGCCCGCCTCGGCTGGAGCCACGGCGACGACGAGTTCTTTACGGATGAACAGGCCAAAGAATGGTTCGATCTGGGCGGAATCGGCAAAAGCCCGGCGCGGTTCGATCTGAAAAAGCTCGAGAACCTGTGTGGCCAGCATATTGCGATCTCAGATGATGCTGCACTGCGGCGTGAAATCGAAGCCTACTTGGCGGCGGCCGACCTGCCACCTCTCTCCGAGACACAATCCGGTGATCTGGAAAGCGCGATGTATTGTCTCAAGGACCGCGCTCGAACTTTCCCGGAACTGCTTGAAAAAGCGCATTTTGTACTGACCTCGCGCCCCATCGAGTGCGATGAGAAAGCCCAAAAGGCGCTCTCATCTGTATCCGATGGTATACTGAGTGAATTGACGCCGCAGCTGCAAAATGTTAGCTGGTCCCGGAACGAGCTGGAGGAGGCTCTGAATTCCTTTGCAGAAGCAAAGGAGGTCAAGTTCGGTAAGCTGGCAGGTCCGCTTCGGGCGGCATTGGCGGGTCGGGCAGTCACTCCTTCGGTTTTTGACATGATGCTTGTGCTGGGGCGCGATGAAACCCTGGCGCGGCTTTCTGAGGCAGCGGATTAAACCCAATCTTCATATTCGGGTAACGCTGCACCGCTAACACACCCGGGCTGCGCGCCCGCGCGCAGCCATTGCCCGCAGGTCAGGGCAATGAACTGACCTGCGCACAAATGAAGAAGGGACAACCATGACTGATAGCAATAAGACAGCAACTCTGACCGTCCATGGCAAAGAGTATGAGTTGCCCGTTCACTCTCCAACTGCTGGGCCTGATGTTGTCGATATTCGCAAGCTTTACGGTCAGGCAGGTGTGTTCACCTACGATCCCGGCTTTACTTCGACTGCCAGTTGCGACAGCACCATCACCTATATCGACGGCGACAAAGGTGAGCTGCTTCACCGTGGCTACCCGATTGATCAGCTAGCCGAGAAGTCCCACTTCCTCGAAGTCTGCTACCTGCTTCTTTACGGAGAGCTGCCAGTCGCAAAAGATCTCGAAACATTCGAATCCACGATCACGCGTCACACGATGCTGCACGAGCAAATGCAGTATTTCTACCGCGGCTTCCGTCGCGACGCCCACCCGATGGCCATCATGGTTGGTGTCGTCGGCGCGATGTCGGCCTTCTATCACGATTCGACCGACATCTCGGACCCGCATCAGCGCGAGGTTGCCTCACACCGCCTGATCGCAAAGATGCCGACGATTGCCGCTTGGGCCTACAAGTACCACACTGGCCAGCCCTTCGTGTATCCGCGCAACGATCTGGACTATGCGTCGAACTTCCTGCGCATGTGCTTCAGCGTTCCGGCCGAAGAATATGAGGTGAACCCGATCCTCAGCCGTGCGATGGACCGTATCTTTACCTTGCACGCCGATCACGAACAGAACGCCTCGACTTCGACCGTACGTCTGGCATCGTCTTCGGGCGCGAACCCGTTTGCCTGTATCGCTGCCGGTATCGCCTGCCTCTGGGGTCCAGCGCATGGTGGTGCGAACCAGGCCTGCCTTGAGATGCTGGAAGAGATCGGCACCGTCGATCGCATCCCCGAATACATCGCGCGCGCCAAAGACAAGAATGATCCGTTCCGCCTGATGGGCTTCGGTCACCGGGTTTACAAAAACTTCGACCCGCGTGCGAAGGTGATGAAGCAATCGGCTGACGAAGTGTTGGATCTGCTGGGTGTCGAAAACAACCCCAAGCTTCAGGTCGCAAAAGCGCTGGAAAAACAGGCGCTGGAAGATCCCTATTTCGCCGAGAAGAAGCTGTTCCCGAACGTGGACTTCTATTCGGGTATCATCCTCGAGGCGATGGGCTTCCCAACCTCGATGTTCACACCGATCTTCGCCCTGTCGCGCACTGTTGGCTGGGTCAGCCAGTGGAAAGAGATGATCGCCGATCCTCAGAACAAGATTGGCCGCCCGCGTCAGCTGTATCTGGGCGAAACACTTCGCGACTACGTGGATATCGAAAAGCGCTGAACCGCACGACAGATCAAACAGAACCAAGGCTCCGGACGTTCTCCGGGGCCTTTTTTTTTGATCCTGAGTTGTTGTAGCGCTGCGTCACTTGCCCCGGCGGTTTTTGCGCCTGCTTCTCTCAGCCTAAGACCATGGATATGGTCTCGTGAAATTGTAGAAACCCTGTGTTGCGATGGTATGTCGGTTCCTTCAAATAGCCTTTCTGGCGTTTTTTGCGTTTCCGGCGTCTGGTTTGGCGCAAGGGATTCTTGAGGACATTTTCAAACAGATCCAGCGCGAAAACGCGGCGGGTTCTCTGGCTATTTTGGGCCTTGCTGGCATCCCTGATGACTCGGCCAGTGCGATCTCCCTGCAATCAAACACGGGAAATCGAGAGTATGATTTCAAATCTGCGCAATTGGGCGGGGGCTTTCGACTGAGCGAAGGCGTGCCCATCTACCTCGAAGGCTATATCGGCTATGCGCGCTATGACCCGGTCCTGTTCTTTTCTGGCTCCGGCGAAACCACCACGTTGCCACTCAAATGGACAAGCGCCGCTGTAACAGGCGGTATCGGCTACCAATTTGACTTGGGAGAGCGATGGAAACTGACGCCCATGGCGCATATCTCGATCGGGCGCACCCAATCTGACACGTCAGTCGCCGCTCAAGTGATCGCCGAGCGGCTTGGCATAGAAGCTGATTTCCTCGAAAGCGGCGGTCTCTGGGCCGGAGGTGCGGGCGGTTCGCTGACGCTGGATTACGCACGCCCTCTGACCAATGACCGAGAGTTCGAGATGAGCCTTCGCTACACGCATATCGAATACTGGCCCATTGGTGACGACGAAGACCTCCTCGTGCAATCGACGGCTGCAAATGCAGTGCTTTGGTCACGGTACCGGTTTCCGACAGGCGGTCGGATGTTTGGCCGACCGGTACGTTGGGTCGGGGATCTGTCTATCTCTTACCTGGCCGGGGATCAGTCGATTGTTCTGGGCACAGATTGGCTGGCCCGCGTCGGCGGCGGGATCGAGGTTGATCTGTCCGACACCTGGGTGCCATGGGTGAGTACCACACGGATCATGGTCCGCTACTATGGCAGCGACACGGTCAACGGGTTCACAGCCGGGATCGGTATCAGTTTCTGACGCGCGACCTAAAACAGGCTCATCTGATCGCCCGGCTGCGCAGGTTTTGCGAAAAGATCGCGACGCAGTTCGTCGGACTTCACCTTCAGGCCCAAACGTTTAACGGCTACCTTGAAGCGCTTTGAGATCAATTCGGCATACTCGCCTTCTCCCCGCATCCGGTGACCCCAGCGCGGGTCATAGTCGCGACCTCCATGCATCTCGCGCAGCCGTGCCATGACCTTTTCGGCCCGCGCTGGTTCATGTTCGGCCAGCCAGTCCTGCCACAGCGCCGACACCTCTCGTGGCAGACGCAGCATGATCCAGCTCGCGGTGTCAGCGCCGGCCTCACGCCCGGCCTCCAGCAGGGTCTCCAGCTCGTGATCCGTCAACCCGGGCACAACGGGCGAGGTCATCACCCGCACTGGCACCCCTGCCCCGGTGAGACGTCGGATGACCTCCAACCGCCGTTTGGGAGACGGCGCGCGCGGCTCCATCCGACGAGAGAGGCCCGCGTCCAAAGTTGTCAGGGATATCCCGACGCGTACCAGCCCCAGCGCTGCCATGGGCGCAAGAATATCCAGATCCCTCTCGATCAGTGCCCCTTTGGTCACGATCGCTACGGGGTGGTTGAAATCCCTCAAGACCGCAAGACAGGCCCGCGTGATCCCGCGTTCTTTTTCAACAGGTTGATAAGGGTCAGTGTTGGTGCCCAAGGCAATCGGCGCGACCTTGTAGGACCGCGCGGACAATTCCTTGCGCAGCACCTCGGCCGCATTGCCGCGAGCGATCAAACGCGTCTCGAAATCCAACCCTGCAGACAGCCCCAGATAGGCGTGACTGGGCCGCGCAAAGCAATAGACGCAGCCATGCTCGCACCCCCGGTACGGGTTGATCGAGCGGTCAAACGGCAGGTCGGGCGAGCGATTATAGGTGATCACACTGCGCGCCACCTCGTCCCGAACCTCGGTTCTCAGAAGGGGTTGATCTTCTTCGATGTCCCAACCGTCATCCGTCTGGACCGTGGCAAGTTTTTCAAAGCGACCCGCGTCATTGGATGCGGTCCCTCGAGCGCGGATATTGGTTTGAGGTTGCATTTGTTCACTCTTTGTTCTAACGCCATTGATACGCGAAGACTGAACGCCAGGCAACCACCCCCTGTTTTGGCTAACCTGAGCCAGACACAGGATGATCATGCATATTATTCTGTCGCCCGATGCCGATTTTTGACATAAACGTCGGTCCCGAAACCGCCGAGGTCGCAATCGTCACAGTAAATCTGCGACGTTTTGGCCAAAACGAAAAAAATGCCACCTCGGACCAAGGGTCCGCACAGCTCAGGAAAACACCCCATGTCCGACGAAGAAGACATCATCCTGTCCGAACTGAACGACGAAGAGCTTGTTGAACAGATGTTCGACGATCTCTACGACGGCCTGAAAGAAGAGATCGAAGAAGGCACCAACATCCTTCTCGAGCGCGGCTGGACCCCCTACGACATCCTGACCAAAGCTCTGGTCGGCGGCATGACCGTGGTTGGCCACGACTTCCGCGACGGCATCCTGTTCGTGCCCGAGGTTCTGCTGGCCGCCAACGCCATGAAGGGCGGTATGGCGATCCTGAAGCCTCTGCTGGCTGAAACTGGCGCACCGCGCGTTGGCAAGATGGTCATCGGCACCGTGAAGGGCGACATCCACGACATCGGCAAGAACCTTGTTTCGATGATGATGGAAGGCGCAGGTTTCGAAGTTGTCGACATCGGCATCAACAACCCGGTCGAAAACTACTTGGAAGCACTGGAAAACGAACAGCCCGACATCCTGGGCATGTCCGCCCTGCTGACCACCACCATGCCTTACATGAAGGTCGTGATCGACACGCTGGTCGAGCAAGGCGTTCGAGATGACTACATCGTTCTGGTCGGCGGCGCGCCACTGAACGAAGAGTTCGGCAAAGCCATTGGCGCGGACGCATATTGCCGTGACGCGGCTGTGGCTGTTGAGACCGCCAAGGACTTCGTCTCGCGCAAGCACAACCAGCTGGCGGGATAAGAACTCCGTTTTAAGTTCTGAAAAGGCCGCTCGATTTCGGGCGGCCTTTTTGTTTCAAACCGCGTTTTCGGGCAAAATCACCCGGACCAGCCAGCCAGAGGACCCCGGAATGTCAAAAAGCCAACATCCCGATGACGCCAGCCTGACGACCGATGGATATGACGAAACTGGCAAGGGTCGTATCCTGTTGTTGGCCTGCGGGGCCTTGGCGCGCGAGATTCTGGACCTCAAGACCCGCAACGGCTGGGACCATATGGACCTGACCTGCCTGCCCGCGATCCTTCATGTCCACCCCGAAAAGATCACTCAGGCCGTCGAAGATGCGATTGCCAAGCATCGTGAGCAGTACGATCAGGTCTTCGTCGTCTACGCGGATTGCGGCACCGGTGGCCTGCTGCAACAGGCGTGTGACCGGCTGGGTGTCGAGATGGTCAAAGGCCCGCATTGCTATTCGTTTTTCGAAGGGAATGAGGCCTTTGCCGCGCAAAGCGAGGACGAGACAACCGCCTTTTACCTTACCGATTTTCTGGCCCGGCAGTTCGACGCATTTGTCTGGAAACCGCTGGGTTTGGATCGCCATCCCCGGCTGCGAGACATGTATTTCGGGAACTACACCAAACTGGTCTATCAGGCCCAAACGGATGATCCCGCGCTAACGGCGCGCGCGAAGGAATGTGCCGAGCGTATGGGACTGGATTTTGAGCGCCGCTTGACCGGCTATGGCGATCTGGAAACCACGCTAACCGATTGGGCGACTAGAACGCGCTGACGCTACGCTTTTTCCTGCGCGACTTCGCGGATGCGTTCGATCATCGCCCTCAGACCGTTCGACCGCTGAGCGGACAAGTGGTCATTCAGGCCCAGCCGCGCCAACTCTCCGCCGGCGTCGACCTTGATCACCTCAGCAACCGGCAAGTCGTTGTAAAGAAGACGTAAAACCGCAATCAGACCACGAACGATCAGCGCATCGCTATCCCCATCGAAACGAAACACGCCGCCATCGATCATAGGGTGCAGCCACACCTGGCTGGCGCAACCGTCCACTTTGGTGGCTGGAACTTTGAGCGCATCGTCCAGCGGCTCCATCGCTTTGCCCTGCTCGATCACATGGCGATAGCGGTCCTCCCAATCTTCAAGGAACTCGAAGTCTTCGACAATTTCTTCAAAGGCGGGCGTTGCCATGGCGCGGCGGTCCTTCTGTTTCATTCACAATTGTGACCTATGCCGACGATAGCCACCTGTCCAGCCCTCGCCGTGGCTTTTCAAGGCAAGGAAATTGCGCTAACCCATTGCGTGAATGACTGTTAAAGCCGTGGGTCCATGCAAAAATCACTGTCTCTTCTTATCATCGCCGCGTTGACCCTGTCTGCCTGCAATAGCTGGCGCAATTCACGGGCGAACCCGTCGAACTGGTTCGGATCCAGCCAGCCCGCCCCGGTCGAAACCGCCCCGGTAGACGAGGCCTATGCCCTGGTGCCAAGACAAAGCGATGGCATCGGCTTGTTTGATCGCCCCGTAGAAGAAGACACCAGCGTTCCAATTGCAAAAATCGACGAGCTGCGGATCGACGCGACGCCTACCGGAGCGATCGTCTATTCCTCGGGCACGGCGCAACGCCAGGGCGCGTTCAACGCCCGTCTGGTGCCCGTGAATTCGGAAGAAAACCAGAAGAACGGCGTGATGGAGTTCACCTTCCTGGTCAATTACCCCAAGGCGCAAACGGCTCAAGGCACTGAGCGTTCGCGAATGGTTTCCGACGCCATCAACGTCTCCCGGCAAGAGCTTGAAGGCATTCGCCTGGTCCGCGTGGTTGGGCAGCAAAACGCCCTGGAATCACGCCGCCGCTAAACGATCAGAGGGGCACGACCTTCACGTTTTGCCCCTTTGCGGCCAGTGCGATCTTGCCTTCGCACAGCTTCAGAGCATCCTCACCGAACACCTCGAACCTCCAACCGGTCATAGAGGGAAGGCCGCGCTCGCCCGCTGCGATCTGGTCCAGTTCGGCGCTGGTGGCGATCAGCTTTGCTGCCACGCCCGAGCTTTCGGTTTTCGATTTCAGCAACACCCGCAACAGATCAGCCAGCGCTGGGTTCACCTTCAGTTTGTCGCGGCTCGTGTCGACCTTGGGCAGCTGTTCGGGCGGACAGTTCACACCCTTTTTGACGGCCGCCAGAATACCTTCCGCAATCGCCCCCTTACGCGCCTCTCGCAGCAGGAGGCGCGAGCCGCCAAGGTCCGACGGCGTTTTGGGTTTGGTCGAGGCCAGCTCGATCAGCGCGTCATCCTTGAACACGCGGTTGCGCGGGATGTTGTTGTCCTGTGCGTGAGATTCACGGAACTGTGCCAACTCGCGCACAACCGCCAGAAACTTGGCCGAATTTGTCCGTGTCTTCACGCGCTTCCACGCATCCTCGGGCCGGATGTCATAGGTGCCGGGCTGGGTCAGAATCCGCAGTTCCTCGGACACCCAATGGCTGCGCTTGGTTTTCTCAAGTTCGGCCGCGAGATGTTCGTAGATCTTGCGCAGATGTGTCACATCGGCCAGCGCATAGGTCTTTTGCGCGTCTGTCAAAGGACGCCGCGACCAGTCTGTAAAGCGCGAGGTTTTATCCACCCCCTGCTTGCAGATCTTGCGCACCAGCGTCTCATAGCCCACCTGCTCACCAAAGCCGCAGACCATCGCAGCAACCTGCGTGTCAAACAGCGGCGTTGGGAACACATGCGCATCGACCCAGAAGATCTCAAGGTCCTGACGTGCGGCGTGGAACACCTTGACCACGCCCTCGTTCCGGAACAGTTCATAGAGCGGCTCAAGAGAGATACCATCGGCCAACGGGTCGACGAGAACGGCGCTGTCTTCATTCTCGGAGGGGACGGCAAGCTGCACCAGACACAGTTTTGAATAGTAGGTCCGCTCGCGCAGAAATTCGGTATCTACAGTGACATAGGGAAAGGCAGCAGCAGCCGAGCAGAAATCAGCCAGCTCTTGCGTCGTTGTCAGAGTTCTCATGCGCCGTACTATTCTTGTTCTTTGTGTGACTGCCCGTTTTTCTACCGTCCCGAGCGTTATCGGCGACCATAGGACGAATTTCCGCCGGGTGTAAATCACCCAAGGGCGATCAGGGCAGCATAAGAACGGACCTGTTGCCTTCCGCATACCGCCGCAGCACAGGCGGGTAGAGCTGGTGCTCATAGACCAGCACTTTGGCGGCCAGGCTATCGGGGGTGTCCTCGGGTTCAATGGCGACCCTCGCCTGCCCCAGAATTGGGCCATCATCCAGCGCCGCGGTGACCTCATGCACGGTGCAGCCATGTTCAGCATCACCCGCTTCGATCGCGCGGGCGTGGGTGTGCAGGCCCTTGTATTTCGGCAGCAACGATGGGTGAATATTCAACATCCGCCCCTGAAAGCGCGAGACGAAATCGCCAGTCAGAACCCGCATGAACCCGGCCAGACAGACGATATCGGGTTGCGCGGCTTCAAGCGGTTTCAGCAGTTCCGCCTCAAACGCCGCTCGATCCCCTTTGAAGGGGCGGTGATCGACCACGGCCGTTTCGATGCCGCGATCCCGCGCCTTTGCCAGACCACCGGCCTGCGCGTCGTTGGACAGAACCAGACATGGGCGCGCAGGGTGGTCTCCGGTCATGCTGTCGACCAGAGAGACCATGTTTGACCCGCCGCCGGAAATCAGGATCGCGACGCGCTTGCGGCTCACAGCAGTTTGCCCGAATAGGCCACGCCAGCCTTGTCAGTCACGGTGCCGATGCGCGACACGGTCTCACCCGCCTCAGCCAGCAAAGCCGTCAGCGCGTCGGCCTGATCTGCGGCGCAGACCACGATCATGCCGATGCCGCAGTTGAATGTCTTCAACATCTCAGCTTCGGCAATCCCGCCAGTTTCGGCCATCCAACCGAAGACAGGCGGCAAATCCCATGCGTCCAGATCGATCTGCGCGCCCAGCCCTTCGGGCAGAACACGCGGCAGGTTTTCGGTCAGACCGCCGCCGGTGATATGAGCCAGCGCATGCACACCCCCGGCGCGGATCGCGGCCAGTGCAGGCTTCACATAAAGCCGCGTCGGCGTCAGCAGCGACTCGCCCAACGTGCCGTCGCTAAAGGGCGAGTCGGCCTCCCAGCCCAGCCCGGAAATCTCGACCAGTTTGCGCACCAGAGAGTAGCCATTGGAATGCACCCCGTCGGAGGCCAATCCCAACAGAACGTCGCCCGCCGCTACGCCGTCGGGCAGATCGGCACCGCGCTCCATCGCGCCGACCGAGAACCCAGCCAGATCGAAATCACCATCGGGATACATGCCCGGCATCTCAGCAGTTTCGCCACCGATCAAGGCGCATCCCGACTGAGCGCAGCCTTCGGCAATCCCTTCGATGATCCGTGCGGCGGTATCGGTGTCCAGCTTGCCAGTGGCGAAATAATCGAGAAAGAACAATGGCTCAGCGCCCTGGCAGATCAGGTCGTTGACGCACATGGCGACCAGATCAATGCCTACGCCATCCACAACACCAGTATCAATCGCAATCCGCAGCTTGGTGCCAACACCGTCGGTGGCCCCCACCAGGATCGGGTCTTCATAGCCAGCGGCCTTTAGGTCAAACAGCGCGCCGAACCCGCCCAGACCGCTCATGACTCCGGGGCGATTGGTGCGTTTGGCAGCAGGCTTGATGCGGTCGACCAGAGCGTTGCCTGCATCAATATCCACACCCGCGTCGGCGTAGGTGATTCCGTTCTTGCCCGCTGTCATGGCCTATCCCTCATGAATGGTTTGCGGGCGGGTTAGTCGATTGTGCGCTTTGATGCAACGGTCAGGCTTGACGCGGGCGATCACCGTGGTACTCAAAGCGCTCAGGCGGGCCTGTAGCTCAATTGGTTAGAGCAGAGCGCTCATAACGCTTTGGTTGCGGGTTCAAGTCCTGCCGGGCCTACCAAATTCCGCTGTTTTCACTAAGAACGCCGCGCCTCTAGCGCCCTACGATGATGTCAGCACACAGCCCGCCCAGTCGCTCGCTTTTACCAAGGCGCAAAACGCCGCCGTGGGCACGGGCGATGTCGGCCACGATGGCAAGGCCCAAACCAACACCGCTACCTTGGTTCTGATTGCGTGCAGGGTCCAAACGGGAAAAGGGCTTAACGGCCTCGGTCCGTTGTTCGGGCGGGATACCTGGCCCATCATCCTCGACCCGGATGCGTAGAGATTTGGGCGTCAGCGTCAGGCTGACATCCGCCTTGCTGCCATACCGCACGGCATTACCGATCAGATTCTCGACCGCCCGGCGCATGGCTGATGGTCGCAACATCGCTGTCCCCTGCCCGTCGACGGTAACCAGTTCCGCCTTATGGCCAGCCCGTCTTGCATCGCTGACGATCTGCGTCAGCAAAGCTTCGGGATCGACCTCTTCGGGAGCACCTTCGGCAGCACCGCGGGAAAAGTCGAGGAACGCATCCAGAAGCGATTGCATCTCGGTTACGTCCTGCTGCAACGGCGCAGCCTCTTCTTCTGGCAGCATAGACAGGCCCAGTTTCAGCCGTGTCAGCGGAGTACGCAGGTCATGGCTGACACCCGACAGCATCATTGTCCGCTGCTCCATTTGCCGTTCGATCCGCGACCGCATGTCGAGAAAAGCGTTGCCCGCGGCCCGAACCTCGACAGCGCCGCCGGGGGAATACGGCACCACCCGTCCGCGACCAAAGGCCTGCGCCGCATCCGCAAGCCGCGTGATGGGCCGCAGCTGGTTGCGCATGTATAGAAACGAAATCGAGGTCATGATGATGGCGAAGAAAACCATCGTCACAATCAACTGATGCGGCGCTGCAGGGGACAGACGCCGTCGATCAAAGGTCAGCTGCAACAGGCCCAGATGAGTGGGCATATACAGGCGTGCCTCTTGCCCGCTGGGCAGGGCAACTGCCACAAGGTCGGGCAATTCCGCCATCAGATCCGCCTCAACCTGTGGCGCTATAAAGTCGTACCACCTGCGCCGGCCGATTTCCGGCATCTCATCCGCATCGAGGAACTGCATCTTCATCGACAAAGCGCTTAGATCGGGACGCACGGCGGCCAGCGCCTGTTGCCGAGTCTCAGATTCGGCCATGGTCTGAGTGATCAGTCGGACCTCACGCGCGGCGGCTTGCGTCATTTGCGCGGTCACGTCCTCCAGATGCTTTTGCAGAAACGCGATGCCCACCACCAGCAGCAAGGCCACCACCGGCAGGACGAGAATCAGCGCAGCCCGGACATACAGGCCGCGCGGCATATAGGGTTTGAGCCATTGCGTGGACATGCGCTAAACCTAGCGGGCTGCCCGGACAAGAGAAAGAGGACAGAATGCAGGCACCTGACGAATTCAACCCGCCAGCTGGCGTGGCGCAGGAGTTGCATCCGGGTTTGCGGCGCATTCTGGCTCCGAATCCTTCGCCGATGACGTATCGGGGCACAAACACCTATCTTCTGGGCACGCGGGATCTGGCAGTGATCGACCCCGGACCGCTGAGCAACGTGCATCTGGAGACGATTCTGGACGCGTTGTCCCCCGATCAGAGAATCAGCCACATCCTCGTGACCCACACCCATCTGGACCATTCGCCTCTGGCTGCCCCGCTTGCGGCCCGCACGGGTGCACCAATTCTGGCCTTCGGAGGACCCGAGGCCGGGCGCAGTCCGGTCATGTGCGACCTCGCCAAGAGTGGCATGGTGCAAGGCGGAGAAGGCATCGACACCGCATTCCGGCCAGATATCGAATTGGCGGACGGAGAACGCGTCACAGGTGACGACTGGCAGCTTGAGGTCATCCACACCCCTGGCCATCTGGGCAATCATATCGCGCTGGCCTGGGGCGATGTGTGCTTTACGGCGGATCACGTGATGGGTTGGGCCAGCTCGCTCGTCTCTCCCCCTGACGGAGACCTCACCGACTTCATGGCGGCCTGCCACCGGCTGCAACAGCGCGACTGGTCCGTCTTTCACTCAGGTCACGGCGCACCCATCGAAAACCCTGCTGAGCGGTTGGAGTGGTTGTTTCAGCATAGGCTAGGACGAGAAGCGCAGATCCTGGCGGCGCTGGCAGATCGGCAAGGCTCGGCCCGTCAATTGGCCGAGCGTATCTACACCGACACCCCGAAAGCCCTGCTGCCCGCAGCCGAGCGTAACGTCCTGGCGCATTTGATTGATTTGGCGGGAAAATCCAAAGTCACCTACAATGGCCCGCTTGCTTCAGATGCGGTTTTCCGGCGACTTTCGTGAGCGCGTGAAAAAATTCAGATTTCTCGCGCTTCCCCTCTGGACGTCAAAAATCGGGGTTGTTATACGCCCCTCAGTTCCGGCGTAGCTCAGCGGTAGAGCAGTTGACTGTTAATCAATTGGTCGTAGGTTCGATCCCTACCGCCGGAGCCAATCTTCTCAGCAAAATCTGGTGAAATTGGTCATGGTCCAGACGGGCCAGAACTGCGCTTTGCTGATCGGCAGAAAAAACTTTTCATCCCCCACTGGACGCCGTGAAAACAGCTTGCTATACGGCGCGAACCGTTCCGGCGTAGCTCAGCGGTAGAGCAGTTGACTGTTAATCAATTGGTCGTAGGTTCGATCCCTACCGCCGGAGCCAATTCCCCCAGATCACCCCGTCAATGCGTCGGCAAACTGCGTGCGCAAGGTCCGTTTCAGCACCTTTCCCGTGGCGTTCAACGGCAGAGCGTCGATGAATACAACCTTGTCCGGCACTTGCCATTTGGCGATCTTGCCATCGAAGAAGGACAGCAGTTCGTCCTCTGACGGCTCCTCTCCCTCGGCCTTCACGGCGACCAGAATCGGGCGCTCATCCCATTTGGGGTGCGCCACACCAACCACGGCGGCTGTGGCTAGTTTTGGATGGGCGACCGCGATGTTTTCCAACTCGACCGAGCTGATCCATTCGCCGCCCGATTTGATGATATCCTTGGACCGATCGCGGATCGTCATGTAGCCGTCGGCATCCAGAGTTGCGACATCGCCGGTGGCGAACCAGCCGTCCTGCAAAAGCGCCTCGTCCTGCATCTGGAAATAGCTGTCCAGTACCCACGGGCCGCGCACCATCAGGTCGCCCTGGGTTTCGCCGTCATGGGGCAAATCATTGCCGTCGTCATCCACGATCTTCAACTCAACCCCATAAGGAGGCCGCCCCTGGCTTTCGCGCAGGCGGTACTGCTCGTCGATCGGCAGGTCGCGATGTTTGGCAATCGGGACATTGGTTGTGCCCAGCGGGCTCATCTCACTCATGCCCCACGCGTGGACGGTATCGACGTCGTAGACCTCACGGAAGGTTTCGATCATCGAGGGTGGGCAAGCGGCACCTCCGATCACGGTGCGATCAAGGCTGGCGAGTATGCTGCCGGATTGCGCGGCATGGGCCAGAAGGCCCTGCCAGATCGTGGGAACACCCATTGCGACCGTCACGCCATAGCTGTCAATCAGGTTGACCAGCGCCTCACCATGCAGGCCTGGCCCAGGCAAAACCATGCGCGAGCCGGACATGGCACAGGCATAGGGCGACCCCCAGGCATTGACATGGAACATCGGCACCACAGGCATCACGACATCCATCGCCGAATAGCCAATGACGTCTCGCGCATTCGAGGCAAAGCCATGCAGCACGGTCGAGCGATGCGAGTACAGCACCCCCTTGGGATGGCCCGTTGTGCCCGAGGTGTAGCACAGGCCGGACGCCGTGTTTTCATCCAAGTCCGGCCATGCAAAATCGGCATCACCCGTCTCGATCAATTCATCATAGAATTGCAGCCCGTCGATCTGAGCCGCCGCTTCGTCATCCCGGGGGCCCATCAGCACAAAGTGATGAACCTCGCCCAGCCCCTCTTGCAACGCTGCGACCAGAGGGATGAAGGTGGCATCAAAAAACAGAACGCGATCCTGGGCGTGGTTGATGATGTAGGTCAGCTGTTCGGGGAAGAGGCGTGGATTGATCGTGTGACACACGAAACCGGCACCCGAAGTCGCGTAGTAGATCTCAAGGTGGCGGCGGTTGTTCCAGGCCAGGGTTCCGATGCGGTCTTGTGGTTCCAGTCCAAGCTTGGTCAATGCCGATCCCAACCGGCGAGCGTTGCGTGCCACTTCGGACCAATTGGTTTGCGTTACGGTGCCGTCTGTCTCAACCGACACGATTTCAGTCTGACCGTGGTAGCGCTCGGCGTGATCAATCAGTGACGAGATCAGCAAGGGCTGCGTCATCATCTGTCCCAGCATGGGCATCCTCCCTTTTTTGTTCAGGCCACGCTGTCGGCGGCCATTCCGTGCTTTGAGTGATACGCGAGCCTGTGGCCGGGCGATCAATCATGACGGTTCATTGGGAAGAACCCTGCCAAGCAATTATTTGTCTGACAATAAAAAGATTGCGGCCCGAGATTGCCCCGGGCCGCGTTTCACCACGTCAATTGCGGTGACGCAGGGCATAGGCGACCAAGGCCGCAGTCGAGCCGTCCTTGTCGTCCGCGCTTTCTTCTCCGTCCACGATCGGCCCGAGTGAGGTGGCAAGTTCTTTGCCCAGCTCGACGCCCCATTGATCGAAGGAATTGATGCCCAGAAGAACGCCTTCGACGAACACCCGATGTTCATAAAGCGCTATGATCTGACCCAACACAAACGGCGTCAGTTTGGGGTAGATCAAGGTGGTCGAGGGCCGGTTGCCTGGAAAGACCCGATGCCTCGCCTGACGGTCGAGTTCATCGCCCGTCAAGCCTTTGGCCGCCATTCGGGCGCTGGCTTCGTCAAAAGACCTGCCGCGCATCAAAGCCTCGGACTGCGCGAGGCAATTGGCCAGAAGCAGGCGGTGGTGATGGGCCAGTTCAGGCTCATGCCCTTCGGCGGCGACCATGAATTCGCAGTGGATTACGTCGGTGCCCTGATGGATCAGCTGGTAGAAGGCATGCTGGCCATTGGTGCCCGGCTCACCCCAGACAACAGGCCCGGACGGCACTGTCAGCGCGCTGCCATCCATTGCGACCGATTTGCCGTTCGATTCCATCTCAAGCTGCTGGAAATAAGCCGGCAAGCGCAGCAGCCTCTGGTCGTAGGGCAACACCGCTCGACTGGCATGGCCCAGCACCTGACGATGCCAGATTCCGACCAAAGCCAGCATAACCGGAACGTTCTCGGCCCAATCGGCCGAACGGAAATGCATGTCCATCGCTTGCCCGCCCCGCAGGAACGCATCGAACGCGTTCGAGCCGATCGCGACCATAACCGGCAAACCGACAGGACCCCAGACAGAATAACGCCCTCCGACCCAATCTGCGAAACCGAATACGCGGTCCTCGGGGATGCCGAAGTCCTGCGTTTTGTCCAACGCGCTTGAGACGGCGGCGAACTGCTTGGCGGGGTCTCCTCCGCCCTCGCTCATCCATGCCCGCGCGGTGCGGGCGTTGGTCATGGTTTCAATCGTCGTGAAGGTTTTCGAGGCCACGATCACCAGTGTCCGGGTCGGGTCCAACTGCCGCAACGTATCCGCGATATGCGCGCCATCGACGTTCGAGACATAGTGCAGACGCGGCCCATCATGGTAGGGCGACAGCGCATGGGTCGCCATCACCGGCCCCAGATCCGAGCCTCCGATACCGATATTCACCACATCGGTAAAGCTGCCCCCTGCCCCGGCAGCGGTGCCTCCGCGCACCTCCTCGGCGAAGACACGCATCCGCTGCAAGGTGTCCAAAACGTCCGGCATCACATCCTGACCATCGACCCGCACCGCGTCGCCGTCCAGGTTTCGCAACGCCGTGTGCAACACCGCGCGATCTTCGGTCTCGTTGATTTTCTGGCCAGAAAACATCGCCTCGCGGCGTGCTTCCAGATCGGCTTGGTCACATAGTTGGATCAGAGCATCCCGGATCTCGCCGCCGATCTGCGTTTTTGAGTAGTCGAACAGCATATCGCCGGTTGAGGCGGAGAAATTCTGTGCCCGATCCGCGTCCGCCTCGAACAGGTCGAGAATGCGGGCCTGTTGCGATGCTGCCAGTGCTTTCAATCTATCCAGCTGCATGGCTCACTCCGCCCAATGAACGGTCATGCCGCCCAACACAGCCGCAATTGGGGCCTCTTCGGGGGGTAGAGACATGGCCTTCTCCAGCGCTTCCCGCTTCTCGGCGCCGTAGATGATCAGATGTTTCGACAAGGCCCCATCTAGGACCGGAGCCGTCAGGGTGATACGCGGTTCCGGTTGCACATCCGTCCTCGCCACGGCCAGTGTCGGCGCGTTGCTGTCCAGCGCCTCAGCCAGCCCCTGCATTCCTGGAAACAGTGAGGCTGTGTGCATATCGCCTCCCATCCCCAACACCAGTACCGACAAAGGCAGAACCGGTGCGATCAATGACTCGATCTCAGGCAGAGCGTCCTCGGGTGCGGCCCCCGGGACGTAGAGCGGCACGTATTGCGCCACCGAGGCGCGGTTGGTCAGAAGGCGTTCGCGGATCAGACGCTCGTTCGAGCGGTCACTGTCCGCAGGCACACAGCGTTCGTCGGTCGGCAGCACGCGTATCCGCGCCCAGTCCAGATCTGCGGCACAGAGGACATCGAAAACCGGCCCCGGAGTCGTTCCGCCCGGCACCGCAAGGGCCACCGTGTCGTCATGCAACAAAGCGGCCTCTAATTCTCCGGCCAATGCGTTGGCCACGTCGATCGCCAACATGTCGCGGTCGGCATATTCCTGAATATTCATGGCTTGATTCCTTGCCAGTGGCGACCGTCTCGTTTCATCAGCAGCTCGGCGTCGCCCGGCCCTGTGCTGCCACTGTCATAGGGTTTGGGGACATCGCCCCGCGCCTGCCATCCGGCGATGATCGGATCGGTCCAGGCCCAGGCGGCCTCGACCTCATCACCACGCATGAACAGGGTCTGGTTGCCCCGGATCACGTCCATGATCAGCCGTTCATAGGCATCGGGCGGGTCCTGATTTTCCGGACCGAGCGCCTCGGCAAAGCTCATATCTAGCGGGACGTCGATCAGACGCATTCCACCTTGCCCCGGCTCTTTGATGGTCACCTTCAAGGTGATCCCCTCATTCGGTTGCAACCGGATCGACAAGGCATTGGCGTGTCGCCCTGCTGCCTCGCCAAATATCGAATGCGGCGCGTCCTTGAATTGCACGTTGATCACCGAGGACCGCGCCACCAGCTGCTTACCGGTGCGCAGGTAGAACGGCGTCCCGGCCCATCGCCAGTTGCTGATATGCGCCTTCAAGGCCACGTAACTTTCCGTGGT
This sequence comes from Ruegeria sp. BG9, assembly GCF_056538305.1. Taxonomy (NCBI): domain Bacteria; kingdom Pseudomonadati; phylum Pseudomonadota; class Alphaproteobacteria; order Rhodobacterales; family Roseobacteraceae; genus Ruegeria; species Ruegeria sp. BG9. The sequence goes on from NZ_JBQFSY010000001.1 coordinate 298,479, forward strand.
CGAGCGGGGATTGCCGACAACCTCGCGATAGCCTGACCCTTCAGCCTCGGCGGCGAACTGCCCGCGTACAATGTGGTGCGGCTCAACCGGATCAAGCGCGCGGATGACCTTGAGCTTTTCGTCGCGTACAGCGTCCGGATCGAACTTGGCGGGTGGTTCCATCGCGATAAGGCAGAGCAATTGCATCAGGTGGTTCTGCACCATGTCGCGCATGGCTCCAGCGCGCTCGTAATAGTCTTCGCGCCCTTTGACGCCCACCGTTTCGGCCACGGTGATCTGGATGTGATCCACGTATTGGCTGTTCCAAAGCGGCTCAAACAGCATGTTGCCAAACCGCACGGCCATCAGGTTCTGGACGGTTTCTTTCCCCAGATAATGGTCGATCCGATAAATCTGCCCTTCGTCGAAATGCGCCGCCAGCGTCGCATTCAAATCCCGTGCGCTGTCCAGATCGTGGCCAAAGGGTTTCTCTACCACGATCCGAGTATCCTCGGTCGCAAGCGCATGCGCGCGGATACGTTCGGCCAGAGGGGCAAACAGGCTGGGACCGACCGAGAAATAGAACGCCCGCACGCGGTCCGGGGTCAGTTTGCCTGCAAGCTCATCCCACCCGCCGGTTGAGAGCGCATCCAGCCGGACGTAGTCGAGGCGCTGCAGGAAACCTTGCAGATTCTCAACCTCGCCCGACCGTCTGGGCGCATAGCTCCGCAACGACTCGGTCACGAGGGTCCGGAACGCATCCGTCGAAAGCTCACTGCGCGCCGCCGCAATGATACGTGCGCTTTCGGGCCATTGCCCCGCGCAGAATCTGCGAAACAAGGCGGGCAAGATCTTGCGCTGCGCAAGATCTCCGGTGCCGCCGAAAATGACCAGATCGAACGGATCGACAGGAATGACGCGTGAAACCATGAGTTGTCCTTAACCTGCCCCTAAGGTCATGTCCAATGTTAGCGCAATCATAATGCTTCTTTTTTCCATCGCATGACCCGAAAACGCCTCTTATTCGATGGGTTCAGCCAAAGTAATCCAAATCACTGAGGGACGCGGCGGTTTTCCGATATAGATGTAACAGGATCATTCCGGTTTGGGTTGTTGAGATGAACAAGTTTCTGTTTTTTCTGTTTGCATGTTTTGCCGCCCCGCTATGGGCGCAAGAGCGTTTGGCGCTGGTGATCGGCAATGATAAGTACAACTCGGTCGTTGATCTGAAGAAAGCTGTCGCCGACGCCGAGGCCGTTTCCGACAAGCTGGAAAATCTGGGTTTTGAAACCATTGAAGGTCTGAACCTCGACCGGCGCGGCATGAACCAGAAAATCGCAGACTTCACGGCCCGGCTGGAGGCTGGCGATACCGCTTTTGTGTTCTTTGCCGGTCACGGCGTTGAGATCGACGGAGAGAATTACCTGCTGCCCACCGATATTGTCGCGCCCTCGTCCGGCGAGACCGATTTCGTGAAGTCCGAATCCATCGCCCTGTCGAACCTTTTGGACCGCGTCCGCGCCACCGGTGCGCGCACTTCCATCGCGATCATAGACGCCTGCCGCGACAATCCGTTTGAAACCGTTTCCGGGCGCAGTGTCGGGCGTACTCGCGGCCTGGGGCGTATCAACGCGCCTGAAGGTATGTTCGTGATCTTCTCAGCCGGGGCCGGCCAGATGGCGCTGGACCGCCTGAGCGATGATGAACCCGCAAAGAACTCGGTCTTCACCCGCGCATTGCTGCCGCGCCTGTCAGAACCGGGGCTTGAGCTGCGCAGCATGGTCTCAGACCTGCGACGCGAGGTGCGCGATCTGTCCCGCACCGTTCAGCATACGCAGATCCCGGCCTATTATGATGAACTGTTGGGAGAGTTTTATTTCACCCCAGCTGTCGCGACAGTGCCGCTGAACGCACCTACGCCCCCGACGGATGACATGCGCGCCGATCTAGAGCTTGCGCGCTCGGTCGGAACCGTGAACGCACTGGACGCATTTCTTGAGAAGTACGAAGATCAGTCCGAGAACTACTCCTACGAGGTGGCTCTGCAATTGCGCGACAGCCTTGCCTCGGTTGAGCTGCCAATCGAGACAGAGCGTACTCCGGCCCCCGAAGCCCCAGACACCCCGATCATTTCAGATTCGCGCGAAGTGATGCGCGCCACGCAATCGGCCCTGAACGCGCTGGGCTGCAGTGCCGGAGGTGCAGATGGTGTCGCTGGACCGCGCACCCGTCAGGCCTTTGCGCGCTACCGCGAGGCGAGCGCGTCGCAATTGGGAGCGGATGATTTGGGAACTCAGCACGCATTGGAAGAGTTGCAGGGCAAAAGCGGCAAGATCTGCAAGGTCGTCGCTGCACCGGCACCCACACCGGCCCCTGCACCGTCTGTTTCCACGAGCCTTTCTATGGCTGGCACATGGCAGTTCAAGGCCACCTGCGCGGTGGTCGTCAAAGTGACCGGAACGGTGCGCTACTCCCATGCCGGTGGCAACAAATACACCGGAAGCCTCACCGACTCGCTGGGTCAAAAAGCCAACACGGTGATCTACGTGAATGACCAACAGATCAGCGGCACCGACTATTTCCCCGGCATCACAGTTCAATGGCGCGGTCGTCTGGCTGAAGATGGCAACAGCTTCACCAGCTCGGGCTCAACCGGGTGTTCGGTCTACGCTTGGCGGGCGGGATAAGGCGTCAGTTCACGCGGAACTCACCCACCATATTGCGCCACTCCCCCGGCGCGATCATCTTGCGATGGGTGAATTTGACCGAGTGCAAAGGCCCCTCAATCTCTCGTTGCCAAAAGTCGATGAATTCGAACAGTTTCGGATGATCCGGCGCCAGATCATATTCCTGCCAGATGAACGTGTTCAGGACATGGATATAGTCGGGCATACGGTAGAAGAATTCCGCCGTCGTCAGACCGTATCCCTTCAGCATTAATTCGGTTTCGCTTTGCTGCATTCAGACCTCCGATTTCATTCAGGGTCTCTCTATGATAGCAGCAAAACCACCTAACATTTGGATAACAAGATGTTACCCGAGTGTTACTTTGGATTTTCACGCGCGGATTCGTTGCTTGCTTGCACCTTATGTGCTGGGTCTGATAGAGTAGAACCACAAAATATAGAGTCTGCACAAGAAACGAGCAGTTTACGTGAGCGATACGCCAGAAACACCTGAAAACATGGATGAAACCCCGCCCGAGCGCCCTGTCTATGACGGCCCGACGGTCTCCATCGAATCCGAGATGCGCACGTCCTATCTGGACTATGCCATGTCGGTCATCGTTTCCCGCGCGATCCCCGATCTGCGCGATGGACTGAAACCCGTGCATCGGCGGATTTTGTACGCTATGCACGAGACGGGTAACACGCATGACAAGGCCTATCGCAAATCAGCCCGTCCGGTCGGCGATGTGATGGGTAAATACCACCCGCATGGCGATAGCGCGATCTATGATGCGCTGGTGCGGATGGCGCAGGATTTCTCGATGTCGCTGCCGTTGCTGGACGGTCAGGGCAACTTTGGCTCGATGGACGGCGATAACCCGGCGGCCATGCGCTATACCGAAGTGCGGATGGACAAACCAGCTGCATCCCTGCTGGCTGATATCGAAAAAGAGACGGTCGATTTTCAGGACAACTACGACGGCAAAGACAAAGAGCCGACCGTCCTGCCCGCCCGGTTCCCGAACATGCTGGTCAATGGCGCTGGCGGGATTGCCGTGGGTATGGCGACGAATATCCCTCCACACAATTTGGGCGAAGTGGTCGACGCCACGCTGGCGCTGATTGACGACCCGGACCTGACGTCCGAGCAGTTGATCGAATACGTCCCCGGTCCCGACTTTCCGACCGGCGGCGTCATGTTGGGCCGCTCCGGTGCGCGCAAAGCTTATCTGGAAGGCCGCGGCAGCGTCATTATCCGAGCCAAGACGCGGGTCGAAGAACTGCGCAAAGATCGCTACGCCATTGTCGTGGATGAGATCCCCTATCAGGTGAACAAAGCCTCGATGATCGAAAAGATCGCCGAAGCGGTGCGCGAAAAGCGCATCGAAGGCGTAGCGCACGTGCAGGACGAATCCGACCGCAACGGCGTGCGTGTCGTGGTTGAGCTGAAGCGCGACGCAACGCCCGAAGTGGTGCTGAACCAGCTTTATCGTTTCTCGCCAATGCAGACGTCGTTTGGCTGCAACATGCTGGCCCTGAATGGTGGTCGGCCCGAGCAACTAACCCTGCGCCGGTTCCTGACATCCTTCATCGACTTCCGCGAGGATGTGGTAGCCCGCCGCACCGCATACGATCTGCGCAAAGCGCGCGAGCGTAGCCATATCTTGTGTGGTTTGGCCGTGGCCGTCTCGAACGTGGACGAAGTGGTTGCCACCATCCGTTCGTCGGCGGACGCGGCTGAGGCACGCGAGAAACTGATGACCCGCCGTTGGCCTGCGGCCGAGATCGAAGGCTATCTGCGCCTGATCGACGACCCGCTGTCCAAGATGAACGATGATGGCACCTATAACCTGACCGAGGTTCAGGCCCGTGCGATCCTCGAGTTGCGCCTGCAGCGCCTGACCCAACTGGGCGTCAAAGAGGTCACGGACGAGCTAGAGCAACTGGCTGCCAAGATCAAAGAATACCTGGATATCCTCTCCTCGCGCGAACGCATCATGTCGATCATCGGCGATGAGCTGCGCGAAGTACGAGATCAGTTCGCGGTACCCCGTCGCACCGAGATCGTCGATTGGTCCGGCGACATGGAAGACGAGGACCTGATCGAACGCGAAGATATGGTCGTGACTGTCACCTCGGGCGGCTATATCAAGCGTACGCCTCTAGCCGATTTCCGAGCGCAAAAGCGTGGCGGCAAGGGCCTGTCGGGGATGCAGACCAAGGAAGAGGACGTGGTCACCACCCTCTTCGTGGCCAACACCCATACGCAGCTACTGTTCTTCACCACCGATGGCATGGTCTACAAGCTCAAGACCTGGCGCCTGCCGCAATCGGGACGGACCGGCAAGGGCAAGGCGATCGTCAACATCCTGCCGATCCCGACCGGAGTCTCCATCGCTGCGATCATGCCCGTGGATGTACCGGATGAGGAATGGGAGAACCTTCAGGTCGTCTTCGCCACTAGCGCAGGCACAGTGCGGCGTAACCGCCTGTCGGACTTCACCAATGTGAAGCGCAACGGCAAGATCGCCATGAAGTTCGAGGATGAGCATGCCGAGACGAAGCTGATCAACGCGCGCATCTGCTCGGAAGAGGATGATGTGATGCTGGTCACCAAATCCGGCCGTGCAATCCGCTTCCCGACGACCGATGTGCGGGTGTTCAACAGCCGCTCCTCGGTCGGTGTGCGTGGTGTGCGCCTCTCCGGCAATGACGAAGTGGTTTCGATGTCCGTCATCCGCCATTTCGATGCGACCTCGGATGAGCGGGCCGCATATCTCAAGATGCGCCGTCTGATGGCTGGCGTCACCGATGAGGCCGAGGGCGATGAGGATGAAGGCAATGCCGACAGCGTTCTGCCTCAGGAACGTTATGCCGAGATGTCGGCCGCGGAGAACCTGATCCTGACTATCACAGCGGGCGGCGCAGGCAAGCTGAGCTCCAGCCACGACTACCCCGTCCGCGGACGTGGCGGCATGGGCGTTGCGGCGATGGACAAAGCAATGCGCGGCGGAGAGCTTGTGGCTTCCTTCCCGGTCGAGATTGATGACCAGATCATGCTGGCCACTTCAAAAGGTCAGTCGATCCGCGTGCCGGTCGATGGCATTTCCTTCCGGTCCCGCAGCGCCGGCGGCGTGCGGGTATTCAACACCGGTAAAGGCGAAGTGGTCGTCAGCGTCGCCTGGATCGCCGATCAGGGCGATGAGGACGAGGCCGAAGAATAATCTTTCGGCTAGAGCACATGAAACAGGCGCTAACCGGACCCGGGCAGCGCCTGTTTTGATTCAGTGCCCAATAGATCAGCCACAGCCCAGAGCCGATCCTGACCCCAAATGCTCTGACCGTCGACGTGGAAGCTGGGAACACCCCAAAGGCCAACGTCTTGCAGCCTGTTTTGGTTCTGCTCAACCCGCCGACGCCAAGTCTGTGATTTCAGCTCATCGCGCGCTTTGGCCCAATCCAGACCGGCGGCCCTGACAATATGGGATAGCCCCCTATCACTCGCCGCGTCCGCACCCTCGGACCAGACCGAGCGCATGAAAGCAGAACAAAACGTGGCCATCCGACCTTCGGATTCGGCGTAGTCGAACAACGCATAACCGCGCTCGACCCCCGCGCCCAGAGGGTCGCAGATACGGCCAAACGGGATACCCAGCCGCCGTGCCTCACGCGTGCAATCCTGAAGGATGTATCGGGATTTCGCCTTTGGCACTGGCAAGCCGCGCATCAGCATCGGCAGCACCGGACGCAGGATCAGTTCAGCCTTGTAGTGTTCTGCCAAGTGCTGGACCCGGCCAAAAGCCAGAAAAGAATACGGGCTGCGGAAGGAGAAAAAGAACTCCAGAGTTTTTGGGGTGTCCCCTTGGTGGTCAAACACCGGCTCTGGGGGCGGCACCAGAAGGGGGCCGGTGCCCAGCCCGGCGCTTTGTAACCTGTCTTCAAGATAGTGCAGTCGGTCCACACCCCAGTAAAATTCACCGCCATAGTAAAACGTGCCACCCAGGTAGTGTCCCATCGCGCGCAACGCCTGATCCCCGGCGCGCATAGGAGCGGCGGGATCACTCTGTTTGCCCGCAGGTAAATCCCGCCCAGCCCATTGGGCGGCGCTAATGGCTTTGAGATGTTGCGCGAAATCCGGCTCTCCAAGATGGGCGGCCAGATGAGCGTTGACCTCTGGCGGCAAGCCAGCCGCCTTTGGCGCGTCCAAACCCAGCTTTTGCGCCAAGCGCGTTGCATCTTTGAGCGCGTTCTCGCGATGCGCTTTCGGATCAGGAACCGCCTCTGCTGGCGGGCCTGAGATCAAATGCGGGCGCAGCGCAAGGTCATAGCGCGCCTCGAATGCTGGCAAAACCCGAGCCGTCAGTGAGCAATACGGGTCTGATGCATCGTGGAAATAGTGAACTTCGTGCTGCGCGCCGCGTGCCCTTCGGCCCAGATCATGCAGGCCACGACGCGCGTTTTGCAGCCCTCGGCTGGTGATGATCTGGGCCAGCCGGGGTTTTACCAAAGATGTGAAGGGCACAGTCGTCTCCACCGGGGTCAGATGCCCTACCCTAGCCAATCCCGCGCGGAACACCACGCGGGCACACGGCAACGTGAGCAGCCCTCGTTACAGCCCGTAGAGCGCACCGAATTTCTGCTCGAGATAACTCAGCAGCGGGTCCGGCCCAGGTTCAACACCGCTTGCACGCTCAATGACCTCACGCGGGGCGTAGAGCCCGCCAAATTGCTGCACATTCTCGCGCAGCCACGTGGTCGCACCTGAGGTATCACCTTCGGCCAATTGCCCATCCACTCCCGGCACGGCGCCGCGCAGCGCCTGATAGAGACACCCAGCATAAACGTTGCCCAGCGAGTAGGTTGGGAAATAGCCGAACAGACCCACGGACCAATGCACATCCTGCAAACACCCGTTCGAGGGTTTGTCGACCGCATAACCGAAATCCGCCTTGAAGCGGTCATTCCACGCGGCCTCAAGGTCCGAGACCTGCAGGTCTCCGGCCATCAACGCGCGCTCCAGATCAAAGCGCAGCATGATGTGGAGGTTGTATTGCACCTCATCCGCCTCGGTCCGGATATAGCCGTTCTGGACATGGTTCACGGTCGCGTAGAAGGCATCGGCATCCGCGATCCCGAAATCTCCGAAGGCGTCGCGCATCTGGGTGAAGAGCCATCCGGTGAAGGCACGCGAGCGGCCAAGCTGGTTTTCATAAATCCGGCTTTGGCTTTCATGCACGCCCATCGACACGCCCTGACCCAGAGGCGTCAGCGCGTAGTCTGGGTTGATACCCTGTTCATAGGCGGCATGGCCGACCTCATGAATAGTTGAGTAGAAGCAGTTGAACGGGTCAGTCGCGCTGGTCCGGGTCGTGATCCGCACGTCAGAGCCACTGCCCGAGCTGAACGGATGCACCGCCTTGTCAACGCGGCCTCGGTTCAGGTCATAGCCGAACGCAAGCGCCAGTTTTTGTGACAGGCGCATCTGTTCGGTTTCGTCGAACGAACCCTCCAGCGCCTTGGGGGCGGGCCGATCCAGAACCGCTGCTCGCAGTGCAACCAAGCGGGGACGCATCTGATCGAAGATCTCGGCAATCTGGGCGCCTGTCGTATAGGGCTCATAATCCTCGACCATGGCGTCGTAGACGTCACCGCCTTGCGCCAGCGCGGCCCCTTCCTCGCGTTTCAGCGAGACGACTTCTTCCAGCACGGGCAGGAAGGCCGAGACGTCCTCATCCGCACGCGCCTGCGCCCATTTGCCTTGCGCGGCAGAGGTGACCCGAGCAAGAGCTTTGGCCAGATCGGCGGGAACTTTGATGGTGCGTTCATAAGACCGGCGGATCTCACGCAGCTGGGCCTGACCCGAGGCATCGCTCGCGTCGGCTTGGTCCAGCCATTCGGCCACGCGCGAGTCGGATTTGCGGGCGTGCAAAACGGCCTCGATCGCGGCCATTTCCTCGGCCCGTTGCGGGGCAGCTCCGCGCGGCATCATGGTCTCCTGATCCCAGCCAAGCCGGCCGGCAATCTGACCAAGAGCCGAGGTTTCACGTTGAAAGGCCATCAGGTCGTCAAAGGCGCTCATCGGGTCACGCTCCACGGATTGAGGTTGCAATGGGGTAGCCGCTCAGGAAGCGGGCGCGCAGGATCAGGGTCCAGACCACGACGGCCATGAACTGGTGGAAAATGGCGATCTGCCAAGGGGCTGCGTAAACGACCGTGACGATACCGACCACCACCTGCAGCGACAGGGCCGCAAAGGCTGCGTTGAAGGCGAAACGGGTCTGCGGGTGGGCGCTGCCCTGCCCCCGACGCCAGACGATGATGGCAAAGATGAACAGCAGATATCCCGCGCAACGGTGGATGAACTGCACCAGACCGGGGCTTTCGAAGAAGTTGCGCCACATCGGTTCAAGCATGGTCGCATCAGGCGGCAATAGCTGCCCCCCGATCAGGGGCCAGTCGGTGTAGGATCGCCCTGCGTCGATCCCGGCGACCAGCGCACCGATGAGTATTTGTAAAAAGGTGAAATGCAGGAGGCCGGTCGAGAGCGAGTACAGCTTCGCCTCTTTCGCGCGGCGCGCCTGCATCAGGTCACGCTCGTCCCGGCCCAGCTCAAAGATATACCACGCAAGGAACCCAAGGATCACAAAGGCCAAGCCAAGATGCGTCGCCAGACGATAGCTGGCAACGGCCGTCATCCCTTCGCCTTGCGTCACACCCGAGGCGACCATCCACCAGCCGACCGCGCCCTGAACGCCGCCCAAGGCACCGGGGATCAGCAATTTGCCGGTCCAACCCGTGGGGATTTTGCGCGCGATCAGGAAGCCAAAGAAACCAAGCGCCCAGACCAGACCTATCAAGCGGCCCAGTTGGCGGTGGCCCCATTCCCACCAGTAGATGAACTTGAAATCATTCAGCTCCATCCACTGGTTCTGGATGCGCCACTGGTCGATTTCCTTGTACTTGTCGAATTCGGATTGCCAGTCGGCCTCGGTCATCGGCGGGATGGCCCCGGTGATCGGACGCCATTCGGTGATCGACAGCCCGCTATCGGTCAGGCGCGTCAGGCCCCCAACGGCGATCATAACAACGACCAGAGCGAACAGGATCATCAGCCACGCCCGGATCGCCTTGCGTGCCCCGCCCCGGTCCTTGTCGATCATACCGGGTTGAACGGCCTGTTGTTTTTCGGTGTCTGAGACTTCTTCGAAGATGCTGCGCTTTGCGCTCATGCTGTCCTCATATGTCCTGGATTTGGTCGCAAGCTCTGGATTTCGTCGCAAGCTAGGGCCAGTGAGGGGCAAGGTCCAGCCTTACCCTTTGTCTTTCCAACGGACCATCTGACGCATGACACCGTGCAACATCTGCACATCCGCCCGCGTCATCCGCATCCGCGACCACAGGTTGCGCAGATTGGTCTTCATGCCCTCGGCCTTTTCCGGCGGGTAGAAGAAACCGGCCTCTTCCAGCCGATCTTCATAGTGCTCAACCAGCTTCTCGACCTCGATCCCGGTCGCCCAGTCGCCCTTGCCCAGGTCGGTGGCCTCATGCACTACGTCACCGGTCTGACGCATCCACTCATAGGCGGTCAGCAGCACGCATTGTCCAAGGTTGAGCGAGGCATATTCCGGGTTCACAGGCACCGAGATGATGGCATTGGCCTTGGCGATATCCTCATTCTCAAGCCCCGCACGTTCGGGGCCAAACAGAACGGCGACCTTTTCACCCGCGGCTACCTTTTCAGCCGCGATCTGCATGGCGCGTTCCGGGCTGTAGACGGGCTTGGTCAGCCCACGTTGTCGTGCGGTGGTCGCAAACACAAAGGTTGTGTCAGACAGCGACCCCGCCAGATCGTCAAACAATTGCGCCTCATCCAGAAGCCGACCAGCACCGCTGGACATCGCTACTGCCTTCGGGTTCGGCCACCCGTCCCGAGGGGCCACGATCCGCATCCGGTCCAGTCCGAAATTCCACATCGCCCGCGCGGCGGCCCCGATGTTTTCGCCCATTTGCGGGCGCACGAGCACAAAGGAAGGCTGAGAGGTGTCACTAGGCATGTCTGTCTCCGAAAGTTCCGCCTGCTCTAATCACCCAGCCTCATCAGGGCAACCCGATCCTCTTCTTCTGTTCCTAAATACCTCCGCCGGAGGCTTAAAAGTTTGCTTCCCGCGCTCAATCCGCTAAACCGCGCCAAAGAATGAAAGCGAAGGACGCGCTAATGGACACCCCCGAGCAGCCTCAGATCTATCTGATCACTCCGCCGACCATCACGCTTAGCTCCTTCCCCGACCAATTGGCGCGGGTTCTGGACGGGGCCGAGATTGCTTGCATCCGGCTGGCCTTGGCTGGGAACGACGAGGACACGATTGCCCGCGCCGCAGATGCCTGCCGCGAGGTTGCCCATGCGCGCGACGTGGCCATTGTGATCTCGAACCACGTTCTGCTGGCGCAACGGCTGGGGTTGGACGGTGTGCATCTGGACGATGCAGCTCGCTCGGTCCGGGCTGCTCGCAAAGAGCTTGGTGCAGATGCGATTGTCGGCAGCTTTTGTGGGGCCTCCAGCCATGACGGCATGACGGCTGGCGAAGCCAGCGTCGACTATGTCGCCTTCGGTCCAGTAGGCACATCCTCGCTTGGTGACGGGACGCTGGCCGAGAAAGACCTGTTCCAATGGTGGTCAGAAATGATCGAGGTCCCCGTCGTGGCCGAGGGCGGCCTGACCCCAGACCTGATCCGCACCCTGTCCCCGCATACGGATTTCTTCGGCATCGGCAACGAAATCTGGTCGGCCGAGGACCCGGCGGCCGCTCTGAACGACCTGTTGTCCCATATGGCTAGCTGAGTATCAGGGGCTCGGCCAACCAATAGACGGCAATTCCAGCAATCAGGATCGAGGCCAGAACGGATATCCGGCCTCGCATCCTCTCAGATGCCCCGGCAATCAGAGCGGAGACCGCAAAAACTGCGGCAGCTATGGCGTAAAGCGCCACCAGCACCCCGCCCGCATAGCCGGATATTGCGGGCGGCAAATGATCCGGTGGCACCCCAATCGTCGCCAAAGATGTGCTGAGCGTGATCCCGCACAACAATCCGGCCCCGAAAACGGCCAGCAAACGGAATACGGTCAGACGCCTGAGAACCAAATTCCACAGCGCCAAAACGAGGGTTGCAGCCGCAAGCGCCTGAGAGGCCACCGCAGAGGGCAACGCAACCGCGCCATAGACCGAAAGCGCCAGACCGAAGATCAGCCCGAGGGACACAAACAACATCTGCGCCAACAGCGGACGCAGGCTGAGAGTCATAAAGACCAGCGACAGCACAAGGGCGATCTCGTGGTAGCCATGCGGCAGAATGCGGGTCAGCCCCTTGGGCAGAAACACCTGCAGCACCTGTTGCGGGCCGAGCGCGGCACCGCCTTGCAACGGGATCAGCGGGCTGACCTCTCCGGCGACCAGATAGCCCGTGTAGGGTGCGTCGACACGCTGTTGTTTCACAACGGCAGGCCCGTGCCCCTCGGGCCATGTCAGGCGCAGACTGGACGCGCCTTCCGGCAGCGGCGCCGCCAGCAACAGCTTTGACAAACGCGGTGTATCAGGATCGCCGACAATGGGAATGCGCACGCCCTCATAAGACAGGAGGGCCGGGCCTGCGACCTCAACCCTCAGCGTCTCGGCCCAGTCTTTGACAAACGACCGAACCTCAGGCTCTAGCTCTGAGGAGACCCGTCGGCGCAGCTCTCTGTACCGGGCGTCATCGGCGAAATCAGGGCGGGCTTCAGGGTCGAGCCCGGCCAAGAACATCTCGGCATTCAGCGTGACCTCTAGGAACAGAGTGTCAGCCTTCGTCCAGAACTCGACAATCGTCAGAGCGGTCTGTGCCTTCGCGGACAACGCCGAAAACACCAAAAAGACAGGCAAAATCAGGAGGAAACGGAAAATACCGTTCATCTGCGACGCTCATCAATAAAATCATCAATCATATAGGCCGAGTGTCCCGCCGAACGCATCGGATCGCAAGTCGAAACGACCGCGGGCGAGATCACAGAGGCCTTATCTCTGTTACCGCTGACGTTCTGGCTTGCACGGCCCTCAGCGCTGCGGCATGACAGCACCATGACTCAGAACAGTGAAATCCTGTGTATCGGCTCGGTCCTGTGGGACGTGATCGGACGCTCGGCCAGTGCCATGCGGCAAGGATCGGACGTGCCGGGGCGGATCACCCGCCTGCCCGGCGGCGTCGCCATGAACATCGCCATGACGCTGGTGCGGTTTGGCATGACCCCTACCCTACTGACCGCCATTGGCCGCGACCCGGAGGGTGACGAGCTGGTCCACGCTTGCGCCCGGCTCGGCATGGTCACCGACCATATCTACCGCTCGCAAGACCTGCCGACCGATCGCTACATGGCGGTCGAAGGGGCCAACGGCCTGATCGCGGCCATCGCTGACGCCCACTCGCTTGAGGCTTCGGGGGCGAAAATCCTGCGCCCGTTGATGCACGGGCCGCTGGGCTATGAGAATACGCCGTTCGAAGGACCAATTGCGCTGGACGGCAACCTGACGCTGGACCTTCTGGAAGAAATCGCCCAAAGCCCCGCCTTTGCCAAGGCGGACCTGCGGGTTGCACCGGCCTCACCCGGCAAGGCCGAGCGCCTGTTGCCTTTCCTCAAACACGCCCGCGCGACACTCTATGTGAACCTCGAGGAAGCTGGCCTGCTTTGCCAGCGCGAGTTTACCGATTCCGAATCCGCCGCCAAAGGCCTGCTGGACCGAGGCGCTCTGCGCGTTCTCGTCACCGATGGTGGCAATTCGGCCACCGTGGGCTCGGCCAAGGGCGTTCTGACCCAGACACCTCCGTCTGTGCTTGTGACCCGCGTGACCGGCGCTGGCGACACATTCATGGCCGCCCATATCGCTTCAGAATCAGACGGCGCCGACGCGCAAACGGCTTTGACCCGCGCGCTCCACGCCGCTGCAACCTACGTTTCAGGAGAAACTCCGCTGTGATCCCTATCCACTATTCTGTCGAGGTCCGCGCCGCCAAAGACGCAGGCCACCCAATCGTGGCGCTGGAAAGCACCATCATCACCCACGGCATGCCCTACCCTCAGAACGTTGAGGTCGCCGCGAAGGTGGAACAGGACATCCGCGATGCCGGAGCTGTGCCCGCCACCATGGCCGTGATCGAAGGCGTGCTGCATGTGGGCCTTGAACCCGACCAGCTGCAGGCCTTGGGCCAAGCTCAGGGTGTTGCGAAAATCTCGCGCGCTGATATGGCGGCCTGTATCTCGACCGGCGGGACCGGAGCCACAACTGTGGCCGCAACCATGATCGCCGCGCAATATGCGGGGATCGAGGTGTTTGCGACCGGCGGGATCGGAGGCGTCCATCAGGGTGCCGAGACGACGTTTGATATCTCAGCCGACCTGCATGAGCTGGGCCAAACCCCGGTGACAGTCGTGGCGGCGGGTGCCAAAGCGATTCTCGATCTCGCTAAAACGCTTGAGGTTCTTGAAACGCTGGGCGTTCCGGTCATCGCCTATGGCCAGGATGCCTTTCCCGCCTTCTGGTCCGCGCAATCCCCATATGCCGCACCGCTGCGCATGGACAGTGCTGAGGCCATCGCAAAAGCTCATGCGACGCGCCGCGCGCTGGGCCTACCGGGCGGTCAGCTGGTCGCGAACCCAATCCCGGCCGCAGACCAGATCCCGGCCGAGGAGCTGGCCCCGATCATCGCCGCTGCCCAGGCGGATGCAGATGCTCATCGGATCACCGGAAAGGCCGTCACGCCCTATCTGCTGCAACGGATCTTTGAAAAGACCGAGGGCCGTTCACTCACCGCGAACATCGCCTTGGTGCGCAACAACGCACGATTGGCGGCGAATATTGCTAAGGCACTGGTAAACGGCGCGTAAACCTGCCCTATTGCACCGGCGCATCGGACTGCTTAGGTAGTTTCGCAAACCACTCGGACCTGTAATGAACACACCGTTTGACGAAGAGCCCCATCGCCGCCCCGGCCTGTTCTCGCGCCTGCGCGGTTCTTTTCTGACGGGTATCGTTGTCATTGCGCCTGTCTGGCTGACAATCTGGCTTATCTGGTCCGTCGTGGGCTGGATCGACAGCGCCGTTCTGCCGCTGGTGCCGCAGCAGTTCCGCCCCGAGGAATATGTGGGCATCAACCTGCGCGGCGTCGGCGTCATCATCTTCCTGGTGTTCACCGTTCTAGTCGGCTGGATTGCCAAGGGCATTCTGGGCCGGTCTTTCATTTCGTTCACCGAGAGCCTCGTCGATCGGATGCCGATCGTCCGCTCGATCTATTCCGGGATCAAACAGATCTCGGAGACGGTGTTCGCGCAGACCGAACGCTCTTTCGAGAAAGCCTGCTTGGTGCAATATCCGCGGCGTGGCATCTGGGCCATCGGGTTCGTATCGACCACCGCAAGGGGTGAGGTTAGCAATCGCGCCGAAACAGGTGGCAACCTCCTGAGCATATTCATCCCGACAACGCCCAACCCAACTTCCGGCTTTCTGCTGTTCTTCCCGGAAGAAGATGTGATCCTCCTGGACATGTCGATTGAAGAGGCCGCGAAGCTCGTAATTTCGGCCGGTCTGGTCTATCCCAACGAAAAAGACCCGACGCAGCCGCCCGAGTAATCAGCCAAACATTGCGGGCAGATCAACGGTACTATGCTGTCCAAGATCATCTTTGTGACGTGCTAAAAACCCATCTGCCGCGTCGCGGCCCGCGTGCTTCAACTTGTGCAGGATTACCGGATTGGGCACCGTTTTGGTCGCCACAGACAAGCTGTTCATCAGCTCATTATCCGCAATCATGTGGACCAAAACGCGGCTCATCTCACCGGCTTTCAGCTTGCCTTCTTCCAGCAGCCGCTGAACGAAATTGATCGCCCTCAGCTCGCGAAACAGGGATGAGTTAAAGCTGATTTCATTAATCCGGTTCTGGATTTGCTGCGGCGTAACCGGCAACTCGTCCCGTTCCAGAGGGTTGATATTCACGATCACCACATCATCCGGCAAGTCGTCCTCGAACAACGGGTACAGCGCCGGGTTGCCAGTGTAGCCGCCATCCCAATACGCCTCCGTCCTGTCGGTTTCGGGGTCGTAAATCTCAACCGCTTTGAACAGCGTGGGCAAACAGGCGGAAGCCAAAATCGCATTTGTCGAGATCTCATCGCCCGTAAACACACGGATCTTGCCGCTGCGCACGCAAGTCGCGCACACAAACAGACGTGGCCCCTGATCAGCGCAAACCTCATCAAAGTTGAACCGATCCACCACGGATTCCAGCGGGTTCGAATAGAACGGGCCATAGGCATAGGGCGACACCATCCGCGACCACGCATCGCCAATGGAGTAAGGCAGCGAATACTCCATCGCCTGCGCAATGCTCGCAGGCTCAAGCCCCCTGAACCAGTTGGCAATACGCATATCGCCAAGGGCCCCCATGCGTTTCCACAATCCGTCCAGCCGCGCCCGCGCGCCCTCGCGCCCATTTGCAACCATGCCAGACTTGAACGCAGCCCCGTTCAATGCCCCGGCTGAGGTTCCGGTGATCGCCGCAACCTCAATATCCTCTTCATCCAAAAGCCGGTCGAGAACACCCCAGGTGAACGCACCATGCGCTCCACCACCCTGCAAAGCCAGATTGATCCGCTTCATGGTTCCGCCTCTTCATCTAGCCAAAAAATATCCCGGGGGTATGGGGGCAGAGCCCCCATGCAAGCTCACAAAGCCGTCCAGCCACCATCGACCGAGATCGTCGTACCGGTGATCTGCGCAGCCGCATCCGAGCAGAGGAACTGAACCGTTCCGCCCAATTGCTCGACCGTGGCGAACTCCTTGGACGGTTGCCGCTCCAGCATGACGTTCTTGATCACGTCCTCACGGCTCATGTTGTATTCCTTCATCGTGTCGGGGATCTGCGCCTCGACCAGAGGGGTCAGCACATAGCCCGGACAAACCGCATTGCAGGTGATCGGCTCTTGCGCGGTTTCCAATGCGACGGCCTTGGTCATGCCAACAACACCATGCTTAGCCGCCACATAGGCCGCTTTGAACGGAGAGGCCGTCAAACCATGGGCCGAGGCGATGTTCACGACGCGGCCCCACCCGCTCGCGCGCATCAACGGCAAGGCGGCGGCGGTTGTATGGAAGGCCGAGTTCATATTGATCGCAATGATCGCGTCCCATTTGTCGATCGGGAACTGGTCAATTGGCGACACATGCTGAATACCCGCATTGTTCACCAGAATATCGCAGGAGCCCGCCTTCTCGATCAGGGCGCGACATTCATCCCCTTTGGACATATCGGCCTGAATGTAGCGCGCGTTGGTACCCGTCTCTTTCGAAATCTCTGCCGCCAATGCGTGATCTTCATCCCGATCTGTGAACGAGTTCAGAACCACATCCGCCCCGGCCTTCGCCAGCTCGCGCGCGACGCCCAGACCGATGCCCGAATTCGATCCCGTGATGATTGCCGTTTTTCCCGAAAGGCTCATGACTGCATTTCCTCTGAGTTCACCTGGCACGCAGAGTGCCATGCTGCAACTGCAAAGAAAACGGGGAACTGCAGAATGAATGGCTGCAAATCTGCCAAAAAAAACGCCCGCACGAAGCGGGCGTTAAGTTATTGAGGCAGGTTTCATACAGGCAAGAAACCTATCGAGCAGTGAGACCTTTATAAGCAATTCTGCGCTTTCGTCCAAGCTAAAAGTTTGAAAACAAGAAAAATCATCGCTACGATGAATCCCAACAAAATAAGGCCAGAGCAGGATTGTTTCCAAAATGAGCCCGTATTTTTCACACCCGCTTCGTGGTTTGGCAGCGGGAATCGCCCTGCTTTTTGCGTCCTCACTGGCACAGGCAGAATCGACTCATGGCATAGCTATGTATGGCGACCCGGCACTACCACCGGATTTTGTGTCTCTACCCTATGCGAACCCAGAGGCGCCCAAAGGCGGCAAAGTCGTTTTCGGAAACACTGGCGGCTTTAACAGTTTGAACCCGTTTGTGCAAAAAGGCACCCCTCCGTGGCAGTTAAGATTTTGGACCCACGAGAGCCTGATGGGAAGGTCTTGGGACGAACCTTTCACTCTTTACGGGCTGTTAGCCGAATCGGTTGAGACTGCGCCAGACCGCTCTTGGGTGGAATTTACCCTCCGGGAAGAGGCTCGATTCTCCGACGGAACCCCGGTCACAGTTGACGATGTAATCTGGTCTTTCCAGACCCTCGGGACCGAAGGGCATCTGCGCTATCGCGGTCTCTGGTCCAAGATCGACCGCATCGAACAAACCGGCCCGCGCTCGGTCCGGATCAGCTTTAACGAAGCTGACCGCGAACTTGCGTTGATCGTAGGCCTGCGCCCAATCCTTCAGAAAGCCCAATGGGAGGGGAAGGATTTTGCCGACGCGCAGCTGCACGATGTCCCCATCGGCAGCGGACCCTATGTGGTCGAAGATTACGAGGCCGGGCGCTATGTGAACCTGCGTCGCAATCCGGACTATTGGGGCGCTGATGTTCCGTTTCGCCGTGGCACGATGAATTTCGATGACATCCGGATCGAGTTCTACGGCGATGCCACCGTCCTGTTCGAAGCCTTCAAAGCCGGAGAGCTTTCGGCCGTGCGTGAGTTCAATGCCGACACATGGGATACACAGTACAGCTTCCCCGCCGTTCAGCGCGGTGATGTGATCAAGACCGAGATCCCGCATGGCAAACCCTCGGGCATGACCGGGCTGGTGATGAACACCCGCAAAGCCCCGTTCGACGACTGGCGCGTGCGCGAAGCCCTGATGCTGGCCTTCAATTTTGAGTTCATCAACGACACGATCACCGGCGGCGCGCAGTCGCGGATCTCATCCTATTTCTCGGGCTCTGATCTGGCGATGCAACCCGGACCAGCGACTGGTCGCGTTGCAGAACTGTTGGCGCCTTACAGCGCAGACCTGATCCCCGGAACGCTTGAAGGCTACGCCCCACCCGAGGGCGACGGCTCGGCCCGCAATCGCGCGAATCTGCGGCAAGCGGCAAAACTGCTGGCCGAGGCTGGCTGGACCATACAGGACGGCGTACTGCGCAATGCAGCGGGTGAGTCGTTCCAGATCACCGTTCTGCTGCAACAGGGCGAAGGTGAGATGCAGACAGCGGTCGAGATATACACCCGTGCGCTGGAACGTCTGGGCATTCAGGTCACGACCGAACGTGTCGACAATGCCCAATATACCGGACGTGTGTCTGAGCTGGATTTCGATATGACCCCGTTCCGCCGCGCCCTGTCCCTGTCTCCGGGCAATGAACAGCGCCTCTATTGGGGCAGCGAGGCCGCCGATGCGCCGGGCACGCGCAACCTGATGGGCGTCGCGTCACCGGCTGTGGACGGGATGATTGACGCCATGCTGGCTTCGGAAAGTCGCGAGGATTTCGTGGCCGCCACCCGTGCCCTCGACCGGGTTCTGACGGCGGGCCGATACGTGATCCCGATCTGGAGCTTCGACGTCGGCCGCATCGCCCATGTCAGCGCTCTGAAATACCCCGAGACCCTGCCGATCTACGGCGATGGCCCGCAATACATGCCCGAGGTCTGGTGGTACGCCGATTAGAACCACGCGCATAGGGTGTGACGCACCGGACCTGGCACCTTATGCACGTGGAGATCGGCAAAAACTGGCACATTCCGCGATGAACAAAATCATGAGCTCATAGCGCAAAGCGCCCCTATATATGGGCATTTCACCGGATTTTGCGCCAAACCCGCCGCGCAAACCTGACTCTGATCGGCATAATTCTGATCAGGCCAGGGGTGCGACATCTTGTCATGTCTTACGCAACGTTAACTCCTCCGTACCCTACTCGTAGGGGAGAGCCGTCCTGAAACCCGAAGAAGGAAAGCTCGCAGATGCTGAACTGGACCGATCTGACACAAGACTGGAACGCGTGCTACGCCCGCGCGAAACGCCGTTTTCCCAACCTGAGGGACCGGGATATGCCGCGCGTCGGCAAGGATCGCAAACAGTTCGAAGCCTATCTGGCCGAACGCCATCACCTGACTGTCAATGAAGCCCACGAAGAGGTCGAAGATTTTCTGTTCACGGAATCGCTGAACCGTGAACTGAACTGACCTTAGGCGAGCGACGTCACCCAGAGGATGGTCGCATCCTCGTCGCTAACCGAAATCACATTATGCCCCATGCTGCCGTCGTAATAGGCGCTGTCGCCCCGGCGCATCTCTACAGGTTCGTAGAATTCGGTATACAACCGCACGACGCCGGTCAGGACATACATGAACTCCTCTCCGTCATGGCGCACCCAACCTTCGAACTCATCCATCGAACGGGCGCGGACGCGGGCGCGATAGGGGAGCATCTGCTTTTTGGTCAGGGTTTCGGCTAGAAGTTCATGTTCATAGGTTGCCGTGGCATGTGCGGCCCCCTCGCCGGACCGGGTCACGGCCATACGACCAATCACCTGCTCACGCTGCGGCGGGGTAAAGAGCTGAGGCACCGAGATCTCCAACCCGATGGCCAGCTTTTTCAGCGCATCGTAGGTGGGTGACATCTGACCATTTTCGATCTTGCTGAGCGTCGAACGCGCCAGACCGGCCTGCGAGGCTGCCTGCTCCAGCGTCCAGTTGCGCGCCTTGCGCAATTCACGCACGCGGGCACCCAGGTCCAAAGGCTCGGGTTCCGTGTGTTCGCCTGCGTCGCGGGCAATGCGGATCAGGGATTTGGGATCTTGGGTACTCATGCCATCGTCTATAGGGTGCACAAGCCGCGCTTGCAACGCGCCATGGGCCGGGTTAGCCAGTTGCCATGCTGTCAATCTTCGATCAGGGGCCACCGACGCCCTGCCCGACCCCGTTCAATCTGGCCGCTCATGTGCTGGGCAAGGCGGATGAGTTGGCCGAAAAGACCGCCCTGTCCGTTCTGCGTCAAAACGGGTCCGAAGACTGGAGCTATCGCGCATTGAAAGCCGCCGTTCTGGGAACGGGTCAGGGCCTGTTACAGGCCGGGCTTCGCCCCGGAGACATCGTGCTGATGCGGCTTGGAAACACCGTTGAGTTTCCCATCGCCTACCTTGGAGCCATCGCCGTCGGTATCGTTCCTGTTCCGACTTCATCGCAACTGACCGAGCCGGAAACCGCGCGGATCATTGCGGAGCTTTCGCCCGCCGCCATCTTGCGCGACCCCTCGGTGGCCTGTGCCGAACACCCCAATCAGATCCATCTGGATGACCTGATCGCCATGCATGACCTGCCGCCCGCGGCGTTCGATATGGGCGACCCCGAGCGTCTGGCCTATGTGGTTTATACCTCGGGCACCTCGGGCAAGCCCCGCGCAGTCGCCCATGCTCATCGCGCGATCTGGGCGCGTCAGATGATGGTCGACGGCTGGCACGGTCTGACTGAGAAGGACCGCTTGTGCCACGCGGGTGCGTTCAACTGGACCTATACGCTGGGCACCGGGCTTATGGATCCGTGGACGATCGGAGCCTCGGCCCTTATCCCTGAACCCGGCACCGATATGTCTCAGCTGCCGCAAATGCTGCGCCAGAACCGCGCGACGATCTTTGCTGCGGCACCGGGTGTTTTTCGAAAGATGCTGTCCGATACGGATCGGATCGAGCTGCCCGATCTACGCCACGGTCTGTGCGCCGGGGAAAAGCTGTCTCGGTCGCTGCATACCCAGTGGGAAACGGCCACCGGAACGGAGCTTTACGAAGCGTTCGGCATGTCCGAATGTTCGACCTTCATCTCGTCCAGCCCGACCCATCCTGCGCGCGGGGATGCCCTCGGACAACCGCAACCGGGTCGCCGCGTGGCGATCCTTGGGCCGGAGGGACCCGTGCCGCAAGGGGCTGAGGGGACCATCGCCATTCACCGCTCTGACCCCGGCCTGATGCTGACCTATCTGAACGCCCCCGACGAGGCAGCCGCCAGACTGCAAGGCGACTGGTTTCTTACCGGTGATCAGGGCGCCATGGCCGTTGACGGGCAGATCACCTATCTGGGGCGCGACGATGACATGATGAACGCAGGCGGCTACCGCGTCTCGCCGGTTGAGGTCGAATCCGTCCTGTCCCGCTTTCCCGGCATCACCCAGGTCGGGGCCGCTGCCGTCGAGGTTAAACAGGACACATTTGTGATAGCGGCCTTCTACTCCGGCCCCGATAGACTGGACGAAGACGCTCTGCACGCCTATGTCCAAGCCAATCTGGCGCGCTACAAACAGCCGCGCGCCTTTGTTCATCTTCCCGAGTTGCCAACCGGCGGCAACGGCAAACTCCTGCGCCGCGCGTTGCCGGCCTATTTCAAGGCGTCCACCTGATGACCCAGACCGTCAAACTTGATATCCTGTCCGATCCGATTTGCCCGTGGTGCTACATTGGCAAAACCCATCTGGATAAGGCCTTAGCAAAAGTGCCGGACCATCCGTTTGTGATCGAGTGGCACCCGTTCCAGCTGAACCCCGACATGCCCGATGCCGGCATGGATCGGCGCGAATATCTGGAACGGAAATTCGGCGGCAAGGACGGTGCGGTGCGCGCCTATGCGCCCGTGGTAGAACATGCCGAGAATGCGGGCCTCAAGATCGACTTTGAGGGGATGAAGCGTACACCAAACACGCTGGACGCGCATCGCCTGATCCACTGGGCCGGGATCGAAGGCAAGCAGAACGCCGTTGTCGATGCTCTGTTCGACGCCTATTTCGTTCAGGCCCGCGATATCGGCGACCCGGAGGTCCTGTCCGACATCGCCGATAGCGCTGGCATGGACGCGGCAGTGGTAATGAAATTGCTGAAATCTGACGCCGACCGTGAGGATATCCGCAACCGCGACACCCACTCACGCGAGATGGGCGTCAGCTCGGTCCCGACCTTCATTGTTGCCAATCAACATGCCGTTCCGGGCGCGCAACCTCCTGAAATGTGGGAGAAAGTGATCGGAGAAATCATGTCTCAACTTGAGGCTTCCTCTGCATAGAAGCACAGAGGTCTGTGCGAAATTCCGGTCTGGCGCAACCTGATCCGTCGTGATAGCGCGATCAGGTAAGGAGTCCCCATGACCAACCGCATGTCTCGTGGAGAGTTCATTGCGCTGATCGCAATGATGTTCTCGACCATCGCCTTTTCGATCGACTCGATGCTGCCTGCCCTGCCCGAGATCGGCGCGCAGCTCAGCCCGGATGACGTCAATCGCGCGCAGCTGATCCTGACGTCTTTCGTGCTTGGGATGGGGATTGGCACGTTTTTTACCGGCCCTCTGTCGGATGCGTTTGGCCGCAAACCGGTCATCTATGGCGGTGTCGCGCTTTATATTGCGGCCTCGGCCGTGGCTTGGGCCAGTTCCTCGCTTGAACTCGTTCTGGCGGCCCGCGTGGCACAGGGGCTGGGCGCGGCAGGTCCGCGCGTTGTGGCTATGGCTGTCATCCGCGATTTGTACTCGGGCCGGATCATGGCGCGCATCATTTCGATCGCAATGCTGCTGTTCACGCTTGTACCCGCCGTGGCACCCATGTTGGGGGCCGGAGTGATCGCCCTGTTCGGCTGGCGCGGTATCTTTATGTCTTTTATTCTGTTCGCCGTGATCGTCTGCGTCTGGATGGGAACCCGCCTTCCCGAGTCGCTGGCCGTAGAAAACCGTCGCCCCTTCCGCCTGCCGCTAATGGTCGCCGCAACGAAAGAGATGTTCGCCCACCCGACTGTGCGCCTGTCGATCATGGTGCAAACCCTGTGCATGGGGATTTTGTTCACCATGCTGACCATGGTTCAGCCCGTCTACGACGTGATCCACGACCGAGCTGAGAGCTTTCCGTTCTGGTTCGGGTTTGTCGCTCTTATGTCCGGATCGGCCAGTGTATTGAATGCGGCCCTCGTGGTGCGCGTCGGCATGCGCCGCATGGTAACATGGGCGCTCGGGGCGCAGATCGGCATCACGGCGCTGGTGATCGTGACCAATTCCTTCCCGCTTTCGCCCGACGCCTCGTTTGGACTGTTTGTTGCCTGGCAAACCACCGTGTTCTTCATGGCGGGTGTCACCATGGGCAACCTGAACGCCATCGCGATGGAGCCGATGGGGCATATAGCCGGAATGGCGGCCTCTGTCATCGGCTCGGTCTCGACAGTGCTCGCCGCGGCCATTGCCGCCCCGGTTGGGCTACTGTTCGACGGCTCAATCATGCCTTTGACCACCGGCATTCTGACCATGTGTATTGTGGCCTTTAGCCTAATGATCCACATGGGGCGCATCGAAAACAGACTGCTCGCCTGAGGATTTTCAGCCCGGATCAAACGCGCTACGCTGTCCCGACCAACATGGCGGAGGGTCAGTTATGAGTGAGTACTACGATCTGGGCACCTATTCCTGCCCTGTTTCAACAGCATCCGCTGCAGCCCAACTCTGGTTCGACCGAGGGCTGGTCTGGACCTATGGCTACAACCATGATGAGGCCGTCGCCTGCTTTGAGAAAGCAGTCGAACATGACCCAAACTGTGCCATGGCGCATTGGGGCGTCGCCTACGCGGCTGGCCCGAACTACAACCTGCCGTGGGATTTGCAAGATGACCGGGGACGGCAAAAAGCCCTGACCAAAGCCTTTGACGCCACGCAAAAGGCGCTGAGCCTAACCGATAGCTGTACCGAGGTTGAAAAGGCTCTGATCCACGCCCTGCCGTCCCGGTATCCGCAGCGCGACACGACCGAGGGCATGCATGAGTGGGACTATGATTTTGCCGACGCGATGCGCGCGGCCTTCGAGGCTCAGCCAGATCATCTGGACCTGCGTACAATCTATGTTGAGGCGCTGCTCAACCTGACGCCGTGGCAAATGTGGGACCTGTCAACTGGTCAACCCGCCGACGGGGCCGCCACGCTTGAGGCGCAAGAGGCGCTAGAATGGGCTATGCAGAACGACACCGACGCCATGTCTCACCCCGGCCTTCTGCACCTGTACGTTCACCTGATGGAGATGTCCCCAACCCCCGAAAAGGCCCTCAAAGCGGGCGATATCCTGCGCACTCTGGTCCCGGATGCAGGCCACCTTGTGCATATGCCGACGCATATAGATATCCTCTGCGGCCACTATCAGAACGTGGTGCATTGGAACCAGAAAGCCTCGGAAGCTGACCTGAAATATTATGAGCGTGAAGGGGCGTTCAACATCTACACCGGCTACCGCCAGCACGACTATCATTTCACCATCTATGGCGCGATGTTTCTGGGTCAGATCGAACCGGCCCTGCGGGCCAACCAAGGTATTTGGGACACGACCCCCGAAGAGATGTTGCGCATCGAGAGCCCGCCCATGGCGGATTTCTTCGAAAGTTACATGTCCATGGGGCCTCACATCCTGATCCGCTTTGGCCGATGGGAGGAGGCAAAAGCGCTGGCGCTACCAGACGACCCCGACC
The DNA here is from genome assembly GCF_056538305.1 of Ruegeria sp. BG9. Lineage (NCBI taxonomy): Bacteria > Pseudomonadati > Pseudomonadota > Alphaproteobacteria > Rhodobacterales > Roseobacteraceae > Ruegeria > Ruegeria sp. BG9. The sequence continues at coordinate 323,552 of NZ_JBQFSY010000001.1, forward strand.
TGTACCTCACGCTTACGGCAACCACCTACTACGCCCGCGCGCTTGCTTTCGCCGCGACTGGCAATGTGCCCAACGCCGAAGCAGAGGAGCAACTGTTCCTCAAAGCCAAAGCCCGTGTGCCCGAGGCTCGGCGATTGCACAACAACCGCGTCATCGACCTGCTGGAGATCGCAACCGAAATGCTGCGCGGTGAGATCGAATACCGAAAGGAAAACTTCGGTCTCGCCTTCGCCCACCTGCGCCGATCTGTCGAATTGGACGACACGTTGCCCTACGACGAGCCTTGGGGATGGATGCAACCCACCCGCCACGCGTTGGGCGCGCTGCTCTTCGAACAGGGCCATTTGACCGAGGCGGAAGCCGTATACCGAGAAGATCTGGGCCTTGGCGGAACCCTCAGCCGCGCCTCGATCCATCCGGACAATATCTGGAGTTTGAAGGGCCTGCATGATTGCTTGAAAGCACGCGGCGATACAATTGAGCTACCTCAGATCAAACAGAGGCTGGATTTGGCCCTGGCAAGGGCCGACCGCGCAGTCGCCGCATCCTGTTTCTGCGCCCAGTCCGCCATGCGGACCTGAGTCGCGCTGCGCGCGATGCCTCCGGCGGAGGTATTTTTAGCCAGATGAAGTCTGGATCGCCTGCTTCATCTGGCCGGAAATATCCCAGGGGAGTCGCGGCTTGCCGCGGCGGGGGCAGCGCCCCCTTCCCCGCTATCCGCCTGTCTTGGCCTTTTTTCTTTCGGCCACTACTTTTTCAGCGAGGTCGCGGGCAATCGCAAACGCGCCTTTGATCTTGTCGCTATCTTTCTTCCAGTCGCGCCGCACAACGATTTTGTTGTCTTTGACCTTCGCCATGCCGCGCTGGTTCTGGATGAATTCGACCAGCCCTTGGGGCGAAGCGAATTTATCATTGTGAAACTGAATCGTCGCCCCTTTCGGTCCACCATCCAGTTTTGCGATACCCGCGCGCTTGCACATGGCCTTGATACGGACGACCAGCATCAGGGTGTTCACCTCTTTCGGCAAGGTGCCGAACCGGTCAATCAGTTCCGCGGCAAAGCCCTCAAGTTCAACCTTGGTCGAGAGCGATGACAAACGGCGATAGAGGCCCAGGCGGACATCGAGGTCGGGCACATAATCCTCGGGGATCAGAACCGGTACGCCCAGATTGATCTGAGGCGCCCATTGGTCATCGGCGTCCGACAGCCCTTCCATCTCACCGGCCTTGATCTTGGCAATCGCCTCTTCCAGCATCGACTGATAAAGTTCATACCCCACATCGCGCATCTGGCCGGATTGTTCTTCGCCCAAAAGATTTCCGGCCCCGCGAATGTCGAGGTCCTGACTGGCCAACGTGAACCCGGCCCCCAGCGTGTCGAGCGAGCCCAGAACCCGTAGGCGCTTTTCAGCGGTGGCGGTCAGTTTCTGGCGCGGCTTGGTTGTGAGGTAGGCATAGGCGCGAGTTTTTGACCGCCCGACCCGGCCTCGGATCTGATAGAGCTGCGCGAGGCCGAACATATCGGCCCGATGCACTACCATTGTGTTGGCGGTAGGGATATCCAGACCGCTCTCGACAATCGTCGTCGCCAGAAGCACGTCATACTTGCCGTCGTAGAACGCATTCATGCGGTCGTCGAGTTCACCCGCCGCCATCTGCCCATGAGCGACGACGTAAGCCAGCTCTGGCAGTTGTTCTTTCAGGAATTCTTCGATCTCGGGCAAGTCCGAGATGCGCGGCACTACATAGAAGCTCTGCCCGCCGCGATAGTGTTCGCGCAGCAAAGCCTCGCGGATCGTCACCGCGTCGAACTCGCTGACATAGGTGCGGATGGCCAGGCGGTCGATGGGCGGCGTACCGATGATTGACAGGTCGCGCACGCCAGTTAGTGACAGTTGCAGCGTCCTGGGGATCGGCGTTGCGGTCAGGGTCAGGACGTGAATGTCCGAGCGCAGCTGTTTCAGGCGCTCTTTGTGGCCGACGCCGAAATGTTGTTCCTCGTCGATGATCAGCAGGCCGAGGTTGTTGAAACGGATACCTTTCGCCAGCAGAGCATGGGTGCCGATCACAATATCGACTGTCCCGCGCGCTAGCCCGTCTCGAGTCTGTTGCGCCTCTTTCGCCGAAACAAAACGCGATAGCTGCCGGACCTCAAGAGGGAAGCCTCGGAAGCGTTCCTTGAACGAGGCCGCGTGTTGACGAGCCAGCAGAGTGGTCGGCGCAACGACGGCCACCTGAACCCCGGACATGGCGGCGACAAAGGCCGCGCGCATGGCGACCTCGGTCTTGCCAAAGCCGACATCCCCACAGATCAAACGATCCATTGGCGCGCCGGAATGCATATCCTCCATGACTTCCGAGATCGCCCGCAACTGATCGTCCGTTTCCTGATAGGGGAAGCGCGCGCTGAACTCCTCCCATGCGTGGGGCGGTGGGTCCATAACGGGCGCTTTGCGCAGGGCGCGTTCGGCCGCGATGCGGATCAGCTTGTCCGCCATCTCGCGGATGCGCTCTTTCAGTTTGGCCTTTTTCGCCTGCCACGCGCCGCCGCCCAGACGGTCCAGCAGCCCTTCGTCATGGCCGTATTTCGACAGCAGCTCGATATTCTCGACCGGCAGGTACAGCTTGGCCGCTTCGGCATATTCCAGCAGCAGGCATTCGTGGGCTGCACCCGCTGCTGTGACGACCTCCATCCCCATGTAGCGGCCGATGCCGTGGTCAATATGAACGACCAGATCGCCGGGGCTGAGGGATTGGGTCTCGGTCAGGAAGTTCTCGGCCTTGCGGCGTTTCTTGGGCTGGCGGATCAGGCGGTCGCCCAGCACGTCCTGTTCGGCGATCACGGTCAGATCCGCCGTCTCGAACCCATGTTCCAAGGCCCAGACAGCGAGATGGAGGCCCCTTTTGCCGATGCGTGTACCATCGGTGACCGGTATGGCTTCGGCCAGACCTTCATCCTCGATCAAGCCGGTCAGACGTTCGCGCGCGCCTTCCGAGTAAGATGCAATCAGCACTGGCCCCTTGTCCAGCTTGCCCTTGATGTGGTCCGCCAAAGCGCCAAACAGGCTGATGCTTTCCTGCTGACGCTCGGGAGCAAAGTTCCGCCCGATCCGCCCGCCCGCATCGATCACGCCGGGGCCGCTGGCTTGCGGAAGAGGGCTGAAATGCAGCACCCGGCGATCACCAACCGCGTCTTCCCAAGTGGCGTCATCCAGATACAGCAGCCCGGGCGGTGTCGGCTTGTAGACCGTGTCCATGCGCGAGCGGTTTTCCAGCGCCAACCGCCGTGTCTCATACTGGTCGGCAATCGTATCCCACCGCGCCAGACGCGCGGGTGAGACCTGATCGTCCAGAGAAATCGTCGCCTCTGGCAGATAGTCGAACAGGGTTTCCAGCTTTTCGTGGAAGAAAGGCAGCCAATGTTCAATGCCCTGATGTTTGCGGCCCGCACTGACGGCCTCGTAGAGTGGATCATCCGTACCCGCCGCACCGAATTCGATGCGATAGTTCTGGCGGAATCGGGTGATGGCCGCCTCGTCCAGAATAACCTCGGAAACGGGCGCAAGTTCGACCAGTTCAAGCTTTTCGGTGGTGCGTTGCGAGACCGGATCAAAACGGCGCGCGCCGTCCAGAACGTCTCCGAACAGGTCCAACCGGACGGGGCCGGATTCTCCCGGAGGGAAGATGTCGATGATCCCGCCCCGGATCGCGTAGTCTCCGGGTTCCATCACGGTGGGGCTTTGGGTGAACCCCATCCGCACCAGAAACTTGCGCAGAGCGTCTTCGTCCACACGTTGGTTGACGCGAGCGGTAAAGGCGGCCTCGCGCAGAATCTCGCGCGCCGGCACGCGTTGGGTCGCGGCATTCAGTGTGGTCAGCAGCACGAAACGCTCGGGCATCTGATGGGCAAGCGCTGATAGCGTCGCCACCCGCGCTGCGGCAATATCCGCGTTGGGCGAGACCCGGTCATAGGGCAGACAATCCCAACCGGGGAAAACGAAAACCGGCATGTCGGGGGCAAAGAACGCAAGTGCTGCCCGCATCCCCTCCAACCGCTTGTCATCGCGCGCCACATGGCATACCGGCCTTCCCGAACGCGCGATCTCGTTCAGCACAAGCTGCGCGTCATACCCTTCGGGGGCGCCGCCTACTGTCACGTGGTTCGGAGCCTTCATCCATGACCCTTTCAGATTTCGCTATCCCAGAACGCTGATCGAAAAGTTCTGATACATGCCCCACATCGAAGTGGCCAGTATCGAGATCATGCCGATGATCTGCGTATACAGGCGGCATCGTGACAACGTCTTGGCAACGCGCTCCAAAGTCAGTTCGTGCCGCCGCAAACGGCGTGCGTGGAAGATGTTGATGAAGGTCACGATCACCAGGGGGAACAACAGCAGAAACACGGCCTGCGCAAATTCGACCCAATAGTAAAAACCCAGCGTCGCCAATGCAGTAAAGACGAAACAGGCCATTGCCAGCATCACCATGCCCGACACCTCTACATAGTAGATTATGCGGTTGGTGTTGATGCGCACGATGTCCAGCAGGTCGACCTCAAGCTGGCCGCCAACGCGGCGGGCGCGGACCACCATGTCGTAGGGCACCCCCATCGACCAGTGACTGGCCGAAGACCAAGTGACCGCCAGAACAATCCAGAACCACAGATTCGAAAAGCTGCGCATGTCGATGAGTTCGAAAATCGTAGAGTACCAGTCCAAACGCAGCCCTTTATTCACAATCCTCAGGGGGTTCTGTCGCTATGGCGCGTCCATTGATGCCCTTGAGCCCTTGGCGGATTCATGCCACCCAATGCGGCAATGTTCAAGGAGGACGCGCCATGAAACCGACCATCGCCCCTTACCCTCAGACCCGTTTTCGCCGGGCGCGTCAGTCCGATGCGATCCGCGGGCTTGTTCGCGAGCATACGCTGACCACCGATGATCTGATCTGGCCGGTTTTCGTGCGTGATGGAGAAGGCATTGAAGAGCCGGTGCCCTCGATGCCCGGCGTGATGCGGCGGTCGGTCGACCTAATTGCCAAGGCAGCGGTCGAGGCGCAAGCCCTTGGAATCCCCGCGATCTGTATCTTTCCCTACACCGATTCTTCACTCAAGACCGAGGATTGCGCCGAGGCCTGGAACCCTGGCAACCTCTCGAACCGCGCGATCCGCGCAATCAAGGCGGCGGCGCCGGATCTCGCGATCATGACCGATGTGGCGCTCGATCCGTACAATATCAACGGCCATGATGGCTATGTGGTGGATGGCGAGATCGTGAATGACCAGACCGTTGAGGCGCTGGTCAAGATGACACTCGCTCAAGCCGAGGCCGGGGCCGATATCATTGGTCCGTCTGATATGATGGACGGCCGGATCGGCGCGATGCGCTCGGCGCTTGAGGCGGCGGGTCATCACAACGTGATGATCCTCAGCTATGCCGCGAAATATGCCAGCGCCTTTTACGGCCCGTTCCGCGATGCGGTTGGTGCCTCTGGCGCCCTGACCGGCGACAAGAAAACCTATCAGATGGACCCCGGAAATTCGAACGAGGCCCTGCGCTTGATCGAGCGCGACCTGACCGAAGGAGCCGATATGGTGATGATCAAGCCGGGCATGCCCTATCTGGATATCTGCCGCCGCGTGAAAGACACGTTTGGTGCGCCCACCTACGCCTATCAGGTCTCGGGCGAATACGCGATGATCCAGGCGGCGGCGCAGAACGGGTGGGTCGATGGCGACAAGGTGATGTTGGAGAGTCTACTGGCGTTCAAACGCGCAGGTTGCGACGGAATCCTGACCTATTTCGCGCCGCAGGTCGCACGGGTTCTTCAAGGCTAAAACCCCGACACCTCGCGATTTTTCGCCGATTGTTTCGCGGGCCGTGGCAGCTTTGTCGTGACATGCAGGGCCAATCGGCGTATTCTTGCACATAAGATCGGGAACACCCGACATATCAGGCACAGTTACAGAGATAAAAACCATGAGCAGTTCCACCCTTCCCCGACTGAACCGTCGCGGCTTTGCCTTGGGCATGGCAGGTCTGACCCTGACCGCAGCCTGCGGCAACGGCGTCGGCAACTCGAACGCAGCCACCCTCGACGCCCGCGTCGACGCGACATTGACCGAGATGTTTGCCCGCTACCCCAACACAGTCGAGATCGCAGAAAAAGCCAATGGCATGCTCGTCATGCCCCTGATCACAGAGGCCGGGTTCGTATTCGGCGGCGGCTATGGTCAGGGCGCACTGCGCATCAACGGAGCCACGGTTGACTACTACTCGGCCGTCAAAGGCACTGCGGGTCTGCAGATCGGCGCGCAGCAATACGCACATGTCCTGTTCTTCATGACCGAGGACGCGCTGAACGACTTCCGCCGCTCTAGCGGTTGGACCGCCGGTGCCGATATTGGCTATGTGGTCAGTGATCAGGGTGACCAGTTGTCGACCGATACGACCACCCTGCTCAGCCCGGTCTTGGCAGCCATCTTCGGCCAGGCGGGCCTGCAGATCGGCGCAACCGTCGAAGGCATCAAATACACCCGCATCATCCCTTGATTTTGCACTACCACGCCCCTCACTGAAGGACCTCGCCCCTTCTTGGGGCGAGGTCTTTTTCATTGCCACGTCAAGGCAGGTTTCCGCAGTGTTCCTCTTTCGGTCGGGGCGGCCTTGAAGTAACCTCTCGCCACGTGAAGAACGAATACAAGTGGGACGTCCATGGCTCTTGTCTTTCGCTGGTTGATACGCATCACCACGGGTCTTGTCCTGCTGGTTCTTGCCGCCATCGGACTGGTCTATTTTCTGGCCAGCCAGTCGCTGCCCGAATACGATCAAACCCTTGAGGTACAGGGAGTCACTGCCCCGGTTGAGGTCATTCGCGATACAGCGAATGTGCCCCATATCCTTGGCGAAACAGATCCGGATGTGTTCTTTGGCTTGGGCTACGCACATGCGCAGGATCGTTTGTGGCAGATGACCGTTATGCGCCGCACCGCCCAGGGCCGTCTGTCCGAAGTATTTGGCTCGCGCACCGTTGCCGTAGACAAGCTGCTGCGTCGGCTTGATCTCTACGGCTTGGCCCATCGCTCGGTCGAGGCGCAGGACGACTACACAAAAGCCGCGTTGCGCGCCTACTCCGCAGGCGTCAACGCCCGCCTCACACAGATCAACGAAGAAGCTTTGGGCCGCGGCGCGCCCGAGATGTTTCTGTTCAACGCCCCGGTCTCACCCTGGCAACCCGGTGACAGCCTCGCCGTGATCAAGCTTATGGGTTTACAGCTGTCAGGCCACCTGAAGGATGAGGTTCTGCGCGCCCGGACCTCGCTGATGTTGGACGATCCCGCGCGGCTGGTCGACATTCTGCCGGATGTGCCCGGAGCCGGCATCGCCGCCCTGCCCGAATATGCCCAGCTGTTTCCCGGCCTGCCGCGCTATGCCACTGGGACGCCGATGCCGGATACGCCGCTGTCGCCGTTCCCCAAACGTGGTTTAGCCGGAGCGTCAAACGCATGGGTTGCCGCGCCGTCCCGCTCCGCCAGTGGTGGAACCCTGTTGGCTAACGACCCGCATCTGGGTTTCACCGCGCCCGGCGTGTGGTATCTGGCCCATCTGGACCTTGCCAAGGGCGGAGTGATCGGCGCGACAATTCCCGGCATTCCCGCCGTGATGAGCGGCCGCAGCGACCGTTTGGGCTGGGGCCTAACCTCCTCCTATTTGGATGATCAGGACCTGCATATCGAGCAGCTCAACCCTGACAATCCCGAGGAATACCTGACCCCGGACGGGTTCAAGGAATTCCAGAGTCGCCCTTCGATCATCGAAATCAAGGACGAAGCCCCCATCACCCTGACCCTGCGCTGGACGGAAAATGGCCCTGTTCTGCCCGGCAGCCACTATGATCTGGATACGATCACGCCACCGGGGCATGTCGCGTCATTGTCCTGGACCGCTCTCAGCCCGAATGACACGTCCATGAGCGCTTCTATGGCCCTGATGAACGCCAATACCGTACGCGAAGCCATTGACGTCGCAGAGAAATTCATCGCTCCGTCGCAGAACCTGTCCCTGGTCGACACCGAAACGATTGGCCTGAAACTGATCGGAGCAATCCCTCAGCGCGACCGCCTGAACCAAAGCAAAGGGCGCATTCCAACGCCCGGCTGGATTGCGGAAAACCGGTGGCAAGGCCGCATGCCCTACGCCACCAACCCCGAGTTCACCTCACCCGCCGGTGGTCTGCTGGGCAACACCAACAATAAGATTATCGACCGTCCTTTTCCCAACCACGTCTCGTTCGAATGGGGCGACACACAGCGCGTTCACCGCTGGGAACGGCTGATGCAATCGCGCGAGGTCCATACCCGCGACAGCTTTATCGAGGCGCAACTGGACACGGTCAGTTTCACCGCGCGCTCGCTGCTGCCGCTGATCGGAGCTGATTTGTGGTTCACCGGTGCCTCGGCCCCCGAAGGCACGCCCGAGCGCCAGCGCCAGATCGCCCTGTCCCTGCTGGCCGACTGGAATGGCGAGATGAACGAACATCTGCCCGAGCCATTGATCTATGCTGCGTGGCTACGCGCCTTGCAGATCCGCCTGATCGGGGATGAACTCGGCCCGTTGGCCAGTGAGTTCAAACATGTCGAACCTCTGTTCATCGAACGGGTTTACCGCGACATTGATGGCGCGTCGGTCTGGTGTGACGTGCGCCAAAGCGCCCCGGTCGAGACCTGCTCGGACATGGCAGAGCTGGCGTTGGACGACGCCCTGATCTGGATCGCCGAGACCTACGGCACCACTCTGGAATCCCTGCGCTGGGGCGATGCCCATCAGGCCACCCATGATCATCCTGTCCTCGGGAATGTTCCGGTCCTGCGCTATTTCGTCAACATTCGCCAATCGACCAGCGGAGGCGACAACACCCTGCTGCGCGGACGGACCTCGGGTGAAGGACCTGACCCATTCCTGAACGTGCATGGTGCTGGCTATCGCGGAGTCTACGATTTCGCCGATCCCGACAGTTCGGTCTTTATCACCGCAACCGGCCAGTCCGGGCATTTCCTGTCACGTTACTATGACGATCAGGCACAGCTGTGGCGGCGCGGAGAATATATCCCGATGTCCCTCGACATTGATCTGGCCCGAGCCGCCGCGGTGGGTGTCACCACCCTCGCCCCGCAATAATCCGCCCATTCGGCGACTCCTCGCCCCTGCTTCTTCTGGGTGCCATGACATGATGTACGGTTTCGTCCTACCATAATGGGGCGAAACCGCATCTAATGGGGGGATCATGGCCAGCATACGGGATACTCTGAACACGCTTGCGCGCGACTATGCCATCGCTTGGAGTTCGGGCGACCCAGACTCGGTCGCAAGCTTTTATGCACCTGACGGGCAGATTATCATCAACCGAGGCGACCCTCTCAAAGGCCGGGACGCCATCGCCGAAATGGCCCGAGGGTTCTATGCCGAGTTCCCCGACCTCGAGGTCCGTTGCGACATGCTCCGATGGGCCGGGTCACATGCGATCTTTGTCTGGACCCTCGAAGGGCACCATGCGGAAACCGGCAATCACGTGGTCACGCGAGGTTGGGAAGAATGGGAGTTGACCGAAGACCACAAAGTACAGTCCTCATTGGGGTGGTTTGACGCCGAGGACTATCAAAGACAAATCGACGGCAAATAGCCTTCAAAGCCCCGCAAACTGCGCCGCCTGTTTGTCGGTCCAAAGTACCGTGATCTCAAACCCGTCTTCCGTCTGTTCCTCGGATCGAACGACATCCTGCCGGAACAGCCACGCGCGCTTGTTCCCTTCGGCAAAGCTCAGCGAGAGAGTGGTTTCGCGCCGGACCCCCTGCAGTTTTGTCGCGATATCAGCCAGCAGAGGCGCGATCCCATCCCCGGTCACGGCCGAGATTGCAAAGATCGACGGATCGCGGTCAGCGCGTGCCAAAACCGCCTCGCGCTCATCGGCGTCCAGCAGATCGGTCTTGTTCCAAACCTCGAGCATGGGTCGCTCATCATCCACACCCAGTGAGGTGAGAATGGCCTGAACGTCATCGGCCTGTGCTTGTGACTCGTCATGGCTGATGTCGCGCACATGCACGATCAAGTCCGCGCCCAGAACTTCCTCAAGCGTTGCCCGGAATGCCGCGATAAGTTCGGTCGGCAGGTTCGAGATGAAACCCACCGTGTCTGAAAGGATCACCTCGGGACCGTCTGGGAGAACTACGCGGCGCATGGTCGGGTCTAGCGTGGCGAACAGCATGTCCTTGGCCATCACCTCAGCCCCGGTCAAACGGTTGAACAGGGTTGATTTGCCCGCGTTGGTATAGCCCACCAGGGCAACAATCGGATACGGCACCTTGGCCCGTGCAGCCCGATGCAGCGTGCGGGTCTTGACCACCTTTTGCAGCTGCCTACGCAAACGCACCAGTTGCTCGTCGATGGCGCGGCGGTCAGCCTCGATTTGAGTTTCACCAGGGCCGCCAACAAAGCCCAAACCGCCCCGCTGGCGTTCCAAGTGGGTCCAGGCCCGGACAAGCCGCGTGCGCTGATAGCTGAGCGCGGCCATCTCGACCTGCAACACACCTTCGCGGGTACGCGCGCGGTCGCTGAAAATTTCAAGGATCAAACCCGTCCGGTCGAGAATCTTGACCTTCCACGCTTTCTCTAGATTGCGTTGCTGAACCGGCGTCACGGGGCCGTCAATCAGAACCAGTTCGACCTCGCTATCGTGCAACCGTTCGGCCAGTTCGTCGATCTTGCCGCTGCCGAAAAGAATACCCGGCTGGGCGCGCGGCAGGCGCACGATCTCGGACCCAATCACATCCAGATCGGGCAACGCGGCTGCCAGTGCAACCGCTTCTTCCAGCGCGGGTCTGGGGACGCGGCGCTGTTCATCTGATTTGATTTCAGGATGCAGCACCCAAGCCCGGGTGCGCTTCCTTTCATGTTCCATCAAGAGGCGTCTTCGCCCTCATACAGGTTGATCGGCTGCGATGGCATGATGGTTGAAATCGCGTGTTTGTAGACCAACTGCGACTGTCCGTCGCGGCGCAACAATACGCAGAAATTGTCGAACCAAGTGATCACACCCTGCAATTTCACGCCATTGATCAGGAAAATCGTGACCGGGACTTTTGCTTTCCGTACATTGTTCAGGAACGCGTCCTGCAGATTCTGTCTGTCCGAAGCCATATTTTATTAACTCGCCATTGTTCTTGCTACGCGCTGCGGACCAACGCGCTCCCTCTGGCGGAGTATGGAGTGACGCGCTCAGATATTCCAGACGAAAAATCAGGCAGTAACGCCGGGCACGCGCAGTGGTTCAATCCCGCCACAGGGTCGGCGTGATCAGCGCGATGATCGCCAGTGTCTCAAGCCGACCGATAACCATCGCCGCGCAGAGCGTCAATTTCGCCCCGCCCGACAGGTCAACCAGGCGGATCGGAACATCCGTCGCCAGCTCGATCAACGGCCCGGTTGTGCTGAGGGCGGCAACGCTCAGCACCATTGCCTGTTCGAATCCCGACCCCATCAGGGCCAGTAGCAGGTTAAACAGGGCGAGGGTCAGCGCGAACATCATAAGGAATATCCACGCGATGAATGCTCCGTCGCTTTGAATGCGGCGGTTACCGCCGCCGGTGCCGCTGACCGAGGACGGGTGGATCAGCCGGTCAATCTCACGCGCGCCATTGAGGTAGAGCGCAAAGACCCGCAGCAATTTGACCCCACCTGCCGTCGTCGCGACACCGCCACCCACCAGCGCCAGCCCCATCAGAACCAACCCTGGAGTCCCCAGACCTGAAAGCTGCTGGGCATCGTTCCAGTTCGCACTCTCGAACCCAGCTGTGGTCAGGAACGCAAGGCCCGTGAACAGCATACCCCAAATGACATGCAGGGCTTGCAAGGGCTGCAGTTGGCCGCCAATTTCGTTGACCCCTGCCCAAACGCGGAAGAACAGCAGCACCGCGACGGCCAGCACGATGAACAGCCCGATCCGGAACTCGGGGTCCTTGTCCAGCCGGGCAAAGCCGCTGGCGGCCGTGTCGGTTGAAAAAGTCAGGCGCGACAGGGCAAAAAGTAGGAAGAGAAACAGGATCATTTCACCAGTGATGCCTGCCTGCGCGCCCTCCAGCCCACCAACAGGAGAGATGCCCGAGGTCGCCATAACTGACATCGCATGGCAAATTGCTGTCAGGCCCTGCTCTCCGGCGATCAGCAGCAGGATGCAAACCACGGCGGTCAGGCCCGCATAGATCGGAGTCAGGGTGCGGGTAACGCGCAGCAGGCGGCCACGCGGATCGACCTGCTCGCTCTGTGCCACGCCCGAGACTGGCCGACCAGGCTGGCCCCGCGCCGTGACCTCGAACCCGCCCAAGGACAGCGGTGCCAAGATCGCGGCGGCGGCAATCCACATCAGCAAACCGCCCATCCAACCCACCAGCGCGCGCCACAGATGCAACGGCGCGGTGAGGCGACCAGGGTCGGGAAACAAGTCGGCGCCTGTCGTGGTCAGGGCGCTGACCATGTCGAAATAGGCGTTCAGAAAGGTGGTATTGCCAAGCGCGTCGTGGAACGGGATGGCTAGAAAGATCGGCAGAATGGTGAAACAGCCAAGCAGCACCGCCAACTGCCCCAGCGTTCCCCGCCGCGGCACCCGGTTCGAGGCCGCCAGCGCAATTGCGGATACCAGAAACAACCCAAGCAACCCGGAATAGAGGAAAGACCGCGAAGTATCGTGATCATCCAGCGCCAGCGCATAACCCGCCGGCACCCACATAGACAGCGCCGAAATCCCCCAGATCAGCAGAAACAGCGGCAAGCGCCGCAAGACCCCGATCCGAGCTGTGACCACACGCGCCATCAGAAGAAATCAATCGAAACCTGCAGCAGCCGTTCGACCTCGGGGACGTCCTTGGCCATAGCAAAGATCGACAGCACGTCCTTTTCGTCAATCCGCAGACTGCCCGTTGGGCGCAACAGTTCGTCGCCTTTGAGAACAGCGCCGACAAGAACACCCTCAGGGAAGTCGATATCGCGCAGTTTCTGCCCGGCCATGGGCGAAGTCGAAAGCACCTCTGCCTCAATCACTTCGGCTTCGGCGTCGCCGATGGAGTAAACCTGCCGCACCCGCCCATGCCGGATATGGCGCAGGATCGAGCTGACGGTGGTCGCTCTTGGGTTGATATAGGCGTCAATGCCCAGAGGCCCCATCAACGCGACCATACTGGGGTCATTGATCAGGGCAATCGCTAGCGCACAGCCTTCGGCCTTTGCGCGCACGGCGGCCAGCATGTTGGTGCGGTCATCATCTGTGACGGCCAGCATCGCATCAGCGCGGTCAATGCCCGCCTCGTTCAGCAACGCCGAGTCCAGTCCGTCGCCATGCAGGACAATGGTCCTCTCCAGCGCTTCAGCGGCTTTTTCGGCGCATTCCCGGTCTCGTTCAATTATCTTGGCCCGCACGCGGCTTTCGCGTTCTTCAAGTGTTCGCGCGACTTCGAGCCCGACATTGCCACCGCCGACGATCACAACACGGTCCTGCCTTTTTTGCGCTTTGCCGAACACCTCCATTGTTCGGTCGACATCCTTCACGCTGGTGAAGACATAACATTCATCGCCCACAAACAGCTGATCTTCGGATTCAGGTGCGAAAAGGCTGCCCTCGCGCCGGACCCCGACCACGATGGAGCTGAGGGTCGAGAACAAATCGGTCAATTGCCGCAGAGGCGTGTTCACGATCGGGCAATCCTCGTCGATCCGAATGCCCAACAGCTGGGCCTTGCCATTCATGAACATCTCGGTGTCAAAGGCGGACGGGGCTGACAGGCGACGCATGGCGGCGGCCGCGACCTCACGCTCGGGGCTGATCACCACATCAATCGGCAGGTGGTCGCGGCGATAGAGGTCTGAGTGGATCGCCTGAAGGTAGGATTGAGATCGCAAACGCGCGATCTTGCGCTGGATGGCGAAAACCGAATGGGCCATCTGGCAGGTGACCATATTCACCTCGTCCGAATGGGTTGCGGCGATGATCATGTCGGCATCGCGCGCCCCTGCCCGTTCCAGCACATCCGGATAGCTGGCAAAGCCCGCGATCCCCTGCACGTCCAGCGTTTCCGTCGCACGGCGCACAAGATCAGGGTTGTTGTCCACCACCGTGACGTCGTTCAGCTCGCCCGATAGATGCCGTGCGATCTGCCAGCCAACCTGACCCGCACCGCAAATGATGACCTTCATGTTTCTGGCCCTTCTGCCTGAAATCTTTGAATGACAGATGGCCCTGAGAGGGTCAATTGAATTGTCATACCCGACCTTTTCGGGCAGAATAAGCATATGAAAACACTCGTTCCCCTGCTTGTTCCAGTGATGCTGCTGACCGCCTGCGGCCCGCTTTCCATATACTATCGCGAAGGGGAAAGCGTCTCGAAGATGCAGGAACAAACCACTCAGTGTAAGGTTCAGGCGCTTGAACAGGCACCGGTTGCCAACCAGGTCCGTCAGGGGCCGCCGACCTATTGGCCAGGCCGCACCTATTGCGACGGGAGCGGACGGTGCTATCGCAGTGGCGGTTGGTGGGAGCCTGGGCGCATATACACGGTCGACGTCAACCAACCGCTGCGCAACACGGTTGAGGCACAGTGCATGGCGCAGAAAGGGTTTCGACCCGTCAGTCTGCCGCCCTGCAAATCCGGGGTGAAATCCCGCGTTCCGGCGACCCGTACAACGACCCTGCCTCCGCTGAATACGGAATCCTGCTTCGTCAAATTCGATGACGGGTCGTTTCAGATCATCACGCCCGGTCAGGCCGGCTGACGGAGCGCTCGTTTTCGCGCCAAGGCGACATGCGCAAGGATCGCAGCCGCGTAGATTCCGATCACTGTGATCAACATGCCGGCCTCACCCGTCCGCCCAAGGACAGCCAACAGAACAGGCGTGCCTAAAAGGTTCCCCGCATTGCCCATCTGTGCCATGGCCCCATAGCTGAGGGCCTGCGTCTCGGGCGTTTGGTTCAGGATCGGCACGGCAGCAAAGCTACCCCCTTGCACGAGGCCCAGCACCGCAAACAGAAATATACAAACAAGTTCGAGCGGCACGCCAAGAAACACCCCTGCGATAGCCATCATGCCAAGCGCAAACCCCAGGTTTACGACCGCAACGCAGGACGTGCGAGACAACAGGATCGGAACCGCAAGCCAGCTCAGAACAATGCCTGCCAAGGGCATAAAGCCTGCGACCGTAGCGGCCAGCCCATCGGGCAGCCGACCGGGCAGGATGGCCAGCAAAGAGACGAAGGTTAAGGTGTAGAAGAACCAGCCTATGGCCGGAGCCGATATAAAGGGCGACCGGTAAGTGCGCAGATGCACGTCAAGGAGTTCGCTCCAACGCCAAGGCGCAACATCCTGAGATGGTTGAACGTGCAGTCCACAAAGCAGGATCAGACCCGCGATGGCGATCATCAAGCCCCCGTGCAGAGCGAAGAAAAAGGGCAACCCGAAATGCTCAACGACCGGCAGGCCGATCCAGGCGTTCAGTGCAAAGGCCACGCCGAAGAATGTGCTCCACAACACCATCGAGATATTGCGCGCCTTGCCACTGGTGATCTGAGCGATCAGCGTGGGCGCAGCGACGACGATGGCGAGGTGCGAGACCCCCTCGACAAACCGGGTGGCCAGCATTGTGTTAAACCCGGGAAGGCTCGCCTGAAAGATCGACAGCGCGCCGCCCAGACACAACCCGCCAATGAGCAGTTTCAACGCCCCGACGCGCCCCACGACGGCACCGGACACCGCACCCAGAACCGCGCCCAGAAGACTGATGATCGACAACAGCCACCCCATACTCTCGGCATGATCGGGGTAAAGCAGCACAAGCTCGGGAAACGGCACGGCAATCTTGGCAAATTGCGTGGCCGCACCCAGACCGGCCAGCCAGAGGAGAAGAACCTGAAATGCTTGCATCATGGGGCGCTTTTACAGCGCCTACTCAGCCCACGGAACGCATAAATTATGCGCCTGCTTTCGTCCCGCTGACCAGACGAACCGGCGTGCCGTCAGACAGGTAGAGACGTTCCCAGAAGATTTGTCCGGCACTGATCCGAATACGGTCGTGAATGGCCTCGGAAGTCTGGAAAGCCTTGGGCGCGGGCGTGTGCATATCCCACCACCCTTCGGCTTCCAACTCGGCCTCGGCCTTCTGGATTTCTTCGGTCGCAAACTGCCAGAGCGACACGCCCAAAAGCGCGTTCTGGCTGGTTTTCCAGTCCCTTGCCCGACTGGCGGAATAGGCAAGGCATTTATGGCTCGCCTCTTCGACCAGATGAAGGCAATCGGAGGAATTCATCACCAAGCGCCGCAACGCACTGTCATCGGAACGCTTTGGACCAAGCACGGCAAAGACCGCTTGTTGCGTGTCCGGAGGCGGCGTTTGCCCGCCTCTCTCCCAACGTGAGATGGTGGCCTGATCCACCTCCAGCAGCTCGGCCAGATAGGCCTGTTTGTACCCGACGGACCGGCGCAACCGTTTCAGGCGTTTGCCGAAGCCCGGATAGCCCCGAATCTCAAGCCGCTTGCCCGTGGTTGGCGCGCCGATGCCCATCGTGACCTTCCCAGCAGATTACTCTGCCGGTTCCGGCTCATCAATTTGGGCAACGCGCGCGCCCGATTTGTTCGAGGTCACAACACCCAGCGATTTCAGCTTGCGGTGCAGCGCGCTGCGCTCCATCCCGACGAAGCTGGCGGTGCGGCTGATATTGCCGCCAAACCGGTTGATCTGGGTCAGCAGATACTCCCGCTCAAACGCCTCGCGCGCCTCGCGCAGGGGCAGAGTGGCCAGCGCACCGGACAGGACGACACGACCCGAATCCTCGGCCTTGTCCTCATCGCTCGGCAGCTCGCGCGCCTCAATCGGGCCTGTGCCATCGCCGAGGATCAGGACACGCTCGATCAGGTTCTTCAACTGACGGACGTTGCCCGGCCAGGTCATGGTCTGCAGCAGAGCAACCGCTTCCTCGGACAGTTCCCGAACCGGCAAGCCCTGCGTTTCATTGCACATTTCGATGAAATGCTGTGCCAGAACCGGAATATCCTCACGACGGTCCTCTAGCGAGGGGACGTCAATCGGGACAACGTTCAGGCGGTGATACAACTCTTCGCGGAAACGCTCGGCCACGATCTCATCATCGAGGTTTTTATTGGTCGAGGAAATCACGCGCAGATCAACCCGCACCTTGTCCGAGCCGCCAACGCGTTGGAATTGCTGATCGACCAAAACCCGCAAGATCTTGGACTGGGTGCCCAAGGGCATATCGGCCACTTCGTCGAAATAGATCACGCCGCCGTGCGCTTCTTCCAGCAGGCCCGGCTCCACACCGCGTTCGCTGCTTTCGCGCCCGAACAAAACCTCTTCGACCCGCTCTGGCTCGATCCCGGCGCAATTGACCGTCACGAAGGGCGCATTGGCCCGGTTGGAATGCGCGTGGATATAGCGCGCTGCGATTTCCTTGCCCGACCCGGCCGGACCGCTCAGCATTACGCGACCGTTCGACTTGGTGACCTTGTCCAACTGGCCCTGCATCGCCCGGAACGATGCTGATTTGCCGATCATGTCCGAACAGCTGACCTCTTTGCGTTTCAGCGATGCATTCTCGCGACGCAAGCGCGAGGTCTCCATCGCGCGGCGGATCACGACCATCAACTGGTCGATGTTGAAAGGCTTTTCGATAAAGTCGTACGCGCCCTGTTTGATGGCGGCGACGGCGATCTCGATATTGCCGTGACCCGAAATGATCACCACCGGCACATCCGGATTGTCGCGCTTTACCGCCTTCAGAATATCAATCCCGTCCATACGGCTGTCTTTCAGCCAGATATCCAGGATCAACAGCCCTGGCGGCTCAGAATTAATCGACGACATGCACTCGTCCGAGTTCGCCGCCAGCCGGGTTGAATAGCCTTCGTCCTCCAGAATGTCGGACACCAGTTCGCGAATATCGCGTTCGTCATCTACGATCAGAATGTCGCTCATCTTTGGCCTGCTTTCATTATGTTGGTTTTAATCGCCTGCTTCTGTGGCGCTGAATTGGGTGGGAGGTTCGCCCCCGGTAAACGGATCACAGCCATCGCGCCGAAATGGTCCTGTCCGTCAAAGGTGGGCGCGTCTTCTAGCGTCAGCGCTCCGCCGTGTTCTTCGATGATCTTCTTGACGATGGGCAGGCCCAGCCCGGTCCCTTCGTCGCGTGTGGTTACATAGGGCTCAAACAACCGCGCACGGTCTTCCGGCAGCCCGATCCCGTTGTCCGCAATGGTGATGATCGTCCCAGCATCGTCGCTGGAAACCGCCACCTTGATCTGCGGCTTCAGGTTTTCAGGAGCGCCCTTTTCCTTCAAGGTTTCAATGGCTTCCCCGGCATTCTTGATTAGGTTGGTAAACGCCTGATTCAGCATGGTCGCGTCCACATCCACAGGGATCGGTTGGTCTGGAAGATCCGCATCAATCTGCACCTCGGGCTGACCAGCCTGTTGCAGCAGCACCGCCTCGCGCACCAGCGCAACAACATCTTCTTCGCTCCGTTCAGGCTCGGGCATGCGCGCGAACTTCGAGAACTCATCCACGATCCGGCGCAAGTCATTGGTCTGACGCACAATCACGTCGGTCATGGAGACAAGGATATCGCAATCCTCTTCATCCAGCTTGCGCGAGAATTTCCGCTTGATCCGCTCCGCACTCAGCTGAATCGGGGTCAGAGGGTTCTTGATCTCATGTGCAATCCGCCGAGCCACATCGCCCCACGCGGCCATACGCTGCGCGCTGACCAGATCTGTGACGTCATCAAAGGCCACAACATAGCCCTCAAGCCCGCCATCTTCGCCCCGCCGCGTGGCCATCCGCACCAGCAGGTTTTCCAACTGGCCTTTGCGGGTGACCTTGATCTCACCTTGCACCGCCTCTTGCCCGCTGCTTTTCAGGCTTTCGAACAGAGGCAGGAATTCGGGCACGGCGATGCCAATGGCCAGATGCTCCTCGCCCCGGGACCAATCCAGCAGCCGCTCGGCAGAGCGGTTGACGAAGGTCACGCACCCTTCCGGGTCCACGCCCACAACGCCCGAGGTCACCGAACTCAGCACCGAGTCGAACAGGCGTCGGCGGCTTTCGATTTGGCGAGTGTTTTCGAGCAGCGTGTCCCGCTGGCCTTTCAGCTGCCGTGTCATCTGGTTGAAGTACCGACCCAACATGGCAATTTCGTCATCGCTGGCCTCTTCGATCACCTGCACGCTGAGATCGCCCGCACCGACCCTTTGAGCAGCTGTGGTCAGGCGCCCAACGGGCCGCGAGAGGCGTTCCGCGAACCACATCCCCAGCGACATCGCGGCAAGGATCAGGATTAGAGCAAAGCCGAGATAAAGAAGACCGAACTCGAACAGCACCCGCCCGCGTTCACTTTCAAGCTGCTGATAGAATTGCGCGGTTTCCTTAGTGTCATCCAGCAGCGTCAGCAACTGGCCGTCGACCTCACGACTGACATAGAGGTAGCGGTCCAGATACGCCTGCAAGGGCACCAGCGCGCGGAATTCGTTGTTCTGCCAATCCGCGATGATCAGAAGGCCACTTTCGGTGGCTGTGGCCATCTGCTCGGGGGTCGGCGCTTCGTAGTTAAACAGGTAAGAGCGATCGCCACGCGACCGGATCTCACCGTCGCCGTCAATCACATAGGCTTCACGCAGGCCACGCTGGATCTGAGCCTGCCCCTGCGCTAGAACCTCGCGCAATTCCGCATCCGAAATGTAGAAATCGCGGGCGCGCGCATTGTCGAGGAAAAGCGCCAGAACGGCGGCGTCTTGTGTCAGGCCCTGCCGATGCTCAAGCTCATAAGCCTCGGCTGCCGTCAGCGACGACCCCACAACCTGCCGAACCCGGTCCGAGAACCAGCCTTCAAGGCCGATATTCACCGTCAGCCCGGCGAAGATCGCGACCGTCACCGTCGGCACCAGCGCCAGCAGTGTAAACGCGCCAATCAAACGCAAATGCAGGCGCGACCCCGCCGATTTGGCCCGCCGCGCCGCGATCAGACTGCCCAATTGCCCCAGCACGAGGGCCGCAACGACCAGCACGTAAACGAGGTCGGCCAGCAGAATCAGGCGCAACGTCGGGGCAGTTGCGCCCAGATCGAAAGGACCAATGACAAGATATGTCGCAAGCGCCAAGACCGGCCCCAGAAGAACCAGCCCGAAGGTGCTGTAATTGCGCAGTTTCCGGGATCTGCGCCACCGGTTAACCGATGGGAGAATCCCGCTCTGTGCCCGGGTTGCCACCGTCTGCCCTCATCCTGATGTGCTGCTTTCGCAGCGAACCGCCATATCTCGTGGTCTATTCCCGGGCGATACCCGAATGCCACGCTTTGTGTGGCGATATTACATCAGTTTGCGACGGCGTGTCACCTGAATATCGAGGTCCGTGATCTTTTTCCGCAGCGTATTTCGGTTAATCCCAAGTAAATCCGCGCATTTTGCCTGGTTTCCGCCGGTGGCCTCCAGCGCGATTTCGATCAACGGGGCCTCAACTTCGCGCAGAATGCGCTGATACAGGCCCGGCGGCGGCAGCATATTGCCGTGTAGATCGAAATAGCGGCGTAGGTGGCGCTCAACCGAGGTTGCCAGTTTTTCACGCTCGCCTCCGCCCAGAACGGGCTCGGCTTCGGGCTGACTGCCCAGAACCATCTCAACCTCGGCTTTCGATATCTCATCGGACCGGCTGGTCAGGCTGAGCCTGCGGATCGCGTTCTCCAACTGCCGTACATTGCCCGGCCAGGAATAGCGCCGGACCAGCTCAACCGCATCAGCGCTGAGCCAGCGTTTGGACCCAAGGTCCTTTTCCTCACGGGCCAGAAAATGCTCGGCCAACAAGGTGATATCATCCACCCGCTCGCGCAGGGCCGGGACATGGATGGTTGCGCCGCAGAGGCGGTAGTAGAGGTCCTGACGGATACGCCCGCCCTCCATCCCGGCGGTCAGATCCGATTGGCTGGTGGCCATGAAGCGCGGCACGTGGTCGCCCGGCGTGTCCATCATCCGCACGATCCGCGCCTGAATCTCGTCGTCGATATCGGCGATCTCATCAATCAACAGCGTCCCGCCACGCACCCGCGCCATAACGCGTGCGGGGCCTTCGAGGTCACGCAGATCAGCCGCAGTCGCCGTCACAAACGGCAAGGTCCGACGATCCGAGAAGTCGTGAATAGCACGCGCAATCAGAGACTTACCGGTCCCACTTTCACCAGAAATCATGACCGAAAGATCGGTGTTCATCACCCGCGCCACCAGACGATAAAGCGACTGCATCACCGGCGTGCGCCCGACCAGAGGCAACTCATCCGGGCGTTCATTCTCCTGGGGTTCGGGGTCGGACTGTAGACGCTGTTTCTGTTCCAAGGCGCGCGCGGTCCGCTTCATCAGGTCTGGCAGGTCAAACGGCTTGGGCAGGTAATCGTAAGCATCCGCCTCGGCCGCTTGGATCGCGGTCATAATCGTGTTCTGAGCCGAGATCACGATCACCGGCAAGCCAGGACGGTCCTCGGCGATCTTTGGAAGCATTTCCAAGCCGTTACCGTCCGGCATGACTACGTCCGAGATCACCACGTCCCCTTTGCCTTCGCCAACCCAGCGCATCAGCGTGGTCAGCGAGGACGTGGCATGCACCTTACATCCGGCGCGCGTCAGAGCCTGTGTCAGAACGGTGCGGATCGTGCGGTCGTCATCCGCGACCAGAACGGTGCCATCCATCAGATACTCTCCTCTTTCGGTTTTTTGTTTTCAGCCGGCGCACGGCGCAGCGACAATTTGAAAACGGTCCGCCCTGGAACGGAATCAACGGAAATCCAGCCGTCGTGGTCCGAGATGATCTTGCTGACCAAGGCCAGCCCCAACCCTGTCCCGTTTTCCTTGCCCGAGACAAAGGGGTCAAAGATGTCACTGCGGATTTTCTCCGGCAGGCCCGGTCCATCGTCGATGATCTCGATTTGCAGCGGCAGCGAATGTCCCGATCCATCGCTGCGGCGCAGGCGGAAGGAATGCTCGAAATAGGTGCGAAGACGAATTGTACCGCCCTGCGGACCCGCCGCCTCGGAGGCGTTTTTCAACAGGTTCAGAACAACTTGCAGAAGTTGATCCGGGTCCCCAAAGGCCAGTGGCAGCGATGGGTCATAGTCCTCGACAATGGCCATATCCGCGCCAAAACCCAACAAAGCCGAACGGCGGGCGCGGTCGAGAACATCGTGGATGTTGACCGGCTTGAAATCCGGTTGCTGCAGGTTTCCGAACTGCTCGACCTGCTCCAACAGTTTCACGATCCGGCGGCTTTCGGCAACGATAAGATCTGTAAGTTCAAGATCTTGCGGCGCGATATTCATGCTTAGCAATTGCGCGGCGCCGGTGATCCCCGCCAGTGGGTTCTTGATCTCATGCGCCAGCATTTCCGCCATTCCGATGGCGGACTGCGCGGCGGATTTGACCGTATTGCCCCGAGTCATGCGCCCCGCCAATTCGCGCGGAGATATGATCATGATCATCGACCCAGGATGCCCAACCAGTGGCGCAATCTGCAAGGCGCATTGTAGCGGTGCGCGGTTGCCGGACCCGGCATCCACATCGTTGACGAACAAAGGCGTTCCCTGAGCACGCGCGCGGTCAAAGGCTTCCTCTAGGGGAGCATCAACGGCGATCTGATCCCAGACGGGGTGGCCGATCACCGACTTGCGCGAGGCGTTCAGGAACCCCTCGCCCGAGGAGTTCACATCCGCAATTCGGTCGTCCTGATCGATGATGAAGGCTGGAACGGGTAGCGAGTTCCAGATGCTCTGATCCGAGGTCATGCGGCCACTCCCTGCTGACACTCCAGCGCGTCACTCAACAGGCGCAGCACCTCATCCGTATCGCGAGAGGTCAGAACCGCCCGACGCAGAGGCGCGGGCGTTCCGGCCTCATCCATGTACCAGCCCAGATGTTTGCGAGCGACGCGGAGGCCAAGGTCCGTGCCATAAAAGCTCAGCATCGCCTGATAATGCGCGCGCACCATGTCGATCAGATCCGCGCTTTCGGGGATCTCCGGCGCGTCGGTGCCATAGACCTCATGGCAGATCTGCGCCAGCAGCCACGGCTTGCCCTGCGCCCCTCGGCCAACCATGACACCATCCGCGCCCGATTGCTTCAGCGCTGCGCGGGCCGCGTGCGTATCCACGATGTCCCCATTGGCGATGACGGGGATCGAGACAGCCTCTTTCACTGCTCGGATCGCCTGCCAATCGGCACGGCCTTTGTAGAATTGGCACCGTGTGCGTCCGTGAATCGTGACCATCTGGACCCCTGCCTCTTCGGCCCGGCGCGCCACGTCAGGCGCGTTCAGCAACGCGTCATCCCATCCAAGCCGCGTTTTCAGCGTCACGGGGACACCGACGGCCTCAACCACGGCCTCGATCAAGCTCAGGGCGTGATCCGGTGTCTTCAGCAAGGCTGAGCCGGAATACCCGTTGGTCACCTTTTTGGCAGGGCAGCCCATGTTGATGTCGATCACCCGCGCGCCACGATCTGCCACCTGACGGGCAGCCTCGGCCATCCAATATGCCTCACGCCCGGCCAGTTGAACGGCTGTGTTCTCTACATCCGCCGACAGCTCAGCTCGTTCGCGCACACCGGGTTTGGCCTGCACCATTTCCTGACTAGCAACCATTTCACTGACCACCATGCCCGCGCCAAAACGCATCACCAGATCGCGGAACGGGCGATCCGTGATTCCAGCCATCGGGGCCAGCAAGACAGGCGGAGATACGGTTTTGTCGGCGAGGTGCAGCGTCAACGTGCTTAATCCTTGGGCAATTGCGGGTTTGATATCGAATTCGAAGCATATGAACAACAAAACGACAGTCATCAAGCCTGCAAAATCATCACTTGCCTATTTTTTAATCACATTACCATGGGTGATTGCCTCTGCATTCACCGCCCCCTAAACAAAGCGCAGCATTCCGGAGAAACCCGACCATGACCACAGCTGCCATAATCGTTGCCGCAGGGCGTGGATTGCGCGCCGGAGGCGGCACGCCCAAGCAATGGCGCGCGCTGGCCGGTCGCCGCGTGGCGGATTGGACGCTCGACCGGTTTCGTGGCCTTGTCGACCACATCGTTTTGGTCTTGTCGGACGAAGACGCCCGGGCTTGGGAGGAGTTTCGTGACACCGACTTAATACTGGCCAAAGGCGGTACAGATCGGGCAAGTTCGGTTCGTAACGGATTGCAGACATTGGAAAATCACCAAGTGACCCGCGTGCTGATCCATGACGTGGCGCGGCCCTGTGTCTCAGCTCATCTCATTCAGAACGTTCTGAACGCTTTGGACACCCATCAGGCCGCAGCCCCCGGTTTACCTGTTACGGATGCGCTTTGGAACGGGCATGATGGCTCGGTTTCTGGTACGCAGGACCGTTGCAACCTGTTCGCGGCGCAGACCCCTCAGGGGTTTGACTACGATGCCATCGTCAAGGCGCATGCCGCGCATCCCGGCGGAGCCGCGGATGATGTTGAGGTCGCACGGACCGCAGGTCTTGAAGTTCGCATTGTGCCGGGCGATGCGGACAATCTGAAAATCACCCGCCCTGAGGATTTTGAACGGGCGGAACGGATAATGGGAATGAATATGGATGTGAGGCTGGGCAACGGCTATGACGTGCATCGTTTTGGCGATGGCGATCACGTGATCCTCTGCGGCGTGAAGGTTCCGCATGAACGCGGGCTGCAAGGGCATTCCGACGCGGATGTCGGGATGCACGCGGTCACCGACGCGATTTACGGCGCGCTAGCACAAGGGGATATCGGCCAGCACTTCCCCCCTTCGGACCAGCAATGGAAAGGCGCAGCCAGCGAGATCTTCCTGCGCCATGCGGTCGAGTTGGCCGAGGCGATGGGCTACCGCATCTCGAACGTCGATTGTACGCTGGTCTGCGAATACCCCAAGATCGGCCCTCATGCCCCGAAAATGAAAGAAGAAATGTCGAACATCATGGGATTGCGCACCGATCAGGTCTCGGTCAAGGCAACTACGTCCGAGCGTCTGGGCTTTACTGGCCGCAGCGAAGGGATCGCGTCGCTCGCCACGGCATGTCTGGTGAAAACATGAACATCGCGCGTCTGATCGGAACCGTTTGCGGCGTCGGATATCTGCGCCCTGCCCCCGGCACATGGGGATCGCTTGCGGCCCTGCCCCTGGTCTGGGTCCTGCATGTTTTGGGCGGCTTCCCCCTGCTCTTCCTCGCGACGCTCGTGGTGTTCATCGCAGGGCTTTGGGCCATCAAGGTGATGACCGCTGGGCAAGAGGACCACGACCCGTCCGAGATCGTGGTTGATGAGGTCGCGGGCCAGTTCATCGCGCTCTGGGCCATTTCCTACCCAAGCTGGGCACACGGGATCGAGATTACCGCGCTCTGGCCCGGTTGGGTCGCGGGCTTCTTACTGTTCCGGCTGTTCGACATCACCAAGCCCGGCCCGGTCGGCTGGGCCGATCGCAAAGGAGACGCGATGGGCGTGATGCTGGATGATGTGATCGCCGGTGTTTTTGCCGCCATCGGTGTGATGGTTCTGGCCGGGATCGCACATGGAGTGTTGGGCCTATGACCGTATCTGAGCTGTTGGACCGTGCCATAGAGCTAGGCATCATGATTGCGACCGCAGAAAGCTGCACGGGCGGCATGGTGGCTGCTGCCTTGACCGACATCCCCGGCAGCTCGGCCGTGGTGGACCGCGGGTTCGTCACCTACACCAACGACGCCAAACAGCAGATGCTTGGTGTGCGCGGAGAGACACTGAACGCCTATGGCGCGGTCTCAGAGCAGGTCGCACAAGAAATGGCCGATGGCGCACTGAGGCAGTCGCGCGCGCAACTGGCCGTGTCGATCACTGGCATCGCAGGCCCCGGAGGGTCAGAATTCAAACCCGAAGGTCGGGTGTGCTTTGGCCTTGCTGCCGCAGGGCAACCTACGCGCACCGAAACTGTCGAGTTCGGCGCTCTGGGGCGCGAAAGGGTTCGTCAGGCCGCGCGGGATCATGCACTGGAAATGCTTTATTCCGGTCTTTCGCAAACCGCTTAAATTTACAGCAAAGACGTCACCATGACGCAAAATTATGCGTCAGTTGACAAAAAGCCGTCAAAATAGGCGTCTTTTTGCTCCTCTGCCTCTTTTTTCCTCGATCCAGCTCAGCTTCAACCCGCCGCACACCACTCACGAGGTGTCGGCCGTGGCGGTTTGCCCGGCCGACGCCCAAACGGCAAAAAAGGAGACCGGCCCATGAACGGAGCCGATACAGCCTGGATCATTGTGGCAACCGCACTGGTCCTGTTAATGACATTGCCGGGCCTTGCCCTGTTCTATGGCGGGCTTGTGCGTGCCCGAAATGTCCTCAGTGTGTTTATGCACTGCTTCTCGATTGCCTGTTTAATGAGCATCCTTTGGCTGGTAGCGGGCTATTCCATCGCCTTCGGACCCGGTGAAAGCGGGTTCTGGGGTGGATTGGGCAAAGCGTTCCTGAACGGTGTAGATACCGACAGTCTGGCTGGCACCCTGCCCGAAATCCTGTTCTTTGCCTTTCAGATGACCTTCGCGATCATCACCCCCGCCCTGATCGTCGGCGCTTATGTCGAGCGGGTCGGCTTTGGCTTCGTCCTCACCTTCTCGGGCCTATGGATGCTGCTGTGCTACGCGCCGGTGGTCCATTGGATCTGGGGCGGAGGGATGCTGTCCGATGGCGGCATTCTGGGTGAGATCGGTGTGCGCGACTTTGCTGGGGGCATTGTTGTTCACGAGACCGCCGGTCTGGCCGCGCTGATCATCGCCTTGATCCTCGGCCCGCGCCGCAACCGCACGACGCCTCCGCACAATCCGGGCTTTGTCATGATCGGTGCCGCGATGCTGTGGGTCGGATGGTTCGGCTTCAACGGCGGCTCGCAACTGGCCGCTGACGGAGGCGCCGCAATGGCCATGACCGTTACACATCTGTCCGCTGCAACTGCATCCCTGACCTGGGCACTGTGGGAGAAGATCCGCTTTGGCAAAGCCTCGATGGTGGGTCTGGTCACCGGCACCATTGCGGGTTTGGCCTCAATCACTCCGGCTTCGGGCTTTGTGGAGCCTGTGCAGGCGCTGATCATCGGGGCAGTGGCCGGTGTTCTGTGTCAGGAAGCCGTCTTTATCATCCGCAACAAGCTGAACATCGACGATACGCTGGACGTCTTTGCCGTGCACGGTGTCGGGGGCATCTTTGGCACCCTGATGATTGCGCTGTTTGGCCTAGGCACATGGACAGCACAACTGGGAGGCCTCGTGATTGTGGGTGCCTTTACGGCAGTTGTCACCTTTGTGTTGATCAAGGTGGTTGCAGCCATCACCCCGCTTCGCGTAGACGCCGAGACCGAGACAAACGGCCTCGACCTGTCTGTACACGGCGAGCGCGCCTATGACATGAGCAGCTAAGCCCACCTTAGTTGCCCATTGCCCGCAAGGGCAAAAGCGGACCTGTCGCGGGTCCGCTTTTTCTTTGTTCGGCCCTCTCGACTCCGGGCCGATGGACAGGCTATCAGCCCGCAACACTCTTTCAGCCCCGAGGTTTGCGCCATGATCCCCAGTTCATTTCCCGACAGCTCTGAAATCGCCCGCCTGACCGCGCGGATGCTGCTGGAGATCAAGGCCGTTCACTTTAACTCGCGCGAGCCGTTCACACTGGCCAGCGGTCTGCCCAGCCCCACCTATATCGATTGCCGCAAGCTGATCTCATACCCACGCATCCGCTCAACCCTGATGGATTTCCTGACCATCACCGTGATGCGCGAGGCGGGGTTCGAGGCGTTTGACAATATCGCGGGCGGTGAAACGGCGGGCATCCCCTTTGCCGCCATGGTCGCCGAGCGGATGGCCCTGCCCATGACCTATGTGCGCAAAAAGCCCAAAGGCTACGGCCGTAACGCCCGCATCGAAGGCGCGATGACCGAAGGGGAACGCGTGCTGCTGGTCGAGGATCTGACCACCGATGGCGGCTCCAAGCTGTCCTTCGTCGATGCGATCCGTGAAACGGGCGCGACCTGCGGCCATACCGCGGTGATCTTCTACTACGGCATCTTCCCCGAGACCGAGAAGACCCTCGGCGAACACGGCGTGAAGCTGCATTCGCTGTGTACGTGGTGGGACGTTCTGGCCGAGGCCAAGGCACAAAAGGCCTTTGACGAAGAGACCCTTAGCGGTGTCGAAGCCTTCCTGAACGACCCGCGCGGGTGGCAGGACGCGAATAAATCGTAAAATTCGGCCTGTGGGTAAGCTGGGGATATTTGATTTTCGAATCGATCCAAAGCGCGCCTATCTAGTCGAAATTCGCGCCCATTGCACCAAATGTTGCGATAGCTTTCGTCACGTGCAAAACTGGGCGGAAGTTATCCCCATTCAGATGGGCAGTTATCCCGAAGCCGGGGGCGGTTATCCCAACTTACCCCCATTCATTTGCAGATAGCTTGAACCGGGGCTTGGCGTGTAGAACCTCGGAACGGGCAGCGGGGACAAGATGAACGAGATCAGCAGTATCGAGCAGGCAGCGGCACAGATTCAAAACGCCGAGACCATGCCGCATTCCATTGAGGCTGAGCAGCAGCTTCTGGGTGCGATCCTGACCAACAACGATCTTTATGACCGGGTGGCTTCGATCATCGGGGCGGAACATTTCTACGACCCGGTTCATGCCCGCATCTATGAGGTCGCGGCCAATCGCATCGCCAAGAATGCGCTGGCCTCGCCCGTGACGCTGAAATCCTTCATGGCCGAGGATGAGGGCCTGAAGGAACTGGGCGGCCCCGCTTATCTGGTCAAACTGGCAGGCGCGTCGATCAGTGCCTTTGCGGTGCATGACTATGCGCAGATGATCTATGACCTCGCCATCCGGCGAGAGTTGATCCGGCTGGGCCGCGATATCTCGGACAAGGCGGCGCGGGTGGATGTCAGCAGCGAGCCCAAAGAACAGATCGTCGAGGCCGAGCAACAGCTTTATCAATTATCCGAGCAGGGCCAGACCGAACAGGGATTTCAATCCTTCCTCAAGGCGGTCACAGAAGCCGTCAACGTCACCAACGAAGCGTATCAGCGCGGTGGTGGCATGGCAGGGATTTCCACCGGTCTGGCCGACTTGGACAAACAGCTTGGAGGTCTACACCCGTCTGACCTGATCATCCTTGCGGGTCGTCCGTCGATGGGTAAAACCTCGCTCGCGACCAACGTGGCGTTCAACGTGGCCAAGGCTTACAAGCGCGGACTGAAACCCGATGGCAGCGAAGGCGCGATTGATGGTGGTGTGGTTGGGTTCTTCTCGCTTGAGATGAGCGCCGAACAGCTGGCGGGTCGTGTTCTGGCCGAAGCCTCGGAAATCTCCAGCCACAAGATCCGTCAAGGTGACATGACCGAGGCCGAGTTCCGCCGTTTCGTCGATGCCGCCAAGGAACTGGAAGCCTGCCCGCTGTTCATTGACGACACGCCCGCCCTGCCGATCTCGCAGCTCGCGGCGCGGGCAAGGCGGTTGAAGCGGACGCACGGGCTGGACCTGCTGGTCATCGACTATCTACAGCTGTGCCGGGGCATGTCGGACAACCGTGTCAACGAGATCGCCGAGATCTCGATGGGCATGAAAGCGATTGCCAAGGAGCTGAACATCCCGGTCATCGCCCTGTCCCAGCTGAGCCGTCAGGTGGAAAGCCGCGACGACAAACGCCCGCAACTGTCTGACCTGCGGGAATCGGGCTCGATCGAACAGGATGCCGACGTAGTGATGTTCGTATTCCGCGAGGAATACTACAAGGAACGCGAAAAGCCCGGCGATCACGAGCTGGAAAAGATGGAAGAATGGAAACAGGCCATGGAGCGCCTGCATGGCAAAGCCGAGGTCATCGTCGGCAAGCAGCGCCACGGCCCCATCGGTACGGTCGAGCTGTCGTTCGAGGCGCAGTTCACCCGCTTTGGCAATCTGGTCAAGCCCTGGCAACAGGGCGGCGAGATCGAAAGTTACTAAAAGTCACCGTAAATATTCAAACAGCCGATTTTGAATGGTAATCGTCGTGTGTTAGTGTGTACTGAATGACGGCACGTACTGCCGGATTTTAGCAAGGCCTACGTCATTGCCCGCAATCATCTCGGAAATACGATACAGAAACGGGCCTAACTTTGCGCCAGACGGGGATTTCATCGAAATCCGCGTTCCGACCGGTACGGATGTCTCGGGCCTGAGGGTGCAGGTTTACAACGCCAACGGCTCGGTCCGAAGCTCGACCGATGTCGACACTGTGCCGGTGAACACGGTCAGCGGTTTCGACTATTACGTGGTCTCGGCCCGGATCAACCGTCTGGGCGCGGTTTCGCTGGACGACAATGGCACGGTGCTCAGCTTTGTGTCCTTCGACAATCAGGTCACCGCAACGCAGGGCGCGGCCAGCGGGCAGACCTCTACCCAGATTGGCAGCAACGGGACAGATGACACCTCGTCTCTAACCTCGACCGATGGGGTGAACTTCGTCGAGAACCCCAACCCAAGCCCCGGCGCGCCCTGTTTCACAACGGGCACTCTGATCGGCACCCCTCGTGGCAAGATTCCCGTTGAGGCACTCTGCACCGGAGATCAGGTTCTGACCGAAGATGGCCCGCCCGAGACACTGCGTTTGACCCTGTCGCGCAGCCTCAGCCGGGCCGAGTTGATAAAGACCCCGCGGCTGTTTCCGGTTCGCATCGTCGCTGGAGCGCTTGGGCAGTCGCTGCCGAAACGTGATCTTATGGTCTCGCGCCAGCATCGGATGTTGATCCGATCTCCGATTGCGCAGCGCATGTTCGGGACCGAATCCGTTTTAGTCTCGGCCATTCAGTTGACCCGAATGCCCGGCGTTTTCGTCGACACCAGTGTCTCGCAGGTGATCTATCACCACCTTGTGTTCGACCGCCACGTGGTGCTGTTTGCCGAAGACGCGCCCAGCGAAAGTCTGTTTACCGGCCCGCAGGCGCTGCAATCCATGGACGAAGCCTCACGCGCAGAGTTGATGCTGCTGTTCCCGCAACTGGCTCTCTTTGCCGCCCCACAGCCCGCGCGCTACATTCCCAGCAAAAAGCGCCAGCGAAAATTGGTGACCCGGCATCTTAACAACAACAAGCCCCTGCTTGACGAGCGGCGATAAGACGGACCGCCCGCGTGGGTCACTCTGAACGATCCGCCGTTCAAAAGACCTTTGACTTGTATCGCTGCACAATCCCAACACGCGCATCACTGCCAGTCAAAAGCCCCTCAATCCTGCCCAAATTCCTGCGTCAGATGGCCGTATGCCGCCTATCTTGCGGATTTTCCTGACAGGTTGTGTGCGATCCCCTCTTGACCTGCCGCGTTCCAGTGTCATGAACAACTCCATGAGTACCGCACGTTTGACGATCAATCTTCAGGCGCTCGCCAGTAACTGGCGGGCGCTCGATGCAAAAACGGATGTCGAAACCGGCGCCGTAGTTAAGGCCGACGCCTATGGTCTTGGGGCCGAACCTGTCGCCTGGTCATTGGCCGAGGAAGGTGTCCGCAAGTTTTTTGTCGCCGTCGCCGAAGAAGGCGCAGAAATTCGCGAGGCGGTCGGGCCCGGCCCGATGATCGCTGTATTCTCAGGCCATATGGACGGGGATACCGAGCTGCTGCGCGATCACGACCTGATACCCCTGATCAATTCGGGCGAGCAATTCCAACGCCACCAACAGGCTCTGCCTGAACATGGGTTCGGCATTCAACTCGACACCGGCATGAATCGTCTTGGGCTGGAGCCCGCCGACTGGGCCGAGTTGCGCTCCCAGGCCGAGGCGTTGAACCCGGCGGTTGTGATGTCTCATCTGGCCTGCGCGGATGAGCCGCACCACCCAATGAACCAGCAGCAGCTGTCCGCGTTTCGCGGGATGACCGACGGTATGACAGCCCCCCGGTCTCTGGCAGCCACCGGAGGCACCTTGCTGGGGCCTGAATTCCACTTTGACTTCTGCCGCCCGGGCATCGGCCTATATGGCGGGATGCCTTTTGCCGAAGCCAAGCCCGTCGTCACCGTCGATTTGCCAGTCGTGCAAGTGCGCGACGTCGCGGTCGGAGAAACCGTGGGCTATGGCAACAGCTGGACGGCACGCCGCCCGTCGAAGATCGCAACCGTCACAGCTGGATACGCCGACGGCCTACACCGCGCTATCGGCGGCGGCATTGACGCCTTCGCAGGAAACCAACCCTGCCCGGTTGTCGGTCGAATCTCGATGGATCTGATCACCATCGATGTCACCGATCTGGGCTTTGAGCCCGAGAAACTGCGCATCCTCAACGGGCATCAGACCGTCGATGATCTGGCCGAGGCCGCCGGCACCATCGGCTATGAAATCTTGACCTCAATGGGCCGCCGCTATTCACGAGGGTATGTGGAATGAACCCACTGTCTCTGCTGGGTGGGTTGGGCCGCACAGTTCTGACCCTGCTGGCCGCATTTGGGCGCGTGACCCTGTTCGCTCTGGACTCGCTTTCGCACATCCTGCGCCCCCCTTACTACCCGCGCGAAATCGCAATGGCGCTGCTGAATATCGGCTGGCTGTCGCTGCCCGTGGTCGGCCTGACCGCCATCTTCACCGGCGGCGCGCTGGCCCTGCAGATCTATGCAGGCGGCGCGCGGTTCAATGCCGAGGCCGTGGTCCCTCAGATCGTTGCCATCGGCATGGTGCGAGAGCTTGGCCCGGTGCTGGTCGGTCTGATGATCGCGGCTCGCGTGACCTCCTCGATCGCGGCCGAAATTGCTACGATGAAAGTGACCGAGCAGATTGACGCGCTGGTCACCCTGTCGACCCACCCGATGAAATACCTTACCGCTCCGCGTGTTCTGGCGGCGCTGATCACGGTGCCAATCCTTGTCGGCATCGGGGACATCATCGGCATCATGGGCGGCTATACGGTGGCGACACAAAACCTCGGGTTCAACCCGGCTGCCTATCTGCAAAACACGGTGAACTTTCTTGAAGCCCGCGACATCGTCTCATCCCTTGTCAAGGGTGCTGCCTTCGGCCTGATCGCGGCAATCATGGGCTGCTACTACGGCATGAACTCGGGCCGGGGCGCACAGGGTGTGGGCCGCGCCACCAAAGGCTCGGTCGAGGCCGCAGCCGTGCTGATCCTCGCCGCCAACTTCGTTCTGACAGGAGTGTTCTTCTCGCTATGATCCGGATGGGGAACGTCAAAAAGTCCTTTGATGACAACCACGTGCTGCAAGGCATGAACCTTGAGATCCCCAAAGGCACCTCGATGGTGATCATCGGAGGGTCAGGCACGGGCAAATCGGTCGCGCTGAAATGTATCCTCGGCCTAATCAAACCCGACAGCGGTATGATCTATGTCGACGGCAAGGACGCCAGCAAGGGCGACCGCGACGCATTCCTGGCGCGCTTTGGCATGTTGTTTCAGGGCGCGGCCCTGTTCGACTCGTTGCCGGTCTGGCAGAACGTCGCCTTCCGCCTGCTACGCGGGTCACTGAAACGCCCCACGGAAGAGGCGCGCGAGATCGCAATCGAGAAACTCCGCCGCGTGGGCCTGAAATCCAACGTCGCTGACCGCTTTCCGTCCGAGCTGTCGGGCGGGATGCAGAAACGCGTGGGCCTTGCCCGCGCCATCGCCGCCGAGCCCGAGATCATCTTTTTCGACGAACCCACAACCGGGCTGGACCCGATCATGTCCGGCGTCATCAACGATCTGATCCGCGAGATCGTGACCGAGATGGGCGCAACCGCCATGACCATCACCCACGACATGACCTCCGTCCGCGCAATTGCCGACAACGTGGCGATGCTGCATGACGGGGTGATCCAGTGGACCGGACCAGTGGGTCAGATGGATGCCTCGGGCGATCCGTATCTGGAGCAGTTCATCAGCGGGAGTGCAGAAGGGCCGATTGAGGCAGTGCGTTAATCTTCGCTCTTTGCCATCCACCTAGTCGAACGTTCGATAACGTCCTGCGGAATAGCTTCTGCGCGCCTTGTCTGCAGGTTGAGCAAGACGCATTTGAAAACAGTGGAAAATGTCGTTTTACTGTCCGCAACTCGAATTAGTTTGTGGCTGAAGGTCATGGATTTCGTTCCTACCTCCAGGATTTCGCTTTCCATCTGGATCGCTTCGCCGGCACTCAATTCCGAAAGGAAATTGCTGTCTGCATGGACCACCGCAAAGGATAGCTTTCGCCCCGAACGCATGTCTTCGGCCGTAAGCCCCAGCTCTGCCTGCAACGCAAAAACGGAATCCGAGCATGCCGCAAAATACTTGGACACATTCATATGCCCCAGAAAATCACAGTCCGATGGATCGACAATTGACTTGTAGGCCACAAAACCCGACATCGTTCCTCCCCGTCTAAAAATAACTCAGTGGCGAGTACCGGTTTAAGTTAACCATAACAAAACATCGCCGCAAAAATCTGAAATCTCGCCGAGACGCACAGCCAATGACCCTCCGCCTCGCCACCCTCTCGCTCCTGATCCTCTACCCCATCGCGTGGTTCGCCCCGCTGATGCGCGCGGGCCTGCTGCCAATCTTTGGCCTATCCGAAATCAGCGTCATCACTGGCCTCCAATCCCTCTGGAAATCCGACATCTTCCTCGCGCTGGTCGTCACCGTTTTCGCCCTCTTCGCGCCCTATATCAAAACCATCGGCACCGCACTGATCCAATGGGACCTGCTGGACCCCCGCGTCCAACCCGCACTGAACATCCTCGGCAAGCTCGCCATGGCCGATATCTTCCTCATCGCGCTCTATATCACGCTGGCCAAGGGGATCTCTTACGCGACCATCGAGACGGCCTGGGGCCTCTACCTGTTTACGGGCTGCATTCTGGCCTCGATCGCGCTGGGATATATTACCGAGATGACATCCACTTCACGAAAAGCTTAGACCGTGTTGATTGAAAACACATTTCTAAGTATCATCTTTATATTTCGAGCAGCAAAGTTCTAGTCGTGTACGGGTCCGCAGAGGATCACCTTGCGTGTTTGATATGTCCTCCGCTTCGGCCCGATTTGTATCGGTTTGAGAAGGAGATGGACGACCATGCCCGCCCTCAACAACATTACATTGCAATTTCAGAATGCCTTTTTAAGACTGACTTTTTTCATGATCTGCATCGCAGCCCTTGGCGCGGTGGTTGCAACCTCACTCTCGGCGCTGGGGGTTTTGCCCTGGCTGTCTCTTCAGGCCGGATTCGGCCAGACCGGCGTG
Organism: Ruegeria sp. BG9; assembly: GCF_056538305.1. Lineage (NCBI taxonomy): Bacteria > Pseudomonadati > Pseudomonadota > Alphaproteobacteria > Rhodobacterales > Roseobacteraceae > Ruegeria > Ruegeria sp. BG9. The sequence goes on from NZ_JBQFSY010000001.1 coordinate 358,860, forward strand.
ATCGACGCGGGCATTTTTGTTCAGATCGGCCTGACCTGCCTGATTCTCATGCTGGGCTTCTACCTGCCCTCCAGCGCCCGAATGATGGCGCTCGAGAACGCGCACAGGAAGTTCTCGCTGAACATGCAAGACATCGTCGAAGCGTACCAAGTCGCCCATGCTGCCGACCGCAGCGGCGTTTTTGCTCTGGCCTCGGAGTTCGATGCGGTCAAGGAGCGTATGGCGTTTCTGCGCGACCATCCCAACCTTCAGGCGTTGGAACCTGAGATCCTGGAAACCGCTGCTCAGATGAGCCAGATCAGCCACGAACTGGCCGAAACCTATGGCAACGACCGGGTCGAACGCGCCCGCACATTCCTGAAACAGCGGCAGGAAGAGGTCGAACTTTTCCAGCAACGGATCGAGGACGCCCAGACCATCCTGCATGAACTCAGCCAATGGACCCGCGATATCGAGATCGAGGAATCCATCGCCAAATCCCAACTGACGCGCCTACGAGATGAACTGTTCGACCTCCTCCCCGAACTTTCAGCGCAATTGCAGACACCACCCGACGGCAGCGACCCAAGCGCGTCCAGCGTGGTCGCCATGTCGCCCCCTCGCGCTGCGGAATAGGCGCGTCAGCGCCCGGCGCACCCGATGGCCCACAGGGCCTGAGGACGCGGCGCGCCACCGGCGGAGATGAAAGCCCACAAGGGCTTGAAGAACCGCCCATCCTCGGGCACCAAAGGCCTCATGGCAAAGACGACTTCTTTCTCCTGTTCGGCCTGCGGTGCGACACATACAAGATGGTCCGGGCGGTGCGACGCCTGCGGCGAATGGAACACGATCACCCAGGACGTGCCCCTGTCGGCGGGTCCGGCCAAGAAATCCCTCGGCGGCAAGCGGGGCCAGTCTATTGCACTCACGGACTTGTCGACCGAGGAGACCCCGCCACCCCGTACGCTCAGCGGGGTGGATGAACTTGACCGCGTTCTGGGCGGAGGCCTCGTCCCTGCCTCGGCCCTGTTGGTGGGCGGAGACCCCGGCATCGGCAAATCCACCCTTCTGCTGCAAGCCGCTGCTCGGTTTGCGCGCGCGGGCGTCAAAACAATTTATGTCTCGGGGGAAGAAGCCAGCGCGCAGGTCCGTATGCGTGCTCGCCGTTTGGGGCTCGAGGACGCGCCGGTCCAACTGGCGGCAGAAACCAATCTGCGCAATATCCTGACGACGCTTGAGGCTGAAAAACCCGGCCTCGCCATCATCGACTCGATTCAGACCATGTGGGCCGACAATGTGGACAGCGCGCCCGGCTCGGTGTCACAAGTCCGGGCCGCAGCACATGAATTGACCACGTTTGCGAAACGACACGGTGTGTCGATCGTGATGGTTGGCCATGTCACAAAAGAAGGTCAGATCGCAGGCCCCCGCGTCGTCGAACATATGGTCGACACCGTTCTCTATTTCGAAGGCGAACGCGGCCACCAGTTCCGCATCCTGCGTGCAGTCAAAAACCGTTTCGGTCCTGCAGATGAGATCGGCGTGTTCGAGATGACGGGCAAGGGGTTGGCGCAGGTCACCAACCCCTCGGCTCTGTTCCTGTCAGAACGCGGCACGCCCAGCCCCGGCTCGGCCGTTTTTGCCGGGATCGAGGGCACTCGCCCTGTTTTGGTGGAATTGCAGGCACTCGTCGCCCCGTCACCGCATTCGCAACCCCGTCGTACCGTCGTCGGTTGGGACAGCGGACGGCTGGCGATGATCCTCGCCGTGCTTGAGGCCCGCTGCGGCATCCCCTTCGCGGGTCTCGACGTCTATCTGAACGTGGCCGGAGGGCTGAAGGTCAGTGAACCCGCCGCCGATCTGGCTGTTGCCGCAGCGTTACTAAGTGCACGAGAAGACAGCGCCCTGCCCGCCGATACGGTCGTTTTCGGAGAAATCTCGCTTTCCGGGGCACTTAGACCGGCCCCTCAGACCGAAAACAGGTTGAAAGAAGCACAAAAACTTGGTTTCACATCGGCAATCGCTCCGGCGGGCGGCAAAACCGGTACTGTGGCAGGTCTGACACTCACCCGACCCTCCGATTTGGTTGGGTTTGTTGGCGAAACCTTCGGAGCAGGTTAAAGTCCCGCCCTGAGGGGCAGAAAAAGAACAGGCGAGGGCCATGGAAGGTTTTACAATTATTGACGGGGTAGTGGCCCTGATCATCGTGCTGTCAGGCATTCTGGCCTATTCGCGCGGTTTCATGCGCGAGGTTCTTGCCATCGCGGGTTGGGTGGCAGCAGCTGTCCTCGCATTCATCTTCGCACCGCAGGCCGTGCCGCTGGTCAAAGAAATCCCGGTGGTCGGAGACTTCCTGCGTGACAGCTGCGAATTATCGGTAATCACCGGCTTTGCAGCCGTGTTTGCAATCGCCCTGATCATCGTCAGCATTTTCACGCCGCTATTTTCATCGCTGGTGCAACGGTCGGCACTGGGTGGTCTGGATCAGGCGCTTGGCTTCTTCTTCGGCATCGCACGTGGCATCCTGCTGGTCGCTATCGCGTTTTTTGTCTACGACACCGTGATGACCGGCCAGTCCTACACTCTGGTAGATGAAAGCCGCTCTGCCAAGGTGTTCGAACAGTTCAGCACCCAGATCGAAGAACAAAACCCCGAGGCAGCGCTGGGTTGGGTCACTGCACAATACGAAGAACTGGTGGCCAGCTGCACCGCAGGCGACTCGGCCCCTGCTGCGGAAACCACCGACAGCTAATTCATACAGAATGTTAATCGAAAAGCCCGGCCTCGCACCGGGCTTTTTTCATTGAACGAACCCCTCACCCCCGCAGACCGTACAGCGAGTGGTTTTCAAACCGAAACAGCCATCACAGCGGCTGGAAATCGGTTTACCCAGAATATCACGGCTTTTGACCACTTCACCTGCCCCATTGCAGATCGGGCACGGCGCACGCCCCATGCCGCGGCACCGATGGCAGCGCCTTTTGGGCGGCTCATCTTTCTTGTTTGGTGAGCGTTCCTGCCACATTCTGGCCCCCTCCCCGATAAGATCCGCGATGAAATTATGCATATGTCAGCACAAATGAATTCATATGTCACCACGCCGCAACTGAAGAAATCGGAACTGCGGCCTATAGAAATGTGATCGTTTGATGACAGCCGCGTTCTAAGGCAGTATGTGGAGGCCAAACTGCCACGGAATCGGAGCTGTCGGGTTTGTCCTTTCAATGTTCATCTGCCTGCAATGCGGTGATAATGCACCGTCTGGCCTGCAAGATACGAACGGTACGACCCCTCCCTATCCGGCCGTCACTCAACCCTCTCGTCAAAACGTCATAGTAATTGGAGCCCGTAAATGTGTGGGATTTTGGGGATCGCAAGCCGGACACATGATGTGTTTGCGGAAATCTATGACGGGCTGTTGATGCTGCAGCACCGGGGTCAGGATGCCTCTGGGATCGTCACATACAACGGTGAGTTCTTTCGCGAGAAAAAAGCCAACGGTCTGGTCAAAGACGTGTTCAATGCGACGGACGCCGAAACTCTTCTGGGCAAGGTCGGCATGGGCCATGTGCGCTATCCCACCGCAGGGTCGCTCAGCGCGTCCGAGGCACAGCCCTTTTTCGTGAACGCGCCTTACGGGATTTATCTGGTCCATAACGGCAACATCACTAACACGGCTGAGCAGCGCGAAAAAGTCACCGGAAAGTACAGCCGTCACCTGCGCACCACGTCAGATTCCGAGATCCTGCTGAACGTTCTGGCCGACAAGGTGGCCGACGCGATCAAGGTGAATGGCAATGCCGAACCCATTCGCAACATCTTTGCCGGCGTGAAGATGACAATGGAGCGTGTACAGGGTGCCTACTCGGTCATCTGCCTTGTTGCAGGTGTGGGCATGCTGGCCTTCCGCGACCCGCACGGCATTCGTCCGCTTTCGGTCGCAATCCGCGAGACCGAGGGCGATGGTAATGACTACGCCTTCGCCTCTGAGGATGTGGCCTTTGGTATCAACGGCTTTACCAAGATCCGTGACCTGAACCCGGGCGAGGCTATCCTGATTGATCTGGACGGCAATATGCACGAGTTTCAGGCCGTCGAAGGCAAGTTGACGCCCTGTATCTTTGAATATGTCTACCTGGCCCGTCCGGATTCCCTTCTGGACGGCGTCTCGGTCTACAAAACCCAGATGCGTATGGGGCAAACGCTGGCCAAACAGATCCAGGACTCTGGTCTTCAGATCGACCGGATCATCCCGGTTCCTGATAGCGCCCGCCCCGTGGCGCTTGAGGCCGCCAAGATCACCGGCATTCCCTATCGCGAAGGTCTGGTGAAGAACCGCTATGTCGGTCGGACATTCATCATGCCCGGTCAGGAAGAGCGCCAGAAATCCGTTCGCCGCAAGCTGAACGCCATTCCGCTGGAGTTCAAGGATCACAATGTCCTGCTGATCGACGACTCGATCGTGCGCGGAAATACGATCAAGAAGATTGTTCAGATGTGTCGTGAGGCCGGCGCCAAGAAAGTTTATATCGCCAGCGCCTCGCCCCCGGTGAAATATCCCAATGTCTATGGCATCGACATGCCCACCAAGCACGAGTTGATCGCCAATGGCAAAGAGATCGAAGAAATTCGCGAAGAACTGGGTGCGGATGCTCTGTTCTATCAGAACCTCGACGATCTGATCTGGGCCGCAAAAGAAGGCAACCCCGAGATCGAGGCGTTCGACTGTTCCTGCTTTGACGGCAACTACATCACCGGCAGTGTAAGCGGTGACTATCTCGACAGCCTCGAAAACAGCACCCGCGTCAGCAAAAAGCGCGAAGACATGCAGGTTGTTGGCGGGTCGTGGAACGCGGCGAAACTGGCGTCGGGCTAAAGAGACAACGCGAATCAGAAAACAACGCAGGCCGTGGGCATCGCCACGGCTTTGGCTGGATTTTGCCGATGAGAATGGCCTGATTGCAAAGGCTTCCGGCCCCCTCACCTCGCCGTGATCTGATGCGAGCGGGGTGATCTTTTGATTTACTTTGCGGTTTGGTAGGCAGCGCTTCACCACCACTCACACAAGGGGTTCGAACCGGGTTCGAGCCGCAGAAAATGCCAAATGCCAATGTAAAAAGCGCGGCCACGCAGCGGGGCGCGTTGAAAAGAAATTCGGTCTCGGTTCTGGGTGTCTTTGGCCCGAAAGCCGACCTGCGCGCGTTGATGCGCTTGTCATCGGGGCGTGTAAAAGAGGTCAAGCCAGGAAGCCGCGTGGCGTCGGGCACCGTTGTCGCCATTGATGAACACGGGATCATGCTGCGACAAAGCGGCCAGACTCGCCGGATTGGAATTCCGGGGGGCTAGCGCCCTCTTGACGACCCGAGCGTGGGCGTTCAAACCGCTGCCATGACCGATCAGACCAAAATTGCCACCAAAATTGCCCTTGTCACCGGCGCCTCTCGCGGGTTGGGCGCAGCCCTGGCCGAAGCGCTGGCCCCCGAATATCACATCGTCGCCGTCGCCCGCACCACCGGCGGGCTGGAAGAGTTGGACGACCGGATCAAAGCCAAGGGCGGTTCGGCCACCCTTGCGCCGATGGACATCACCGATCCCAACGCGATGGCCACCCTATGCCGGGGTATTCATGACCGCTGGGGCAAAGTGGATTTGTGGCTGCATACGGCCGTCCATACTTCGGCCCTCACACCGGCGCATTTCGTTGATCCCAAAGAGTGGACAAAGGCAATGAACACCAACGCCAATGCCACCTCAGTTCTGATCCCTTATGTGACACCTTTGCTGGGCGAGGCCGGGCATGCCGTTTTCTTTGATGACCCCAAGGCAGGCGAGAAGTTCTATGGCATCTACGGCGCCACCAAGGCGGCCCAGATGGCACTGGCACGCAGTTGGCAGGTTGAGACTGAACGGACTGGACCTAAGGTGACGATTGTGGAACCTGCCCCGATGCCGACAGCCGTGCGCGCGCGGTTTCACCCCGGTGAGGATCGCGATGTGCTGACCAGCACAGCGGATGAGGCGGCTCGGATTCTGGCGTTGTTGTAGGGAGTGGCCGGTTGGGCCATGCCTCCGGCGGAGGTATTTTTAGCCAGATGAAGCTGGGATCACGCGATATGGACGCCGTTGCGCCCTGCGAGATCGACGAAGAATTGCCACGCAACACGGCCCGAGCGTGACCCGCGTGTCGCTTGCCATTCAATGGCTTCTGCGCGCAGGGTTTCCGGGTCGACCGACACATTGTAGGCGGCGCAGTAACGGTCGATCATGGCCAGGTATTCGTCCTGGTCACAGGGATGGAAGCCGAGCCAAAGCCCGAACCGGTCGGACAGTGAGACCTTTTCTTCGACTGCTTCCGACGGGTTGATAGCGCTGGAGCGTTCGTTCTCGATCATGTCCCGTGGCATCAGGTGGCGACGGTTCGAGGTGGCGTAGAAGACTACGTTTTCAGGCCGGCCTTCGATGCCGCCATCCAATACAGCCTTGAGCGACTTATAGTGCTGGTCATCGTGGCTGAACGACAGGTCATCGCAGAACAGGATGAACCGGTGCGGCGCTGCGCGCAGGTGGTTCAACAGCCGCGCGACCGAACTCATGTCTTCGCGCTGAAGCTCGACCAGTTTCAGGTTTGCGTGCTCGGTTTGCAGCGTGCCATGGACGGCCTTGACGAGGCTGGACTTCCCCATCCCTCGCGCGCCCCACAGCAGCGCGTTGTTGGCCTTGTACCCCGCCGCAAAGCGCCTTGTGTTGTCCAACAGCGTATCGCGTGAACGGTTTATGCCGACCAGCAGTTCCAGATCAACGCGGTTGACCTGAGGGACAGGCTCAAGCCGGTCTGGCTCAACCTGCCAGACGAAAGCCGGCGCGGCATTGAAGTCCGGAGCCGCCAAAGGGGCCGGAGCCATCCGCTCTAACGCGTCTGCGATACGGTTCAGGGCTTGGGTATCCATGGTGGCCTCCGGGGTCATATTCCAACGGTGTCAAACCACGTTCGGCTTTTGGCAACAAGGGGTTCCAACGAAAAAGGCGCGCCAGTCATGGCGCGCCTGTCTTGGGAACAGCAAGAGATTACTTCCCGTCTTCTTCCTGCATCAGGTCCTCATCCGCTTCGGCCTCGTCATCATAGTAGCCATCCGCGCGGAGTTGTTCTTCGCGTTTCTTTTCGACACGCGCCACAAGGAAGATCGACACCTCATAAAGGCCGTAGACCACTACGAACAGAATGATCTGTGTGATCACGTCGGGAGGCGTCACGAGCGCAGCAAGCACCAGAATGGCGACTACCGCGTATTTACGGACACTACCCAGCCCCTCAGCCGTGACCAGCCCCGCCTTGCCCATCAGCGTAAGCAACACGGGCAGTTGGAAACACAACCCGAAGGCCACGATGAACTTGATTGTCAGGTTCAGGTATTCCTGAGCGGAGCCTTGGAACACCACACTAAGCGGTGCGGCGGTGGCGCCATCCACGACGGCCTCACCTTCAGCGCCGAACTGCTGGAACCCGAGGAAAAAGTCATAGGCCAAAGGTGTGACAACGTAGAAGGCGAAGCTTGCCCCTAAAAGAAACATGAAGGGCGAGGCCAACATGAACGGCAAGAAAGCGTTCTTCTCGGACCTATATAGCCCCGGAGCAACGAAGCGCCACATCTGCATCCCGATGTAGGGGAACGCTAGAATGAAGCCCCCTAGCAGCGACACCTTGATCGCAACAAAGAAGCCTTCCTGCGGCGAGATGAAGATCAGCCCGCAATCCTGCCCACGCTCATTCAACACCTCACACAAAGGATGCGTCAGGAAGTTGAAAAGAGGCGTCGCAACCGTGAAACAGATGATCATACCGATCAGAAACGCCACGACGCAGTGAATGAGCCGTGTCCGCAATTCGGCCAGATGCTCGATCAGCGGGGCCGAGCTGTCTTCGATTTCGTCGGTCTTGCTCATGTCTTGTTCTCAGTGTTCAGCGCGGCTTCGGCCTCTTCGGCTTTGGCCAGCGCATCAGCGGCTTCTTTGGCCTTGCGCTCGGCTGTGGCGCGGGCGGAGGTGGCTTGAATCTTCTTGGCCTGTTCAGCCCGCTCAGCCGCCAGCTTGCCCGTTTCGCTTTCAGGATCGAACTTGGTGGGGTCGATGCTGCTGCTCAGATCCTGAGCGGCCTTTTTCACACCGTCCATCGCGCTGTTTACGGGATTCGTGGCCGCGTTCAGACCCTTCTTGATCTCGTTCACACCGGCCTGATCCGCGGCCTCGTTCATAGCGCTGGTAAATTCACGCGCCATCCCGCGAGCCTTGCCGACAAACCGCCCGACATTGCGAAACAGCACGGGCAGGTCTTTTGGCCCCACCACAATCAGGGCAACGATGCCGATGACCAGAAGCTCGGTCCAGCCCAGATCAAACATCCGGGTTTAGACCTTGTCTTTCTCGGTTTCGGGCGTGACGTCCTTGGCCACTTCCGCTGCGTCCTGCTCCAGCTCGTCCGCGCCTTCCTTGACGCCTTTCTTGAACGAGGTGATGCCCTTGCCCACTTCACCCATAAGCGAGCTAATCTTGCCGCGGCCAAACAGCACCAGCACCACAACAGCGATCAGCAGCAGGCCGGGAAGTCCGATATTGTTGAGCATGTTTATTCTCCTTCTCAAAGGCGCACTGCGCCTGAACCCTTGTCTGACCCCGTGTTTACGCGGCAAGCCGCGTTCTCAAAAGGTGGCCGAGCCAATTCGGGCGGCAAATTTGATGTGATCTTGCGGATTCATGGCTCTCGCTTTGCTCAACTGACAGGTTTATGTCAGTTGTAACAGGCTAGGACAGCGGTATTGCAACCTGGTCAACGGAGAAACACATGACCCATGTCGCCGAAATCGTCACCTTCACCCTGGCCGAGGGCACCTCACCCGAGGCCTTCGTCAAACTCAGCCAATCGACCGAGAGCTTCGTGCGCGCAGCACCCGGCTTTGCCCACCGCCACCTCAGCCAAGGGGAAGACGGTCGCTGGACGGACTATGTCGTTTGGCAAGATATGAACGCTGCTCAGACGGCGGCTGCAGAATTCCCGCAACAGGAGTTTGCACCGGCCCTGATGGCAGCCATCAACCCCGAAAGCCTGCAGATGCGGCATGAGGCAGTCCTATGGAACATGACCTGACGCAGGTCAGAACGGCGTATCATGCGCCGCACTGATCGACTGTTCGACATCATTCAAATCCTGCGCGACGGTAAACTACACCGCGCGCAGGACATCGCGGACCGGCTCGAGGTGTCGGTCCGCACGATCTATCGCGACATGGACACGCTGGTCGCCTCGGGCGTTCCCGTCGAAGGCGAACGCGGCGTGGGTTACATGGTGCGCGAGCAGATCACTCTTCCCCCACTCAACCTAACCACGGCCGAGCTTGAGGCGCTGAACCTCGGGATGGCCATCGTCGCCGAAGCAGCTGACCCGGACCTGAAAGCCGCAGCCGAGTCACTTGCTGAAAAGATTGACGCTGTCCTGCCCACGCAGGTCGTGGCCGAGGCCGATACTTGGAAATTTGCGGTCTACCCCTTCGCCGATGCCGCGCGCGGATTGGCACATATGGCCCCGCTCCGCGCCGCCATCAAAACCCGCCAGAAACTGCACCTGTCCTACCGCCGCATCGACGGCGCCCTGACTGAACGCACCATCCGCCCCCTCCATATGGAGTATTGGGGCCGTGTCTGGACCCTCACTGCATGGTGCGAACTGCGCAACGGCTTTCGCGTCTTTCGCATCGACCTGATCGAAACCGTCACCCCCCTGCCCGAGCTTTTCACAGACGAGTCGGGAAAACGCCTGAGCGACTTCGATCCACACGGGTGATCCACCCTTCATCTGGCCACAAATATCCCCGCCGGAGGCATGGCCCGGAACGAGTCATTCTGGTCACCGCAGATAAGGTTCAGGATCAACCGACTCAAAGCCTTTGCGAACTTCGAAATGCACGTAAGCATTGTCGCCGCCGCGCAGTTCCGCCAGTTTCTGCCCCCGCCGCACGCGATCACCTTTCTTGACGGTGATATCCTCAACATTGGCATATACCGTCAGCAAGTCATTGTTATGCTTAACAACAATGATCGGCACCTGATCGGCATCTGCGGTAATCGCAGCTACGGTACCTGCCTCGGCTGCAGTGACCGACGTACCCGGTGCGGCTGCGATGTCGATGCCTTCGTTCTTACCCTTATCATAGGTTCTGATAATGTTGCCCGCGACCGGCAAGGATAGCGCGGAATTGCCGGAACTTCTGGTGGGCGCTTCGGCTGTGACATCCGGCGCCTCGGGCGCCTCGGCCAGCGGCGCGACCTGTTCATCCGGTAGCGGCTGGGTCGCACTCGGCGGTGTCGGTGTCGGAGAACCCTGCCCCGGCTGCGTCACCTCGGTCGCAGCGACCGGAGCCGCTGCCGCCGCCTGACGCGGAGCGGCCTGGTTCTTCACCGGAATCAGCAAATACTGCCCCTCACGAATGGCGAAATCCGGGCCCAACCCGTTCCACTCTCCCAAAGCCTCAACCGGCACCTGATAGAGACGCGAAATGGTAAAGGCCGTCTCGCCCCGTTTCACCTTGTGGCGCACCGGCTCCGGTCCAGAGGCGACCGGCGCAGGCGTTGGCGCCGGTTCAACCGGCTTCAGCAGCGTCGTCTGCACCCCGCCCGTATCCGGGGCTTGATCAATCGCGGTTCCAGCGATCGACGCGATATCCACACCGCTTGACGCACCAACTGATCGCGGCAGGGCCAGAACCTCACCCTCGCGCAAGACATCGGTTGTCTGCAAACCGTTAAACCGTGACAGTTCACCTTCCGGCAGGCCGACCCGAGCCGCCACATCGCGCACTGTATCGCCCCGGCGCGCCACGGCGACTTGATAGTTCGGATAGGTGATCACCCCGCGCGCGTCGGGCGTAGGGCGGCTGGTGGTCGCGGATTGCGCAGCATCCGTGGTGGAAAACCCTCCGAGTTGTCCGCGCAGGTCGTAGTCCAACGGCCCCTCGCACCCGGCCAGAATGGCCAGAGCCGCAACTCCGGTCGCACAACGGCGCATCGTTGATTTGGTAACTGCTCTCATGACTTTTGTCCTCAACACCTGCCCCTGTTGTCCGGGGTTCCGGCGATCCATTCCAAAAAACCTGTTACATCTCGTCCTTACCAAGCCCTTCAAGCAGCGGCACGAACCGAACCGACGTCAATTCATCATAGTCCAGCCCGGTCTCGGTGCGCGTCACCTTAATCAACTGCTGCACCGCATCCGACTGCCCGACGGGTAGCACCATGATACCCCCGATTTTCAGCTGCGCCAAGAGCGGCCCTGGCGGGTCCTCGGCCGCGGCGGTCACGATGATCCGATCAAAGGGCGCCTGCTCCGGCAAACCGAACGAACCATCCGACAGCATCGACGTGACATTGGTCAGCCCCAGTTCGGCAAACAGTTTACCGGTCTCACTGACCAGCCGCCTGTGCCGCTCAACCGTGTAAACCCGCCGGGCCAGTTTCGCGAGGATCGCAGCCTGATACCCAGACCCGGTCCCGATCTCGAGCACAGTGTCTCGCGGACGCACATCCAGCGCCTGTGTCATCAACCCCACCACCGAAGGCTGGCTGATCGTCTGACCGCAGGCGATGGGCAGCGGCATATCCTCATAAGCCCGGTCGGCGAACAGGCCGGTGACGAAGCACCCCCGGTCGACCGCCTCCATCGCGGCCAGAACACGCGCATCGGTCACGCCTCGCTTTCGCAGGGCGAACAGGAACTGCATGACGGTTTCTGGGTCCAGTCCACTCATTCGATCGACTTCAATGCCTCTAGCGTGTCATGCGCGGTCAGATCCGCGCGCATTGGCGTGACCGATATATAGCCTTCCAGATTGACCGCCGCGTCCGTGCCGGGCGCGGTCGGGTTGTGCTGGTACCCGCCCTTGATCCACAGAAACCGCCGCCCCGACGGCGAGCTGTGTGGCTCGACCGAAAAATGCGTATCGCGGCGGAACCCTTGCGGGGCAACGCGGGTGCCTAGAACCTCGTCGGCGGGAACGGGCGGGAAATTCACATTGTAGAACAGGCGGTAATCGCCTTGCCCTGCAGGGGTCGCGTCCAGAATGCGGCGCACCAAATCGGCGCCAAAGCGACTGGCGGCCTCGAACGGATCCTCGAGCCCCAGATTTCGTGGGCCGAAATACTGCGACAAGGCAATGGCCGGCACGCCCTGCAGAGCGGCCTCCATCGCGCCGCCAATGGTCCCGGAATAGAGCGTATTTTCCGCCGAGTTGTTTCCCCGGTTCACGCCAGACAACACCAGATCGGGCGGGCAATCCTTCATCACGTCATGCAGCCCCGCCAAAACACAATCCGCCGGAGAGCCCTCGGCCGCAAATCGCCGCTCATCCAGTTTGGCGACCATCATCGGATGGGTGTAGCTTATGCAGTGGCCGACACCGGATTGCTCGAATGCTGGGGCCACGACCCAGACCTCACCGTCAGGTCCGGACAGATCCTTTGCAATCGCCTGAAGCGTGATCAGCCCCGGCGCATTGATGCCGTCATCATTGGTAATCAGAATACGCATGACCGTCCCACCCCCGCGTTTCGCCCTTGATAGACCCGACCCCGCGTTGCGGCAAGCAATGCAGGCCCGCAATCTGCGGCTTTCGCGCACCACTTGCGGGGAAATTGCGCTCTACCTAGGGAAAACGAAACAGCGGTCGCGTCGGATGGTCAGCCACATCGCCCGCCCGGGCGCGGGGACAAACACGTTCGGAACGGTCGCCTTGAGGATCGAGCCGTCGTAGTCCATCCGAAACTCGACCAGGCTTTCATTGCCCAGGAACCGGGCCCGCTCAACCACGCCGCGCGCGGCGACGCCGTCTGTGGCCGTGGGCAAAGGCCCTTTGCCGTTTCGGTCGAAATCCAGCCGGAGGTGTTGGGGGCGGAAAACGATCTCGACATCGGTACCGTCCGGAAAGCCCGGCGCCAGGAATTGTCCGAACGGGGTCTCGGCCAAGGCACCATTCACTTGCGCCTGCAACACGTTGACATCACTGAAGAATGCGACGGCTGCCTTGTCCGCTGGCCGCGTGTAGACGTTGTAGGGCGCACCTTGCTGCACGATCTTGCCGCCCCGCATGAGGGCGATCTCGTCGGCCATGCGCATGGCCTCTTCCGGCTCATGGGTGACCAACAGAACGGCGGCGTCTTCCTCTTTCAGGATCGCCAGCGTTTCATCCCGAATACCGTCGCGCAAGCGGTTGTCGAGGCCCGAGAACGGCTCGTCCATCAACATGATCCGGGGGCGCGGTGCCAGAGCGCGCGCCAAAGCCACCCGTTGCTGTTCGCCGCCGGAAAGCTGATGCGGGAACCCGTCGATGAAGCGCATCAGATCGACTTTGGTCAGCAGCTCCTCGACCCGGGCACGTTTCTGATCCTTGCTACCCTTCAGGCCAAAACTCACGTTGTCGGCCACACTGAGATGCGGGAAGAGGGCAAAGTCCTGAAACATCAAGCCAATCTCGCGGCGTTCTGGTGGGACACGGAACACCGTATCGCAGATCAGTTTGCCGTCGACATAGATCTCACCTGTATCCTGCATCTCGACCCCGGCGATCATACGCAAGGTCGTGGATTTGCCGCACCCGGACGGCCCAAGCAGGCAGGTCACCCGCCCAGCCTCGACCGTCAGCGAGACGTCATCCACCACAACCCGGCCTTCGAACCGGCGGATCATATTGCGAATTTCCAAGCGAGGAGGAGTCGTGTTGCCTGTCACAGATGGGTCCTGTTGCCTTTCCCGATCAATTCCATCGGGCTTGAGCGGGGATAGCAACCCCGCCCGTCCGGCGCAAGGGATCAGCTATTCCGCAAGCAGCTCGAAATCGACACCGGCGCGGATTTTTCCGTTCACCTGAACCTCAAGCCGATGCGCTCCCGGCACCAGTTTGAACGTGGTCGCATTGCCTTTGAGCTTGTGGCGTTTGTCCAGACGCAACGCGCCGTTCTTCAGCGCGGCCTGTTTCAGCTTGTGAACCTTGGCCGAGATTTTTCCGTTAGGGCGTTGAAAGTGAATGATATAATCCACCAGAACCAGTTGATCAGCAGACCCATTCAACTCGACCGAGAACGCCAACGCGCCATTGATCCGGGCCTCGCCGTCAACTGAAATGTCTGCAGTGACGTCCGCGTCCGGGTCATAGCCCAGCATCTTCATCGCCCCAGGATGCCCGGCCTTCACAAGACCGCGTAGGGTATGAGAGATCATCCACTCCAACTCCGCCTCGTCCTGCTCACCTGCCTCGCGCCAGCGCTGCAGGCAGTCCAGAACCAGATCGGGGTCCTTTTTCGTGATATCGTTCAGATGGTTTGCAACCGAGCGCGTCACATAACGTGTTTTGTCCCGATGCAGATCATCCAACAACGGCAAGGGGTCTGTCAGAGCAAGACCCACCGCCTGCCCCCATGGCAAACGGGGCCGCGTGCCCTCGCTGACCAGACGGCGCACATGATAGCTGTCGTGCTTGCTCCAGCGTTGCATCCGCGCCAAGACCAAATCGGGATGGCTGTTCAGGAACGGACGGATCGCCCATTCCATCGAAAAACGCTGTGTGAGTTCCTCCAGCACGTCCAACGCCAGTTCTGGATGCGCGGCCCCAACTGCGACAACCCAATCTCCAAGAGGCGCAAAGATGAAATCGCCGAAATCATCATCCGTTTTGCCGGGGTCTAGTGGAGGCGGCAAGGCGCGCAGGATCACCGGCGCAACCGCTGGCAGATCGCCCGGAAAGGACTGCTGCAGGCAATCGGCGATCCAGGCCATTCTCTCTTTCAGTTCCAATTCCAACAGGCGCGACATGACCTGCGCTTCGAACGCTTCGGCGTCGAAGTCTGGGTCCGCCGACTGGAACAAACCCGCCAGATAGCGGGTCTTTTCCATGTTGAACAGTTGGTCCTTCAGAAAGAAATTCTGTGCCATTCCTACATCGTCAAATTGGTTGCACCACCGTCCAGCAGGATGTTCTGCCCAACGATAAAGCCCGCATGTTGAGAACACAGGAAAGCGCAGGCCGCGCCGAATTCCTGACGCGTGCCGTAGCGACGCGCCGGGATCGTGGCGGACCGGGCCGCGCGGGCCTCATCCAGTGAAATCCCCTGTTGATTGGACACTCCGGTATCCAGCGACAAGGCGCGGTCGGTGTCATGAATTCCCGGAAGCAAGTTGTTGATCGTCACACCTTGCGGGGCGACCTGACGCGCCGTTCCGGCCACGTAACCGGTCAGCCCGGTGCGCGCCGCATTCGACAACCCCAGAGCCGGGATCGGCGCGCGCACGGATTGCGAGGTGATATTCACCACCCGCCCCCAACCTTTTTCCATCATCCCTGGCAGCAGCGCTTTCATGAAAGCGATCGGCGTCAGCATGTTGGAATCCAGTGCCTTGATGAAATCCTCACGATCCCAGTCCGACCACAAACCCGGAGGCGGCCCGCCCGCATTTGTGACTAGAATATCAACACCTTGCGCGGCCTCGATCACTTGCGCCTGACCTTCGGCTGAGGTCACATCGCAGGGCACCGTCTCAACCGCGACGCCATGGTCTGCACGCAACCGCGCCGCTTCAGCTTCAAGTGCCTCAGCACCGCGCGCATTCATCACCAGATCAACGCCTGCTTCAGCCAACGCCTCGGCACAGCCCAGCCCAAGCCCTTTGCTGCTCGCACAAACCAACGCACGCTTGCCGCGAATTCCAAGATCCATTCTGATCCCCTCTGTCTGTTGTTGCCCGCATGTCTAACACCAGCCAGACAGAGAAGACCAGAATTCAACAGGCCTTAGTAGAAGAACTCTTCCCGCACGATTTTGCCATCGGCCACGTGGTAGACACCCACTTCGCTCATATCGAAATTCTCGCCGCTTTCTATGAACTTGCCCTTGATCTCGAAAATCACGGCAAAGCGGTCGTCGCCATGCAACATCGGATCACTGACCGAGACATGGCTGACCTCTGTCGAGCTGTCCCACCATTCATGTTTGCCGCGAATGGCATCCAGACCCTGGACCTCACGCCCCATGCCAACGTCATCCACCGCCTCGGCCGAGACAGCATCGGCGGCATAGAGTTTACCCAGATTTTCAGCGGTCCTGTTTTCACGGCAACCAGCTACAAGCTCGTTCGCAATCTCTTTCAATTCCATTGGTTCACTCCCATAATTTGTTCACTATATGTTCTCTTTGCCACAGCTTGCCGATTCGAACCAGTCCGTTTGTCTTGCTTCGGCGGGTTTCCCCGCCTATACGCGCGCTCATGCTTGATACCGCCTCGAACCAACCCGTATTGCCGCCCGAGATCGCTCGTCGTCGGACATTCGCCATCATCTCGCACCCGGATGCGGGCAAGACGACGCTGACGGAAAAGTTCCTGTTGTACGGGGGCGCGATCCAGATGGCCGGTCAGGTGCGCGCCAAGGGTGAGGCGCGGCGCACGCGGTCGGACTTCATGCAGATGGAGAAGGATCGGGGTATCTCGGTATCCGCCTCGGCGATGTCGTTCGACTATGGGGATTTCCGGTTCAACCTTGTCGACACGCCCGGCCACAGCGATTTCTCGGAAGATACTTATCGCACGCTGACTGCGGTGGATGCGGCTGTGATGGTGATCGACGGTGCCAAGGGTGTCGAAAGCCAGACGCAGAAGCTGTTCGAGGTCTGCCGGCTGCGCGATCTTCCAATCCTGACCTTCTGTAACAAGATGGACCGCGAAAGCCGCGATACGTTCGAGATCATCGACGAAATTCAGGAAATGCTGGCCATCGACGTCACGCCTGCCGCGTGGCCCATCGGTGTGGGTCGCGATTTCATCGGCTGCTACGACATGCTGCGCGACCGGCTTGAGCTGATGGACCGCGCCGACCGCAACAAAGTGGCCGAAAGCATCCAGATCGACGGTTTGGACGATCCCAAACTGGCCGAACACGTGCCCGAACAACTGCTGGAGAAGCTGCTGGAAGAGGTCGAGATGGCGCGTGAATTGCTGCCCGCGCTCGACCCTCAGGCCGTGTTAGAGGGGCACATGACCCCGATCTGGTTCGGCTCGGCGATCAACTCGTTCGGCGTGAAAGAGCTTATGGAGGGCATCGGCGCGTATGGTCCGCAGCCGCAGATCCAATCTGCTGAACCTCGTCAGATTTCCCCGGATGAAAAGAAGGTCGCCGGGTTTGTCTTCAAGGTGCAGGCCAATATGGACCCCAAGCACCGCGACCGTGTGGCCTTTGTGCGTATGGCCTCGGGGCATTTCAAACGTGGCATGAAGCTGACCCATGTGCGGTCGAAAAAGCCGATGGCGATCTCGAACCCCGTCCTGTTCCTTGCCTCTGACCGGGAACTTGCTGAGGAAGCCTGGGCCGGGGACATCATCGGCATCCCGAACCACGGCCAGCTGCGCATTGGCGATACGCTGACCGAAGGCGAAGCGATCCGCGTGACCGGCATCCCTTCCTTTGCACCGGAATTGCTGCAAACCGTCCGTCCGGGCGATCCGATGAAAGCCAAGCATCTTGAGAAAGCCCTGATGCAATTCGCCGAGGAAGGCGCGGCCAAAGTGTTCAAACCCTCGATCGGGTCGGGCTTTATCGTTGGCGTCGTGGGCGCGCTGCAATTCGAAGTGCTCGCCAGCCGGATCGAGATGGAATACGGCCTGCCGGTTCGGTTCGAGGCGTCTCAATTCACCTCGGCCCGTTGGGTCAGCGGTGAGAAGGCCGAGGTCGAGAAATTCGTCAACGCCAACAAACAGCACATCGCTCATGACCATGATGGCGACATAGTCTATCTGACCCGTCTGCAATGGGATATCGACCGGGTCGTGCGCGACTATCCGGCACTGAACCTGACGGCTACCAAAGAGATGATGGTGTGATCCAACTGCCTGATTGCACAGCCAATCCCGGCTGTGCAATTCTGCCCGCATGAGCGATGACGACCTGACCTTTCCTGGCGGCCTGCCCGACATGCTGGAGATCCTGGAAAACAGGCGCGCGCCTTTTGTGTTCGGCACCCGCCCCCTGCCCGATCTGGACGTTGATCTGGACGCAATGACGCAGCAGATCGTGCCGGAACGCGCGACCCTCGCCCCCGAAAGCGAAGATGCCACCGCGTGGGACCAGAAGCGCGCCAAGATCGCCACCGAGTTCGTCGGCAATTCGGAATTGGCTTTCCTGAACGCCCAGCTGATCGCCAATCTGCGCAAACGCTCATACCCGCGTCACACGCCCGCTTTGTTTCGGCGGCTCTGGGCCGAGCAATCCCCGCATCTGCTTGAGGCGCTTGATTTGCGCTGGCTCGTCTCCTCGGTGCAGACCTTTGCCGATCACGGCGACACCCCGACGCAACGTGAGGTTGGGCAGGCGCTGAGGATGCTGTTCGGGCTGATGAAGCTCTATGAGTTCGAGCGGTTATTCTCCAAACGCGGGCCGGAGGAAACCCATTGGTTTCGCGGCAAAAGCACCGCTCCGCTGCCGTTGCAGATGCAGTCTTTCTCACTGGAGCGCGGCGGGCTGGCCGTGTCGCTGATCGCGCCGGTCTGGACCAAGGCACTGACCGATCCGACCATCGCGCCGCTTGCGGATCACCTGATGAGCGAGCTGAACAAAGACCCCGGAACCGTCTTTCGCCGCCTGAAAAAGATGCGCGAACGCCGTCTCGCCCGGATGCAACGCCAATGACCACATGGGGTGTTGTCTCCATGGTGCGAGGACCCGCGCAGGATATCCTGCGGTTCGCGGCCCACCACCTCGATCTGGGGGCCGACCGGCTGTACCTCTATCTGGATGAGCCCAACCCCGAGGCGAAGCACCAGTTGGAGCAGCACCCGAAAGTACAGGTGACACTGTGCGATGACGCTTTTTGGCGTGGCCGGAGCCGGACGCGCCCGGGCAAGCATCAGGTGCGCCAATCCACTCATGCCAGCTATACCTATCGCAAAACCGATCTGGAATGGCTGGCCCATATAGATGTGGATGAGTTCCTGTGGGCGGACGCCCCCATCCCGGAGCTGCTGGATACCGTGCCCGCAGATACCCCCGCCGTTCGGGTCCGCCCGATCGAGGCCATTGCGGGGGCCGAGGACCTGTACAAAGCGCATATCCCCAAAAGCCCGGACCGCGAGGCTTTGGTGCAGGCGCTTTATCCCACCTATGGCGCCCATGTGCTGGGAGGGTTCCTCAGCCATATGCAGGGTAAATTGATCGTGCGCACGGGTCTGAAAAAGCTAAGTTTTCGCATCCACAACCTGTTTCAGGACAAGGCCCTCCTGCCCTGCAAATTCGAACTACCGGGGCTGGAGTTGTGCCACCATCACGCGCCGAGTTGGGAGCATTGGTTCAAGCACTACCGTTTCCGGATGGAGCGCGGCTCCTACAAACCCGGCATGTCCCCGAACCTTCCCCGCGACCAAGGCGGCGTGAACAAGAACGAGCTGTTCAGCCAGATCGAGTCTGCCAGTGGTGTTGATGGGCTGCGTGCATTTTACGATGAACTCAGCGCCGCTGACCCAGACGTCCGTGCTCGTCTTGAGGCACATGATCAGATCCGTCACCGCCCGTTGCATCTGGATGAAAAAGTGGCGAAACACTTTCCCGGAAGCTTCTGAATTGTTGCAAAAAATGCCATTTCCAACCGGTTGACCCAGTCGGGATTTCTGTTCATTTGACCCCGCCCCACGTTTTTGTTATGTCCCGCCTCAAGCCGAAACGCGCATGGTGCGCATGGTCAGATTGACCCGGCATGACGCAGACGCGCGGGCCAGGTCAAGTGTCCGCAACAATCGGACATACATGACAAAGTTTACCGAACTGAACCTGAACCCGAAGGTCCTCAAAGCCATTGAGGAAGCCGGATACGAAACCCCTACACCGATACAGGAAGGCGCGATTCCACCCGCGCTTGAAGGGCGAGACGTATTGGGCATTGCCCAGACCGGCACCGGGAAAACCGCAAGCTTCACGCTGCCGATGATCACCCTGCTGGCCCGTGGCCGCGCGCGAGCGCGAATGCCGCGTTCGCTGGTGCTGTGCCCGACGCGGGAACTCGCTGCTCAGGTCGCCGAGAACTTCGACACCTATTCCAAACACCTGAAACTGACCAAAGCGCTACTGATCGGCGGTGTCAGCTTCAAAGAGCAAGAGGCCCTGATCGACCGGGGCGTAGACGTTCTGATCGCCACGCCGGGCCGTCTTCTGGACCATTTCGAACGCGGCAAGCTACTGCTAACCGGCGTGCAGATCATGGTTGTGGATGAGGCCGACCGGATGCTGGATATGGGCTTCATCCCCGATATCGAGCGCATCTTCTCGCTGACGCCCTTCACCCGCCAGACGCTGTTCTTCTCGGCCACCATGGCCTCGGAGATTGAGCGGATCACCGACACCTTCCTGTCCGCCCCCGCCCGGATCGAGGTCGCCCGTCAGGCCACCGCGTCGGAGACGATTGAGCAGGGCGTGGTGATGTTCAAAGGCGGTCGCCGGGATCGCGAGGCCAGCGGAAAACGCAAGGTTCTGCGCGCGCTGATCGACGCCGAAGGCGACAAATGCACCAACGCGATCATCTTCTGCAACCGCAAGACGGATGTAGATATCTGCGCGAAATCGCTGAAGAAATACGGCTATAACGCCGCCGCGATCCATGGCGATCTGGACCAGTCGCAGCGGATGAAAACGCTGGACGGGTTCCGCGATGGCTCACTGCGCCTACTGGTTGCCTCGGACGTGGCGGCGCGCGGTCTCGATATCCCGTCGGTTAGCCATGTGTTCAACTTCGACGTGCCCGGCCATGCCGAGGACTATGTTCACCGCATCGGCCGTACAGGCCGTGCCGGACGTGAAGGCAAAGCCGTGACGATCTGCTCGGGTCGTGACGAAAAGGCTCTGGATGCGATTGAAAAGCTGATCCAGAAGGAAATTCCGCGCCTCGACAATCCGGTCAAGGAAGAACCCAAGCCCGAGAAACCCGCCAAAGCGGCGGAAGGCAAGCGTAACGAAGGCAAGAAAGAGCGCGAGCCTCGCGAGTCAAAGGGTCGCGGGCGTGGCCGCAAGGACGATCATGGCCCGGCCGTTGTCGGCATGGGCGATCACCTGCCCAGTTTCATCGCGCTCAGCTTTGATGAACGCCGCGCGGGCTAACCACCCAGACGCTTAGATCGACAGCACCAGCGCCAGAATCGACGCGCCCAACAACATCATCCCGGCGATCTCGCGCCGGGTGATGGTCTCACGGAAAAACAGGGTCGAGGCCAACAGGCTGAGCAATAGCTCAACCTGTCCCAGTGCTTTGACATAGGCCGCATTCTGCAAGGTGAAGGCGAAGAACCAGCAGAACGATCCGCACAGGCTGGTCAGGCCAACAAACACACCGGTTCGGCGCGTATTCCACACCGCGCGCAACTCGGCCCGGTCGCGCCACAGCAGCCAGATCCCCATGCTGACGAACTGAAACGTGACCACTGCGGCCAGCGTGACCAACGCGCGAAACCACGCGTCGATATCGCCCAGCTCAAGCGAGGCTCCGCGATAACTAACTGAGGAAAAAGCAAACAAGACCCCCGAGCCCAGCCCCAATCGCGAGGCGCGATTGGTCAGATGCTGCCACCACGCCCCGTCCCCTCCGGGGGTTTTGGACAAAAGCAGCACCGCCAACAGTCCCACGACAATCGCCCCCATTGCTCCGGTCGAGACCTGATCGCCCAGCACGACAAATCCAACGATCGCTGTTTGGATGACTTCGGTTTTCTTGAACGTGATACCGACGGCAAAGTTGCGCTGCTTGAACAGCGCGACGACACAAATCGTCGCCAAAATCTGGGAGGTGCCGCCCATCACTGCAAACACCCAGAACCGCGCGGACAAATCTGGCAGGCTCAAGCCGGTGACCTGAATCGCGATGACCAACCCCAGCAGGGCCAACGGCAAGGAATAGGCGAAGCGCGCAAAGGTCGCCCCCGCCGCAGACAGTTTCACGCTGCTGAGCGATTTCTGCAGCATGAACCGGACCGTCTGAAAACCGGCGGCGGCGATAGTGATTGGAATCCACAAACTCATGAACTCCGTTCTGTAGTTAAATCAGGGTTTTGGCCAGAGCGGATGCGGCACCGGGTCCTTCGCCCGCCAGAAATACGCCCTGAAGATCTCGGCATAGGAAGCGTAGACATAGGCTTCGTTGCAATCCTGATACCGCTCTTTGCCCGATTGATAGAGCGCGGGTAGTTCGTACCAAGCGGCCGATGGGTTCATGTGATGAACCACGTGCAGGTTGTTGTTCAGAAACAAGAAAGCCAAAATTCCGCGGTCTTCAACGATCACCGTGCGGGCGCGCGATTTCTCATGCGCTCGGTGTTCAAGGAAGGTCCGGATCTTCACAAGACCCAACCCGATATAGGCCGACATGACATAGGCCCAAATCGGCATGGAGGAATGCGCGACGATCCACAGAACCACCGCAACTCCGGGGATATGCAGTGCCCATGCAAGGGCGACCGAACGGTCTCCACGGATCAGGCTATTCCATTCACCCCGCAGAAACATAAACTGCCCGATCGCAGGCCCCAACACCATGCGCCCGAGCAGAGTGTTGTTGGCGGCAAGCAGCCTCTTTTGCCATGCGGACAGCTGCGCCCAGACCTTTGGGTCATGGTAGTTGCTTTCAGGGTCGTCATAAGGGTCTGTCAGGTTCGAATCCTGATGGTGCGCAAGATGCAAGTCGCGAAACCGGTTGAATGGAATAAACAGGGTCAATGGCAGGGCCATCAACGCCTCATTCAACCATTTCGTGCGAAACGGATGTCCGTGTAACGCCTCATGCGTTAGCGAGGAATGAAGGGCGGCAATCGCACCCATCATCGGGATCGCGAACCACAGGCTCCAACCTGCCACGTAGAAAGTGGCAATCAACCAGGCGGTGTAACATGCGGAGATCAGGGCCAATGTGCCCCATTCGGGCGTTTTAGCTTTCCCCATGACGCCCCCATGAGATCCCCGCCCAGACCCGCTCATAGACAATGTAAAGCGTCAGACCGATAGCGGTGTTGACCAGCGCCACCACGCCGCCCAAGGCAACTGACCCGGTGGCGATCAGGCCCACCAGAGTCATCATCACCAACCCCATCACGTTCCAAATGAGTGCTTTCACGACAGATCTTCGTCGCGTTTCCATTCCGGACCCCGTTTTTTATTGTTATCACAAAAGCGTTACTCAACGGGTGGCGTGTTGGGAATTCTGAATATGATTAACAAAAATCATCAGAAATGATATTTATCTCCTTATGATAGAGAAAATCGACAAACGAGTCCGCGCTGCTCAGTTTCGCCAGCGACTTTCCCGTGCGATGGAGGACACCGGTGTCAGCCAAAGCGGTCTTGCCCGACATATCGGTGTCGACCGCTCGACCGTATCACAGCTGCTGACCGATGAAGGCGCCCGCTTGCCCAACGCCCATGTAGTCGGCAGTTGCGCTTCTGCTCTGGGCGTTTCCGCGGATTGGCTGTTAAGCCTGTCGGACCGTCCCGAAAGCGCCGCGGAATTGCTGGCGAGCTCTCTGACCATGACCGAGGCCCCCCGCGCCCTTGTCGATGAGCGTATTTTCCAATGGCATCAAGAGGCTGCAGGCTACAAAATCCGCTATGTGCCCGCCACCCTGCCCGATATGCTCAAGACCCGCGCGATTCTCGAATGGGAATACGCGCCGCATTTGGGCCGCACAGCAGATCAAGCCATAGGAGCGTCCGAGGATCGCTTGTCCTGGATGCGCAGCGCCCAGTCGGACTATGAGATCGCCATGCCTCTGTATGAGATCCGCAGCTTTGCCCTCGGCACCGGCTACTACGAGGGGCTGCCTTTGCCAGTCCGTCTGGAACAGATCGACCACCTTCTGGACCTCAGCGAGCAGCACTATCCCCGCCTGCGCATCTATCTGTTCGATGCCAAACGCCTGTACTCCGCACCTGTCACGATCTTCGGGCCCCTTCTTTGCGTCTTCTATGCGGGCAGCCACTATATGGCTTTCCGCGACCGCGACCGGATCGAGGTGTTCAGCCGGCATTTCGACACCCTGATCCGCGAGGCTGAGATGACCGCACGCCGTTTCCCGGAATACCTGCGCGGGTTGCGGGCCGAGGTTGCAAAGGGCTGACGCCTCAAACGTGCGGTTTTCCGGTTCCTGTAGTATAGTGACACCGCGAACGCGCAGACACTCTACGGAGGATGATCAGAATGGACGCACTACAAACAGCTCAATATGCACGCGCCCTATATTCCGCGCACGGCGACCGGGCCGAGGCGGAAGCCGCTCGGAAGATGCGCGAATGTGAGGCCGCCGGAAACACGCAAGAGGCCAAAGATTGGCAAGCCGTCCGCCGCACAATCCGCCAGATCCGAGGCCCGAATCAAGGCTGAAGCCCCAGCTTTACGCGCTTGTCGCGCCATCAAAAACAACACGCTCCGCCCATCCAGTCAGCGGGCCAATTTCGCTGGCCAGACGTTCGAAAAACGGTGCACGGCCATCTCCGATGGGCGGGCTCTGGACATCGGAATACCTGCCATTTTCCGGGCGAAAACGTTTTCCCCAAGTTATACCCAGTTTTGACCATAGTTTTCCCCAGGCTTCTCCCCGGATTCCGATTTGCGCAACCGCCGCCTCTGTCGCAGCCTTGTGGAAACACTTGTCAGAATGCGAATCGAACTTGATGAAATCCGCAAAAAACATACTGCAACCGGAACATCGTGCCCTGAAAACGGCGCTCTTGGTTCTGGATGAATGCAGCACGCTCAGCTTCGCCTCGGCCGTAGATCCGATGCGCGCCGCCAATCGTCTGGCCGATCGCCCGGCCTTTGATTGGGACTATGTGACCCCAACGGACGCGCCGGTCATGCTGACCAGCGCCCTCACCGTTCCCGGCATACCGCTGGCCCGTTTGCAGAGCTGTGACCTGATGATTGTGGTTGCCGGATTTCAAATGGCCCGCCAGGCAACCCCAAGCCTTCTCGCGGGATTGCGACGCATCGCGGCCACGGGTGCCACTATGGCCGGAATAGACGGAGGGCCTTGGCTGCTGGCTGAGGCTGGTCTGCTCGATGGTCACAGCGCGACCACCCATTGGGACGATCTTGACAGTTTCGCCAGCCGCTTTCCCAAGGTCGACGTTCAGGCAACCCGCTTCGCAATCTCCGAAAACCGTCTGACCTCGGGCGGCGCGATCCCAGCGGTCGAGATGATGCTGCACATCATCGCCGCGCGCCATGGTGCGGGTTTTGCCGCACGTGTCTCAAACCAGTTCCTGTACGAAGGCGCTGCGGCCCAAACCAAAACAGGCGCCCCCAGAGCGAACCACCACTCTGCGCTGACCTCCAAAGCCAACAGCCTGATGGAGGCCGCGCTCGACGACCCGCTGCCATTGGCCCATATCGCCGACCGGCTGGGCACCAGCCCCCGCACTCTGCAACAGCAGTTTCGCCTGCGCCTCAACACCACGCCGCAGGACCACTACTTGCAACTGCGCATGGCGGAGGCCCGCCGACTGGTGACCGATACCGACATGTCGCTGATGGACGTGGCTCAGGCCACCGGGTTCACCTCGCAATCCAGCTTTGCCCGCGCCTTCCGCACAGCCCACGGTTTGTCGGCCCGTGACCTCAGACAGGATAGTGCCTACCCCACCCATCACTGACCGGATCCACTCCATCTGGCCAGAAATACCTCGGGGGAGGCGCGCGGCACGCGCGGCGGGGGCAGCGCCCCCTAGATCGCTTCGGGTTAAGCCTGCGACACGAATACCCGCCACGCTTTCCGCGTTCTCGGGAAATTCTTGTCACTTGGCGATCTAGGTAAAACCCGAAACGTCTCAATACGGCATCGGATGCGCTTTGTGCACCGCCTCGATCTCGGACAGAACTTCATCCGACAAGCGCAGATCAACGCCAGACAGGATATGCTCCAACTGCGCCACTGTCGTTGCGCCAAAGATGGCTGACATCATGAACGGCCGGGTCCGGCACCAAGCCAGCGCCATGTGCGTCGGGTCCAGCCCATGCCGCGCAGCGATCTGCAAATAGACGTCAACGGCATCAAAAACCCGCTCGGACTTGCGCCCCCCCAGTTCAGGCGTCAGTGACATGCGCGAGGCTTCGGGAATGGCGCCGCCCTGATATTTGCCGGTCAGCAAACCCGTCCCCAAAGGCGAGAACGCCATCAGGCCTACATCTTCATGAACGCTCAACTCGGCCATGTCCGTATCAAACAGCCGGCACAGCAGCGAGTATTCGTTTTGAACCGACGCCACCCTCGGTGCACCCATCTGCTCGGACAAACGCAGCCATTGCGCTGTCCCCCAGGCACTTTCATTGGATAATCCAAAGGCCCGAATGTTGCCCTTGTCGACCTGAACCTGAAGCGCCTCCAGACACTCCTGCATATTCTCCAGCACTTCATCGGTGTTGTGCCCCTTCGGGGAGAACGTCCAGTTCTGCCGGAACATATAGCTGCCGCGATTGGGCCAGTGAAACTGATAGAGGTCGATATAGTCGGTCTTCAAACGCTTCAGTGAGCCCTCGATGGCCTCGGGGATTGTCTGAGCGGTGATCGGCGCGCCATCGCGGACAAAGCGAAGCCCCTCACCGGAATGCTTGGTGGCCAGAACATAATCCCCCCTACGCGCGGTATTGGCAGCATTCCAGTTGCCAAGGATTTCCTCGGTCCGGCCAATCGTCTCTTTGGCGACCGGATTGACCGGGTACATCTCGGCGGCATCGACAAAATTGATCCCGGCCGCCAGCGCCACGTCCATCTGCGTATGCGCGTCCGCTTCCGAGGTTTGCGATCCGAATGTCATCGTCCCGAGACACAGATCAGACACCATGATCCCGGTGCGGCCCAAAGGCTTCATTTCCATTTGTCGCTCTCCTGATTTCCGCAACAGCCGCGCGCTAGGCTTCGGCTTTCTTTTCCCAACGGCCCGATTCCTCGGACCAGTATTGCGCTGAACATCCCGCGCCGGTCAGCGCTTTCCATTGGCCACGCGCATGTTGAACGGCCTCCATGTCATTGCCGTCGAACAGAATGCAAACCCGGTCCAAAGCGGCGACCTCATCCGGGTCAACCGTGGCCCCGTCCACCGCCATCACGCAGCTGGCATCGTTTGCGGCCTGCATGTCCGACGTCAGCAGGATCGGTTGCATCGCATCGTGCAGCCCACCGGCTCGTCCATGCGGCAGGAACCCGTCCTCGGGTCCCAACCACAGTTTTTCATCCAGCCAGTCCAGCCGCGCAGGATCAGTCCCCCGCACGGCGATCTTCCACCCGGCCTGACGCGCCTTGTCCAGCAGGACCGGCAAAGTATGCTCCAGCGGCTGACGGGTCAGGTGATAGAAATAGACGGCCCCCATGGGTTTACTCGAAATTGTCCTGCACAAAGCGGCTCAGCGCACGCACGCCCCAGCCTGTGGCGCCTTTGGGGGCATAGGATGTCTCAGCCGCGACCGAGGCAACACCGGCGATGTCGAGGTGAATCCATGGTGTCTCTTCCTTGACGAACCGCTGGAGAAACTGCGCCGCCGTAATCGAACCCGCAGGCCGCCCGCCGACATTCTTCATATCCGCGATACGTGACTTCAACTGCTTGTCGTAGGCCGCGCCCAACGGCAGCCGCCATGCGCCTTCGTCCTCGGCCTTGGCCGATTTCAGGAAGGCATCGCAGAAGGTGTCATTGTTCGAGAAGACACCTGCATTCTCATGGCCAAGTCCGATGATGACCGCCCCGGTCAGGGTTGCCAGATCGATCATACCAACCGGAGAGAACCTTTCCTGCGCGTACCACATCACGTCGCACAGAACCAAACGGCCCTCAGCATCTGTGTTAATGATCTCGACCGTATCGCCCTTCATTGATTTCACCACGTCGCCCGGACGGGTCGCATTGCCTGAGGGCATGTTCTCGACCAGCCCCACAAGACCAACCACATTGGCCTTGGCCTTGCGCTTGGCCAGCGCCCGCATGGTGCCGGCCACAACCCCTGCGCCGCCCATGTCCATGGTCATGTCTTCCATGCCACCCGCCGGTTTCAGCGAGATCCCTCCGGTGTCGAACACAACGCCCTTCCCGACAAGCGCCAGCGGCGCATCGTCTTTGTCGCCCCCGTTCCACTGCATCACCACAACTTTCGACGGGCTGACCGAGCCCTGACCCACACTCAACAGCGTGCGCATGCCCAGTTCGGCCAGCTTGTCTTCTTCCAGCACCTCGACCTCGAGGCCCAGCGATTTCATCTCGTCCAGACGGTCGGCGAATTCGGTGGTGGTCAGGATGTTTGCAGGCTCATTCGTCAAGTCGCGGGTCATCCGCACCCCATCGGCAACCGCATACATCGGTGCAAAGGCCGCCTCGGCCTCGTCATGCTTGCTGTGGCTGATCGTGACCGAACCTGCCGCATCGCTCTCCTTGGTTTTGTGGACTTCGAAATCATAGCTGCGCAAAGCGATGCCCATCGACAGATGTTCCACGCGCACCTGATTGCCCGCCATCACCAACAGGTCTTTGCCACCAGCCAGTTTAGCCAATGACGCCCCCGCCTTGCGCGCCTCATCCGCTTCGGGGCGGCGCGGCAGGACCACAATATCCAACGCTTGAGCAGCCATTCCAACCGGCCACGCCAGCGAGATAACATCCCCGGTTTTCACCTTTTCGAACCGATCGCTTTCCACCAATCGAGCAACCGCTCCACGCGTCAGTTTGTTGGCGCGACGCACGGCGGGGTTCATCTTACCATCGGCGGGAATGATGATTGCCACGCGCCCTTCCGCCTGTGCCATGGCATCCACGTCAAAAGCCTTAAAACGGATTGGTACCAGACTGCTCATAGCAAACTCCTCAAAATCTGTTCCCCAAGACCTAGCCCGCGCTGCGCGGCTTGACCAGATAGCAGTTTTCCCCGCCCGCCATTTGCATTAAGGTTCTGCAAAAATAAACGGCAGGCTCGGGGGAGATCTAAGTGGCACCAAACGGCAGGCATTCGCTGTCGCGCATAATCACATGCATTGGCGATCCGGGCGTGAACCCCTGCGTTTCAAGCCCTGAGAGGGTCTTTCCGTGATCCTCGACCGCTACTTCGCGCGCCGCTTTCTTCAAAGCTTTGTGGTCATCGGCGGCATCTTTTTGACCCTGATGATTCTGATCGACCTGATCGAACAGCTGCGCCGCTTTGACGACTATGACCTGTCGGTCGGCCAATTGCTGGGTCTGACACTGCTGAACACCCCCGCCGCGATCAGCGAGATGCTGCCCCTGCTGATTATCCTGTCCACCATCGCGCTGTTTGTTGGGCTGGCGCGCACTTCAGAACTTGTGGTGACCCGCGCCACCGGACGTTCGGGCCTGCGGGCGCTGGTTGCGCCTGTGACCTTGGCCCTGATGATCGGCATTCTGGCCGTTGCTTTGCTGAACCCGATCGCCGCCGCGACCTCGGAAGAGTTCGAGCGTCTATCGGATGCCTATCGCGACGATGGCAATTCTGCCCTGTCGATCAGCCGCGAGGGGCTGTGGTTGCGTCAAAGCTCTGACAATGGCCAATCCGTGATCCATGCCAGGGGTACATCGAACGGGGATACTCTGGGTCTTGACAATGTGACTATCATCACCTTCTCGGGCGGCGGAAAGCCAAACCAGCAGATCGTGGCCGAACGAGCTGAGCTAACCAACGGAACCTGGGTTTTGACCCACGCCAAACTCTGGCCGCTGCGAGACGACCTCAACCCTGAAACAAACGCTGTTTCGCACGAAAGGCTTGAGCTGCCGACCACACTGACGCGCGAACGCATTTTGGACACGCTGGGCAAGCAGGAGTCGGTCTCGGTCTATGATCTGCCCAAGCTGATCCGCGATCTGGGTGAGGCTGGGTTTTCGACCAAGCAATATGAGGTCTGGCTGCATGTCCAACTTGCCCGGCCCCTGTTTCTGGTTGCCATGGTCCTGATCGGAGCGGCCTTCACCATGCGCCATGTACGCTTTGGTGGAACCGGTGTGGCGGTGCTGACGGCTGTTCTGTTGGGCTTTGCGATCTATTTCGTGCGCAACTTCGCGCAGATTCTGGGCGAAAACGGCCAGCTTCCAATCTACGTCGCCGCCTGGGCGCCGCCCTTTGCAGCGATTCTACTCGCGCTTGGCCTGTTGCTGCACGCGGAGGACGGCTGATGCAACGTTTTCTGCCGTTTGCAGCGACCAGCCTGCTGGCCCTGACCCTGCCCCTTGGACTAGCCGCGCAGAATCTGTCCGATCCAGCCGTCACCCAAAGCCCGGCCCAAGAGGAAGAACCGGCGCTGCTTGTGGCCGACAGGATCTTTATCACGCCCGAACGCAAGCTGGTGGCCGAAGGCAATGTCGAGGCGTTTCAGGGCAACGTCAAACTCAGCGCCAATCGCATCGTCTATGACCGCGAAACCGGAGAGCTAACACTGGATGGCCCCGTCCGCATTGATCAGGGTGGGCAGACGACTGTACTGGCGGAGTCGGCGCAGCTGGACAACGGGCTTCAGAATGGCCTGCTGGTGGGCGCGCGGATGGTGTTCGAGCAGCAGGTGCAAATCGCATCCGTTCAGGCCCGCCGCGCCGGAGGGCGCTTTACGCAATTCAGCAAGATCGCCGCAACCTCGTGCCATGTCTGCACCGATGGCCGTCCGCCTCTGTGGCAGATCCGGGCGCGCAAGGTCACGCATGACTCGTTAGAGCGGCAGCTTTACTTTGAAGGAGCGCAGCTGCGGGTACTGGACGTTCCCGTTTTCTACTTCCCCTATCTGCGCCTGCCCGACCCGACGCTGGAGCGTGCGACCGGTTTTCTGGTGCCGTCGATTCGCACCACCTCTCAGCTTGGAACCGGGGTGCAGGTGCCGTATTTCTTCAAAATTGGCGACCACAAGGACCTGACCCTTACGCCCTATCTCTCGTCCAAAACCACGACGCTTGGCTATCGCTATCGACAGGCTTTCGTGAATGGCCGGATCGAGATCAACGGCGCGCAGACCCGGGACGACATTCAACCGGATCAGGATCGCGGTTATCTGTTCGCCGAAGGCTGGTTCGACTTTAAAAATGACTATCGCTTTACCTTCGATCTGCAGACGACCTCGGATGATTCCTATCTGGCCGACTACGGTCTGCCCGATTTGGACCGCCTCCGCAGCGAAGTTGCGCTGGAACGGATCAAGCGCGACACGGCGTTCCGGACCAGCTTTATTCACTACAAAACGCTGCGTGACAGCGAAGATCAGGATGAAATCCCCTCGCGCATTTTCGATCTGAACTTCCAAAAGCGCTATTTCCCAACCTCCGTCGGCGGAGAAGTTCGGGTGAACGTCATCGCCCACGCGCATGAGCGCACCAGCGATGAGGACGTGGTCGGACGCGACGTGGCGCGCACTACCTTTGACGCAGAATGGCTGCGCAGCTGGACCTTTGCCACCGGATTGCGGGCAGATGCGTTGTTCGGTGCCTCCATTGACGCGTTCAACATCCGCCACGACAGCAATTTCCCCACGCAGGCTACCCGGACGACCCCTCGGGCCGCCCTGACCTTGCGCTATCCGATGACACGCCGCGAAAAATCCGGCGCGACGCAATTTCTGGAACCCATCGTTCAGTTCGGCTGGACGGATGTCTCTGACAATGACGTGCCTATCGACGAAAGCACGTTTCAGGAATTCGACGAGGGCAACCTGCTGTCTCTGTCGCGCTTTCCGGCAGAGGATCGCCGCGAGGATGGCGCAACCGCCGCTGTCGGCGTCAACTGGGCGCGCTATGGTCGCGGAGGCTGGCAGGCGCTTGCCACGGTGGGCCAAGTATTTCGTGCGGATGCCGATCCGGATTTCACTCTAACTTCGGGACTGCAGGGCACATCGTCCGATATCCTGCTGGCCGGTCAGCTCAAAACCGCTAATGGCTGGTCTTTGGCCGGGCGCGGAATTCTCAACGGTGACCTTAGCTTTGCCAAGGCCGAGCTGCGTGGAGAGTGGGCGAAAGAAGGTTCAGCCTTCACCGGCAGCTATATTTGGCTGGAACCCGACCCGGCTGAAAACATCGAAGAGGCGGTCTCCGAGGTCTGGCTGCGCGGGCGCTATCAGGTTGACCAGAACTGGCTGACCCGGGCCGAGGCCCGCTACGACCTGAACGAATCCGAACCCATTCGCCTGGGCCTCGGCGTGACCTACCAGAACGAATGCGTTCGGGTTAACATGTCCGTAAGGCGGCGCTTTACTTCAACATCAACTATTGAGCCTTCGACCGAATTCGGCTTTACCGTATCCCTGACAGGATACGCCCTCGAAGGCGCTGGTAACACTTACAAGAGAACATGCAGTTGATATCAACTTTCTCACGGTTTCTTCGTTCCGCTTCGATCCGGCTGGTGCTTCCGGCCCTGGCCGCTACGACTCTTACCTTCACCGCGCCCCATACGTTTGCGCAAAGCCTGTTTTCGCCAGCGATCCGGGTCAATCAGGACGTGGTAACTTGGTATGAGTTGGAGCAACGTCAGCAATTCATAAACGCACTCGGTATCTCTGGCGGGTCCGAGGCCGAAGTCCGGCAAGCACTGATTGATGACCGCTTGCGCAAACAAGCCGTGCGCGAAGCCGGGATCGAGGTCCCGCCCGAGGCGATTCAGGCGGGTGTCGATGAATTCGCGGCCCGCGGGCGCCTCAGCACCGAGCAGTTCCTGCAATTGCTGGCCAACGAAGGCGTCGATCCGGAAACGGTCCGCGATTTCGTCGCCGATCAGCTAACATGGCGCAACTATATCAGCGCGCGTTTTCTGTCTCAGGCCAACCCCTCCGAGGAAGAGATCAACCGCGCTCTGGGTCAGGGCGGCGGTGGCGGACTTCAGGTCTTGTTGTCTGAAATCATCATTCCTGTAAACCAGCAGACCCTCGCCCAGACCGAGCTTCTCGCTGAAGAAATCGCCAATCTCGAAGGGTTTGATGCGTTTTCGGCTGCGGCTGCGCAATACTCGGCTGCAGAAACCCGCAGCAATGGCGGCCGGCTCGACTGGCTGAACCTGTCCGGTCTACCTCCAGCACTGCAGCCCGTGGTTCTTGGCTTGAAGAATGGTGAGATCACCAGCCCGATCGCCCTACCCAACGCCATCGCTCTGTTCCAGATGCGCGGCCTGCGTGAGGTTGCAACCGGCACGCCCTCTTACTCCACAATCGACTACGCCATCTATTACATGGCCGGCGGCCGTAGCGCCGAAACACTGGCCGCCGCCGCGAAACTTCGCGAAGAGATCGACACCTGTGATGACCTATACGGCATCGCGCAGGAGCAACCGGCCGAAGTGCTGGAGCGTGTCGACGCCGCTCCCTCAGAGATCCCGCGCGACGTTGCGGTCGAGCTGGCCAAGCTGGACCCGAACGACGTCTCGACCACGCTGACACGCAACAACGGCCAAACGCTGATGTTCCTGATGCTGTGCAACCGCACCCGCAATCTGGGCGAAAATACCTCTCGCGCGGATGTCGCGAATGCGCTGACGCAACAACGCCTTCAAGCCTTTGCGGACAGCCTGCTGGAACAATTGCGCGCCGACGCCAGCATCATCGAGCAATGAGCGCGCCCATCGCGCTCAGCTGCGGCGATCCGGCGGGAATAGGACCCGAGATCGCCGCCAAAGCATGGGTGGAATTGCGCGACACCTGCCCCTTTTTCTACATCGGCGACGTCGCGCACCTGCCATCAGACACACAGGCCCAGCTGATCAGCGATCCGGTCGAGGCCATCTCGGTTTCCCAAACCGCGCTACCGGTTTTGCAGCTGAACTTCCCAGCCCCCAACACGCCCGGCCAACCCGACTCGGCCAATGCGCCATCGGTCATTGATGCCATCGAACAGGGCGTTTCCCTTGTGCAATCCGGCGCGGCGTCGGCCCTGTGTACGGCCCCGATCCACAAAAAGGCGCTCATCGACGGAGCAGGTTTTTCTTACCCCGGCCATACCGAATTTCTGGCAGCGCTAGCGGGCCGTGAACGGGTGGTGATGATGCTGGCCAGCGATCAACTGCGCGTCGTGCCCGCGACCATTCACATCCCCCTCTCCCGTGTCCCGCAAGAACTGACCCCGGCCCTGCTGCACGACACGATCGAGATCACCGCTACCGGCCTACGCTCCCAATTCGGCATTGAGGCCCCGCGCATCGCCGTGGCAGGCTTGAACCCCCATGCGGGCGAAGGCGGCAAAATGGGAACCGAAGAACTGGACTGGATCGACCCGATGCTGGCGAACCTACAGCCCGAGGGCTACAGCGTGACCGGCCCTCACCCCGCCGACACGATGTTCCACGCAGCCGCGCGCAGCCGTTATGACGCGGCCATCGCGATGTATCACGATCAAGCCCTGATCCCGATCAAAACGCTGGATTTCGACCGGGGCGTGAATGTTACCCTCGGCCTGCCCTTCATCCGCACCTCACCCGATCACGGCACCGCATTGGATATCGCAGGGCAAAGCATCGCCAACCCAACCAGCCTGATCGAAGCGCTGAAACTCGCGCAGAAGATGGCACAAAGCGCTTGATCCTTCACCTGGCTGGAAATATCCACGCCGGAGGCAAAAAATTACTGGCGCTGACCACCCCAAACGCGTCACGGTAACCGGATCATGAGCGCTATCGACACCCTCCCCCCCCTGCGTGAGGTCATCGCGACCCACCAGCTATCCGCCCGCAAATCGCTGGGCCAGAACTTTCTGCTCGACCTGAACCTGACCGCCAAGATCGCGCGCCAGGCCGGAGACCTCAGCACTTGTGACGTTCTGGAAATCGGCCCCGGCCCCGGAGGGCTGACCCGTGGGTTGCTCTCTGAGGGCGCGCGCAAGGTCGTGGCGGTGGAAAAAGACACCCGCTGCATCGCCGCCCTAAATGACATCGCCGCCGCCTATCCCGGCCAGTTGGAGGTGATCAACGGCGACGCGCTGGAAATTAACCCGCTGGAACACCTGACCCCGCCCATCCGCGTCGCGGCCAATCTACCCTACAATGTCGGCACCGAGCTGCTGGTGCGTTGGCTGACCCCGCCGGAATGGCCGCCCTTCTGGCAAAGCCTGACGCTCATGTTTCAGCGCGAAGTGGCCGAACGCATCGTCGCTCAACCCGGAAGCAAAGCCTATGGTCGCCTTGCGATTCTGGCTCAATGGCGCGCCGAAGCACGTATCGCCATGTCTCTGCCCCCCGGTGCGTTCACCCCGCCGCCCAAAGTCTCCAGCGCGGTGGTTCACCTGACCGCCCTGCCGGAGCCGCGCTATCCAGCCGATGCCAGCACCCTTTCCCGCGTCGTTGCCGCGGCATTCAATCAACGCCGCAAAATGCTGCGTGCCTCATTGAAAGGTGTGGCGCCTGATATCGAGGACCGCCTGATCGCAGCCGGCATAAAGCCTACCGAGCGGGCCGAACAGGTCCCGCTTGAGGCCTTTTGTGCCCTCGCGCGCGAAGTCAAAAAAACCTAAAGCGTTTTGCGTTTTAGCTGAGGCAAAGCCACCGAAATGCGCGTACGACCGCAGGGAGAGGCAGCGTATTTCGATTCCAATCAAACGCAAAGCGATCTAGGCGCAACAAAAAAGCCCCGGATAAAACCGGGGCTTTCTTTTTATCCGTGCAGGGCTTACTCGGCCGCTTCGGGCGCGTCCCCGTCGGTTTTTGGCGCGTCCTCAGCCGCGGGTGCAGCTTTGGGCTTGCGCGGCGCACGCGGTTTGCGCGCGGGCTTTTCCTTCTTCTCAGGGGCCTGAGTACCTTTGTCTTTGCTCTCAGGGGTTTCGACCAACCCGCTTTCCGGCGCAGGCTCGGGCGCGCTGAAATCCATCACATCAGGCTGCGGCGCCTCGGCCGGGTCGGCCTGACGGGCGGCTTCACGCTCCTGACGCTCGGCGCGTTCACGATCGCGTTCGGCCTGACGTTCGCGGTTCTGGCGCTCCTGCTCTTCGCGGCGCGCTTCAATCTCGCGCTGTGCTTCGCTCAGCATCCGCAGATAGTGTTCGGCGTGTTGCTGAAAGTTCTCAGCCGCGACACGGTCGTTGGACAGCTGTGCGTCGCGCGCAAGCTGGTTGTATTTGTCAATGATCTGCTGCGGCGTGCCACGCACCTTGCCCTCGGGGCCCGAGCTGTCGAACACCCGGTTGACGACGTTGCCGCCAGAAGGACGATTGCGGTTATTTTTGGCCCGCGAGCGGGATTTGGAAGATCTCATCTTACTTTACGTCAGCCTTATCAATTCGCTGCCGATCAACCCGTACCTTACGCTGCTCAGAGGCCTGTCCCGTAACGTGTCATCGGCTTTTTTGGGCTTGGCGTCAGGGGCGCGCTGAAGCAGCGTCAACCTCTCCGACCATTCCTGAGTAAACATGTCCTGCCGCCTCAGACAAGAGGTTTCTGGGATATTTCGCAGCTTTTTTACAAAGACCGGCGCTTTTCGGCCTCTAACGCTGCGTTCAACCCGGGATTCTGCCCAAAACAACACGGTCTCGCCCGTCCAGATCGGGGATGACGCGGATATCCGACAAGCCAGCGGCATCGAACAAAGCCGACACGTCCTTGGCCTGTGTCGGCCCGATTTCTACCAGCAAGCGCCCGCCTGCCATCAAGAAATCAGGTGCACCCGCCGCGATCCTGCGATAGGCGTCCAGCCCGTCCCCTTCATCGGTCAAAGCCATGCGAGGTTCATGCTCGCGCACTTCGGGCGACAGGTCCTGCATTTCTGACAGCGCGATATAGGGCGGGTTCGAGACGATGAGATCAAACTGCCCTTCAATCCGCTCGAACCAATCCGAGCGCAAAATCTCGGCCCGGTCCTGTACGTTATGCTGAACCGCGTTGGCGCTGGCCTGTAAACAGGCCGCTTCGCTCAGATCTGCACCCAGGCCCGTAGCACTGGCGCGTTCGGCCAGCAGCGTCACCAGGATGCAGCCCGAGCCAACCCCAAGGTCCAAAACATGGTCAAACGGTTCGCTCAGCGCGGCTTCGATCAGCGTTTCGGTTTCCGGGCGCGGGTCCAGCACATCGCGGCTGACGCGGAAATTGCGACCGTAGAACTCCCGTTCTCCCAGCAGATGCGACACAGGCACCCGGATCGCGCGAAGCGACACCAGTTGCTCATAGCGTTCGGCGATGTCAGGCGACAATTCCTCGGGCGCGATCAGAGTGACGCGGCTAGCCTCAATTCGGGCCGCATGCGCCAACAGGACACGCGCGTCGCGGGCCGGGTCATCGACACCAGCAGCGCGCAGGCGGGCTGTTGCGGCAGCCATCGCCTTGGCGGCGGTCAGGGCCGCTATCATTGCGCCATCTCGGCCAGTAACCGGGCCTGATCATCCGCAGTCAGGGCATCGATCACCTCATCCAGATCGCCCTGCATAACCTGATCCAGTTTGTAGAGCGTCAGGTTGATGCGGTGATCAGTCATCCGGCCTTGCGGGAAGTTGTAGGTCCGTATCCGCTCAGACCGATCGCCCGAGCCCACCTGACTGGCCCGATCCGCCGAGCGTTCGCTGTCGATCCGCTGACGTTCCAGATCATAGAGGCGTGTTTTCAGCACCTGCATCGCGATCTCGCGGTTGCGGTGTTGCGACTTCTCGGAGCTGGTCACCACAAGACCGGTCGGCAAGTGGGTAATCCGCACGGCCGAGTCGGTAGTGTTCACATGCTGCCCTCCGGCGCCGGACGACCGCATCGTATCAATGCGAATGTCATTGGCGTCAATTTGGATGTCAACATCCTCAGCCTCGGGCAGAACCGCGACCGTTGCAGCCGAGGTGTGAATCCGTCCGCCGCTTTCGGTTTCGGGCACGCGTTGCACCCGATGCACGCCGGATTCGTATTTCATCCGCGCAAACACGTTGTCGCCTTTGATATGGGCGACGACCTCTTTGATGCCGCCAAGGTCCGAGGCCTGTTCTTCGATGATATCGAACCGCCATCCCCGTGCTTCGGCATAGCGTTGGTACATGCGCAGCAGGTCCCCAGCGAACAACGCCGCTTCATCCCCGCCGGTGCCGGGACGGATTTCCAGCATGGCCGGTCGCGCATCCGCTGCGTCCTTGGGCAGCAGCGCCAGTTGCAGCGCATGTTCGGCCTCGGGGATACGGGACTGAAGCTGGGGGATTTCCTCTTCAGCAAGTTCCTTCATATCCGGGTCCGCCAGCATCGCCTCGGCCTCAGCCAAATCCGAGACCAGCTGACGCCAGGACAGGATTTGATCGACCACCGGTTTGAGGTCGGAATACTCTTTTGCCAGGGTCGCAATATCCCCGCCCGAGGCGCCATCGGCCATGGCGGCTTCGAGGTATTGGAATCGCTGGGTTATCTGCTCAAGGCGTTCTTCGGGGATCATCCGGCGGGTGTCTCTTAATCTGGGGCTTTGGTCAAGGGCCAGCCTTGTGCTAAGGTTCCCGGCATGAAGGGGTTGGTTTTCATTTTATCGCTGTTCGCACTGCCTGCCATGGCCGACTATGTTGGGCCAGATGGCAAGGTTCGCGATTGCTATTGCACCGACAAGTCAGGCTCGCGGATCGAGTTAGGGCAAATGATCTGCCTGCAAGTTGATGGCCGGATTTTCACCGCGCAATGCCAGATGTCGTTGAACGTGCCAATGTGGCGTGAGGTGCAGGAAGGGTGTTTGTCGTCAGATTTGGACTGGCCCGATCTGGATCAGACCCTCAAGACATCCGCGTCCTAAACGCTGCCTACATCTGTGCCAGCCACCCATCAACACGGGCCTTGTTCACCCCGAAATCCTTGCGGCCAAAACGCAAGCGGCCATGGATACGCAGCACGTCTCCGTCCTGCTGGACCGTGGTGTAGTCGGGAAAGCCGATGATCTTGGTGCGGGTGATATAGGTGATCTGCCCCTCACTCACCGATCCAGCCAAAACGATTGTGCGCGGCGCGTTGCGAGCAATGGCATCCAGCCTCGCAAGCCCCTCTGGCCCTGTTTCGACCACGCGCAGTACACCACCTTGCAGATCCTGGTTGGTCTCGGCCCGAGGGGCAATGTGCCAGTCCGCCGGATCGGAGGGCGCAAGCCGGATGTAGGCTCCCAATGCGATCACCACACCAACAACACCCAAAATCAGCATGCGTTTCATTCCGTCTCTGTCCTTTTCCTGAACCCTATGCGGAACAGGTGCCGTTTCAAGGCGAACCCGGTCAGCTACCGTGACGTCACACCGGGCAGGATGCAAAGAATTTCGAACAGAAGATTGGCGGCCGTAAGGGCCGTGTTCCCCGACGGGTCGTAGGGCGGAGAGACCTCGACCAGATCGCAGCCCACCACATTCACCCCTTGCAGCGCGTGGATCAATTGCAGCGCTTGTGGGGTTGTCAGCCCTCCGATCTCGGGCGTGCCGGTGCCGGGGGCGTAGGCCGGATCCAGACTGTCGATGTCATAGGTGATATAGACCGGGTGATCGCCGACCGTCTTGCGGATTTGCGAGCCGATCTGCGTGAGGTTCTGCTGCCACAACTCCCACGCGGGGAATTGCTGGAAGCCCCAGCCCTGCGCCTCGGTAAAGTCGGTCGAGGCATAGCCCGAACCCCGAATGCCGATCTGAAAGGTCTTGTCGGGGACGATAAGCTTTTCCTCATAGGCGCGGCGGAAGACGGTGCCATGGGTCTCACGTTCGCCAAACATCTCGTCGTTTACGTCCGCATGGGCATCCACATGCACCAGGGCGACCGGCCCGTGTTTCGCCGCAATCGCACGCAGGATTGGCAGGGTGATGGAGTGATCACCGCCCATCGCCACCGGGATCACATTCTGCGCAAGGATACCGTCATAGCTGTCTTTGATGATCTTGAGGCTTTCCGACAGCGAAAACGTATTGATCGCCAGATCGCCGATATCGGCAATCTGCAACGTATCGAACGGGGCTGCCGATGTAGCCATGTTGTAGGGCCGGATCATCGCGCTTTCGCTGCGGATTTGCTTGGGCCCAAACCGCGTTCCCGACCGCCACGAGGTGCCGATATCCATCGGTATCCCCAACAGCGCCACATCCAGCGCCGCCAGCGAGGTCGCCTGCGGCAGCCGCATGAACGTGTTCGGCCCGGAGAACCGCGCCAGATCATTGCCGCTGATCGGTTGATTAAATTCAGTCATGTGCGGTTGGTTCCCATCCCATCAGATCACGTTTCTCAGCACATACCGGAAACTTGGCTAAGCATTGGTTAACGCGCTTTGATCCCTGTTTACTTTTTCTCGGCCATCAGCAGGTTCCACCCCAGCAGACAGATGATCTGCGTGGCCACATGAGCGCCCGCAATGGCAGTCGCCCCGGAGGTGTCATAGGGCGGAGAGACCTCGACCACATCCCCGCCTTTGATGTTGATCCCGGCGATGTCGCGCAGAATGATTTGCGCCTGAATCGAGGACAAACCGCCCCAAACTGGCGTCCCGGTCCCTGGCGCAAAGGCGGGATCCAGGCCGTCGATATCGAAGCTCAGATAGACGGGGCGGTCGCCGAGTATGGATTTGATCTTCTGCGCCACGGCAGCGGGGCCGGATTCGTAAACTTCACGCGCGTCGATAATGTTGACGCCCAGCGTGTCCTCGTTGCTGGTACGGATACCAACCTGAACCGAGCGTTTCGGGTCCACGATCCCCGATTTCACGGCCTTGTAAAACATGGTCCCGTGATCGACGCGGGACATGTCATCGTCCGCCCAGGTATCCGTATGCGCATCGAACTGCAGCAAGGATATCGGGCCGTATTTCTCGGCATAAGCTTTCAGGATCGGAAAGCTGATATAGTGATCTCCGCCCAAGGTGACCGAGGCCACGTCAGCCGCCAGAATCGTGCGGATATGATCGGTCAGCGTGTCCGGAAAGGCCGGGATATTGGCGTAGTCATAGGCCATATCGCCATAGTCGACGATCGCCAGCTCGCTCAGCGCGTCAAAGGGCCAACCATAGGGGGCGTCGGGCGATTGCAGCGCACTCGCCTCGCGGATCGCGCGGGGGCCCAGCCTTGTGCCGGGGCGGTTCGTCACCGCCTGATCAAAGGGCACGCCGGTGACGGCGATATCCACGCCCTTCAGGTCCTTGGTGTAAAGCCGCCGTAGGAACGAGGTCGCGCCGCCGAACGTGTTCTCATAGGACAGACCCTTGAGGTCGGGGTTGGTAAAGGCCTCATCGACCTGATGCTTTGCGTCTTCCAGTGCCATGTCTTGTCCCCTCAGCCCAGCGGCTGCGCCTTTTCCACGATCCGGGCAAAGAACGAGGCCCCGACCGGTGCGATATCAT
This sequence comes from Ruegeria sp. BG9, assembly GCF_056538305.1. Taxonomy (NCBI): domain Bacteria; kingdom Pseudomonadati; phylum Pseudomonadota; class Alphaproteobacteria; order Rhodobacterales; family Roseobacteraceae; genus Ruegeria; species Ruegeria sp. BG9. The sequence continues at coordinate 400,135 of NZ_JBQFSY010000001.1, forward strand.
CGTTGAAGTTGTATTTTGGGTGGTGCAGCCCGGCGCCCTCACCCTGACCCAGAAACAGATACGCCCCCGGACGCGCCTGCAACATGTATGAGAAATCCTCGGCCCCCATGTCGCGGCCCATATTGTCGACAACGCGGTCCTCACCTGAGACCTCGCGCGCCACATCCGCGGCAAAGGCCGTTTTCTCGGCGTCATTGATCGTCGCCGGATAACCGATCTGATAGTCCAGCGTCGCCTCAACCCCGTATGAGGCCGCCTGCCCCGCCACGATCTGCTCCATCCTCTCCATCACCATCTTCTGAACCGTAGGGTCAAACGTGCGAACAGTGCCGTTAAGATAGGCGGTATCCGGGATTACATTGTTCACCGTCCCGGCGTGAATCTGCGTGACGGAGATCACCAGATCCTGCACGGCATAATGGTTCCGGCTGACAATCGTCTGGATCGCCTGCGCAATCCCGCAGGCTGCCATCACTGGATCCTTTGTCTGGTGCGGCAACGCTCCGTGGCCGCCCTGCCCTTGCACGTGGATCTCGAACGTATCCACAGCGGCCATCAGAGGCCCGGCGGTCGTGTAGAAGGCGCCCTCGGGGTTTCCCGGATCATTGTGAATGCCATAGACCTGAGAGATATCGAACCGGTCCATGATGCCTTCCTGCACCATAACATCCGCGCCGCCGCCTTCTTCTTCGGCCGGTTGAAAGATCAGCGCCACACGGCCCGCGAAATTCCGCGTCTCGGCCAGATAGCGCGCAGCCCCTAAAAGCATCGTGGTGTGCCCGTCATGCCCGCAGGCATGCATTTTACCGGGGTTCTTCGAGGCGTATTCGACGCCCGTCTCTTCGGGGATCGGCAATGCGTCCATATCGGCCCGCAACCCGATGGTTGGGCCCTCACCCTGTCCGTTGATGATCGCCACCATCCCGGTTTTGGCGATGCCTTCGTGCAGCTCATCCACCCCGAACTCGCGCAGACGCTCGGCCACGAAAGCGGCTGTCTCGTAGCATTCGAACTCCAGTTCAGGGATCGTGTGCAAGTGCTGGCGCCACTTGGCCATGTCGGCGGCAAAATCGGCAATTCGGTTGACGACGGGCATCTGGGGTGGACTCCTGATCGGGACTGCGGAATGGATGCATCTGACACCGGAACGAAAGGGTTCGCAATGGCTGAAAATCCTCTGATCCATGACAGCGATGCGGGTATCGAGCGCCTGCTGGAAATCATGCGCCGTTTGCGCGACCCGCAAAGCGGGTGTCCGTGGGACATCGAACAGGATTTCGCCACCATCGCCCCCTATACAATCGAGGAAGCCTATGAGGTCGCCGACGCCATCGAACGGCAGGCCTATGATGAGCTAAAGGGAGAACTTGGCGACCTTCTCTTCCAATCCGTATTCCACGCGCAAATGGCTGAGGAAGCGGGGCATTTCACCTTTCAGGACGTGGTCCGCACCATGTCTGACAAGATGGTAAGCCGGCACCCGCATGTGTTCGGCGACGAATCTCGTGACAAGTCCGCCGACCAGCAAACCAAGGATTGGGAAGCCATCAAGGCTGCCGAACGCGCGGGCAAAGAACAGAAAGGTGCGCTGGACGGTGTGGCCGCCAACCTGCCCGCCCTGCTGCGGGCGCACAAGCTGCAGAAACGAGCCGCGCGTGTGGGCTTTGACTGGCCTGATGCCAGCCATGTCCTCGCCAAGATCACCGAGGAAGCCGCCGAGTTGGAAGAGGCCCGCAACGCCAAGGACGCCGACGCGCTCGAAGATGAATTCGGCGATCTGCTGTTCGTGATGGTCAATCTCGGGCGCCATCTGGGGATCGAGCCCGAGGCTGCCCTGCGCCGCACTAACGCCAAGTTTACGCGTCGCTTTGAGCAGGTCGAGGCTCGTCTGGCCGCGCGGGGCAAAACCCCTGCGCAAAGCGATCTGGCCGAAATGGACGCGCTATGGGATGAGGTGAAGACCGAGGAACATCGCGCCAATGGCAAACTCCCGCCAGTTGGAGCCTGAATCAGGTGGACAAGTCGCGAGACACTTGCGACTGTCCGACCTTCACGCCCCCCGGAGACTCCAATGCCCCGCAAGATCATCATCGACACCGACCCCGGCCAGGACGACGCCGTCGCCATTCTTTTAGCGCTCGCCAGCCCCGAAGAGATCGAGGTGCTGGGCATTACTGCCGTCGCCGGGAATGTGCCGCTTGAACTGACCGCCAAGAACGCGCGTATTGTCTGTGAGTTGGCTGGCCATACCGAGGTGCCGGTCTATGCCGGATGCGACCGGCCGCTTAAACGCCCTCTTATCACGGCTGAACATGTGCACGGCAAAACCGGGCTGGACGGTCCCGTTCTACCGGATCCACAGATGCCTTTGACCGAGGGCCACGCGGTTGATTTCATCATCGAAACCCTGCGCACGCAGGAACCCGGGACAGTCACGCTCTGCCCGCTGGGGCCGCTGACGAACATCGCGACCGCCTTCCAGAAGGCCCCGGATATCGTCGACCGGGTGCAGGAAATCGTGCTGATGGGCGGTGCCTATTTCGAGGTCGGGAACATCACGCCAGCCGCGGAGTTCAACATTTATGTCGACCCGGAAGCTGCTGAAATCGTGTTTAAATCTGGCGCTAATATTGTCGTCATGCCTCTTGATGTGACCCATGACGCTTTAGTTACATCGCATCGCAATGACGCATTCAGATCGCTGGATAGTAAGGTCGGTCATGCAGTTGCTGAAATGACCGATTTCTTCGAGCGCTTTGACAAGGAAAAGTACGGCTCGGAAGGCGCACCATTGCACGATCCCTGCGTTACCGCCTATTTGATTCAGCCAGAACTGTTCTCGGGTCGCCACATTAATGTTGAGATCGAAACCAAGTCAGAATTGACGCTGGGAATGACAGTCGCTGACTGGTGGAGTGTAACAGACCGAAAACCGAATGCTATGTTCATGGGTGACGTAGACGCCCAAGGTTTCTTCACCCTTCTCACGGAAAGGCTGGCCCGCCTATGACCGCCGCTTTAAGACTGGCTCACCCTGAAGATCTGGATCGCCTGATGGGGCTTGTCTCTGCGTTCCACGCCGAACAGGGGATCGCACAGGACGCCGATCAACGGCGCGAGGCGCTGATGCCTCTGCTTGAGGGCATCCCCCATGGCTGCATCTACCTGATTGGCCCGGGTCGCGCGCCTTTGGGCTATATCATCCTGACCTTCGGCTGGTCGGTTGAATTCGGCGGCATGGATGGGTTCGTGGACGAAATCTACATCCGCCCCGCCGTTCGTGGACGGGGCATCGCGACCGAAGTTTTGCTGGAACTGCCCAAGGCCCTGGCTGAGGCCGGATTGACCGCCCTGCACCTTGAAGTCGACCGCACGCATGAGGCAACGCAGAAGCTTTATCTGCGCACCGGCTTCAAACCACGCGAGCGCTATATGCTGATGAGCAAAGCGCTCTAGCGCGACTCGCCCCGGAAAACCACATTCGGGTTATAGTACATCTCCTGCACCGGATCGTCGGAGGAGACCTTTTGCCCTGTGATCGGATAGGTCCCGGGCCCTGCACAGGCCGCCAGAAATACAGTGCTGAGAACTGTCGCTACGAGAAGGAATTTCGAACCAGTCATGGTGTGCTCCTTTCTGTAATGACTTCAGTATAGAACACGAAACCGTGAGCGCTGTGTGATTAAGTTCACACATAACATCCGTTAACCCGCTAAATACTTGCAAATAAGGCGAATTCTCCTAGCGAGAGGAATTAACAGTCGCAGCCGTCCTTTTGCTATCAAAAAGGCCCTCTTTCCGGGGAAAGAGGGCCTCCAGCAGTGCTCAGAACAGGGTTTGAAATCACCGTTTCAGGATCGATGCTCCCGCGTATTCCGCAATTTCACCCAGAGATTCTTCAATACGGATCAGTTGGTTATACTTGGCCAACCGGTCCGAACGCGCCAGCGATCCGGTTTTGATCTGTCCGCAATTGGTCGCCACGGCTAGGTCGGCGATGGTGGCATCTTCGGTCTCGCCCGAGCGGTGCGACATCACGTTGGTATAGCGCGCGCGGTGGGCCATATCGACGGCGCGTAGGGTCTCGGTCAGCGAGCCGATCTGGTTCACCTTGACCAGCATCGAGTTAGCGCAGCCGCGCTCGATCCCTTCGGCCAGACGTTCCGGGTTGGTAACGAAAAGGTCGTCGCCGACCAGCTGAACCTTGTCACCGATCGCGTCGGTCAGTGCTTTCCAGCCATCCCAGTCGTCTTCGGACATGCCGTCTTCGATCGAGATGATCGGATAGTCTTTGACCAAGGTCGCCAGATACTCGGCGTTTTCCTCTGAGGTCAGCGAGATATTCTCACCCGCCAGCACATATTTGCCGTCCTTGAAGTATTCGGTCGCGGCGCAATCCAGCGCGAGGTGAATTTCCTCACCCGGCTTGTAGCCCGCTTTTTCGACCGCCTGCAGGATGAAATCCAATGCCTCGCGCGTCGACGCGATGTTGGGGGCAAAGCCTCCTTCGTCCCCCACTCCGGTGGCCAGACCGGCAGCCGACAACTCACGCTTAAGCGTGTGGAACACCTCGGAGCCCATGCGGACCGCCTCGCGGATATTCGCGGCCGAGGTCGGCATGATCATGAATTCCTGAATGTCGATCGGGTTGTCGGCGTGCTCGCCCCCGTTGATGATGTTCATCATCGGAACCGGCAGGACGCGGGCCGAGGTACCACCGACATAGCGATATAAGGGTTGCGTGGTGAAATCCGCCGCCGCCTTGGCCGTCGCAAGCGAAACACCCAGAATAGCGTTTGCGCCCAAACGACCCTTGTTCTCGGTCCCGTCCAGTTCGATCATCGCCTGGTCGATGGCGACCTGTTCGGTGGCGTCAAAGCCTACCAGCTCCTCGGCGATCTCGCCGTTGACGGCGGCAACGGCCTCGAGCACGCCCTTGCCCATGTAGCGCGACATGTCACCGTCGCGCTTTTCGACCGCCTCGTAGGCGCCGGTGGAAGCACCCGAGGGCACAGCCGCGCGGCCCATTGTGCCGTCTTCCAGAATCACGTCGACCTCGACCGTCGGGTTGCCCCGGCTGTCCAGGATTTCGCGTGCGTGAATGTCGATGATGGTACTCATGAGGGCGGTCCCTGTGGCTGCATTCCGTTGCACGCGTCATAGCAGCACGGAACTAAAAGTAAACCATTTCCGTTATCGCTAACACGTATATTCCCGGCCCTTTAGGGCTAACAGCGTCATGTTTGCGCCAACACGGTTACGCCGCGGCCAAGGCCATTTCGCGCGCCAATTTGCGTTCGCGCAGAAAAGTATACAGGCCCGAGCCGATGATCAGGGACGCCCCGGCCAGTGTCATCAGGTCTGGACGTTCGCCGAAGACCAGGACACCCGCAAGGATCGAAAACAGAAGCCGCGTGTAGCGAAACGGCGTAACGGCTGAGGCTTCGCCGACGCGCATCGCGATCACGATCGCATAGTAGCCCAGAACACCGAAAAAGGCCGCTCCGGCAAAAGGCCAGACCTCAGCGCTTTGCATGGCTTCCAGTGGATGGCCGCTCATGATCATCAAGGCTGCACCGCCCACGGCCAAGGCCAGATAGGCCTGCAAGGACACCACCGCTGACGAGACTTTGCTGTCCAGCCGCCGTGTTATCAGATCGCGCGCCGCCACGCCGATGACCGCAGCCACCACATAAAGGGATTCCGGGCGGAACCCTTCAAGCCCGGGTCGGATGATCATCAGTACGCCGATAAAGCCAATGCCAATCGCGCTCCAGCGTCGCCAACCGACCTGTTCACCCAGAAACAGCGCTGCCCCCATGGTGACCGCTAGAGGCATTGCCTGAAACACGGCCGCAACGGTCGAAAGGTCCACACGGGCCAGCGCCGTCACAAAGGCCACCGCAGCGACGGCTTCGAACATAGCGCGGATCATCGGCAAAAGCTGCCACGCCTCGGGCACAAAAATCCGTTTGCGGGTCGCGATGGCCATAACCAGAAATACGACAGAACAGACCAGCCCCAGCATGACCAGAATCTGGCCCGGCATGATGGATGACGTCAGTTGCTTGATGAACACATCCTCAAGCGTGAAAGCCGCCATAGACGCAATGACCAGCAAAATGCCGTTGACGTTGTTCATGGGTCTGTCCGTAAAGAAATGGGCGGCACCAATTGCCGCCTTCTCGCTTCAGCAAAACCGTATGTACTGCGCTAAATCAAGACCTATCACATCGCGGGCGATGAATTGTCTTGTTGCCACCCATCGCGTTTGGTGATGGATCACTCAGGCTTGATGGGAACGCCATACAGCTCCAGCCGATGTCCTTTGAGACGGTAGCCCAGTTTTTCCGCGATCTTTTCCTGCAGCGCTTCGATCTCGGGGTCGACGAATTCGATCACTTCCCCCGATTGCATGTCGATCAGGTGATCATGGTGATCCCTCTCGGCATCTTCATATCGGGCGCGACCATCGCCAAACTCCAGACGCTCTAGAATGCCAGCCTCTTCGAACAGTTTCACCGTGCGGTAGACCGTTGCGATCGAGATACCCGAATCCAAAGCCGAGGCACGGGCATAGAGTTCTTCGACATCCGGGTGGTCCGCGCTCTCCTCGAGAACCTGCGCAATGGTGCGCCGCTGGCCGGTCATGCGAAGGCCCTTGGCTTCACAACGCGAAATGATCGTATCCGGCATGATGCCCCTCAGAAACTATTCGGGTGTCTGTCTTAGTATGTCCGCACGCGCCGCGCCACAAGAATTCGACATCCCCCTGCAGATCATCGTTCAAGGCGCAGATCGGCCCAGATCGGCAAATGGTCCGAGGCGATATGGGCCGGGCGATCCTCGTGCACGCCATGCGCATGCACCTCGACCCCCTGCCCAAGGGCAATTCGGTCCAAAGCGCCCAAGGGCTGGGCAGCGGGAAAGCTGGGGATTGGAGGCAAAAACCGCATCTCGGGCACGAGGTTGTCCAACACAGGTGAGCGCGACCATTCGTTGAAATCCCCGGCCCAGACCGTGGGCATATCCTCCAGATCCGCACCGAACTGGCGGATGTGAGTGATCTGCCGTCGACGCGAGGCGGACAGCAACCCAAGATGCATGCCCATCACCCTAAGCGGCCCAATGGGGGTATCGAACTCAACCCGTACCGCGCCGCGCGGCTCGAACCCCGGCAATTCGTGATGCCCTGTCTCGCGGACCGAGATCGCATCACCCCTCCAGATCACTGCATTTCCGTGCCATCCCAAACTGCCCGCCCCGCCCAGATCGACGATCTGCCATCCGGCCTCATCCAACATGAACTGAGGCAGCGCGGCAGGCCGTGGCGGCAAGCGTTTGTCAGCCTCCTGCAACACCACGATATCGGCCCGCATTCCCTCGAGAACCTGAAGGATGCGCTGTGGCTGACGCCGGAGATCAAGGCCGACACATTTCTGGATATTGTAGCTGGCAAGCCGCAGAACCGAGGGTATTTTCATATCGCTTTTCAGAGTCAACGGCACCGATTTGGGACCTTTGGAATGGGCGCGCTGTTGCAATTCTCAGCGCGTTCCCTCAAAGGTTTATGAGTATTACATTAAATAAGTTTACACGAAATCAAGCGGGGTTAAACTGCCGCAAAAAGGAAACTCGCCCTTGGACGTTGAATCCACATTCGCCACGATGATCATTGCCGATATCGTGGGCAGTACGCCGCTCTACAAGGCGGTGGGCGATGACGAAGCCCAGCGCCTGATCCAACTTGAGATCGACCGGCTACGCTCGGTCCTGCAGGAGTTTGGCGGCATTCCGGTCGGGCAAAAGGGCGACGATGTTCTCAGCTATTTCGAGAACCCAAGCTCGGCCTACAATGCAGCCCTGAAGCTGATCGAGCCTTCAACCCATACGCCGCTATCCGTCCACGTCGGCGTACATTGCGGCCCCATCGTGATCGGCAAGCGCGGCATCTATGGCGAGGCCGTCAACGTGACCGCCCGTTTTGCAACCGCAGCCAATCCGGGCGAGGCTTGTTTCAGCCAAGGGATCGCTGTCTTGCTGCCCGCCGAACTACGAACCACGCTTACACCGCTGGGCCAGCTTAGCCTCAAGGGGCTTACCGAGGCTCAGACAGCCTATTCGCTAATCCACCCCGAGTCTGACTCGATCATGCAGACCAGGCTGCCGCAGAATTTCGGCCGCACCGAGGAGAACTGGCAGCCCCGCGAAGGCCTGACCCTGATCCTGCGCCACGAGGACCGCGTCTGGCGCTGTCTCGGAAACGGAGAGTTCAAGATTGGCCGCGCGCCTGACTGCGATGTGGTGCTACCGCAGCCCTGGATCTCGCGCCTGCATGCGGTCCTTGCCATGAAAGCGGGTAAGCTGATCCTGACAGACCGCAGCACCTCGGGGACCTACGTGAAATCAGAATCCGGACGCGAAATCCAACTGAAACGGGAATCGGTCATGCTGGCCGATAGTGGCCTGATCTCACCGACCCTGCCCATCGACATGTCCGAGACCTGCCTGCAATTCGAGCTGCTGGGCCGCAATCAGGTTCCGCAAAACGTGGCGTGAACTACCTCATTTGCACTGGGGGGCCGTGTTAGGTCGGGATTCTCGGGCTGATCCACAAAGGGGCGTGACAACACATCGTTCAAACGATGGAACGGGGCATAGTCCCCCGTCACCGCAGCTTCGATCATCTGCTCAACACGGTGGTTGCGCGGGATGAAGGCCGGGTTTGTCGCTGACATCACCCCGTGCGGGTCCGCCTCGCGTGACATGCGGGCCTGCCAACCCTCAGCCCAGCTATCAAACGCCTCAGGGTTCGTGAATTGGTCCCGCGCGCGCTCACCGCCCAGCGCCCTGAACGTATTGGTGAAATCCGCATGCTCCTCCGCCATACGCTTCAACAGGTCGGTGATCAGCCCAAGATCCCCCTCCTCTGCGCGCGTCAAACCCAGCTTGGCACGGAAGCGGCGCAACCACTCCTGCTGGAGCAAATCGGGCATGGCGTGTACGATCTCGGTCGCCTCTTCGACACTGTCCTGAGGATCATCGTATTGCTGGATCAAGGCCGTCGCCAGTTGCGCCAGATTCCACACTGCAATTTCGGGCTGGTTGGAATAGGCATAGCGCCCCATCCGGTCGATTGAGCTGTAGACCGTATTCGGATGGTAGCTGTCCATGAAGGCGCAAGGACCATAGTCGATGGTCTCCCCCGCGATCGAGGAATTGTCCGTATTCATCACCCCGTGAATGAACCCAACGCTCATCCACGCCGCGATCAGCTTTGCCTGCGCATCGCGAACGGCCCGCAAAAGACCCATTGGCCCTTCAGCCTCGGGGTAGTGGCGCTGGATGGCGTAGTCGGTCAGTTGCTTGAGGCTATCGACCTGCCTGCGCCCAGCAAAGACCTGAAATGTTCCAACGCGCAAATGGCTCTGCGCCACACGGGTCAGAACCGCCCCAGGCATCGGCCCTTCGCGATAAACGGCTTCCCCCGTTTCAACGGCCGCCAGAGCCCGTGTGGTCGGAATGCCCAGCGCATGCATCGCTTCTGAGACCACGTATTCCCGCAAAACCGGCCCCAGCCATGCCCGCCCATCGCCTTGCCGCGAATAAGGTGTCCGGCCCGAGCCCTTCAGCTGAATGTCGCGGCGTATCCCGTCTTCGCCCACAGTCTCTCCCAGCAAAACCGCACGACCGTCGCCAAGCTGAGGATTATAAGTCCCGAACTGGTGCCCCGAATAAAGCTGCGCCAAAGGCTCTGCCCCGTCGGGCACCGTATTGCCCGCAAAGGCTTGCGCCATCTCCGTGACATCTCCGTGGGAGATGCGCAAAATCCGCGCCAACCCCTCGTTGAACGCAATCAACTGAGGCTCTTTCACAGGGACCGGAGACTGCCGCGTGTAAAAGGCATCCGGCAAACGGGCGTAGGAGTTATCAAAGGGGATCTTAAGGGTCATGGCGCAAACATATGACCTTAGGCGATGATTGCCATAGCGGATCGCGCGAACCCATGCATAATCGCGCAAAAACCCAAAAGGCCAAACATGACCGCGCAAGAGATCATCGACCACCTGAACCTGCAAAAACACCCCGAAGGCGGCTGGTACCGCGAGACATGGCGCGCGCAAAACGAAGGCCGTGCCACGGGCACTTGCATCTATTTCCTGCTAGAGGCCGAGGAATCCAGCCACTGGCACCGCGTCGATGCGACCGAGATCTGGCTTTACCATGCAGGCGCGCCTCTGGTGCTATCGATCAGTGAAACCGACCAAGGCCCCGCCACCGATCACCTTCTCACCCCCAACCTGTCCCAAGGCGCACCGCAACTGATTGTTCCTGAAAACCACTGGCAAGCCGCCCGAACGACCGGAGACTATACTCTGGTCAGCTGCACCGTCTCTCCCGGTTTCGAATTCGAAGGTTTCGACCTCGCCGTCCCCGGTTTCGACATCCCTCGCAACCGATAGCAATTGCGGATCCAAACTTCATCTGGCTAAAAATACCTCGGGGGGAGTCGCGCAAAGCGCGGCGTGGGAGAGCCCCCAACCCCGCACCCACCTATTTCTCGGCCCGGTTCTTCAAAAGCGCGGTCAACAAGGGCACCAGCAACGCCGGCAAAGATCCCAGCGGATTTGCGCCAATGCTCTTGACCGCCTGAACCACCTCACGCGCCTCAGTGGCCATCTCCTCCATCTCGCCTTCAACGTCCGCGATTGCCATGTCGCGCACTTCCACCGCCGGGGCGATTTCATCCTCGACACTGGTCCGCCGCGCAAACAGAACCAGTAGCGCCGCCAAAACTAGGTTCCCCGCCGCCAGCACCCCTGCTGCACCGGCGGAAGACATCAACGCGTCCAACGCAAAAAAGATGGCAACATTCAGGGCAACCAAACCGGCCAGTGCCGCGATACCTGCCAGCACCATCAGGATCGTCTGTTGCTGCATGACCGCAAGACGACGACGCGCGATCAGGCGCTCCGTGCGATAGATCGTTACAAGATTTCTGCTAAGTCTGCTCATCTCACCCCCTCTATCTGCTGGCCCGACCGACCACATACCCAAGCGAGAACGCAATCAGCAGAACTGTAATCGGATAATCCTTCTGCAATCGACCAAACTCGGCAACGACCTCCTCACCCATGGCCTCGGCCCCGGATAGATCAACGCCATGCTCTTTCAGTAATCGCCGAATCTCATCGCTCGTTTTGGTCGAGGTCTTTTCTTCGGCGCCCGCCTCAGCGCTCTCCTCCAACTTCGCGTTACGAGCCCGCAACGCCTCAAGTTCGGCTTCCAGTTCCGCTTTCGTCGCCATGAAACAAGACCTTTGTTGAAACAAGTTTACACAAGCGTTGCACATTTGTGTCCGCTTTTGAACCACTTGGTCCGAGTTTCCAGCTTAGCTGGCCTGGTCCACCGAGACACGGCTGACAATGCCACCGCCCACCAGGGCCTGCACCCCCGTCGTTCCAGGGCATGAGGTCGGCAAACCTCGCGCCACGCGGACCGCCAGATAGGCGAAGGCCTGCGCTTCCAGCATATCGCCGTCCAGCCCCACGGCCTCGACCGGCTCAATCGGGCAATCCAACGAGACGCGCAGCATCTCCATCAGAACGGGGTTGTGCCGCCCGCCGCCGGTCACCAACACGCGCGCCGGAGGTTTCGGGCAATGCTGCATACCCTGCGCCACACCCGCCGCGCACATCGCGGTCAGAGTGGCAACCGCATCTGCGTCGCACAACTCCTGCACCAGACGCACCATCTCGGCAAAGTCGTTTCGGTCCAAGGATTTGGGCGGCATGCGCGCAAAGAATGGCTCGGCCAAAAACAGCTCCAGCGCACCGGTTTCCACGGAGCCGCCGCGGGCTACTGCGCCATCGCGATCCATCGGTAGGCCCAGGCGAGCTTGCATCAGATCATCCACAGGCGCATTTGCCGGACCGGTGTCAAACGCCAGCAACGCCCCCGGTGCCTCAGGGCCATCAAAGGACGGGTCTACATAGGTCAGGTTGCCGACACCGCCGAGGTTCAGGAAACACAGCGGCTCCCGCGCATCGATCCATTTGGCACAAGCGAAATGGAAGAACGGGGCCAGAGGCGCGCCCTCGCCGCCTAAAGCCACATCGTCACTGCGGAAGTCCCAGACAACCGGCAAACCCAGCGCCTGCGCCAGCCCGACGCCATCGCCCACTTGCAAGGTGCCGCGCCCACGCGGCTCATGCGCAAGGGTCTGGCCGTGAAAGCCGATCAAATCCACCTCTTCGAATTCAGACAGGGCCTCAGCATGGGCCACCGTCACCAACTCGCCCGCGACCTCAACATCCGCGCCTTGCCATTGCCCCAAGGCGGCGCGGATCACCGCGCGTTCAGCCTCGGAATAGGCGCGATAGCCGGTTTCACCAAAGCTAAAGATCCGGTGACCATCGGTTTCGACCACGGCTGCATCCACGCCATCCATCGACGTTCCGGACATCGCCCCAAGCGCACGGATCGGCCCTTGTATTTTGTTGGACTGCCGCACGGCTGCCTCCTGCCTGTATCAGACGTTGCACCTGCCTTCTGAACAATCAGAGCGTGCAACAGCGCCAACCTGCCCCGCCTATGGCAGACAAGGCAAGCGCCTTGCGCCAAAGCTGCAAAGAATTCTGCTCCGAGCGCCCTGTATGCGACGCTGGCCCGGGGTGTTTTTCAACGCAAAAGGCACCTTCCCCTTCCCCACGCTGCCGCCTATACAGTGCCCCGCAACAGTAACCCCGAGGGCACGATATGACCTACCACCCCAAATCGGATTTCATCGCCACGATGATCGAGCGCGGCTTTCTCGCCGACTGCACCGATTATCAAGGCCTTGACGACGCGCTGATCGACGGGGTGCAGACGGCTTATATCGGCTATGACGCCACCGCACAGTCGCTACATGTGGGTCACCTGATGAACATCATGGTGCTGCGTTGGCTGCAAAAGACCGGCCACAAGCCGATCACCCTGATGGGCGGAGGCACCACCAAGGTGGGCGACCCCTCATTCCGCTCGGACGAACGCCCCCTGCTGGGCCCTGAACAGATCGACGCCAATATCGCAGGCATGAAGCAGGTATTCTCGAAATACCTGTCCTACGATGACAGCGAGACCGGCGCACTGATGCTGAACAATGCCGAATGGCTGGACAGCCTGAACTACCTCGATTTCCTGCGCGATATCGGGCGGCATTTCTCGGTCAACCGAATGCTGTCCTTCGAGTCCGTGAAATCCCGGCTGGACCGCGAGCAATCGCTGAGCTTCCTCGAATTCAACTACATGATCCTGCAGGCCTACGACTTCCTTGAGCTGAACCGCCGCTATGGCTGCGTTCTGCAAATGGGTGGCTCGGATCAGTGGGGCAATATCGTCAACGGTATCGACCTGACCCGCCGCGTCTTGGATCAGGAAATCTACGGCCTGACGACGCCTCTGCTGACCACCAGCGACGGCCGCAAGATGGGCAAATCGCAGGGCGGCGCGATCTGGTTGAACGGCGATATGCTTTCGCCCTATGAGTTCTGGCAGTTCTGGCGCAACACGACTGACGTCGATGTAGGCCGCTTCCTGAAGATCTTCACCGAGCTTTCAGTCGATGAGTGCGACCGCATGGGCGCGTTGCAGGGGTCCGAGATCAACGAAGCCAAAATCCGCCTCGCCAATGAGGTCACGACCCTTCTGCATGGTGCCGAAGCCGCTACCACAGCCGAGGCCACCGCGCGCGAGGTGTTCGAAAAAGGCGGAGTTGGCGGAGACCTTCCGACCCTCACGCTCAGCGCGGATGAGCTGGGCGATGGCATGTCGATCGTGCAGTTGATCGTGAAATCCGGTCTGGCCAAGTCCGGGAAAGAGGCCAAGCGCCTGATATCGGAAAACGGCGCCAAGCTGGACGACGCGCCGTTGACGGATGCAGGCCTGATGATTGACGCAGGCGCGTTGTCCTCTCCGATCAAACTGAGCGCAGGCAAGAAACGCCACGCTCTGGTTCAGCTGGGCTGATCTTTCTCGTTTCCGGGCGCAAACACCTGCGCCCGGAGCGCCTTATTTCGTTGATGCCGAAATCTATGCTAAACTGCTGACTATTGAAGCGTTTTAGTATGATTTGAACATGGTAGTTGCGAACAAATTCACATCTTCCCGCCGCGCCGACGTTGTCTTTGAGGGCGAAAAATTCTCGACCGGCGCGGATGAAGTCACCTGCATCCTGACAACCGACAGCTTGAAGCAAAAGGGAAGCTCTCCGGCTACCGGCCATTGCGCGATTGTCGAGCGGTTCAACTCGCGCTGGGATGTAAAGGACCTGATTGATCTGGCTGCGGTGCAAAAGGCTCTGTCCAGTAAGTCGACGCTCCAAAAGCTTGCCAAGGCAAATTCGGTCGACAAGATTTTGGAGCTTCTGGCGCTGACAGAAATTCAGATGCTGTCCGATTACTCGGAACTGCAGGCACAGACATACATCAAAGGCCACATCCTGAGCGAAAAACTTGGCGGGCCCGGCACTAATGACAATCTAACGCCCATGTCGGCCAGCTCGAACTCGACCTACTACAGTGCCTTTGAATCCAAGCTGATCAAGAGCTTGCAGGACTTCAAAAAAGAAGAGAAAGCCTCGGGTTATCGGGTCCGCGTCCGGTTTCATGCGAAGTGCAGCGGCGGCATGAAACCCTGGTGGAGCAGTGCGTCAAAGGAAACCTCGCGAGTGTTGAGCAAACTGCCGAGAACCCTGAAAGCAAGCTGGCGGGTCGACAGTTTTTTCAAAGACGGCAAACCAGGCGAGCGGATCGCAAAGTCGAAATTACCGGCATCGGCGGCAAAGAAGATGCCCAAAGCGACTGGCGCTCAACCGATGACCTACCCGCTGGCGCTGTAAATTGCCAAGTTAGCGCTGGCTGTATCCGGGGTTTGACACGCTGGTGTAGGTCGCCGGATGTGGCGACCTACAAAAAGTTCAGGGACTGCGTCGCCATGGGCTATTTCTTGCCCTTTCCTCCGCCGTTCTTGCCGCCGCCTTTGCCGTCGCCGCCTGTACCGCCGCCTTTGCCATCACCGCCTTTGCCGCCTCCGCTGTTTCCACCATTTCCGTTGCCTCCGCCGCCGTTTCCGGAGCCGCCGCCCTGACCATTATTACCACCACCGTTACCGGTGCCCGGCCCTGAACCACCGTTGTTGCCGCCACCGTTTCCGGGGTTTCCACCATTTCCATTGCCGTTGCCGGGACCGCCGTTGTTGCCGCCATTGCCACCGTTACCGGGGCCGTCACCGCCGCCACCGTTGCCGGGGCCATCGCCGCCGTTACCCGGTCCATCGCCGCCGCCATCTCCGGGTCCATCGCCCCCATCACCGGGGCCGTCATCGCCGCCTGGACCACCGTCACCTGCCGGACCTACTCCGTCGCCGTTGCCCGGACCACTAGAAGACCTGTCCTCGCCTTGGTTCGAAGCGGCCTGCACACTTGCCGTGGGCAAATCGGTCAGCAAAGTTGCCAATCCCGGGCATTGCGCACCTGTAACGCTTAGAGTGGTTTCGAAATCGGCCCGCCTCTGCAGACGCTCCAGAAAGCTGGGCGTAACCTGCGCGCAATCGCACAAACCTGCGTAGTCTCCGGCATTGGCGAGATCACGCGCTGTTTTCCAGTTGCAGGTTTCCGGCGCGGCTGCTGCGCTTCCGACCATGAACACCCCGACAAACGGCGCAATCGCAAGCGCGCCAAGTTTTTGCTTTGTACTCTTTAACATTTCAGCACCTCCTGACGAAAAAACACCCGACCGCGTCAGGTTGTTCATTCACGAGTTGGCGATCTTCCGTGAAGCCGATCTGAAAGGTTTCTGAGGATTTCTTCAGAACCCAACGCGGGGTCCAAAGCCAAACCTATAGACAGGACGCGGCTAAACTGTTTATTGAACATATGTTCATTAACCCGCGAGGAGGCCCATCATGAACCTGTCCGACACCGCAGCCATCATCACCGGCGGCGCGTCCGGTTTGGGCGAAGCCACCGCCCGGTACTTTGCCTCGCAAGGCGCTCAGGTCACGCTGCTGGATCGCGATGCCGACCGAGGCGCGAAGGTCGCCGCCGAGATCGGAGGGCATTTCAATGAGACCGATGTAACCCAAGAAGCCTCGGTCGCAGCAGCGGTCGGGCTGGCCACGGATAAAATGGGCAAGATCACCGCTGCCGTGAATTGCGCCGGTATTGCGGATGGTATCAAAACCGTTGGGCGCGACGGCCCGCATCCTCTGGACGCATTCCAGCGCACAATCGACATCAATCTGGTGGGCAGTTTCAATGTCGCCCGTCTTGCCGCAGCCCAAATGGCCCTGAATGAGCCGGACGCAGACGGGGCCCGTGGAGTCATCATCAACACCGCTTCAATCGCGGCATTCGACGGGCAAAAAGGTCAGGCAGCCTACGCGGCTTCAAAAGGCGGCGTGGTTGGTATGACCCTACCTATGGCACGCGATCTGGCCTCAACCGGTATCCGGGTGATGACCATCGCGCCCGGAATCTTCATGACGCCCATGCTGGCCGGTCTGCCGGAAGAGGTGCAAGCCCAATTGGCCGCCGACGTCCCGAACCCACCCCGCTTGGGGGACCCGAAGGAATACGGACGCCTCGCCGCCTTCATCGTCGAGATGGGATATCTGAACGGAGAGGTCATCCGCATCGACGGCGCCCTAAGGATGCGCTAACCCTAAGGACATGAGCGAACGGCAGAAAATGGCGGCGGGTGCGTGGTACACCTGCCTCGATCCGGAACTGGAAGACTTGCGCCAGACCGCCCGTCGCGCCGTTTACGCCCACAACTCATGCCAGCCCGATGATCGCGGCCCGATCGCGCCTGAGCTGCGTGCGCTTTTCGCCGAAATCGGGCATATGTGCTTCATCGAAGCCCCGTTTCATTGCGCCTATGGATTCAACCTCTCTCTGGGCGATCGTGTCTATTTTAACGCGGGCTGTACCATATTGGATACCGCGCCTGTCAGGATCGGCAGCGACACAATGCTGGGCCCTAACGTCCAGATCTACTGCGCAGAACACGCCAAGGACCCCGCCCTGCGCGCAGACGGTCTTGAAGTCGCGCATCCGGTCACGATTGGAGAGAATGTTTGGATTGGCGGCGGCGCTATAATCCTGCCTGGTGTCTCAATCGGCGACCGGGCCATTGTAGGCGCGGGCAGTGTCGTGACCAAATCTGTCGCACCCGATGAAACGGTCGTTGGCAACCCAGCACGCCCGATCCGGGGAAGCGCATAAGACGACCTTGAAAACCTGAGGAAACTGAGTTTCGGGTCTTTTGCTACCCGCCTTCGGCCTTTTCCTCAAGCATCAGCCACTCTTCCTCGGAGGCCGACAGTTTTTCCTGCCGTTCGACCAACGCCTCGGTGGCTTTTTGGAACTTGACCGGCTCACGCGTGAACAAATCCGGGTCCGCCATCAGCTCTTCCAGTTTGGCAATCTCGGCCTCCAGCCGCGCAATCTCGGCCGGGAGCTTCTCTAACCGGTGCTTTTCCGAGAAGGACAGGCCTAGTTTCGGCTTGGCCTCTTGCTTCACCTTTGGCTTGGAAGCTTTTGTTTTCTCTTCTTTCTTAGGGGCAAGATCACCCCGCTGAGCGATATAGTCCGACCACCCGCCCGCATAAACGGTAGCACGGCCATTGCCCTCCATCGCGATGGTTGTGGTGGCCACACGGTCCAGAAAGTCCCGGTCGTGGCTGACCAGCAGAACCGTGCCGTCATAGTCGTCCAACAGCTCTTGCAGCAGGTCCAGAGTTTCCACATCCAGATCGTTGGTCGGTTCGTCCAGCACCAGTAGATTCGACGGTTTCGCCATTAACTTCGCCAGCAGCAAACGCGCTTTTTCCCCGCCGGAAAGGGACTTAACAGCCGCTCTTGCCTGGCGTTCATCGAACAGGAACTCTTTGAGGTAACCCACAACATGCTTGGGCTGCCCGCCAACCATGACCTGATCGGCCTTGCCCGACACGCGCATCTCTGGGTCGCCGGTCAGGCTGTCCCAGAGGCTCATTTCAGGGTCCAACTGCGCGCGGGTCTGGTCAAACACCGCGATCTCCAGATTGGTGCCCAGGGTCACGGTGCCTTCATCCGGAGTTTCCTGCCCCAGCAGCATCTTCAACAGAGTGGTTTTGCCCACCCCGTTCGGCCCAACAAAGGCAACCCGATCACCGCGCTGCGCCAATAGATCAAAGCTGCGCACGATCTGCTTGTCGCCATAGGCTTTGGACAAGGCCTTGGCCTCGATCACCTTTCGACCGGACTTCGGGCCCGCTTCGAGTGACATCGCCGCCGAGCCCTGACGTTTGATCTGCGCCGCCTTCTCGGCCCTCAAGGCCTGCAACGCGCGCACCCGCCCTTGGTTGCGCTTACGTCGCGCGCTGATCCCTTCGACCGCCCATTTCGCCTCGGACTGGATCAGACGGTTCAATTTGTGCCGCTGCTGATCTTCCTCTTCCCAAACCTTGTCGCGCCAAGTCTCGAATGCCTCAAACCCCTGCTCCTGCCGCCGCACCATTCCGCGATCAATCCACAAGGTTGCACGGGTCAATGTCCGCAGGAACGCGCGGTCGTGCGAGATCAGCACATAGGCGGCCCGCGTCGCGCCCAATTCGCGCTCCAGCCAAGCGATGGCTTCGATGTCCAGATGGTTGGTCGGCTCGTCCAGCAACATCAGGTCCGGCGCTTCGGCCATCAGTTTGGCCAAGGCCGCCCGCCGCCGTTCCCCGCCCGAGGCGGTCTCAACAGGGCGTGACGGATCGAATTTCAGCCCCTCACCGGCGCGTTCGACCTTGTACAGCTCGCCCGGCTCCAACCCGCTTGAGGCATAGTCGCCCAGCGTCGGGAACCCCTCCATCCCTGGGTCCTGCTCCATATACCCAACGGACTTTCCGGGAGGCACAACGATCTCGCCCTGATCGGCCTCAACCAGCCCCGCCATCACCTTCATCAGGGTGGATTTGCCCGAGCCGTTGCGCCCCACAAGCGCAACGCGATCACCCGGCTGGACCACCAGATCCAAACCGGAAAACACCGGATCACCCCCGAAGGTCAGGGAAATGCCGGACATCTGCAACAAAGGAATTCTCGCCATGCCCGCCAGCTAAACCGGCCAGCCTGATGCGTCAACGCCCCGGCTTCACCTTTTCAAAAATACTCAATTCACCCGGCCACTGCCCGCAACAACCGTTTGCGGGCTGGAGGAATCGCCCCTATCTCTAACCCGGTGAACACGTGCAACGTGTTCATATGCCGATCCACCACCGCATGATCGCTGACCCAGCCGCCCATCATCAGATAGGTGCGCAGCAATGGCGGCATTCGCAGCATCGCCTTTTTGACGTCCGGCCTGCGCCGCAGCTTGGACGCAAACCGAAACACATCCGGAGCCTTCACCCGCGGCAACCATCGTTTCGGGGCCAGATGACGGTGCTTGAGCATCGCAAACGCGTCCAGATACTCGACCGTCTCGGTCCCTGCGAATGAGGAACATCCAAATAGCATCTCGATCCTGTTCCGGTCCACATAGGCCGTCATCGCGCCCCACGCGACACGTAGGATGTCCGGGTCTGTCCGGTCGGGGTGGATACAAAACCGCCCCATCTCGACCATACGGCCCGAGAACCCGTTGAGGCTGGATAGATCGTAAAACTGCGCCGAGTAGCTGCGCCCGATCTCAGCCCCGCTATCCATGGTCAGCATACGGAAACAACAGACCAGAGCGCCCTCGTCCTGCAGGTCTTCGACCAGAACATGGGTGCAAACCGGATCGAACGCGTCAGCATCCAATGCGCCGGTGCCAAACGCCCGCGTTCGGAGCGCCTGCGCCGCCGCCAGATCTTCGTCACTCTGCGCCAGACGCGCCCGAAAGCGCCCTTTGCTCAACAACACAGCCATGACCGCATCCTCCGCCCTTGCCGACCGGATTTCAACCTTAAGGCTCTGCTATCACGGCAGATGTGACCGCCTTGTGAAGACGACACGACAGTCCTGTGACTTAGTTGGTGGCGCCCGGAATGTTAGCTGGGTTGAAGTTGCCGATGTTACCAAGCAGCTGACGCAGGAAGCCGTTGTTCTGGATACTGGATTCCGTCACGCGCCGTTCAAGGGTCACGACGACTCCGTCTTCCAGACCGAACCTTTCGATATTGCGGACAACGCCGCGCTGGTCAAAGCTGATGGCAACTAATTCGCGCGAGACGACCTCGGGCCGTTTGGGGCCATAGAAGCGCACGCGAGAGGCGACGTAGTAATAGCCCGAATCTTGCACAACGCCGGAAATACCGGGCGCGCCGATGGCTTCGGCCACGGTGTCGCGGGTATCGACGCCCACTTTGATCTCGGCCAGATCTTCGGCCGGCGGAATATAGCCGTGATTCTTGAAGGTTGGCGTACAGGCCGCAATCGCAGCCAGACAGGTAATAAAGACGAGCGATTTCGCTGCTCGTTTCACCTTGTTCACACCCATCACCATATACACCCTCTTGCCTTGATCCGTAACGGCCCCTATCCGCTTACAGAAACCGATGCCCCGGTTCAACACAGGAAAGGGTCACGAATGAGCAACACGACATCTCTGCGGGTGGCCGACCTGCCCCAAAACACGCCAACATCATTCGAATTGCGCCCAAACGCGACGGAACTGGACGACATCAAAGCTGAGCTTGACCTGCTGGGTCTGCGCAAGCTCAGCTTTGTCGGCAGAGTTGAAGCCGAAGGAAAGAGGGACTGGGTCCTCACCGCCAAACTGGGCGCAACAGTCGTACAACCCTGCGTCGTGACACTGGAACCGGTGACCACACGTATCGACGTCCCCGTCACTCGTACCTTTCTGGCCGAATGGGCAGACCCCGAGGATGAAGAGTTCGAAATCCCCGAAGGTGACGAAACCGAGGCCCTGGGCGCCGAAATTGACCCGGCCCAGGTGATGATCGAGGCGCTGTCACTGGCCCTCCCCCTCTATCCACGCAAAGAGGGTGCGGAACTGGAGCAGGCCGACTATACAGAGCCGGGTAAACAGGCGATGACGGACGAAGATGCCAAACCCTTCGCCGGACTGGCAGGTTTGCGCGATGCGCTGAAAAAAGACGAGTGACAGGGCAGAGATTTCCTGTCATAGCAAGCGGTCAGAAAAATCGCTTGAACATGTCGAGAATCGCAGTATTTTCGCGCGCTCATCGGATTTAGGGTTGGACAACGTGGGGCATGTACCCTAAACGCGCGTCAAACCACGATAAACGAAATATGAAACCCGGTCGGCGGCGATTCTGCTGACCCTCAGTAGACAAAGGTTGAGACCATGGCCGTCCAACAGAACAAAGTTTCCAAGTCGCGTCGCAACAACCGCCGCGCACACGACGCTCTGGTTGCTGCAAACCCGAACGAATGCCCGAACTGCGGCGAGCTGAAGCGCCCGCACCACGTTTGCGCATCCTGCGGCCACTATGACGACCGTGAAGTCGTCGCTCAGGCCGACGAAATCGACCTGGACGAAGACGCAGCCTAAGCCTGATCGAGCGCAAGCCTTCGCATGACGGAACAACCCACGCACGCCGGACGGATCATCATTTCCGTTGATGCCATGGGGGGGGACGATGGTCCCGTAGCTGTTGTTGCAGGTCTGGCGCAATCGGCGAAGAAGAACCCCGATATCGGGTTTCTGCTGCACGGTCCAGAAGACAAGCTGCGCAAGCTCGTAGCGAAACGGCGCGTCCTTGATGGGCGCGTCGATTTTCGTGATTGTCCAGACGTCGTCACGATGGAGGACAAGCCCAGCCAGGTTGTGCGCAACGGCAAGCAAACCTCGATGTGGTCCACGCTTGAGGCCGTACGTCAGGGTGATGCCCATGGCGCGGTTTCCTGTGGCAACACCGGCGCCCTGATGGCGCTGTCGATGATGCGTCTGCGCAAACTGCCTGGAGTTAGCCGCCCGGCGATTGCGATTCTGTGGCCCTCACGCAACCCTCAGGGGTTCAACGTGATGTTGGATGTAGGCGCCGATGTGCGCGCCGACGCCAAGGATCTGCTGCAATATGCGCTGATGGGCGCCTCCTACGCCCGCAACGGCATGGCGCTGCAACGCCCTCGGATCGGGCTTCTGAATGTCGGAACCGAGGAACACAAAGGTCGGGCAGAGCTGAAAGAAGCGCATGCCATGATTACTGACTTCGCCGAATCCGCGAATTTTGATTTCGTGGGCTTTGTCGAAGGCAGCGATATTCCCGGCGACAAGGCAGATGTCATTGTGACCGATGGGTTTACCGGCAATGTCGCGATCAAAACCGGCGAAGGCACGGCCAGCCTGATCGGCGATCTTCTGCGCGAAGCATTCAAATACACACCCCTCTCGCGGCTTGCGTCGGTGTTGGCGATCACCTCGCTGAATCGCCTGAAAAAACGCATCGATCCGCGTCGGGTGAACGGAGGCGTTTTCCTGGGGCTGAACGGAACTGTGGTGAAATCCCACGGCGGCGCGGACGCGACCGGAGTGTCAGCCGCAGTCAAGCTGGCCTTCACGCTGGCCCAATCAGGTTTTGCCGAAAAATTGGCAGCACGGGTTGCATCAACGGCCCAGCTTGCACAAGATGCCGCGCATGCCGCGCCGCAGGCGGAAAAATAACAAAGAAGGCAGTACCTCAAACATGGCAGGCCGTTCAGTCGTTGTAGGTGTCGGACATTATTTGCCCGAACGTGTTGTCCCGAATTCCGAGTTTGAACAGACTTTGGATACGACGGATGAATGGATCCGAACCCGGTCGGGGATCGAACGCCGCCACTTTGCTGCCGAAGGTGAAACCACCTCAGATCTGGCGACCAATGCCGCACAAGCCGCCCTTGCAGATGCGGGGCTGGAAGCCGACGACATTGACGCCATCGTCCTTGCGACCTCAACCGCTGATCTGACCTTTCCGTCTGCAGCGACGATGGTTCAGGCCCGCCTTGGCATGACGCGCGGCTTTGCCTTTGATGTGCAGGCCGTCTGCGCCGGATTCGTTTTCGCGCTGAGCAATGCGAACGCGCTGATCCTCTCGGGTCAGGCTAAACGCGTTCTGGTGATCGGGGCCGAAACGTTTTCCCGAATCATGGACTGGACCGATCGCTCGACCTGCGTGTTGTTCGGCGACGGCGCAGGTGCCCTGATCCTTGAGGAACAAGACAGCACCGGCACGTCGGACGACCGGGGCGTTTTGGCAACCGATCTAAACTCGGACGGGCGGTATCAGGACCTGCTCTATGTGGATGGTGGCGTGTCAACGCAATCGACCGGTCACTTGCGGATGCAAGGCAACCAGGTCTTCCGTCATGCCGTTGAAAAGCTTGCCAAAACCGCTAACACCGCACTCGATCGCGCCGGGCTGACGGCCTCGGACGTGGATTGGATTGTGCCGCATCAAGCCAATATCCGCATCATTCAGGGCACGGCCAAGAAGATGGGCTTGCCGATGGAGAATGTCGTGGTCACCGTACAGGATCACGGCAACACCTCGGCCGCGTCGATCCCTCTGGCCCTGTCGGTTGGCAAACAGC
The DNA here is from genome assembly GCF_056538305.1 of Ruegeria sp. BG9. Lineage (NCBI taxonomy): Bacteria > Pseudomonadati > Pseudomonadota > Alphaproteobacteria > Rhodobacterales > Roseobacteraceae > Ruegeria > Ruegeria sp. BG9. The sequence continues at coordinate 423,686 of NZ_JBQFSY010000001.1, forward strand.
GTGGGCAAATCAAGCAAGGCGATCTGATCGTGACCGAAGCCATCGGCGGCGGGCTGGCTTGGGGCGCTGTTGTTCTGCGCTGGTAACCGGCGCAATTCAGCTTACGTCCCCACCTGCAATTCATTGATATTGACAGTGAATTTGCCCCCGCCCTATGCTTTGACAGCAACAGGGGAAAAGGTATGAGCGACAAAACACTGACCCGAATGGATCTAAGCGAAGCCGTCTTTCGTGAAGTTGGCCTATCACGCAACGAAAGCGCGCAGCTGGTGGAAAGCGTTCTGAACCACATGTCCGACGCGCTGGTTCGCGGTGAACAGGTTAAGATTTCCTCATTCGGCACGTTCAGCGTTCGGGACAAAACCGCTCGTATCGGTCGCAACCCCAAGACCGGCGAAGAGGTTCCCATTCAACCCCGCCGCGTGCTGACTTTCCGTCCGTCGCACCTGATGAAGGATCGCGTCGCCGCCGGGAATCGCAAGTAATCCTAGGAACTCGCGGACATGAGCAAATCCCCCGACGCATTTCGCACCATAAGTGAAGTTGCGGATTGGCTCGGAGTACAGGCCCATGTCCTGCGCTTTTGGGAAAGCCGGTTTACCCAGGTCAAACCCGTGAAACGGGCCGGAGGGCGCCGGTACTATCGCCCTAATGACATGCGTCTGCTGGGCGGTATCAAAAAGCTGCTGCACGAGGATGGGATCACCATCAAGGGCGTACAGCGGATTTTGCGCGAACAGGGTGTCGCCCATGTCGCAGCGCTCTCGCCGTCTCTGGATGAGCCTGCAGTCGAGGAAACGGACAGCACCGTTGTTCCCTTTTCCGCCAAACCTGCACCTCAGACCGAACAAATCCCGATGGACCTCGACGCACCGCGAGAGGCTGAGGCACCAGAGGAAAGCGCCGAACCAGCCGATCTGGATGCCGCGCCTTTGGTTGGAGGCATCGCTTCACTGGCATGGAATCGGTCCGAATTCGACGATGAACTACTCAGCCGTATCGCGCCCTTGGCCAAGGATTTGCGCGCATGGTTGAACCGGGTGGAAACACGGGCGGCAGGATAGAAAAAAGGCAATGTTTTCCTCTTGCCCCTGCCGGGAAAACCGTTATGAACACTCCAACGTCGGGCTATGGCGCAGCCTGGTAGCGCGTCCGTCTGGGGGACGGAAGGTCGCAGGTTCGAGTCCTGCTAGCCCGACCAAATCACACCGACGTTTATGGCAGACAGGCCAGATCCCGCTCTGGCATCAGGGGGGATCGAAATGACAGGTGTATGCCCAAACCAGCAGATCGAAGCGATGATCACACGCGGTGAGATCAGTGCCAGCCCGGACGTGATCCCGGCACAGGTGCAACCCGCCAGCCTTGATCTTCGTTTGGGAACAGTGGCTTACCGCGTCCGCGCTTCATTTCTTGCGGGCGAAGGGCGATCGGTCGCCGACCGTTTGGCCGAGTTTGAGATGCACCGGATCGATATCACCGACGGAGCCGTGCTCGAGAAAGGCTGCGTCTATCTCGTGCCGTTGATGGAATCGCTCGCCCTGCCCGTTGAGACCAGCGCGGTGGCGAATGCCAAAAGCTCAACCGGGCGGCTGGACCTGCTGACGCGAACAATCACCGATGGCGGCACCGAGTTCGACCGGATGCCCGCAGGCTACACCGGCCCGCTTTACGCTGAAATCTGCCCGCGCTCCTTCTCGGTTCTTGTACGGCCCGGCATGCGGCTGAACCAGATTCGCTTCCGTCAGGGTCAGGCCGTTCTGACCGACGCGGAATTGACCGCCCTGCACACCGAATCCCCGCTGGTCGATGGGCCTGCAGTTATTCAGGACGGTCTGGGCTTTTCGGTTGACCTGCAATTGCCTGACACCGATCTGGTTGGCTATCGCGCAAAGCCGCATACCGGCGTGATTGATCTGGACCGGATCGGCGCATACGATCCGCAGGATTATTGGGAAGAGGTGCGCACGAGCGATGGCTGCATCATTCTCGATCCCGGCGCGTTCTATATCCTGGTCAGCCGGGAGGCGGTGCATATCCCACCCATGTACGCGGCAGAAATGGCCCCCTATCTGGCCATGGTCGGTGAGTTCCGTGTTCACTATGCGGGCTTTTTTGACCCCGGCTTTGGCCACGCGGCCGCAGGTGGTGCCGGATCGCGCGGTGTGCTTGAGGTTCGCTGCCACGAAGCCCCGTTCGTGCTAGAACACGGTCAGGTCGTAGGGCGCTTGGTCTATGAGAAGATGTCCGAAATGCCCACACAGCTATATGGCGCGGGCATTGCCTCGAACTATCAAGGACAGGGACTGAAACTGTCCAAACACTTCAAGGCGGCTACCTAAAACCGCATGAACCGCCGCATCTGACGGGTCATCTGCTTGGCCTGTTTGATACTCTGCGACTGGGCCGGCCCCGGTTTCCCTTTTGGTTGGCTACTGTCCGCATCCGACGAACCGCCCATACGGCTGGCCATATCAAATCCCTTGTCGATCCCCTTGTTGACAAGACGGCGCGTGACCTGGCGGACGATCATGTCGATGATCCGATTTGCATTCATTGCTCAACTCCGTTTCCTGCGCCTAGAGATAGGGTATCTATACGGCGGCAAAAGGGCTATCTGATCACTCTTCCTCGAAGAGTTCGGTCTGATCTTCGTCAACTTCGTCTTCGCGCCCCTCGCCCAGTGGGATAGCACCCGGCGGCGGGCGATTTTCCAACAAGCCAGCGGCGCGCAATTCCTTGAGGCCCGGTAGATCGCGAGCGTTTTCCAACCCGAAATGATCCAGAAACTCGGGTGTGACGACAAAGGTCACCGGGCGGCCCGGCGTCATGCGGCGGCGGCCCAGACGGATCCACTCCATCTCGAGCAGTTGGTCGATTGTCCCGCGCGAGACAGAGACACCGCGTATCTCTTCGATCTCGGCCCGCGTGCAGGGCTGGTGATAGGCCACGATGGCCAGCGTTTCGATCGCCGCGCGGCTTAGCTTGCGGGTCTCGACCGTTTCTTTCTGCATCAGAAAGCCCAGATCAGGCGCGGTTCGGATTGCCCAGGCCTCACCTACCTTGACCACGCGCACGCCTCGCCCCTCATAGCGTTTCTGAAGCAATTCAACCGCTTGCGCGGCATTACTGCCATGCGGCATCCGCGCCTCAAGATCGGCAATCGTCACCGGTGCGGCGCTGGCAAACAACACCGCTTCGACCATCCGCTCCTGCTCGGCCAGCGGGGGCGCTTCGAACAGGGTGCCGGTTTCTTCGGGGGCGTCAGTCACGGGTCTCGGTCCTCTTGCGCAGATGGATCGGGGCAAAGGTATCGCTTTGCTTGATCTCCATATGTCCTTCTTTCACCAGCTCCAGCGAGGCCGCGAAAGTCGCCGCCGTAGCCGAGCGTCGCCGCACCGGATCACCGTCCCATCCGTCGGGCAAATAGGTCTCCATATCGGTCCAGGCACCGGCAAACCCGATCAGAGGGCGCATACGTTCCAGCGCCTGCTCCATCGTGAACACCGAGTCGCGGTCCATCACAAAGGGGCGGAATTCATCGCGGGTGCGGATACGCGCATAGCCCTGCATCAAGTCCAACAGCGTGGCGGAATAGGTCACTGTGCGAATGCGAGTGACGTCTTCGGCCTGCCCGCGCTTGAAGAAATCGCGCCCCAGCTGGTCCCGCGCCATGAGCCGGGCGGCGGCATCACGCATGGCCTGCAGGCGTTCGAGCTGAAACGCCAAGTGGGCTGCAAGTTCCTCACCCGAGGGCCCCTCATCATCCGGGTCAGGCGGCAGCAGGAGGCGGGATTTGAGAAAGGCCAGCCAAGCGGCCATCACCAGGTAGTCTGCGGCCAGTTCGATCCGCAGCGCGCGCGCCTTTTCGACAAAAGCCAGATATTGCTGCGCCAGTGCCAGGACCGAAATCTTGCGCAGGTCGACCTTTTGCGTCCGTGACAGGGTCAGGAGCACATCTAACGGGCCCTCAAAACCGTCAACGTCAACGATCAGCGCTTCGGCTGCCAGCCGGTCGGCGACCGAAACCGGATCTTCGCTGAAAAGACTATCGTTCATATACCTGCCCGCCCATTAGGGCAGATAGTTCAGCCTCAGTGGCCTCGATGTCAAGTTCGGCGGGCTTTTTGCGCATGGCCAAGGCCCGATCTGCGCGGGCCTGCGCCGCCTCGGTCATCTGGCCTGCGGCTTCAAGCACATCACGACGTTCGTCAAAGCTGCCGTTGCAGTGCAAAACAACATCACAGCCCGCCTGCAAGGCCCGTGCCGCACGTTCGGGCACCGACCCGCTGAGCGCCTTCATGGTGATGTCATCGGTCATGACTAACCCGTCAAAGCCAATCACCTCGCGGATGACCTTCATCATCGGGGCCGAGATCGTGGCCGGTGTCGGATCGATCTGTTCGAACACCAGATGAGCGGTCATCGCCATTGGCAGGTCGTTCAGAGCCTTGAACGGGGCGAAATCGGTCTGCGTCAGCTCTTCGAGCGGCAGGTCGACGCGCGGCAGGTCGAAATGTGTGTCCAGCGTGGCCCGACCGTGACCGGGCATGTGCTTGACGACGGGCAAAACGCCCCCATCCAGATGCCCCTGCGCAACGGCCCGCCCCAGTTGAGCGATGCTTTTTGCATCACTGCCGTAGCAACGGTTGCGTAGAAAGGCGTGGGTTTCCGGGCGCGCGACATCCACCATCGGGGCGCAGTTGCTGTCGATCCCCAGCTCAAATAGCTCATGCGCAATCAGGCGATAGCGCAGGTACATGGCGCGTTCCGCATGCTCTCCGGCCCGTTCAGCATGATCGAGCGGCGGCATCCATTCGCGCGCCAGAGGGGCGCGCAGACGTTGAACACGGCCTCCCTCCTGATCAATCGTTATGGGACAATTCCGCCCAACGGCCTCGCGAAAGTCATCGCACAGGGCCCGGACCTGATCGGCACTTTCGATGTTGCGCGCGAACAGGATGAACCCAAACGGGTTCATATCACGGAACAAGGCCCTTTCGTCATCGGTCAACCGCAGCGCTTCTGCGTCAGAAATCGCGGCCCCAAACGTCACCTGACGGCCACCGGGATACAGTCCGCCCCTTGCGCTACCAACGCCGCACAGAACTGGCGCGAGTCGCTCAGGTCATCAAAACCAAGCACGCGCAACCGGTAGAAGGTGCGGCCACCGCTTGAGGTTTTCTGGATAACACGCTGTTTTCCGTCCATATACTCACCGAACTGACCGTTTAGACGCGCCCATTCGGATTTGGCGACATCCGCGCTCTCAAAAGCGCCAAGCTGCGCCAGACGAGTGCCTTTGCTCAGTGTGTCAGGGTCTACATCCAACCCAACGGCGGATTTGACGGCCGCGTTGATCGCTGCCTCAGACGTATCGGTGACCACCGCACGGCGGGCCGGGCGGGTTTGCGGGCGCAACGAGCGGCGCACACCCGGAAGCTCGGCAATGGTCGGGTCTGGCAGAGCTGCGGCGAAATCCGCAGGGTCAATCGCAGGCTCTTCCTCGGGCGTCACCAGTGACGCTAGCTGCACGCCATCCTCGGTTTGCTGATCATTGGCACGAGCCGCCTCGCCCGCGAGCTCGGCGACCAGTGCGTCCACTGCGTTCTGCCGCAGCGCCGCGGCCTCTTCGTTCGAAATCGGCGCTTCGACGACATGAACAGCTTTGGTCGGCTTCAGTTCCCCAGCGGGCAGGTCCTCATCCGTCAGCGAGACCGGACGCGGGGCTAGGATCAGACGATCCGCAGGGGCGGCTGCCGAGCCTTCGGCAGCAACGGCATTCACGGCCAGACCCTGATGATCTGCGGGGCGTCCGCCCGGGTTTTCGGGTTGAATGCGCATCGGACCTTCGGCGGCGCGGACAACAGGCACACCGCTGACATCGCGCATCACCAGCTTGTAGCTCCAGATTCCGATCCCGGCGACCAGCGCCAGAGAGGCAACCGCCCCCAGCACGTTCATCGCCTTGCCAACGCCAAAACCGCTGCGCGGCGCGGCATGGTCGGCCATCTCGTCAGGGTAGTCATACCCATCATCGGCATAGGATTGATTCGGGTAATGCATCTGCCCGGGGCTTTGATGCCCCGAGTAATCGTAACTCGTCATGTCCGCCTCACCGCCCGATTGCACCTGAAATTAAGGCGCGCGGGTCATTTCTTGTCTGCCTCAGACCGGCGGTTCGGGCGGTATTGGTTACCGCATCTCCTGCGCCGGAGTAACGCCAAGAATACCCAAGCCTGCTGAAATCACAACAGAAACGGCACGGGCCAATGCGATTTTCGACTGGCTTGTGGCAACATCGCCATCCTGGATGAAGCGCAGTTGAGTTTCTTCATTGCCCTTGTTCCACAGAGCATGAAAATCCCCTGCCAATTCATACAGATAGAACGCAACGCGGTGCGGTTCGTTAGTGCGCGCGGCAATTTCCACAAGTCGTGGCCATTCAGCCAGTTTCTTGGCCACAGCCAGCTCTGAGGTATGGTCAATCTTGCCCAGATCCGCGCCCACAAGGGTCGCATCGTCGGCGGCAATTTCGGCCTCAGCGGCGCGGCGCAGCACGCTCATGACGCGGGCATGGGCATATTGCACGTAGAACACGGGGTTCTCACGGCTCTGCTCCAGCACCTTGTCGAAATCAAAATCCAGAGGCGCGTCGTTCTTGCGGGTTAGCATCACGAAACGGGTCACATCCGGCCCAACCTGATCGACCACATCGCGCAGGGTGACAAAGTTCCCGGCCCGCTTGGACATCTTGAACGGCTCGCCATTCTTCCACAGCTTCACCAGCTGGGTCAGCTTAATATCCAGCGGCACCTTGCCGTCGGACAGAGCCGAAACAGCGGCCTTCATTCGTTTGACATAGCCACCGTGATCCGCGCCAAACACGTCGATCAGAGCGTCAAAACCACGGCTCACCTTGTCGTAGTGATAGGCAATATCCGGGGCGAAATAGGTCCAGGCACCATCCGATTTCTTAACCGGGCGGTCGACGTCATCGCCATGTTCTGTCGATTTGAACAGAGTCTGCTCGCGCGGCTCCCAATCCTCGGGCTTTTTGCCTTTGGGCGGCTCCAGCACGCCCTCATAGATCAGGCCCTTGTCCGTCAGCGACTGCAGCGCGGCTTCAATCCGGCCCGTGCCATAGAGGGATTTTTCCGAGAAGAACACGTCCATCTCGACGCCCAGTGCCTTCAGGTCCGCGCGGATCAGGTCCATCATCGCGTCGGTGGCGAAGTTGCGCAGGTCTTCCAGCCATTCGCTCTCGGGCTTGTCGATCAGGCTGTCGCCGTATTTCTCTTTCAGCGCCTCGCCGATCGGGATCAGGTAGTCGCCAGGATAGAGACCTTCAGCAATCTCGGGGCTCAGACCATTGGCCTCGCGATAGCGTTCGTAAGCCGAGCGCGCCAACACATCCACCTGCGCGCCACCGTCGTTGATGTAGTACTCACGAGTCACGTCATGGCCGGAATAGGCCAGCAAACTCGCCAGAGCGTCCCCGAACACCGCGCCCCGCGTATGGCCCACATGCAGCGGCCCGGTCGGATTGGCCGAGACATATTCCACGTTGACCTTCTGCCCCTGCCCCATAGTCGAGCGGCCATAATCCGCGCCCATCTCCAACACGCGCGCAAGAACACCCTGCCAGACCGTCGCGGCCAGACGCAGATTTAGAAACCCCGGCCCCGCAACCTCGGCGCTTGTGATCCGGTCATCGGCGGCCAGCTTGACCGCCAAAGCGTCCGCAATGTCGCGCGGCTTCATCTTCGCGAGCTTTGCCAGCACCATCGCCGCATTGGTCGCCATATCGCCATGCGCGGCATCGCGCGGCGGCTCGACCGCCACGTTGTCAAAGCTCAACCCTTCGGGCAGAGCGCCTTCGGACTGCATCTGCGCCAACGCGTCCAGTACAAGACCGCGGATCTCGGAAAACAGGTTCATTTCGGATGTCCTTTTGCTTGCCCGGCGGTTTACCACGCAAGGCGTCAAGGTCAATGGAAGGCATCGGTTTGGGCTTGGATTGTCCACGAACACAGCTAATTTGTGCAGGATTGCAAAACCGGAGACGACCCATGCGCCTAGTCCTGCCCCTTGTCCTTGCCCTAGCGACGCCCGTATGGGCCGAGATGCCCACGCCCAAGGGGCACGTTCTGCTGACATTGGGCGGCGCCGTCTCTGAGACCAACCTGCCAGCGCGCGGCGAGAATGACGGCGGTCTGCTTGGGTATCTGGAGGTCACTCATAGTGGAGCCGCCGGTTTCGACACCGCGATGCTGGATGCGCTTGATCAGACCGAAATCACGATCCCCTACGGCCCCGAAGGCAACAAACGCGAGATCACGTTCTCTGGCCCTCTTCTGTCGGCGGTGATGACCATGGCCGGAGCCGAAGGGAAAACCGCCAAACCCATGGCGCTGGACGGCTATCAGGCCGAAATTCCCTGGAGCAGTATCGAGGCCCACAACCCGATCGTCGCGACCCATGCAGACGGCAGCCCAATGGGCATCGGCGGTTACGGTCCCACCATGATCGTCTTCCCTCCAAACGACGACGCTGATCTGGCGGCGGAACAGGCCGGTCAACAGGTTTGGGCGCTGGCCTATATAGGGATCGAATAGCTACTTGCCTGTCAGGCGCTTGTGATCCTGCAGCGCAAACCGATCGGTCATGCCCGCAATGTAATCTGAAACGATCCGCGCCAGCGCGGTTTCATCCTGCGCCGCTTCGATATCATCGTGCCAGCGGTTCGGCATCTGCTTGGGATCATTCAGATAGATCGGGAACAGGTCTTCAACCACACGAGCCACTTTTTCCCGAACCTCCATCACACTGGGGGCGCGATACATCCGCGCGAACAGGAAAGCGCGTATCTCCTTGAGTTGCGCCCAAAGCCCGTCAGAAAACTGAATGACCGGAGCGCCATAGTGCCTGATATCCTCAACCGACTGCGCCCCCGATCTGACAATAAGCTCTCGCGATGTATCAATCACGTCCGAGACCATAACACCAAAGACCCGCCGCAACGCCTCATGCCGGCGACGATACGGATCAAGCTCGGGATAGGCCCGATCAACCGCCGCATAACACTCTACAACAATCGGGAGTTGCTGGATTTCATCGTCAGAGAACAGGTCGGCCCGAAGCCCATCCAGAAGATCGTGGTTGTTGTAGGCAATATCGTCGGATAGGGCCGCCACCTGCGCCTCGGCACTGGCATGAGTATGCAGTTCCAAATCGAAACCGCCATTGCATTCAGCCAGAGCCCAAGGCAGCTCTCCGGTCACCGGTCCGTTATGCTTTGCAATCCCCTCAAGACATTCCCACGTCAGATTGCAACCGTCGAATTCGGCATAGTGGCGCTCCAGCTTGGTGACGATGCGGATGGCCTGCGCGTTGTGGTCAAAACCACCATAGGGCACCATCAACGCATGCAGCGCATCCTCACCCGTATGACCAAAAGGCGTGTGACCCAAGTCATGCGCAAGCGCGATGGCCTCCGTCAACTCTGGGTTCAGGTTCAAAGCCCCAGCAATTGTGCGCGCGACCTGAGCGACCTCGATCGAATGCGTCAGGCGGGTGCGGTAGCTATCGCCCTCATGTTCCACAAAAACCTGCGTCTTGTGTTTAAGTCGCCGGAACGCGCTGGCATGAATGATGCGATCCCGATCACGCTGAAAGCATGAACGGAAACTGCTTTCCTCCTCAGGCACCAACCGCCCCCGTGCGCGGCTTGGATCCGAGGCAAAACCCGCTCTATCCAAAAGTCTGGTCCTTGTCGCCTGTCGATAGGTTTCATATATTGTACGTTGGTTGGGAAATAAACCTTTGGAGTCCGGCATGAATCTGCCTCCGACAGTCACAGAACGAGCGTTTGAGCGCCTTGCTGAAATCGGTGCCGCCAATCAGGGGCAGGCCTTGCGTGTCGCCGTTGAAGGCGGCGGATGTTCCGGTTTTCAATACGAAATCGCGTTGGACGAACCAAAAGAGGACGACCTTGTGCTGGAAGGCAAAGGCCAAAAGGTGATTGTCGACTCGATCTCCCTGCCCTTTCTGGAAAATGCAGTCATTGATTTTACCCAGGAACTTATCGGCGCGCGGTTCGTGATCGAAAACCCCAACGCGACGTCCTCCTGCGGATGCGGCACGTCGTTTTCCATGTAAACCACGTGGGGGATTGCCCCCACACCCCCAAGGTATTTTCAGCCAGATGAAGCAGGGATCCACTCTCCGACCTGAACGCCGGAGAGATTCACCTGGCGCGGTCGTCGGCGCCTCCGCATGTACCGCATCTCATTGCAACAACAAAATTGGTTAAGGATCCGTTTCTTCATCTGGCCAAGAATACCTCGGAGCGCGAGGCAGAGCCTCGCAACCCCATCCACCACCTTGCCGATGGGATCATTCTGGGCGATAGGTTGCCAACAGCTTTGGAGGATCGCGCATGAAAATCGCCACGTTCAACATCAATGGCATAAAAGCGCGGGCCGAAGCCTTGCCGCGTTGGTTGGATGAAGCCCAGCCGGACGTGGTTCTATTGCAGGAAATCAAGTCCGTCGACGAGAACTTCCCCCGAGAAATCTTCGAAGAACGCGGGTACAATGTCGAAACACATGGTCAGAAGAGCTTCAACGGAGTCGCAATCCTCTCGAAGCTACCTTTGGAGGATGTGACGCGCGGTTTGCCCGGTGACGATGAAGATGAACAAGCGCGTTGGATCGAAGCAACTGTTGTCGGCAAGCAGGCGCTGCGGGTCTGTGGCCTTTATCTACCGAACGGAAACCCAACGCCCGGGCCAAAATACGACTACAAACTGGCGTGGATGGAGCGTCTGTACGATCGCGCCCGTGCCCTGTTGGCTAACGAAGAGCCTGCGTTAATGGCGGGCGACTACAACATCATTCCCCAAGCAGAAGATGCAAAACGCCCCGATGCATGGCGCGAGGACGCCTTGTTCCGCCCCGAAAGCCGGGCTGCGTTCCGCATGATCCTGAACCTTGGGTTCACCGAAGCGTTCCGTGCCCGCGTGCAAGGTGCGGGCCACTATTCCTTCTGGGACTATCAGGCCGGAGCATGGAACAAGGATGACGGCATTCGCATCGACCATTTTCTACTGACCCCTCAGGCCGCGGATCTGATGCAAGACTGTCAAATCGACAAAGAGGTGCGCGGGCACGAAAAACCCTCGGACCACGTGCCGGTTTGGGTCGATCTGGACATCTGAGATCAGACGGTCGGGTCGTAGTTGTAGATCCAGTCATATTTCCGCGTCAGGCGCGGACCTATTACTGCCAGAACCGCTTGCGCGGCCAGACGCATAGGACCCCGCAGATGGAAGTTGCGCGCGTTAGCAGATGCCGCAGCGACCACATGTTGCGCGCGACGCTGGCGCGCGGCTTCGTAGGCTGCGAGAGCCTGTCTCACACCCGATTGGCTGTCGAAAGAGCGTGCCAGAACCCAGGCATCCTCAAGAGCCAGACAGGCCCCTTGCGCCATGAAGGGCAACGTCGGATGTGCCGCATCGCCCAACAGGGCCAAGCGACCGTTCTGCCATCTCTCGGCCACCGGGCGCAGGAACAGCGCCCACAGATGCGTTTCTTCGACCTTTGTCAGAATATCCCTCACCGGCCCGCCAAAATCGGCAAACCGCGCGCGCAAGTCGTCGGGATCGCCCTTAACGCGCCAGCCTTCCTGCTGCCAGTCCGAGCGTTCTTCAATTGCGACGACGTTCATCAGGCGTTGGTCGCGTAGCGGATAGGTGACGACGTGCCGCCTCGGCCCCATTGTCAGTGAGGCTTGCGGTCTCTCAAGACGGTTCTCCCAAGGCACCGTGGCGCGCCAGGCGATCTGGTGGGTAAAGGCAGGAGCCTCCGGGCCATTCAGGATCGGACGAAGGGCGCTGCGTCCGCCATCTGCTGCAATGACACATTCGGCGCGAAGGTGCAGTCCATCATCCAGTACAATCTCGGCCTCGGACGGATGTTTGCGAACCGTCTGCACTCGCGCGCCAAGGCGTATGTCGACACCTGCATCCTCGGAAGCCTTTCGCAGCACCTCCAGTAAATCGGCGCGGTGATAGTAGAATGTCGGGCCCGCCGCCGGGGCTGGAATACGACTGATCACCCGGCCCTTGCGATAGTCGCGCAGAATAGTTCCGTAAGAAAGTTGCGCGACTTCAGGCTGATCCCCCGCAACCCCCAAGGCGCGCAGAACGGACATTCCGTTGGCGCTGATTTGAAGGCCTGCTCCGACCTCGATCAGCGCTGGGGCCTGCTCTAACACGGTCACCTGCGCCCCGCGCTGGCGCAGGGCCAACGCCGACGCAAGACCGCCAATGCCGCCGCCAACCACACAAAACTTCAGACCGTTGATCTTCATGGCCTTGCCTTAACGCAAAAACGCCGGAGCAACAGGCCCCGGCGTTTGAATTATTCACTTTTTCAGGACGATCAATCGTCGCGGTGGACCTTTTCGCGACGCTCATGCCGTTCCTGTGCCTCGAGCGTCATTGTCGCGATCGGGCGCGCATCCAGACGCTTAAGCGAGATCGGGTCGCCTGTTTTTTCGCAATACCCGTATTCGCCTTCGTCGATCCGGCGCAGGGCCGAGTCGATCTTCGCCACCAGTTTGCGCTGACGATCCCGAGTGCGCAGTTCAAGCGCGCGGTCGGTTTCCTCGCTGGCGCGGTCGGCGACGTCCGGAATGTTGCGGGTGTTGTCCTGCAGCCCTTCGATCGTGTCGCGGCTGCCTGCGAGTAGTTCTGTCTTCCAGTCCAGCAGCTTGCGGCGAAAATACTCAAGCTGCAGATCATTCATGAAAGGCTCATCTTCGGCCGGACGGTAGTCCTCCGGCAGAAAAACTTCCTGCTTCATATTTGCTCCCTCGGTATGGCCTGTAACGTCGGTCACGGTTGCTTCACCAGACATTTGGCTCTCCCTTCTGCGCAGCGTTTAGCCGACGGGCACTGGAATGTCACTACACAAACGTAGAACGGACGCCCCGTCGCAAGCCTTCATCTAAATATGAGACTTAAAACAACAAATCCTTGTTTTTCTGTGAAAATCGACAGGCAATTTCAGGGCATTGTTCAACCCTCGAGAAAGACACCTGCCTGCGAATCATGCAAAAGCGGTTGGACTCGCTGGTAAATTTGAATCACCGACGCAGCGACCCGGCTTGTCAAATTCCCCATCGCTCTGTAACCCGGACACCACAGTTTCGCCGGAAACAGCAAGAGGACCTGATGACCGCACGTTTTCAAGGCACAGCCGAATATGTCGCCACCGATGATCTGACCATCGCCGTGAACGCCGCCGTTACGCTGGAGCGCCCCTTGCTGGTCAAAGGGGAGCCCGGCACTGGCAAGACCGAATTGGCAAAACAAGTCGCCGGCGCGTTGGGTCTGCGCATGATCGAGTGGAATGTGAAATCCACCACGCGCGCGCAGCAGGGCCTTTACGAATACGACGCCGTCAGCCGGTTGCGGGACAGCCAGCTGGGCGAAGAGCGTGTGCATGACGTCTCGAACTACATCCGCAAGGGCAAGCTCTGGCAGGCGTTTGAGGCCGACGAAAAGGTCGTGCTGCTGATTGATGAAATCGACAAGGCCGATATCGAGTTTCCCAATGATCTGCTGCAGGAACTCGACAAGATGGAGTTCCATGTCTACGAGACAGGCGAGACGATCAAGGCCAAGAACCGCCCGATCGTGATCATCACTTCGAACAACGAAAAAGAGCTGCCCGACGCTTTCCTGCGCCGCTGCTTCTTTCACTATATCCGCTTCCCGGATGAGGCCACGATGCGCCGCATTGTCGAAGTCCATCATCCTGGTATCAAGGACGCGCTGCTGACCACCGCGCTCACGCAATTCTACGAAATTCGCGACACGCAAGGCTTGAAGAAGAAACCCTCAACCTCCGAGGTTCTGGACTGGCTGAAACTGCTACTGGCCGAGGATCTGAGCGCCGAAGACCTCAAACGCGACGGGGCCAATGCGCTGCCCAAACTGCACGGCGCGCTGCTGAAAAATGAACAGGACGTGCATTTGTTTGAGCGATTGGCCTTCATGGCACGCAGTCGACGTTGAACAGGATGTGAGCGCGGCTTGCTTCTTGGCGGTCCGGGTGTCAGCATCCCAGAAACCAAATAAGCAGGACGCATCGCTTGGCCAAAGACCTAAAAATCCGCCCACTGACCGCCGAGGACAAGGCCCAATGGGCCGAGATGTGGCGTGATTATCTTGCGTTCTACGAAACCACCCTGCCCGACAAGATCTACGAGACGACATTCGAACGTCTGCTGGGCGATGACCCGCAGGATTTCTCGGGCTTTGTTGCCGAACAGGACGGCAAGCTGGTCGGATTGACGCATTTCCTGTTTCACCGTCATGGCTGGAAGGTGGAGAATGTCTGCTATCTGCAGGACCTGTTCGCCCGCCCTGAGGCGCGTGGAACCGGAGTCGGGCGCGCCTTGATACAGGCAGTCTATGATGAGGCCGATCGTCAGGGTGCTCCATCAGTCTATTGGCTCACGCAGGAGTTCAATCACACCGCACGCCAGCTCTATGATCGGATTGGCACCCAAACGCCCTTCATAAAGTACAACCGCGCATGAAGCGGTTTGTCGCCTTCGTTGCAGTGTTGGCGGTGTCAGCCTGTACCACGGTCGAACGGATCGAACTGCCGGACAACGTCAAGGTTGTTGAGCAATCCCTGCCCCCCACCAAGTCGTTCTCGGCGTCGCGGCCAACGCCCCCTGCGCGGTCCAATACGAACATTGCCGCCGATTTCCTGGACCTGCATTTTGCGCTGGAAAGCGGTGTGGAACTACCGGTTTTCACTCGGTTCGAAACACCCATCACCGTGCGCCTGACCGGCGCACCCACGGCCAGTATGCAGCGCGACCTGAACAGCCTGTTGAACCGCATTCGGCGCGAGGGCAGGATCGACATCCGGCAAATTCCCGAAGGTCAGGCCAACATCACCATTGAGGCCGTCACCCAGCGCGACATCCAACGCATCCTTCCCAATGCTGCCTGCTTCGTGGTCCCCAATTCGTCGAGCCTAGAGGAATACCGCCGCGACCGCCGCAAGCCAAAAAGCAGCTGGACCGAGTTGCAACGGCGTGAGCGTCTGGGCATTTTCATCCCTGCAGATGTCAGCCCGCAGGAAATCCGCGATTGCTTGCATGAGGAACTGGCGCAGGCGCTGGGGCCGCTTAACGACCTGTATCATCTGCCCGATTCCGTGTTCAACGATGACAATATCCACACCGTTCTGACCGGGTTCGACATGCTGATCCTGCGGGCGGCCTATTCTCCTGAACTGCGCTCGGGTATGACCCGCGAACAGGTCGAGACCGTGATCCCCGGCCTGCTCAGCCGCCTCAACCCGCGCGGCGACCGGCTGCCGGTGCAGCCGTTGACCGAAACTCCGCGCGAATGGGTCGACGCGATCAATAAAGCCCTTGGTCCAGGTCCCGGATCCCCCCGACAGCTGCGCGCCGCAAAGCGCGCGGCCGAGATCGGACGGCGACAGGGCTGGACCGACCACCGCCGCGCCTATCCGCACTACCTGATGGGCCGCATGATCCAGTTTCGCGACCCAGCCGCCGCCTTGCAGAACTACCAGATCGCCCTGCAATTCCTGAACGCCACCCCCGGAACCGAGGTTCACCGCGCGCATGTCACGGCCCAAACCGCCTCTTTTGCACTGGCGCAGGACAGAGGACCCGAAATCCTGCCCGATCTGAACTCCGCAATTGACGTGATAACACGGGCCGAGAATGCATCACTTCTGGCGACGTTGCTGCTTTTGAAATCCGAGGCTCTGAAACAAGCCGGACAGGAGCAGCAGGCACGTGCGGTCAGGCTGGACAGTATCGGATGGGCGCGATACGGGTTTGGCTCGGATCTGGTGGCCCGGTCTCTGGCAGAGGGCGACGCTGGAACGTCGAGAAAGAATACAGGCGGATGACAGACGAATGCTCGTAGTAGTTGGAATGGCTGTTTTGGGTGCGATCCTGGGCGTAATGGCCGCGCGCAAGCGCAACGGCAACCGGGCCGACATGGCGCAATACGCGGCCGGTTACGGCATAGCCTTTGCGCTTTTGGGCCTGATCCTGTCTCTGATCCTTGTGCGGTTCTTGGTGTAGCCCATGTTCCTGCCCTTTTTCGAAAACCTCAGAAAAGCAGGCATTCCGGTCTCTCTTCGGGAATATCTGACCTTTCTGGAGGGGATGAAAAAGGGCCTGGCAACCTATGATGTCGAGGCGTTCTACTACCTCGCCCGTGTCTCGATGGTGAAGGATGAGCGCAATATCGACAAGTTCGACCGCGCTTTTGCTGCCAGTTTTGAGGGGCTGGGTGAGATCAGTTTCGATCAGGTGCTGGAGGCGGTAGACATCCCCGCGGACTGGCTGGCCAAGATGGCAGAAAAACACCTATCAGACGAGGAAAAGGCCGAGATCGAAGCCCTTGGCGGCTTTGACAAACTGATGGACACTTTGCGCGAACGCCTGAAAGAGCAGCAAGGCCGTCACCAGGGGGGGAACAAGTGGATCGGCACGGCAGGGACCTCTCCGTTCGGGGCCTATGGCTACAACCCCGAAGGCGTGCGGATCGGCCAGAAGGAAAGCCGTCACCAGCGCGCGGTGAAAGTCTGGGACAAGCGCGAATTCAAGAACTTAGACGACACTGTTGAACTGGGAACGCGCAACATCAAGGTCGCCTTGAAGCGTCTGCGCCGCTGGGCCCGCGAGGGCGCGGCAGAGGAGCTGGACCTGGACGGCACCATCCGCGCCACTGCCGAACATGGCTATCTCGACGTCAAAACCCGCCCCGAGCGGCATAACGCGGTCAAGGTCCTGCTGTTTCTGGATGTCGGTGGTTCCATGGACCCGCATATCAAGGTGGTTGAAGAGCTGTTCTCGGCCGCGCGCACCGAGTTCAAGCATCTGGAATACTACTACTTCCACAATTGCCTCTATGAAGGCGTCTGGCGCGACAATCGCCGCCGTTGGGACCAACAGATCCCAACCCACGAGGTGCTGCGCACCTATGGCGGCGACTACAAATGCATCTTCGTCGGAGACGCCTCGATGAGTCCCTACGAGATCGCCTACCCCGGCGGCGCCAACGAGCACTGGAACCAAGAAGCAGGCCAAGTCTGGCTACAGCGCGCGCGCGAGCAGTGGACGTCAAACCTGTGGATCAACCCGGTGCCCGAGAAATACTGGGGCTACACCCACTCCATCGGCATGATTCAAGAGATTTTCGAAAACCGCATGGTGCCAATGACGCTGGCCGGGTTGGAACAGGGCATGCGAGAGTTGACTCGCTAGACGTCGCTGCGCGTTGAAGTAGATCAACGCTGCCAAAAACAAGACAAAGTCTTAGATTTTGCCCTCGAAATAGCTTCAGAGGAAACAATCGAAGCAATATTCCCCGCATTTTTGAGATTCGTGGTATAAACCAAACGGATCGATGCTGGGGGGCTGAGATGACCAAATCTAAACTTCGCAACTACCTGACATCTTTTTTGACCATTTCTGCATTGGTGCTGGCGTCCGGTGCCGTTGCGACTTTTGCCTTTGCGCCGGATGCGGCTTACGCAAAAAACGACAAAGGCAACGGCAAAGGGAACGGAAGGGGTAACGGAGGTGGCAAGGGGAATTCCGGCAAGGGAGGAAAAGACGGAGGCAAGAGCGGCGAAAAGGGAAAATCTGGTAAAAGCAACGGTGCAAAAAGTGCCGGTAAGGATCATGGAAAAGCCAAATCCAAAACCCAGAGTTCTCGAAACCTATTCGGAAGTAGCAACAAGCAGAAAGCGAAGTCCAAAACCCAACGCTCTGGCAACCTAATTGGAAATGGCAAAAAGCAAAAAGCCAAATCCACAACTCAACGCTCTCGCAACATATTCGGAACTGGCAACAAGCAGAAAGCGAAGTCCCAAAAACCTTCCAACAACAAGTCACGAAGCGGCAAAGTTCAGAAAACAACACTGGCGAACGTTGGGCGCGAGTTCAAACGCGACGTGGAACAGCTGTTCGGCAAACGCTCACGCGTGCAACCCAAGGCCAGCGGAAAACGCGTAAATAAGGCCTACCGCAAAGCGTCCATTGCTCCGGTCGAATACTCCCCGCGACCGGTTGCCCGCTCGGACTATCGCACCAAGCGATACGACGAACAAAACCTGGACAAGCGTAGATATCGCGATCCGCTTGTGGCTGCGATTACCGACCCGTATGGCTCGGACAAGTTGCGCAATTTGAACGCATCAAAAGCGGCGGCTCCGGCGTTTCGCAACGCGTCTCCCAACAGCAATGTCGGCAAGATCGCGACCTATCAGGCCGCTGCGGAAGCCTACTACGACCTGCGCGGGGATCTCTATGACGCGCGGCGCGAGCTGCGGGAACTGAACGAAAGCTATGACGGCCGCAGCAGCGACGACATTGCGGACGACATTGCCGCGCTTGATCCTTCAGACCCCAACTACCAAGACGACCTGAACGCGCTTGAGGATGAACTGCGTGACGCCGAAACCTATGAAGAGGCACGTGACGACCTGCGCGCAGATGTAAGGGATTTGCGCCACGAAACGCGCGACGCCCTGCAAGACGCAGAAACCGCCTTCTTCGACGCGTCCAAAGGCAGGACAGTGACCAAAGGCACTTTGTCTCAGTTCCACGGCTACCTGGATCTTCCGCAGCCGCGGCATCGCTACAAGGATGGAGTAACAATCCAGCCCGTGCCCTACGATCCTGATCGCTACAGATACACCAAAGACGATGCGACGTACGAACAGTGGGATGATCGGCGAGATGTATATGACACCTATTCGCATCAAAAGAAGGATCGGTATCGCTACTACCGCGATCCGCTTGTGGCTGCGATTACCGACCCCTATGGCTCGGACAAGCTGCGCAACCTGAACGCATCGAAAGCGGCGGCTCCGGCGTTTCGCAACGCGTCTCCCAACAGCAATGTCGGCAAGATCGCGACCTATCAGGCCGCTGCGGAAACCTACTATGACCTGCGCGGAGATCTCTATGACGCGCGGCGCGAGCTACGGGACCTGAATGAAAGCTATGACGGCCGTAGCAGCGACGACATTGCGGACGATATTGCCGCGCTTGATCCCTCAGACCCCAACTACGAGGATAACCTGAACGCGCTTGAGGATGAACTGCGTGACGCGGAAACCTATGAAGAGGCGCGTGACGACTTGCGCGCAGATGTCAGGGATTTGAGAGTGGATGCATTGGTCGCTGAGAAAGAGGCAGAACATGCCTTTTTCGAGGCTTCAAAAGGTACCACGTTAACGAAACAGTCTCTCTCTGAATTCCATTCGAACTTGCAGCTTCCTCTGCCGGGTAGGTAGGTTCAGCATTCGGGGCATGTTTTGACCTAGGACTTAATTGCAATTGCGGCTTGCCTAGACTGGGTGAGCCGCCCATATCTATGTCATGCTTCGCTTAACTCCGATCCTTCTGGCGATTGCCTATGGCCTTGTGATGTACCGGATTTCCATCTGGCGCACCCATCGCGAGTTGGATCAGAAGTCGACCGAACTGGCTGACCCTGCCCTCAAACGGATGACGGACCGGCTGGCCGCCGCGTTAGAGATCGCGCGGGTGCCGGTCTATATCTACGAGATTGACCCGGTGAACGGCTTGGCGGCTCCGGACGGGCGGATATTCATCACACGCGGGTTTTATCGCAAGTTTCGCAACGGTGAGGTCTCGGCCGAGGAGATGGCGAGCGTGATTGCCCATGAGTTGGGTCATGTGGCCTTGGGGCATGCGAAGCGGAGGATGATTGATTTCTCAGGCCAGAACGCAATGCGGACCGCGTTGATCATGGTGTTGAACCGGTTCATTCCCTTCATCGGGGCCATGATTGCGAATGCGCTGACCTCCCTGTTGGCGTCGCGTTTGTCTCGGCAGGATGAGTATGAGGCCGACGAATATGCCGCCGCCTTGCTGACCAAGGCCGGGATTGGGATCGCGCCGCAGAAATCTCTGTTCCACAAGTTGGAAGACCTGACGCAGCAGCGTGCCGGAATTGTGCCTGCGTGGCTGATGAGCCATCCAAAGACGGATGAGCGGATTGCGGCGTTGGAGGCTTTGGAGCAGCGTTGGGCGCGTGGCTGAGGGTGTACAGCGAGAGGCCAGCCTCTCGCGCTCTCCGGGATATTTTTAGCCAGATGAAGGGGGATCCCGTTTAGGTGGTCAGGGCTTTGCCCAGGCGCGGCAGGCGGGCTTTTTTCATGAGCGCGCGTAGGGTCCATTGATCGCCCGATAGGCGGTTGGCTTCGGACAGGACCGCCTTGGCCGCGTTCGTCATGCCCGTAGGGTCGGTTTGCCAGAAGCTGTGGAGCAGATTGTCTGGGTCACGGCGCTCAAGGCCCTCTTCGGACAGGATGTTTCTGGGGAAGTCCTTGGCGTTGACGGTGACGATGACATCCGCCGAGGCCTCGATGGCCGTGGCCAGAACGTGGATATCGGCCTTGTCGGGCAGCCAGAGACGTTGTTCGATACCCATTGCTACCTTGCGTTCGGCTTTGGGCCAGTGCGCTTGGGCTAGTGCGATCTCGGCGCGGGCCTGTGCTTCGCCTTCGGGGCCGAGTTTACGGGCGGCGCGGGCCCATTCTTCGAGGATGCGCGCGGACCAGATGGGGGTGAAATGGCCCAGTTTTGCCGCGCCCAGCAGCATCTCACGCATCACCGTGGGGTAGATGACGCAGGTATCCAGAACCGCCTTCACAGCCGGTAGAATACGGCTTTGAGGTAACCGCTTTCAGCCAATTGCGGCAATTGTGGATGATCGGGTCCGGCAAAGCCTGTGTGGATCAATTGCGCCTGCCGTCCGGCCCGTCCGATCCCGCGAGATGAGGCATCGCGGAAGCGGCCCAGATCTGCGGCATGAGAGCAGGAGCAGAGGCCCAAATAGCCGCCTTGTTTCACAAGTGGGGCGGCGAGGCGAGCGATGCGTTCATAGGCGCGCAGGCCGGCGTCGAGGGCTTGTTTCGAAGGCGCAAAGGCGGGCGGGTCGCAGATGACGACGTCGAACTGTGCGCCCTCTTCACCCAGTTGTGTCAGCACATCGAAAGCGTCGCCTTGGCGGGTCTGGAACCGGTCAGCACATCCGCTTGCTTCGGCCCCTTTTGTGGCAAGATCCAACGCGGCGGCAGAGCCATCGACAGATAGCGCCTGTTCCGCCCCTCCAGCCAGCATGGCAAGGCCGAAGCCGCCCACATGGCTGAACACATCCAGCACCTGAGCTTTGGGATGCATCAAACGCGCCGCAAAAGCGTGGTTAGGGCGCTGGTCGTAGAACAGACCGGTTTTCTGGCCGCCTGTCAGGTCGGCCATGTAGGTCGCGCCGTTCATGGGAACGCGCAGAGGCGCGTCAGGAGCCGTTCCGCGCAGGGTTTGGTTGACGTCGTCCAACCCCTCCAACCCGCGGGTCCGGCCCGAGGCGTTTTTCAGAACGGTTTTCACGCCGGTCACCTTGACCAGCGCGTCGGTTAGCACCTCCAGATGCGCCTCGGCCCAGGCGGCGTTGGGCTGGATTGCGCAGGCATCGCCAAAACGGTCAATGATCACACCGGGAAAACCATCGGCCTCGGCGTGGATCAGACGGTAGTATGGCGCGTCAAACAGGCATTCGCGCATTTCAAGCGCGCGGCGCAGGCCGGTCTCGAACCAGTCCGCGTTCAGATCGGCCTCAATATCGCGATCTAGAACGCGACACATGATTTTCGACTCCGGGTTGACCGCGACCAGAGCGATCGGCGCGCGTTTGTCATCCTCAAGAACGGCCAGCGCCCCGGCGGGGATTTTGCGCGTGCGCCGGTCGGTGACGATGTCATTGGCATAGACCCATGGGAACCCATGGCGCAGCCCGCGCGCATTGGCTTTGGGTTTCAGGCGGATACGGGGGCGGTCAGCGGCTTGGGTCATGACCGCCTCATAGTCGCGAACAGCCCGAAGGAAAACCCCCTAGCGGGGGCGAGAGCGCCAGCCGCCGCGCCGCTTGGGCGCTTGTGCGGCCTGCAGCCCTTCGGTCATCACCTGCGTCATAGGGTGATCGGCCTCCTGAGCGGAATAGGAAGCGTGCAGATCGGCCAGAGCCTGTTTCTGGTCCACGCCATCGGGCAGGCTGAGCGCCCAGTCCAGAAAGATGCTGCGGCATTCGGGCATGGTGATGCCTTCGATGTTATACGCCTCGCGGATCAGGCCCTTGGGGTCGTTTGGATCAGTGCTGCGCGCCATCTTCATCCTCTTTGATTACGCTGCCGATGATTTCGGCGGCGGTGGAATAGCTGTCCTGCAATGCGGATTGCAGCGCTTCGACCTGTTCGAACCCGGTGGCACGGCACAGGAAGGCCGCTCCGCCCTCGCCGATTTTGTCCGCCTCAATCACCTTGCCCGAAAGCAGCCGCGCCGCGCATTGTACCGACCAGCATAGATCGTAGCTGTCCTTCAATGTTTGTGCCTGCGCGACATCCAACAAACCGGCAGCGACCGCCCCGTCGAGGCCAGACATCACATCCCGGTTTGCGAGGCCTGCCATCAGCGCTCCGGTCTCGGCCATCAACTCGATATCCATCATCCGGCCCGGGCCGTTCTTGGCATCCCAAACGCCCGCCGGGGCCTTGGCCGCCGCCAGACGTGTCCGCATTTCGGCCACTTCGCGCAGAACTTTGTCTGCTTCCCAAGGGCGCGACAACAGCTCGGTGCGGAAGGTTTCGATGTCCTGAGCCAAGCCCGCGTCTCCGGCGACGACATGCGCGCGGGTCAGGGCGAGATGTTCCCACACCCAGGCCTCTTCCTGCTGGTAGTGCGTGAAGCTGGCCCAACTGGTGGCCACCGGCCCCTGATTGCCCGAGGGGCGCAAGCGCATGTCGACTTCATAGAGCCGCCCCTGAGACATCGGAGCCGACAGCGCTGTGATCAGCGCCTGCGTGAACCGTGCGTAATAAGTGCGCGTGGCGAGCGGACGTGGACCGTCAGACATGTCTTGATCGAGCGGATCGTAGATCACGATCATATCCAGATCAGATTGCGAGTTGATCCGCCATGCCCCCAGCGACCCCATGCCCAGAATGGCCGCTCCGCGCCCCGGTGCCGGGCCGTGTTTGCGTGCGAAGACGTCTGTCACATAGGGTAGGATCGCGGCGATCACGGCTTGCGCCAGCTCGGCATATTGCCGGCCGGCCCGCGCCCCGTCGATCAGGCCGCGCAGGTGGTGAACGCCAATGCGGAAATGCCATTCCTTGCACCAGCGCCGCGCCAGATCGAGTTGCGTTTCGTAGTCGGTTTCCTGCGCCAGTGCTTCCACCAACTCGGCCTGCAAAACCTCCAAACCGGGCCAATCGCTGAAGAAACTGCCTCCGATCACCGCGTCAAACACCGAGGCGTTGCGCGACAGATGAGACGCCAGCGCATGCGAGGTGCCGACGATGTCGATCAACAGGTCGATCAGATGTGGGTTAGCCTCAAAGAGCGAGAACAGCTGAACACCCGCTGGCAGGCCCGCCAGAAACCCATCCAGCGCCAACAGGGCCTCATCGGGTTGCGCGGATTTGGCAAGGCGCGAGAGGAGCTCGGGCTTCAACCGGTCGAAGATACGTCGCCCGCGCTGAGACCTCAGGGCCGGATATGTGGCCCAGCGGGCGAGGATATTTTGGTCGAACGTCACCTCAGGCGCGGGCGTCGGCGTAGGCCCTGCGCCCGGTGCAAAGAAGCCTTCGGTCAGCTCATGCACTTCGGTCAGGCGGCGCATCAGGTCCTTGGTCAGATCGCTACTACTGAGACCCATCAGACAGGCGACCCGTTCGATCCCGTCTTCAGATTGAGGGACCTTGTGGGTCTGAGCGTCATGGATCATCTGAATGCGATGTTCGACCTCGCGATGCGCGCGATAGTGATCGGTCAGCTTTTCCGCAACCTCTTCCGGCACCCAGCCCTTCTGCGCCAGAGCCGCCAGCCCAGGCACCGTGCCGCGCACGCGCAGATCGGGGTCGCGCCCCCCTGCAATCAACTGCCGGGTCTGGGTGAAAAACTCGATCTCTCGGATGCCGCCCTGCCCCAGTTTCATGTCATGACCGGGGATGGAGAGGCTGCCGCCCGTTCCTTTGTTCTCGCGGATACGCAGGCGCATGTCATGGGCGTCCTGAATGGCGGCAAAGTCCAGATGCCTGCGCCAGACAAAGGGTTTCAGGGTGTCCAGAAACCGCTCTCCGGCCGCAAGATCCCCCGCGCAGGCGCGCGCTTTGATATAGGCGGCCCGCTCCCATGTGCGGCCGAGGCTTTCATAGTAGCGCTCTGCCGCCTCCGTCGCCATGCAGACCGGGGTCACTGCGGGGTCCGGTCGCAGGCGCAGATCGGTACGGAATACATACCCGTCGGCGGTTTTGTCGCTGAGCGTGGCGCAGAAATTGCGCGTGGCTCGCACCATTCCGTGACGGGCTTCGTAGAAATCATCCGGGTCAAAGCGCGTTTCATCAAACAGAACGATCAGGTCGATGTCCGAGCTGTAGTTCAGCTCATGCGCGCCCATCTTGCCCATCGCGAGAATGACCATCCCGGCAGCGGTTTCGACATCATCCTCGGTCTTTCCAGGCAGCTTCTTGCGGCGGATCAAGGCAGCAATCTCGGCCTTTGCAGCCACATCCGCCGCCAGTGCGCCAAAATCAGTCAGCGCTGCCGTTACCTTTTCCAATGGCCAAGCACCCGCGATATCCGCCAAAGCGGTCAGAACAGCCATCCGCCGCTTGGCCAGCCTTAACCCCGGCTTGAGCTGATCAGGCGCGAGGGTACGCGCGGCCTCCATCACCTCTGCCAAGGCGTTGTCTGGCTGGTGCATGGCCTGCGGCAGCCACACTTTCTCTTGCTCGATCAGCCCCTTCAGATACGGGCTGGACCCGGCGGTTCCGGCGATCAGATCGCCTTGCTCAGTCGTCAGGTCGGCAAGCAAAGCGCGGGTTTCGTCGCCCAAGGATTGGTCGAACGCGCGCGGCAGACGGTTGATGGTCAAACTCTCAGTCATACCCGGACCGTGCGCACCGCTGGGCGGCAAGGTCAATGCGGCAAACGCATTATTCCTGTTCGACCGGAGTGTCCTGACTGAAACTGTTGATCCAAGCGCCTGCCCGACGCTCCCAAAGGGAAGATATGAGCATCGCCTCCCACTCCTCCGCGCCTGGTCGCACATAGTCAGCCCGATAGGACAGCAATACGATATCCGGGGTCAAAATCCGCAAGCGCTCTTCGCTCAACTTGAACTCCGCCATTGTCGGAGCTTCAGCGAACTGCCCGACATGGTCGTCCCGATTGGCAAAGCCCGAGGGGTAGACACCCAGGAAATCAGCGCTCAGAAGCGCCCTGTCAGCGTGGGCATCGCCTGTCACCAAAGCAGACCATACCTGTTTTTCCAGCTCCAAGATCTCTGCAAGCGTTGGCCCATTTGTGTTCTCATTCATCATGTCCGCACCCTGCTGCCCGAGACCTGTGTCGTCAACCAATCCGAAAATGTAAATCTTTTTCACATCGACCCCTTGCAACCCCGCAAGCGCTCCCCATCTAGATCATGTGAAAGGAATTTACATCAACCCCAGGAGAGACCACATGACCGCATTGTCCGAACCCGCCGCACCCGCAAATCCGGGGTGGCTCTATCGTGCCGAGGCTTGGATGGACGACAAAGGCAAAGGCGCCTGGATCGCCGCCATGGTTCTTGGGTTCATCTTCTTCTGGCCCTTGGGCCTCGCCCTTCTGGCCTATATGATCTGGAGCAAACGCATGTTCAGCAAGTCCTGCAGCCGCCGCAAATCCTGGCACACTCACATGAGTGCAATGAAGCCATCAGGCAACAGCGCCTTCGACGCCTACAAGGCCGACACCTTGGCCCGTCTGGAGCGTGAACAGCAGGATTTCGAAGACTTCTTGCGCCGCCTACGCGAAGCCAAGGACAAAGCCGAGTTCGACCAGTTCATGGATGAACGCGCCCGTGAAAACCACGAAGACGACGCCAAAGGCGAACCGGCCTGAATTGACTTGCCCTGTCCCGACCATTCGGGACAGGGTAACACGACCTACCCTTTCGGAAACCAGACCATGAACCACCTGCCCGATCCCGATACTCAACCCGAGTTCTACCAATCCGTCGCAACCAAGCGCTTTGTCGCATGGTTGTTCGACATCGCCTTTATCTCACTTCTGTGCATAGTCCCCGTCTTCCTGACCATCGGTGTAGGTCTGTTCTTCCTGCCGCTGATCTACGCCGTGATCAGTTTTGTATATCGGGTCATCACGATCTCGAACGGGTCTGCCACGCTTGGCATGCGGTTCATGGGGATCGAGCTGCGCGACGCGTTCGGTGAACGTATGGATATGGGCAAAGCAGTGGCCCACACGGCCGGATACTTCCTCAGCATGGCGTTTTTCGTGGTTCAGGTCGTGTCTGTCATCATGATGCTGACCAGCGCACGCTGCCAGGGTCTGACGGATGCCTTCCTTGGCACAGTCATGATCAACCAGCGGGCCTGAACGCAACACACTTGAATCACTTGGCGGCTTGAAAATCCGTTGCTATCATCCGGTCCGAGGCTACATGGGACCTTCATGCGACACACGCTGCCAATTGCGCCACAATTCTATGTGACGGCCCCCCAGCCCTGCCCTTACCTTGAGGGCAGGATGGAGCGCAAACTCTTTACCGCTCTGCAAGGCGCAGGCGCGGATCAGTTGAACAATTCACTGTCCCAACAAGGGTTTCGCCGGTCGCAGAACGTCCTCTATCGCCCATCCTGCACTGATTGCGCTGCGTGCCTCTCCGCCCGGATCGACGTCTCGGCCTTCCGCCCGACCAAAAGCCAGAAGCGCGCCGCCAAACGCAATGGATACCTAGAGCGCCGCGCAACCTCGCCCTGGGCCACCGATGATCAGTACGAGCTGTTCCGTCGCTACCTCGATACCCGCCACGCCGATGGCGGCATGGCCGATATGGACGTTTTCGAATTCGCCGCGATGATCGAGGAAACTCCGATCCGCAGCCGTGTCGTGGAGTATGCCGACCCTGAAACCGGAAACCTGATCGCCGTCAGCCTGACCGATGTTCTGGATGACGGCCTCAGCATGGTTTATTCCTTCTACGATCCATACCAGCCGCAGAATTCCTTGGGCACCTACATGATCCTTGACCATATCGAGATCGCGCGTGAGGCCGGCCTGCCCTATATCTACCTGGGCTATTGGGTCCCCGGCAGTCCGAAAATGGGCTACAAAGCCAAGTTTTCAGGGCTGGAGGCCTATGTTCAGGGGCGCTGGGAGAAAATCTCCAACCCCGAGGCTTTCGCAGATGCCTCGCACCACCCTCTCGCCTCGGCCCCGATAGCTGAGCAAGTGGCAAACATCCAACTGCCTGACCGCCACCCCACCAAAGGCTGATCCTTTCATGAAACAGAGCCTGCACGCTGTCACCCTTGTGGTGCCTGATTACGATGCTGCGATCAATTTCTACACTGCAACGCTGGACTTCATCCTTTCCAAAGACATTGATTTGGGAGGCGGGAAACGCTGGGTCCTCGTCACGCCGCCGGGTTCGGGCGAGGCCTCTCTATTGCTCGCCAAAGCCGACGGGGCCGAACAAGAGGCCGCTATCGGCAACCAAACCGGAGGTCGTGTTGGGTTCTTTTTGGAAACCGATGACTTCCAACGCGATCACGCAGCGATGCACGCAAAGGGTGTCCATTTCGAAGAAAAGCCCCGTGTCGAACCCTACGGCACAGTCGCGGTATGGCAGGACCCTTTCGGCAATCGTTGGGACCTTATCCAATTCGCCTGATCCCGTTCATCCGGCCGAAGATAACTCTTTTAAAGTCCGCGAAAGCGCTTCGCATAAAAACTCAACCAAGAAAGCAAAAAGGGGGCCTTCCAGGCCCCCTTTTTCATTTGGACTAAACTCAGTGATCAGTTCGGGATCAGATCCGGCACGATGGTCACAATGGTCGGGAAGAACCATAGGATCGCAATACCGACGACCTGAATGATCACGAACGGTACGACACCGCGATAGATATGGCCTGTCGTCACCTCTTTTGGTGCGACCCCACGCAGGTAGAACAAGGCGAACCCGAAGGGTGGCGTTAGGAACGAGGTCTGCAGGTTCACCGCCACCATGATAGTCACCCATTTCGGATCGAACGACCCGCCATAGATCACCGGCCCAACAATCGGGATCACGATGTAGATGATCTCGAGGAAGTCCAGCACAAAGCCCAGAATGAACAGCACCAGCATCACGATCAGGAAGACCGTGAACTCGTTGTCGAAGCTGCGCAGGAACTGCTGGATGTAATGCTCACCCCCGAAGGAGATCACAACAAGGTTCAGCAACTGCGACCCGATCAGGATGGTAAACACCATCGAGGTCACCTTCGCCGTCTCGCGCACCACGGGCGTCAGAACCCCGCTGGAGAAAAGGACCCAGCAGCCGAACAGCAGACCGAACAGCGCGTAGAGATACGTCGCATAAGCCAGAATGAAGGCGACCCAGGTCTCAACCGGGACATTGCCCTGATTGATACGCAGATCGAAATTCACACCCATCAGCAAACAGATGATGACTGCAAAGGTCGACCAGATGATCACACTACCGGACCGGCCCTGATCCTGCAGCTTACGGTAAGCAGCCAGCATGATCGCACCACCGGCACCCAGTGCCGCAGCGGGTGTCGGATTAGTGACACCGCCAAGGATCGAACCCAGCACCGCGATGATCAGAACCAGCGGCGGGAACACTACTCGGATCAGATCGTTGGTGGCACAGCGGGCGGCGGCCTCTTTACAGCCGTAGATCGCGATGGCGAAGGGGATTGCCAGCAAAACGAATGTCGCCCCGGATGAGGTCGTCGGCTGGATGAAGAGAATATCCACCAACAGCATCAACAACAGGCCAATCGCCCCAACGATCAGAGGTTGCGGCGAGCGCGAAGGCGCGATGCCACGACCCAGAACCAAGGTCAGCGCCAGCAGCACCACCACAATCGAAACGCCCGTTCCGATCGGAGCCGCATTGGCGATCTTGGCGTCACGGGCTGCAGCGAGTTCCTCCTCGCTCAGGCGCTCGGCGCTGGCAACACCACCGGCGGCGTCGATTGCCTCTTGCTCGGCCACGGCCTGATCCCAGGCGGATTGGCCATGCAGCTCGATCATCGAGGCCTGACACTCAGCCGAGACATTCGTGCGCAAAGACGCACCCTGCCCCACATCCGAGAAGGCCGAGACCGAGATGTTCTGGCTGCCGATCACACCCGCGCTGCCCAGAAGCACCGCACCGACGATGATCGCAACCGGCGCACCCAGCAGCCAGGTCAGACCCTCAGAGCGGGTGATCGTCTCACCAGAGCCACCCGACAGCTCAACGGCCGGAGCCTTGTCCGGATTCAGCAGCGCATAGCCAAAGGCATAGAGCGCGTAGAGCAACGCCAGCATGATCCCCGGCAACAAAGCCGCTTGGAACAAGGTTCCAACCGAGACCACCGCAGGTTCCCCCAAAAAGGTCAGCGCATCGGTACAGCCCGCCTCGACCGCACGCTCTTCCTGTGCCGTCGAATAAAGGTCACCCGCCAGCGTACCCAGAAGAACAATCACGATCGAGGGTGGGATGATTTGCCCAAGTGTCCCCGAGGCCGCGATCACACCTGTCGCCAACTCGGGCGAGTAGTTGTTTCGCAACATCGTCGGCAGCGCCAAAAGGCCCATGGTCACCACGGTCGCACCAACAATCCCGGTCGAGGCGGCCAGAAACGCACCCACGACAACAATCGACACGGCCAGACCACCGGGCAGCGGTCCAAAGACACGCGCCATCGTTGTCAGCAGGTCATTGGCGATCTTGGAACGCTCCAGCGTGATGCCCATCAGAACGAACATCAACACGGCCAGAAGGGTTTCAATCGACTGACCGGCCAGAACCCGTTCGTTCATGCGGTTGACGATGAAGGAAACGTTCCGGTCCAGCGCGGTTTCCCAACCCGAGGGGAAAACCGGCTCGCCTATCCTTGGTAAGTCCGGGTATCGGAAGACCGAGACCGTATCGGGTTTGACCCCGGAATTCACCAGGTCTCGATAGGCTTGTGAGCCAGTGTCAATCGCCTGATGGATCAGCAATCCAGCGCTGTCCAGCGCGGCGATGATCCCGAAGGAGATCACACCCGCCCCACCGATGGCAAAGGCCACCGGGAAGCCTGAGAGAATGCCTCCGAAAAGGCAAAAGAATACGATAATGAGGCCTATCTCGACGCCATCAAGTCCGAATAGCATTGTCTTGGTCTCCGTCCTTAATGTGCGCCTTCGTAGGCTTCTTCACCCTCACCAAGGCTATCCTTGTCGAGGTATTTTCCGGCGCTTTCCGGCCCTTCCACGTATTCCAGATACGACCGCCATAGGAAGGCAACCGCGTGCAAGAACACCATGCCCGCAAAGATCACGAGCAGGATTTTGAACAGGAAATACGCGTTGAAACCGTTCGGGCTGAAGCCGATGGTTTCCACGTTCCAGCGCAGGGCGCGCGACTTGGCCACCAGCCTGTCCAGCGTGTCACTGGCCGAGGGTTTTGGCACGATCAGGTGCCGCCACATGAAATACCAGCCATACATCCAGGTCAGCACGGCCATTGGCATCATGAACAGAACGGCGCCACACATATCAACGACGCGCTTGGCACGGTGGCTAATACCGGCATAGATCAGGTCAACCCGCACATGCCCGCCCTGCACGAAGGTGTAAGTGCAGCACAGGCAGACGACCATCGCGTTATAAAGCTTCAGTTCTTCGGCAAACCAGCTGATGTCCTGATTGAAGGGAATACCCAGACCAAAGGACATATCAGGCCGGGCAAAGACACGCTGCATGAACACGATAACGATCTGCTGGATCACCATCAGCAAACCCGCCCAGGCAAAGAACCGCCCGGTTGTGTTGGCGAATGCCTCGAGCCCGCGCACCATGCCCCACATCACGTTTCGGTAGTAGAGGCCGATGGCTGTCAGCACCAGAAACAGCGTGAAAACCACGAAGAAGAACTCGACCGAGCCTCCGTAGTAGACAAAGCGCATGATGGATTCTTTGTCGGACCAATCCAGCCACAGCTGCGGATGCGTGATCGCATATCCGAAATTATAGAAGGCTTCGGCAATGTTCTGAATGAACCAGATCAGTCCATTCCACAGGGCGCCGAAAAACGAGATACCGTTATCGTCCTGCATGTTGTCCCCGGGTCACGTCAGTTGCACTGCAAATTATAGCGGCATGATGGGTCCGCGCATATGCAACAAGAAAGGCTCCCCCGCGATTGCGGGGAAACCGTTTGGTCAGTTCACTTGGGATTAGCCGCGAACGCGGTCGCGCTGAGCGGTGTAGGCACCCGACGACAGGTTCAGCCAGCCCGAGGACGATGCCATCGACGCCATTGCGCTGTCGTGGATCTTCTTGAACAGCTCGTCGCCCATGTTCTCGTCCAGAACCTCTTGCGAAGCCTGACCGAACGCATCCCAAACGCTGTCTGGGAATTCCATGACCTTCACGCCACCCGACTGCAGACGCTGCAGGGCTGCACCGTTGTTCGCCAGGAATTGCGCCAGGTTCCACTGGTGCGCTTCGGCCGCTGCGATCTCGATGATCTTCTGCTGGGCCGGTGTCAGTTCGTCGAACACGTCGCGGTTGGTCGCCAGCGACAGACCTGCGCCCGGCTCGTGGAAGCCCGCGGTGTAGTAGGTCTTGGTGATTTCCTGGAAGCCCGCTTTTTCGTCCGCCCAGGGGCCGATCCACTCGGTGCCGTCAATCGCGCCAGAGGACAGCGCCTGATACACTTCCGAACCCGGAATGTTCTGAACCGATGCGCCCAGTTTGCCCAGCGCCTGGCCACCCAGACCTGGCATACGGAACTTCAGACCCTGGAAATCCTCGGGGCCGTTGATCTCTTTCGAGTACCAGCCGCCTGCCTGCGCGCCGGTGTTACCCGCCAGGAAGGACTTCAGGCCGAAGATCGAGCCCAGCTCGTCATGCAGCTCCATACCGCCGTCGTGGTAGTACCAGTTCACCAGTTCCTGCGCGGTCATGCCGAACGGAACAGCGGTGAAGAAGGCATAGCCTGGGTGCTGCCCCACAAAGTAGTAGTCAGCAGCGTGGTACATGTCGGCCTGACCGGAAGAAACGGCGTCGAACACTTCGAACGCGCCAACCAGCTCGCCTGCTGCTTTGATTTCAACATTCAGGCTGCCGTCGGACATCGCGTTGATGCTGTCGGCGCAGCGCTGTGCGCTGTCGAACACCCCGGCCAGACCACGACCCCACGAGGTCACCATGGTCAGGGTCCGCTGACCCTGCGCATAAGCCGGTGCCGCCAGTGCGGTAGCCGCAGCAGCCGAGCCGCCCAGAGCAGATTTCTTCAGAAATGAACGACGATCCATATGAGTGTTCCTCCCCTTCATAAGTCATCACCCGGAGGTGTCCGGGCCTGTCGCTTTCAATGGATCGGAGCCTAGAGGCAGGGATATGAAAGGGAATACCTACTACTGCGTAGAAACCCGAATTTCTGCCCGTTTTTCGCAGATAAAATCGGCAAAAAAGCCAGCCATCCCACGTTCCCGAGGGCATTTACCCCCAGAAACGCTCAATCTTTTTGCATTTTCGCCGCCGCTTGCGTATCGATTCGACCATGCAAAGACTCCGACATCTGGTTTCGCTGACCTATGCGCAGAAACTGTCTTTGGTTGCGGCCATCCCTCTGGTCGTTGCCGTCGCGGCCATTGCCTTTCTGGTCGCCTATCAGGCCCGAGCGACATCCGAGCGCGAAATACAGGCGCTGGAGCTACGCCTGATCGAGGCCAAGAAGGAAGAACTGAAGAACTACGTCACACAGGCGCGCAACGGGTTTGCCTATATCTACGGGCGCGCTGAACCTGACGATGACGTCGCCAAAACGCTGGTAACTCAGATTCTGTCGGCGATGATCTACGGGCAGGACGGGTTCTTCTTTGTCTATGACTATGACGGCACGAACTTGGTCAGCCCCCGCCAGACCCAGTTCATCAACCGCAATTGGGACGGTCTGACCGACAGCGACGGTACTCCGGTCGTGGATGAGTTCAT
Organism: Ruegeria sp. BG9; assembly: GCF_056538305.1. Taxonomy (NCBI): domain Bacteria; kingdom Pseudomonadati; phylum Pseudomonadota; class Alphaproteobacteria; order Rhodobacterales; family Roseobacteraceae; genus Ruegeria; species Ruegeria sp. BG9. The sequence goes on from NZ_JBQFSY010000001.1 coordinate 456,845, forward strand.
CCGTCTCGCACGCCAAGGTGCAGGCTGGCACAGTTTCATGTGGGAAAAGCCCTCGACCGGGGAAGAGGCGCAGATGATCGCCTATGTTGTGGGCCTGCAGGATTGGCGTTGGGCCGTGGGCACCGGTGTCTTCATCGACGACATATTGGCCACCGTCGCCAATGCCCGCGCCGAGGTCGAGGACCGGGTCCAACGCACCTTCATGTATATCGGCGCCATCGTTGTCGCCTCGGTTCTGATCGTTTTTGCCTCGGGCATGTTGCTGAACATACGCGAGCGTCGGCTTGCAGATGCCAAGCTGAAAGAGCTAACCCAGCGGGTCTTCGACGCCCAAGAAGAAGAACGCGGCCGCGTCGCGCGCGAGCTGCATGACGGGATCAGCCAGATTCTTGTCGGTGTCCGCTATGCGCTGGACAATGCGCGAAGGCGCTTGTCGCGTGGCGACGACGCCGGCGCGCAGGCCCCATTGGACAAGGGCATTGATCACCTTGGCACGGCAATCACCGAAGTGCGCCGCATCAGCCGCGACTTGCGACCTGGTGTTCTAGATGATCTGGGCCTCGGCCCCGCCCTCAAGGCGCTGACCGATGACTTCCGCGAACGCACAGGGATCGAAACCGAGTTTTCGACCGTCGTCTTCCGCAACCGGCTGGATCAGGACAGCAAGATCGCACTCTACCGCATCGCTCAAGAAGCTTTGACCAATATTGAGCGCCACGCAGACGCCTCGCATGTTACAATCGACCTGCGCGGGCACAAAAAAGGCGCGACCATGCGGATCACCGATGACGGGCGCGGGCTGCGCTCTGAACCAGATCAGAGCGGCACCGGCATCGGGTTGCGGAACATGCAGGAACGGATCGAACAGCTTGACGGCACGCTGCGTATTCTGTCATCACGCGGCCCGCACGGGGGTACGGTGATCGAAGTCAGCCTGCCCCTCAGCCACCTGCTGCCGCCGCAGGAAGACGCAACACCGAACCGAAAGGCCGGGACATGACCATCCGAGTCCTCATCGTCGACGATCACCCCATGGTAGCCGAGGGTATCCAGTCGATCCTCGAAAGCTATGAAGAGATCGAGGTCGTCGGCACTCTGGGCAGCGGTCAGGCCGCGGTTGATCATGCGGCCGAGTTGACCCCTGACGTGATCCTGATGGACCTGAACATGCCCGGCCTCGGCGGCCTGAGCGCGACCGAACTGATCCTCGAACGCCTGCCCGAAACCCGCATCCTGATCCTCTCAATGCATGACAGCCCCGAATACATCTCAACCGCGCTCAGCCACGGCGCCAAAGGCTATGTGCTGAAAGACGTCCCCACGGATGAGATCAAACAGGCGATTGATGCGGTGATGAAGGGCGAGCAATATCTATGCACCGGCGCCAGCGGGTCCTTGAAGCCCAAAGGCGACAGCGCCCGCGAAGCCCTTACCGGGCGCGAACAGACCATCCTTCTGGAACTGGCGCAGGGCAAATCCAATAAGGAAGTCGCCCTGGCACTCGATATCTCGGTCCGGACGGTCGAGACCCACCGCAAAAACATCAAACGCAAACTGGGCATCTCCTCAACAGCAGGCCTGACGCGCTATGCGCTGGAACATGGTGTTTTACAGGGCACCGGCGTCGGCTTCTGAGCCACCCGCAGCGCGGCACACGCTGCCCGGCCCAACCAGAGGAGGCGCGCCGCAGGCGCGTTGACGATGGGCGGGAGGGTTACCCGCGCGGCCTGATATCCTCACCGAAAAAGATCAACGTCCCATCCTCGTCAATGACGTGAAATTCGCGCTGCTGATACGGCTGATCAAACGGAGGGCGCACACGTCCTTCGGGCAAATCCTCCAACCCCGGTTTGAGGCTGTCATACAGCGCATCAACTCCCTCGACATCTATGTAAAAAGACTGCTCTTCCCCCAGCAGCTTGCCATCCTCTCGCGGCGGGCATTCCAGCAGCCGAATAGCCACCGGCCCGCGTGACAGAAACGCATAGTTGTCCTGCTGAAACCCGCAGCTGAATCCCAAGCGCTCACAATAGAAATCAATCTGGTTCTGCAACGACGAACACAAAACAAATGGAGTGAGTTGCAATATACGCGCCATGCCAAAGCCCTCCCTGAATGGGCCCTAATCTACCTGTGTCGGCAACTCAGTCCAACAATTCATCAGCCCGGCGACCCTCACGTGCGTAGTGATGCGGCAGAACCCGGCCATAGAGCTGCCGCGTCCTCTCAACCCCGCCACACATGCCTTCGGTGTCCACAAACGAGAAGATGCCAACGTAGCGCGTGCGCGCGCCTTCAACCGGCGCAACTCGGTGCAGGGCATAGCGACCCTTAAAAATTTGCAGATCACCGGGCTGCAAGTCGATCCGGCGAACGGCCTGCATATTGCCATCCAGAACAGCCCTTACCGCTGAAAAATTCTCATCTTCTGAACTGCGCAGATCCGGGGCATATTCAAACGCACCACCTGTTTCGGCATTCTGAATGGCCAGAGTCACGGTGTAGTTGTTGGTGTCGAAATGCCAGGGAAACCCCTGCCCCTCTTCCACGACATTGATGATGACATCCGCCAACGGATCATCATAGCGAAAGAACCGATCCTCAGGCTCATCCAGCGCATCGCGAATGAAGGGCAGAAAACCGTCAAACTCGTAGATGCGCCGCAAAGGCCCTGATCCGGGGAAATTGTCCGCAGGTACAAATGCATTCGACCGGTCATAGAACCGACGCACCGGATGCCCGATCCCATAGCTGGGGTCATCTTTGGTGAAATAAACATTCGTACGGTTGAAGGACCGATGAGCCTTGGGCGCGACGGTATCTGCCTCTACCAGCAACTGCTCCAACCCGCCCTCATGCACAAAGCCCGGCAGAACCGCGCAACCGTCATACTCAAGTTCCCGGCGCAAATCACCGATCAACTGGCGGTACGCGGTCGAGTCCGGACGATCAATCGGATAGCGCCCCAAATCCACGAGTTCCTGCAGCAAGGCCGACCTCCCTATTTGCCCCTCATACAAAGTAGCCTGCCGCAGCACCTGGCGCGCTTCTGGTTCATTTCAGACATCGTGTTGGCGGATTTAGACAAGTCGGAAATCCGTCAAAACACCACGCGACCCCTTCTGTTTTACCGGAAATTCCCGACATGAGGCATTTTGCGCAACAAAATGTCGCAAAATTCATCAATCCGGTCATGAAATTCATACGATTGCCTGTTGACGCTCCGTCGTGCCGAACATAATGTCCCCTGCAAGCTGATAAGGAGCCTCTGGCGATGAACACGCTAGTCGTAATCGTAGGAAACATGCGTATGGGCCGGTAACGGAAAACCACAATCGAACCCATGCGCCTCCGAAAACCTCGGGGGCTTTTTTTTGGCAAACGCAAGACACATGTCGCGAACGGAGCAAAGCAGATGACACGTGAGATGACCGGCGCAAAGATGGTGGTTCAGGCCCTCAAGGATCAGGGCGTGGACACAGTATTCGGATACCCCGGTGGCGCCGTCCTACCGATCTATGACGAGATCTTTCTGCAAAACGACATTCGTCACGTCCTGGTGCGGCATGAGCAAGGCGCGGTCCACGCGGCCGAAGGCTATGCCCGGTCGACTGGCAAACCCGGCGTTGCGCTGGTGACATCCGGCCCCGGCGCGACCAACGCGGTCACCGGTTTGACGGATGCGCTGCTCGACTCGATCCCGATTGTTGTTCTGACCGGTCAGGTCCCGACCTTCATGATCGGCTCGGACGCGTTCCAAGAGGCCGACACCGTCGGCATCACCCGCCCCTGCACCAAGCATAACTGGCTGGTGAAGGACACGGATTCTCTGGCGGAAACCATGCACGAGGCGTTCCACGTTGCCACTTCGGGTCGTCCGGGTCCGGTGCTGATCGACATTCCCAAGGACGTGCAGTTTGCATCGGGTGACTATACCGGCCCCAAGACCTCGACCTCTCGCTATCAGCCTGTTCTGAAGGGCGATCTGGAAGAAATCACCGAACTGGTCGCCGCGATAGAAACCGCCAAAAAACCCGTTTTCTACACCGGAGGCGGCGTTATCAACTCGGGCCCCGCGGCCAGCCAATTGCTGCGTGAACTGGTGGATGCCACTGGTTTCCCGATCACTTCGACCCTGATGGGCCTTGGCGCTTATCCGGCGTCAGGTGAGAACTGGTTGGGCATGCTGGGTATGCATGGTCTCTACGAGGCCAACCTGGCGATGCATGATTGCGACCTGATGATCAACATCGGCGCGCGGTTCGACGACCGGATCACCGGGCGGATCGACGCGTTCTCGCCGAACTCAAAGAAAGCGCATATCGACATCGATCCTTCGTCGATCAATAAGGTGATCCGCGTCGACATCCCGATCGTCGGCGACGTCGCCCATGTGCTGGAAGATATCCTGAAGGTCTGGAAATCGCGCGGACGTAAGACCGATGCGGCCTCCGTCGCCAAGTGGCAGGAGCAGATTGCCGACTGGCGCAAGGTCAACTGCCTCGCCTACACCAACAGCGAGAAGACGATCAAACCGCAATACGCGCTGCAACGCCTTGAAGAGCTGACGAAAAACCACGACCGCTATATCACGACCGAGGTTGGTCAACACCAGATGTGGGCCGCGCAGTACCTTGGGTTCGAGGACCCCAACCGCTGGATGACCTCAGGCGGTCTGGGCACGATGGGTTATGGCACTCCGGCCTCAATCGGTGTGCAGATGGCCCATCCGGATGCGCTGGTGATTAACGTGGCGGGCGAGGCCTCGTGGCTGATGAACATGCAGGAAATGGGCACCGCCGTTCAGTACCGTCTGCCGGTGAAACAGTTCATTCTGAACAACGAACGCCTCGGCATGGTCCGCCAGTGGCAGGAGCTGCTGCATGGTGAGCGGTACTCGCATTCGTGGTCCGAGGCCCTGCCCGATTTCGTCAAGCTCGCCGAGGCCTTCGGGGCCAAGGGCATCCTGTGCTCAAACCCAGCCGATCTGGACGACGCGATCATGGAGATGATCAACTACGACGGTCCGGTAATCTTTGATTGCCTTGTTGAAAAGCACGAGAACTGCTTCCCCATGATCCCGTCGGGCAAAGCCCATAACGAGATGCTGCTGGGCGAGGCCGAAACGCAGGGCGTGATCGACTCCAAAGGTTCGGTTCTGGTTTAGCAACATTCGTCGGAATTGACCGGGCGCCCGACGCCCGGTTTTCGCAAGATGATGAAAGGGACGTAAATGTCTGCCCTACATATCAAAAAAGGCTCTACCCGCCATTCGGCCTATAACCTACGCCCGACCTTTTCGGACGTGCAGGAGCGCCATACGATTGCGGTTCTGGTTGAGAACGAGCCGGGCGTTCTAGCCCGCGTGATCGGCCTGTTCTCGGGCCGTGGCTACAACATCGAAAGCCTGACCGTGGCCGAGGTCGACCACACTGGGCACCTTAGCCGCATCACCATCGTGACCACCGGCACCCCGCAGGTGATCGAACAGATCAAAACACAGCTGGGCCGTATCGTGCCGGTTCACGAGGTCCATGACCTGACTGTCGAAGGCCCCTCGGTCGAGCGGGAACTGGCGATCATCAAGGTCGTTGGCGAAGGCGACAAGCGGGTCGAGGCGCTGCGTCTGGCCGATATCTTCCGCGCCAATGTGGTCGACAGCACGTTGAACTCGTTCATATTTGAGATCACGGGCGCTCCCGACAAGATCGATGCTTTTGCTGACCTCATGCGCCCGTTGGGGCTCGTCGAAATCGCCAGAACTGGCGTTGCTGCCCTTTTGCGCGGCGACTGACAACTGCAAGGTCCCGGCAGGGCATCGCCGGGACCCTTCGCTTTTTTCGGCAAATGTCTATTTGATACTTCGCGCAAAAAAGCCTGCAAATAAACTGTAAAGGTCACCCCCAGTAGACAAATACCTATTGCCTTTACCCAACGTCGGATTAGCATCTCTGGTGCAACGCGGCGTGGGGAAACGTTGCTTTGGGGTCATCTTTACGATTTCGGTCACACATCCGGTCTGCCGATCTGCACCGCTGTTTTCACGACTGAAACCGCCGATGCAGGGGGAACCGATGCCAGAGGATACGCGCAGCCCGGACGAACTTCGCGCCATGTTCGGCGCGAACCTCAGACGCTTGGCGCGAAACTACCCTTCGATTTCTGCATTGTGCCGCGAACTAGGCATCAACCGAACGCAGTTCAACAGGTATCTTGCGGGCGAGAGCTTTCCGCGCGCGGATGTTCTGGACCGGATATGCCGCTTCTTTGATGTGGATGCCCGTATCGTTCTGACCCCGCTTGACGACATCCCGGATGCCAATACGCATCATGTGAACGCCACTCTGACGCAATTCCTCGGCTCGGGCGCTCAGGCCACCCACGACTGCACCTTTCCGCCGGGGTTTTATGCGGCGACGGACACCCGGACGTCCATTGTTTTGCACGCCAAACGGCTGCCACAATGCACGTTGATCCGTGGCTTCACACCGCGCAGCGTGATGCCCGGCAGCCCATCCATGGCACGAGAGGTGCGCGGTATAGCGAGCTGTTCCGGCGATTATGTCTACATGCTGATTTCCGGTCGTAACGGCCAAAACAGCCGGGTCTATGTGGTCAGCAAGAAAGAGACCCTCTGGCAAGGTACAAGCTACACGCGCCCGGACAAAGACGACGCGCGCCCCGTGACCCTGACCCGGCTGGGGCAGGATGCAACAGATGCGCTCGGCGCCGCGCGCAAGCTGATAAAGGCCCACAGGCCCGACTAGCGCTAGCTCGGGTCATCCTCGCAGATCAGGCGATACAGGTGCCAGCTTGCGTGACCTAAAAGCGGCAGCACCAGCAGCAATCCCAGGAACCACGGCACCATCGCGACAAACGTCAGCACGGCGATGAAAATGCCCCACCCGATCATGACCGGAAAGTTGGCCTTCACGTAAGAGAAGCTCTCGATCATTGCCGTCACGAAATCCAGCTCGCGGTCCAGCAGCATCGGGATGGACAGCACGGTGATCATGTAGAGGATGGTGGCAAAGACCGCCCCGACGGCCGACCCTACGGCCAGCATCATCAACCCGTTCGACGTCAGATATACCTCGAGCGACGAAGACACGTTCGTCAGCGTCGACAGCCCCATGAACAGGGCAAAGATCATATGACCCAGAAAGAACCAGAACAGAAACATCACCACGATGATCGCGGAGATTGAGGGCAACTGGCGGCGGCTCTGTTGTAAAACGACTCCGAATATCGCCTTGAAATCAAGCTCCTCCCCCGCCTCCAAGCGACGTGAGACCTCATAAAGCCCGACCGCCGCAAACGGTCCGATCAGAGGGAACCCGATCGCGGCGAGGACCAGCCAATAGCTTGTTCCCGTCCGAAGGGTCACCCAGGCGATCGCCCAGCCCGCCAGCACATAAAACCCCGCAAATATCAAGCCGAACAGCGGCGCCCTGCGGAGGTCAACCCACGCCCGCCGCATCGCCTGTTTCAGCATCCCACTGTCAACAGGGCGCATCTGAGGCGCTCCGAAAGGTCTTTCCATCTGTTTCTCCTCCCCGTCTGGCCCTATCTCATCGCGGGTCTTTTCTGCGGCCATGTCGTTGCGTCGTGATACACGGCACCCATGGACAGTAGCCGCGCATCCGACCCCTTGGGCCCAAATAGCTGAAAGCCCATTGGCAGGCCTTCCGCTCCGAACCCGGCAGGCGCAGCCAGACAGGGCAAACCAATCAGGCTGACCGGCACCGTCACCTGCATCCAGCGATGATAGGTATCCATCGCCTGCCCCATAATCTTACGCGGATACGGCGGCTCGACATCGAACGGCCAGACCTGTGCGGCCGGCAAAACCAAAGCATCATAGTTCTGAAACAGCTCAGCCGCCCGCCGGAACCACTCCGACCGGGTAACGCTGGCCTCATGCACCTGCATCGCGGATAACGCCAAGCCCCGCTCTAACTCCCACTGTGCGCTGTCCTTCAAGGCCTCTGAATTGCCCCGCAACGGCTGCAGTCCCGCTGCCACCGCCCAGGACCGCAGGGTAACCCAACTGTCCCACATCTTTTCGGCATCGAAGGGCGGAGACACATCTTCGACCATTGCGCCTTGTTCTTCGAAAACACCTAGGGCATCGCGGCAAAGGTCCATAATGCCGTCCTCAAACGGAAATGCGCCGCCCCAATTTCCCAACCAACCAATCCGCGCCCCGCGCAGATCAGCGGCTTGAACGGGACTCACGTGCCCGGCGTCCGCAACCAAAGGTGACCGGGGATCAGCGCCCGAGATCACGTCGAGCAACAGCCCCAGATCCTCAGGGCTTCGCGCCATCGGCCCCAGGGTCGATAACTGATGCAGAAACACGTCCCCAATAGGCTCCGACGGCACCCGCCCCCAACTAGGGCGAAATCCGTAGACGTTGTTCCACGCGGCCGGGTTGCGCAGACTTCCCATCATGTCAGAGCCGTCGGCCAACGCGACCATCCCGGTCGCCAAAGCAACCGCCGCGCCACCAGACGACCCGCCACATGTACGCGCGCCGTCATAGGGATTCCGGGTCGCGCCATAGACCGGGTTGAACGTGTGCGAGCCAAGTCCGAACTCGGGCGTGTTGGTCTTACCAATCAAGATTGCCCCCGCCGCGCGCATCCGCGCTGCAATCAGATCGTCCTGTTCGGGCACAAAATCGCAAAACAGCGGCGATCCCTGCGACGACACTATCCCAGCGACATTGACCAGATCCTTCACTGCAATCGGCAACCCATACAGTGGCCCCCGATTGGTGCCCGCATCCAGTGCCACCGCCTCGGCCATCAGATCATCCGCGTCGCGCAGGGCCACAATCGCATTGACCGCTCCATTTACGGCCCCAATACGCTCCAGCGTCGCAGCCATCACCTCGACCGATGAAACAGCACCAGATGACAGCTGATCGACCAGCGCCTTTGCGGAAAGCTGAGTGATATCCATCCGGGTTTCAATCACCTCGATCTGTTTGGTTCAAATCCAGCCTAGCCGCGCACCCCGACCAATAAAACCCATTGTTTAAATACATCTTTTCCCGAATGGCCAAGCACCACCCGGATCCCCTTCATCTGGCCAAAAATATCTCGGGGGAGTCGCGGCTTGCCGCGGCGGGGGCAGCGCCCCCTGCCCAGACTTAGTCGCCCTGCGCCTCGGACCGACTTTTGCCCGCCACGTTCAATGCCAGCGTCGCCGCCATGAACCCATCCAGATCTCCGTCCAAAACACCTTTGGTATCCGAAGTCTCATGATTGGTCCGCAGATCCTTCACCATCTGATAAGGCTGCAAGACGTAAGACCGGATCTGGTTGCCCCAGCCCGCATCCCCCTTTGCCTCATGCGCCGCGTTGATATCGGCGTTCCGACGATCCAGCTCTTGCTGGTAAAGGCGTGATTTCAGCGCCTTCATGGCGATATCGCGGTTCTGGTGCTGCGACTTTTCGGATGAGGTCACAACGATCCCGGTCGGGATATGCGTGATCCGCACTGCCGAGTCCGTGGTGTTCACGTGCTGACCACCTGCACCCGAGGACCGATAGGTATCAATCCGAATATCGGCCGGGTTCACCTCAATCTCGATATTGTCATCGACCACGGGGTAAACCCAGACCGAGCTGAACGAGGTATGCCGCTTGGCCGCCGAGTCATAAGGCGAGATTCGTACCAGACGATGCACGCCGCTTTCCGATTTCAGCCAACCATAGGCATTGTGACCGGAAATCTTGTAGGCCGCCGACTTGATCCCGGCTTCCTCGCCCGCGGTCTCGGATTGCAGCTCGACCGTATAGCCCTTCTTCTCCGCCCAACGCACATACATCCGCGCCAGCATCGAGGCCCAGTCACAGCTCTCGGTCCCGCCGGCGCCCGAGTTGATCTCGAGGAAGGTATCGTTGCTGTCAGCCTCGCCGTCCAGCAGTGCCTCCAGCTCTTTCTTCGCGGCTTTGTCCTTCAGAGACTTGATCGAGGCTTCGGCGTCCTGAACAACCTCTTCATCCTCTTCCATCTCGCCCAGCTCGATCAGCTCGATATTGTCGCTGAGATCGGTTTTGATGGACTCGTAAGTCTCAATCGCATCGACCAGCATCTGCCGTTCGCGCATCAGTTTCTGCGCGTTCTCGGGGCTGTCCCACAGGTTCGGATCCTCGACCCGCGCATTGAATTCCTCAAGCCGATGGGGCGCGGTTTCATAGTCCATACGCTGCGCCAGCAGCTCTAGCGACTTTTCGATTTCCGCCACGATATTCTGGGTTTCGGCGCGCATGGTCTTGCCCCAACTTGGTCAAACAGGACTGCGTGATAGCAAGAGCAGAAGGCCACCACAAGACGGGCCAGACGGGATTGCACGTCTGGCCGTCAGAGATTTTGCAAAGCGATCAGTAAAGGCCGCCGGTACTCAAATCCCCTTGCGAAGCTTTGGGGCCAACAGTGACGGTGCTACCGGTCGAGGTTTGGACTTGAACGCCTGCGCGTTGCGCTTCTTCGAACAGCGGAAGGTCCGATCCGATGGCAAAGCCGCCGTCATAAACGCGGTCGATAAACCCATCCACACCATCACGGAAGAACTCGGCCACGACATATTCTCCGGATGCGTCATCAGGCAGGCGCGCGCCGCTGAAACGGTCGATCTTGATGAAGTGACCGCCCTCGGGCACCTCGAACGGACCACCGCCGTATTTCTCAACGGCTTTTTCCATGAAGCTCTGGAAGACCGGCCCGCACATGGTGCCACCATAAGCCCCCCGGCCCATCGGACGCGGACGGTCATAACCGATATAGCAACCGGCCACGATGTTCGAGGTGAAGCCGATGAACCAAGCATCCTTGGATTCGTTGGTCGTTCCGGTCTTGCCCGCCGTCGGCACCGGCAGGTTGACATAGCGCGACGCTGTCCCACGATCCACAACACCCTTCATCATCGAGGTCAGCTGATAGGCGGTAATCGCATCCATGACCTGCGAGCGGTTGGTCTCGATGGTCGGCGACTCGTTTGGCTCCAACCAGGTCGAGTTGCAATCGAGGCACTGGCGATCGTCATGGCGATAGATTGTCTTGCCAAAGCGGTCCTGAATCCGATCGACCAGAGTAGGTTCGACCCGCTCACCGCCATTTGCGAACATCGCGTAGGCCGCAACCATTTTATACAGCGTGGTTTCTTCGGACCCGAGCGAGTTGGCTAGAAACGCACCCATTCGGTCATACACCCCAAACCGTTCCGCATAGCCCGCGACGACGGGCATCGTGACCTCTTGCGCCAGACGGATGGTCATTAGGTTCCGAGACTGTTCGATCCCGGTGCGCAACGGGGTCGGTCCGTAGAATTTGTTCGACGAGTTCTTGGGGCGCCACAGGCCCTGAGGGGTATTCACCTCAATCGGAGCGTCAACAACGATCGTCGCAGGGCTGTAGCCACTGTCGAGCGCGGCCGCGTAAACGAACGGCTTGAACGAGGAGCCCGGCTGACGCTGCGCCTGCGTGGCGCGGTTGAACACGGTATCCTGATACGAGAACCCGCCCTGCATCGCCAGAACGCGGCCCGAGTTCACATCCATCGCGACAAAGCCGCCCTGCACTTCGGGCACCTGACGGGCGGACCATTGGCCCTCTTCCCCGGCCATGACTAGGATCACATCGCCGCGTTTGAAATTATCGAAGAAGTTGCCCTGCATCCATTTGATGTCAGAGCGTGGGATGGTACCGTCGGCGGGGCCATCCTCAATACCGACGGTCAATTGTTGCTCGGCCACATCCAGCACAACAGCCGGGTACCATTGGGTCGGCAAAACGACGTCACGGGGGATCTCCATCTGCGCCAGCGCATCGCGCCATTGACCCTCATCCGCCAGCTGTTCTTCGGCGATCACCTCGCCCGTGCCACGCCATCTGCCACGTGACAGGTCGTATTTCTGTAATGCCTCGCGCAGCGCACGCGCGGCCTCTACTTGCATTTCTTCGTCGACCGAGGCTCGTACGGTGAAGCCGCCCGTAAAGAACTCACCCTCGCCAAAGTCTTCGCTCAGCTGACGGCGGATTTCATCGGTGAAGTAATCGCGCGGCGGCAAGGCAGTGCGGAAGCTTTCGAAATCCCCGTTCTGAACCGAACGCAGAGGCATCTCGACCTCGGTCTCATAAGTCGCCTGATCAATGTAGCCGTTCTGGTTCATCTCGCGCAGAACATAGTTGCGGCGGGCCAGCAGGCGTTCCTTTTGACGGACCGGGTGATAGTCCGACGGTGCCTTGGGCATCGCGGCCAGCATCGCGGCCTCATGCGGGGCCAGTTCCTGCAGGGTCTTGTTGAAATAAGTCTGCGCCGCAGCGGTCACACCATATGAGTTCTGACCCAGAAAGATCTCGTTCATGTAAAGCTCTAGGATCTGTTCCTTGTCGAGCGTGTCCTCAAGCCGGGTGGCAAGGATGATTTCCTTGATCTTGCGCTCGGCCCGACGGTCGCCTGACAGCAGGAAGTTCTTCATCACCTGCTGCGTGATGGTCGAGGCACCACGTACGGTTTCACCCTTGGTGCGCACTGCCTCGACACCCGCGGCGATGATGCCGCGCGGGTCATAGCCCTGGTGGGTATAGAAATTCTTGTCTTCCGCCGAGATGAAGGCCTGTTTCACCAGATCGGGGATTTCCTCGGACGGGGTGAACAGACGGCGTTCCTGGGCAAATTCGTCAATCAGCTGACCTTCGCCGGAATAGATCCGGCTGATCGTGGGAGGCTTGTACTGTGCAAGCGACTCGTGGCTGGGCAGGTCGCGACCATACATCCAAAAGACCGCGCCGATAACCAGCGCAACCATGAAGATACCCAAAGTCACGAGGCTGAAAACTGCCCCGAAAATCGATAGAATGAACCGGATCACGTCACTGCCTTTTTTTCGCGCTGCCGCCTATATAGGGATGCCAAGCCCGAGGGTCAAAACCACAAGCGCATTCTAGCCGTTTTGCGTCGTCAGGTCACTGTCCAATCAGGGACCGCCTGATCACATCTTGCTGCCGCCAGTCCTCGAGCCCCTGATAAATCCCCAGCGCCATTTTGGCGCGCCAGTCGGGATTTTTGATGTTTTTCAAATCTCTGGGGCTGGAAAGAAACCCAAGTTCGACCAGAACGGACGGTATGTCTGCCGCCTTAAGCACCGAAAACGATGCGGTGCGCAGCGGTTTGCGATTCATCGGCCCGCCCTGTTGCGCCATCCCATTGGCAATCGCGCCTGCAAGCGATGTTGTGCGGGGTTTGGTCTCCTGCCGCGCCATATCCAGCAGCACATCGGTGACCTGATCATCTGCCCCGTTCAGATCGACCCCAGACAAAAGATCGCCCCGATCGTGGCGCTCGGCCAGTTTGACGCTGGCCACGTCCGAGGCATCCTCTGACAAGGTATAGACCGCCGCGCCGTGGGCCTGCCCGTCAGAGAGGGAATCGGCATGCAGCGAGATAAACACATCTGCACCCGCCCTGTGTGCCAGAGCGATACGACGCTCTAGTGAGACGAACTGATCCTCGACCCGCGTCAGCACCACCTCGTAACCACCTGACCTTAATAGTAATTCACGTAGTTCGCGCGCGAAGGTCAGCATCATGGTTTTCTCGTCAATGCCGCCAAACTCGGCGCCCGGATCGATACCGCCATGGCCGGGGTCCAGCATCACCCGCATGACCTGCGCCACATTGCGCGCGACCTCGGACGTGGTGACGGCGGGTTCGGGAAGATCCCAGCCGTGGTTCTGCGGCACGCCCGCGGACGCGTTGAACGTGTCAAAATCGGTACCGACCAATTGAAGGATCAACAGCGCCGCGCCCGTGGTCTGATCTATCTTCAGCTCGGCCGTGTCCACCGCCATCGGTGCGCCAAGCTCCAGCACCATGCGGGACCAGCCGGGGACATAGGCCCCGAACTGTACGCCGCTGATCCGGTCGGTTTGCAGAAATTCTTCGGCGTTGAGGCCGGTCCAGTCGACCTCCTGAAAATCAAGAACCATGCGGTAGGGATCGCGCAGCGTGAAGATACGGTAAGGCACACCCTGACTGACGCCAAGATCGACCTGAACCGCCGTGCGCCCGGAATCAATGATGCGGCTTTGGTCCGGCTGCACGCGCGCCAGCGCAATGTAGTCCTGCGCCAATGCGGCACCGGACAGCGCCCAGATCAGCGCGATGCAATAGAAAATCCTGCTCATGGCCTCAAGTTTTCCCGAGATCGTTTGAGCGTGACCCTAGCGCATCCGCCCCCTCTTGTGAACGCTTTACACCGGCTGCAACGCGCCGCGTTCGGCCATGAAGCTGCGCAGACGCTCTAACCCGTCCTGAATATCGGCAGTGGCCCTTGCGTAGGAGAATCGCAGGGTCGTATGTCCGCGCTCAGGATCGAAGTCCAAACCTGGCGTGACGGCGACACCGGCCTTTTCCAGAATCTCGGCTGCAAAGGCGCGGCTGTCATCTGTCAGGTCAGAGACATCGGCATAGACGTAGAATGCCCCGTCAGGTGGCGCGATATTCGTGAAACCGGCTTTTGGCAGCCCTACGAGCATCAGCTCGCGGTTGCGGCGGTAGACGTCGAGATTGGCCTGCAGCTCCTCGTCGCAATCCATCGCGGCCAGGGCGGCCACCTGGCTGGCATGGGGCGCGCAGATAAACATGTTCTGGGCAATCCGTTCAACCACGCGAACCTGATCCTCGGGCACGACCATCCAACCGACCCGCCAACCGGTCATCGAGAAATACTTCGAGAACGAGTTGATCACATAGCACTCATCCGTCAGCTCCAGCGCAGTGACGGCTTTGGCCTCATATTCCAGCCCGTGGTAGATCTCATCACTGATGAACGAGGCACCCTGCCGCTGCGCGGCGTCGATCAACGCGCCCATCGACGCGTGATCCAACATAGTGCCGGTCGGATTGGCGGGGGACGCGACCATCAGGCCCTGAAGATCAAGCCCGGCAAAATCCGAAGGCACCGGTTGCAGCCGATTCTCGGGCAAGGTCGGCAGGTCGACGGGCACCAGCCCAAGCGCCTTGAGGATCTGACGGTAGGACGGATAGCCCGGCGCGCCGATCCCCACGCGATCCCCGCTGTCGAACAGCGCGGTAAAGGCCAGCAAAAACCCGCCGGAAGACCCCGGTGTCACCACCACCCGTTCGGGGTTCAGATCGACATTGTACCACTCGCCATACATCTGCGCGATCCGCTGGCGCAGAGCGGGCAGCCCAAGCGCGACGGTATAACCTAACGGGCCTTGCTCCATTGCCTTGGCGAGGGCTTCGGTCGCTCCTTTCGGGGCGCCGGTTCCGGGCTGGCCGACCTCCATATGAATGATGTGGCGTCCGGCCTCTTCGGCTTTGCGCGCGGCCTCCATCACGTCCATCACAATAAACGGATCGACCCCGGACCGGGTTGAGTTTCTCATGCCCATCTCCCATGTTGCAGCCATGGCTTTTGAACGCGTATCCCGGCTGGCGTCAATCCCGGCCCTGATACTTGCGGCTGTCCTCTGGCTGACGGCGGCAGCGCAGAGCCACGCCCAAAGCCTGATCCGCGACCCCGATATCGAGTTCGGCCTGCGCGAACTGGCCTTTCCGGTGCTGCGCGCAGCCGGGCTAAGCACCAATCAGGTGCGTATTCTTGTAGTCAACGACAACACCTTCAACGCCTTCGTGATCGACTACAACGCGATCTACCTGAACTACGGC
This sequence comes from Ruegeria sp. BG9, assembly GCF_056538305.1. Taxonomy (NCBI): domain Bacteria; kingdom Pseudomonadati; phylum Pseudomonadota; class Alphaproteobacteria; order Rhodobacterales; family Roseobacteraceae; genus Ruegeria; species Ruegeria sp. BG9. The sequence goes on from NZ_JBQFSY010000001.1 coordinate 472,554, forward strand.
CTGATCCTGTCGGTCGACAGCCCCGAAATGCTGCAAGCCGTCATCGCCCACGAGGCCGCCCATATCGCCAACGGTCATCTGGCCCGCCGTCACCAAAACCTACAAGACGCACAGCGTAAGGCGAGCCTTGGCACGGCGCTTGCTCTGATCGCAGCCGCGGCGGGCGGAGGGGAAGCCGCTGCCGGGATTGCAGCCGGGACGCAAGGCGCGGCCATTCGCGGCTTTTTGGGGCACACACGGGCCGAGGAAGCCTCAGCCGATCGCAGCGCGGCCAGCTATCTGCGGTGGGCCGGAATCTCACCCAAGGGGATGGTCGCGATCCACCGCAAATTCGCAGGTCAGGAGTTGCTGAGCACGGCCAATCAAGACCCCTATATGCGCTCGCACCCCACCAGCCGGGACCGCTTGCGCGCGGCTGAGGCGTTTCTGGACGAGTTCGGCGATCAGACCCAACCCAATGAAACCGCCGACTATTGGTTTGCACGGGTGAAGGGCAAGCTCTCGGCCTTTCTGCGCTCTCCGAGTTGGACAATGCGCCGCGCGAAAGAGGAAACGGCTTACGACATCAGAATGATGCGCGAGGCGTCGGCCCATCACCAGAATCGCGATCTGGCCCGTGCGCGCGCAGCGATAGATGAAGCCTTGAAAATTCGACCCGAAGATCCCTTCTACTATGAACTGAAAGGGCAAATCCTTCTGGAAAACAGGCAATTATCCGAGGCTGTTAATTCATATGCCCAAGCGGTTGAAATGGCGCCGCACGACGCGCTGATCCTTGCCGGATACGGACGAGCGCTGCTGCTACAAGGCCAGACCGACACGGCGTTAGAAGCGCTTGAGAAAGCCCGCGCCCGCGACTACCGCAACGCGCGGCTGATGCGAGATTTGGGAGTGGCTTATTCCAAAGTGGGCAATAACGGGATGGCCTCGACCGTCACCGCAGAACGATACGCCTTGCAGGGCCGACTGGCCGATGCAGGCATACACGCAAGACGGGCCATCGGGCAACTTCCCGAAGGCTCACCGGGTTGGCAAAGGGCACAAGATGTGTTGATTGCCTCGAAACGCGCAGAGAAAGCGAAAAGGAAACGCAAATGATCCTGAAACATGCAGCCCCCGCCCTTTTGGGGCTTTCCCTGATATCGACTTCGGCGCAGGCGCTAGACCTCAACGCGCTCAGCGACGCCGAAAAGGCCGAGTTCGGAGCGCAGGTGCGCGAGTATCTGCTGGAAAATCCCGAAGTGATCATCGAAGCGATCACAATCCTAGAGGAGCGCAACGCTGCGACTCAGGAACAGGCAGATCGCGATCTGGTCGCCTCGAACGCGGATGAGCTGTTCAATGACGGCTATAGCTGGGTGGGCGGCAATCCGGATGGCGACATCACCCTGGTCGAGTTCATGGACTACCGCTGCGGCTATTGCCGCCGTGCCGTGCCCGAGGTGGCCAGCCTTTTGGCCGAGGACGGCAATATCCGTCTTGTGATCAAAGAGTTCCCGATCCTGGGCGATGCCTCGGTTCTGTCCTCGCGCTTCGCCGTGGCAACCAAACATGTCGCCGGGGATGACGCCTATAAACAGGTCCACGACGCCCTGATGGAATTCAGCGGAGAACCCAGCGAAGTGACCCTGCGCCGCATCTCGGACGGGCTTGGTCTGGACAGTGACGCCATCATCGCAGCGATGGACAGCAACCAGGTCACCGAAGAGATCACCCGCACCCGAGAGCTGGCACAACGCATGCAGATCACCGGCACGCCCTCTTTCGTTCTAGGCACCGAAATGCTGCGCGGCTTCCTACCAGCGGATCAGATGCAGCAGATCGCAGACGGCGTGCGAGCTGAACAAGGGTAAGTCTTTGGGGCGGCCCTGCCGCCCCATACGCACGGGCGCGATGTTTCGGGAAACACAAAAGATCTCAAAGCATTACTGCCGCAAAAGTCGGCTTTGAGCCCAAAGCAGAAAAAACGTCATTTTGGCGTCAGAACGGTGTGTCCCGTTCGTGTCCGACAGTACATCTGCTTCGGCAGCTGGAGCATTTTTACCTAAGCCTTCATACATTCAAAATTAAAGATGCATTTCGCTGGACGTTTCGAACAGACTTGTGAATTAATAGTCTCAACAGCTTCGTAATGCTGAACAGTTTGTCAAATTGGGCGTGTGAAGGGGAACACAATGCTACGCAGAAACGTACTAACGACGCTTGCCTCGGTTTTGCTAGTCTCGGCTTGCGGAACTACACCGCCGTCCACGAATACTGCCGCAGGCGCGCCCGGACGAACCATTCCGCAACCGCAAGCGGGTCAAGGTCTGATCGTCTTTTTCCGACCGAGTAGTGCGGCAGGTAGTGCGCTCAGGCTGCCACTCACATTGAACGGGAATTCTGTTGGAAACCTAGCGAACGGATCGGTGATCACGCAGAACGTATCCCCTGGGCAATACACAATCGTGGCCACGGCGCCTTCCGTATCAGGCACTTCTCAAATCAACACAAACGTGGCTGCAGGGCAAACCGTGTTCATTAAGGGTGAAACCCTTTGGGGCTGGCCCGCTGGACGCGCAAGCGTCGCAATCGTTGGTGAGGAGCAGGCAAGAGGCGAAATTGCAAGAATGTAAATCGCTTAGCTCAAGGCGTTTGCCCGCATTGTCAGGTTTTCCGGGGTAAAGCTCTGTATCATTTGCTTTGTCCGCAGAGCGGCCCAAGCGAACTCAGCGCGTCACGTTTGTATTCTGCTGACGCTACTCCGCCGCATCCAGTTCAGAGGCCTTTTTCTCGACCTCTTCCACGATATGATCGATCATCTGATCGTTCGACATCTTATGGCTGGCTTTACCCGCCAGATAGACCATGCCCGACCCTGCTCCGCCGCCGGTGAAACCGACATCGGTCATCAATGCCTCGCCCGGTCCGTTGACGACGCAACCGATGATCGACAGGGACATCGGCGTTTTGATGTGTTCCAGGCGGTGCTCCAGCGCCTCGACGGTTTTGATCACGTCGAATCCCTGACGCGCGCAGGACGGGCATGAGATGATGTTGACGCCGCGATGGCGTAGGCCCAGGGATTTCAGGATTTCAAAACCAACCTTGACCTCTTCGACCGGGTCGGCGGACAAGCTGACGCGGATCGTATCTCCGATCCCCATCCACAGCAGGTTGCCCAGCCCGATAGCCGATTTGATGGTGCCGCTGACCAGCCCTCCGGCCTCGGTGATGCCAAGGTGAATGGGGGCATCGGTGGCCTCGGCAATGCCTTGGTAGGCCGCCGCCGATAGGAAGACGTCGCTGGCCTTCACGCTGATCTTGAATTCGTGGAAATCATTGTCCTGCAGAATGCGGATATGTTCCAACCCGCTCTCGACCATCGCCTCGGGACAGGGCTCGCCGTATTTCTCAAGTAGGTGCCGCTCTAACGAGCCCGCATTTACCCCGATCCGGATCGAACAATTGTGGTCTCTTGCGGCCTTGATGACCTCTTTCACGCGCTGTTCGTTGCCGATATTGCCCGGGTTGATCCGCAGGCAAGCCGCGCCGGCCTCGGCCGCCTCGATGCCTCGGCGGTAGTGAAAGTGAATGTCAGCCACGATGGGAACCGGGCTTTCGCGCACGATCTCTTTCAGTGCCTTGGCTGAGTCTTCATCCGGGACGGAAACCCGCACGATATCGGCGCCAGCCTCAACCGCCGCCTGAACCTGCGCGACTGTTGCCGCCACATCAGTGGTTAGGGTGTTGGTCATGGTTTGAACAGCAATCGGAGCATCGCCTCCGACCGGCACGTTGCCGACCATGATCTGGCGGGATTTGCGGCGGTAAATATCGCGCCAGGGACGTACGTGGTTGAGCGACATGAAGAGAGGTCCGCATCTGCCTAGGTTGCCTCATAGATAGTTCGGCAACCGCAGTTGAGCAATGGCAAGACTATTCGGCAGGCTCGTCCGCTGCTTGCGTCTGAAGCTCGGCCACCAATTGCTTGAGGGCGCTGTTTTGCTCGGCCTCGAGATCGGCGACGGCATAAGTCTCAGCCACTGCGTCCTTGGACAGGACGACGCCCTTCGCGACAGTGCCCGGCGCACCAACCGGTCCGAAATGTTCGCCATTCATTGAAAAGAACACAGAACCCGACGCCCCTGCCCGCAACAGCGGAGGTTCTTCGGTCAGTGGCACTTCGAACACGCTGCCCTGTTCAACCGTGCCCAGCGTACCTTCGAAGATCACGCTGCCATCGGCGGCCGTGACGCGCATCCATGCTGGGTTCACGGCGACAATTTTCAACGTCGTATCCAGCTGCTCGACCACCTGCGGCAAGGCCGGGCGTTCAACCGTGTGCAATTCGGCCACCTGAACCTCGGGCAGTTCCGGCGGAAGGAACGTGCCGACGGTCCGTGGGTCAAGCGTGGAAATCGGAGCATCCCGCGCGACCATCACCGGAACATCCAGCGCTTGCGGGCGATAGAGGCGATCCAGCGCTTCGGTCGAAGCGGTCTCAGTGCTACGCGCCGCATCAAGGGGGTCGAGATCCGACAGAACCACGGGGGCTTGCTCAACCGGGCTGACCTGCACCTGCTGGATCTTGTTCAGCACGGCCCAGCCGCCATAGCCAATGCCGCCGATGACGGCCAGCAAGACTAGGGACGAGCCAATAGCGCGCGGTTCAACCTGACTGACGAAGGATTCTTTGCCGGGGATATATGGCGTGTTCGGAGACACAAAAGGATCCCGCCCCATCGGGCCACGGGCCGGAAGATCTCCGGTCGGTTTGCGCACGACCGATGCCTCGGCGGACATGCCATGCGCGACCTCAAAGCCGCTTTCCTTGCAGAAGGCGGCAAAGGTTTCATCCGGGTTCATGCCCAGATAACGGGCGTAAGAACGCACATACCCGGCGATGAAGCCGGGTGTATCGAACGCATCAGGATCGGCGTTTTCAATGGCAGCGATGTAGTTGGCTTTGATCCGAAGCTCGCGCTGAACATCCAGAAGGGATTTGCCCATGGTGGCGCGCTCGCCGCGCATCTGATCACCAAGCCGTACTTCGTAGTCGTCAAACCCCTTTGGTCTGACTTCCACACCTTCTTCGGAATCGCGCTGTGATCTGCGCCCAATCATTCCTGCCGCCCCATTTTGCCTGTCGCGTGTTTCACGCTAATGGCGAATCGTCCCCATAACGATTCGTCCATTTATTTTGTTAGCGTAAGCTTAACACGCGGCAAACACGTTGCACACTTTAGCGTGAGGTTAACCGGCAAGTTCGGCGCGATTTAGCGCACAATGTGACCAAAGTTCGTCCATCGCCTGAACCAGACGGTTCATCTCACCGGGTCCATGGACCGGAGATGGGGTGAAGCGCAGGCGCTCTGTACCACGTGGAACGGTAGGGAAATTGATCGGTTGCACATAGATACCGTGATCGTCCAGCAAGCGATCACTCAGGATTTTGGTATGGACCGGGTTTCCGACGATAACAGGCACGATATGGCTGCCATGGTCGATCAGCGGCAGGCCCAAGCCTTTCAGGCGCAGCTTCAGAATCTTTGCCTGGGTCTGATGCTGCTCACGCAGTTCCGGCGTCACTTTCAGATGCGCGACCGAGGCCGCCGCACCAGCCGCAACAGCCGGCGGCAGAGAGGTGGTAAAGATGAACCCCGGAGCGTAGGAACGCACGGCGTCACACATCTTTTCGCTGGCGGCGATATAGCCCCCCATCACACCATAGGCTTTGGCCAGAGTGCCATTGATGATGTCGATGCGATGCGCCAGGCGATCACGTTCCGTCACACCACCACCGCGCGGGCCGTACATTCCAACCGCGTGGACCTCGTCAATATAAGTAAGCGCACCGAATTCATCCGCCAGATCGCAAATCTCTTCGATTGGGCCGAAGTCACCATCCATGGAGTAGACCGACTCAAAGGCGATAAGCTTGGGGGCTTTAGGGTCGTCTGCTTCAAGCAGCTCACGCAGGTGCGCGACATCGTTGTGGCGGAAGATTCGCTTGGCGCCGCCATTACGCCGCACGCCTTCGATCATCGAGGCATGGTTCAGCGCGTCCGAATAGATGATCAGACCGGGGAACAGTTTCGGCAAGGTCGAAAGCGTCGCGTCATTGGCGATGTAAGCGCTGGTGAACAGCAGGGCGGACTCTTTGCCGTGCAGATCGGCCAGCTCAGCCTCAAGACGCTTGTGATATACAGTCGTGCCCGAGATGTTGCGCGTCCCGCCCGAACCGGCGCCGGCCGCATCGACGGCTTCGTGCATTGCGTTCAGGACAACCGGGTGCTGGCCCATGCCAAGATAGTCATTGCCGCACCACACGGTAATGTTCTGCTGTGTTCCATCGGGACGGGTCCGAACAGCATGCGGGAAGTGCCCGTTGAGGCGTTCGATATCGATAAAGGTCCGGTAACGTCCTTCGTCATGCAGCCTGGCAATCGCTGAATCGAGCTGAGCAGTATAGTCCAACGGACCCTCCTTGATCGCCTCGGGCAAACCCCTCACCCAAAGCCTGTATTCCGCTACCTTACAGGACATCGCCCCTGAAGCAGCTTTGTGTTCGCACGTTCTACCTTATTAAAGCCGCCCGTTAGAACCCAACTTTGATTTGCATCAAATATAAGCTTCATAGCCGCGCAGCAAGTAAACTTACGTCTAAAAGACGCGGGGAAACGACGCAGGTACAGAAGCTTAACTTCGGCCGTTCACTACGGGGCGGTACTGCGCACTCTGCTCTGGACGGCAGCGCCAACACTGATAGGGTTCGCGCAAATCATTCTCAAGCAGGAGCCCTGTTATGTCGCTAGACGCCGTGCTGAGCCGGATCGACTCTGATCTGCAAACCTCGATCGACCGCCTGATGGAGCTGTTGCGCATCCAATCGATCTCAACCGATCCCGCCTACAAAGCGGAGGTCGACAAGGCCGCCGAATGGCTAGTCTCGGACCTGCAGAGCATTGGTATTGCAGCAGAAAAACGCGAAACACCCGGTCACCCTATGGTCGTGGGTCATGTGGGTGAGGGCAGCGAAGTCCCGCATGTGCTGTTCTACGGGCATTATGATGTGCAACCCGTCGACCCTCTGAACCTGTGGAACCGCGATCCGTTCGACCCCGCCATCGAGGAGACCGAAAACGGACCCGTCATCCGCGGCCGTGGATCGTCCGACGACAAGGGCCAGCTGATGACCTTTGTCGAAGCCTGCCGCGCCTGGAAAGACGTCCACGGCACCCTGCCCTGCCGCATCACCTTTTTCTTCGAAGGTGAAGAGGAATCAGGCTCGCCCTCGCTGGTGCCGTTCCTAGAAGCGAACAAAGACGAATTGCAGGCCGATCTGGCCCTGGTTTGCGACACCTCGATGGTGTCACGCGGAGTGCCTTCTATCGCGTCGCAACTGCGCGGCATGCTGAAAGATGAGTTCACCATCGTCGGCCCCCGCATCGACCTGCATTCCGGCCACTACGGCGGCCCCGGTCTGAACCCGCTGCGCGAATTGTCCAAGATCGTGGCTTCCTTCTATGACGACGAGACCGGGCGCGTCGCTGTTGAAGGTTTCTATGAAGGCGTTCACGAGGTCCCGGCAGATCAGCTGCGCCAGTGGGAGAACTGCGGCTTCCACGAAGCCGAATACTTGAACTCGGTGGGATATAGCCAACCGCATGGCGAGAAAGGCTATTCCACGCTGGAACAGCAATGGGCACGCCCCACCCTTGAGGTCAACGGTCTTTGGGGAGGCTATAACGGTGCCGGATCAAAAACTGTGATCCCATCGGAAGCTCACTGCAAAATCACCTGCCGCCTTGTCGGTGACATGGACCCCGACGCCTTGCGCGACAAGATTCGTAAACATGTAGAGGAGCACCTGTCCCCGGATGCCAAAGTTGTCTGGGACAATGACCTCGAAGGGTCCCCAGCCTCGGTCATGAATCTGGATCGCCCTGAGTTCGAAGCAGCCCGCGCTGCGCTATCTGACGAATGGGGCCGCGAGGCTGTGTTCACCGGAATGGGCGGCTCAATCCCGGTCGTTGGTTACTTCGACACCGTTCTGGGCTTGGATTCGATGCTGGTGGGTTACGCCAATGACGACGATGCCATCCACTCTCCGAACGAGAAATACGATGTCAAAAGCTTCCACAAGGGCATTCGCTCTTGGGCCCGCATTCTGGATGCTTTGAATTCATAGGAGACTTTTGCGAGGCTCTGCCTCGCGCTTCGAGGTATTTTCGGCCAGATGAAGGACGGATCCCATGCTTCATCTGGCTGTAAATATCCCGGGGGAGTCGCGGCTTGCCGCGGCGGGGGCAGAGCCCCCCAACCCCTTACATATGGATCACGCGATCATACGCATCCAGAACACTTTCATGCATCATTTCTGACAGTGTCGGATGCGGGAAGACGGTGTTCATCAGGTCTTCTTCCGTCGTCTCCAACTGACGACCTACAACGTAGCCCTGAATCATCTCGGTCACTTCCGCGCCGATCATATGCGCGCCCAGCAGCTCACCGGTCTTGGCGTCGAAGATCGTCTTGATCATGCCCTCAGGCTCTCCAAGCGCAATCGCCTTACCGTTCCCTATGAACGGGAAGCGGCCCACCTTGATGTCGTAACCAAGCTCTTTGGCTTTGGCTTCGGTATAGCCAACCGAGGCCACCTGTGGATGACAATAGGTGCAACCTGCAATGCTTTCGGGTTTGACCGGATGCGCGTGTTTGCCTGCGATCAGGTCGGCCACCATGACGCCTTCGTGGCTGGCTTTGTGAGCCAACCAGGGCGCGCCGGCGATATCGCCAATTGCATAGAGACCGTCAACGCTTGTGCGGCAGAACTCATCCGTCACAACATGCGTACGGTCGATTTTCACGCCCAGTGCTTCCAGCCCCAAATTCTCGACATTACCTACAATGCCAACGGCTGAGATCACAGTGTCGAACTCGTGCTTCTCCACCTTGCCTTTGGCCTCAATATGCGCAGTGACCTTGCCCTTACCGCGATCAAGCTGCTTGACCATCGCCTTTTCCATGATGGTCATGCCCTGCTTGGTGAAAGCTTTCTTCGCGAAGGCGCTGATCTCAGCATCTTCAACCGGAAGGACGCGGTCCATCACTTCAACCACGGTCGTATCCGCGCCCAGCGTGTTGTAGAAGCTGGCGAATTCGATCCCGATGGCGCCCGAACCGATGACGAGCAGTTTCTTCGGCATCCGTGGCGGCTGCAGCGCGTGTTTATAGGTCCAGACCAGATCGCCATCCGCTTCCAGCCCTGGAAGCTCACGCGCACGTGCGCCGGTGGCGAGGACGATGTTGTTGGCGGACAGCTCTTCAGTGCCCTTCTCGGTTTTGACTGAGACTTTGCCTTTTGCGGTAATCGTCGCCTCGCCCATCACGACACTGACTTTGTTCTTCTTCAGCAAGTGGCCGATCCCACCCGACAACTGGCCGGCAACGCCACGTGAGCGTTTGACCACCGCGTCCAGATCGTAACCGAACTTATCCGCCGTCAGACCAAAGTCCTTCGCGCGCTCCATCAGGTGGAAGACTTCCGAAGAGCGCAGCATTGCCTTGGTTGGGATGCAGCCCCAATTCAGGCAGATGCCGCCCAGATGCTCACGCTCGACCACGACGGTCTTGAGGCCCAACTGCGCCGCGCGGATTGCGGCCACATAGCCGCCCGGACCAGCACCGATTACGATCAGATCAAAAGATTTTTCAGCCATGTGTCCCTCTCGGCCCAGGTCGGTTTGAAATTTAGTTTAGCATTAAACTATTTTTCACAGCGCATCAATATAGACATACCGCGACAAAAGCGACGTCGGTATGTTATGGTCGATACGTGCAGTTTTCAGCCTATACCCAAGCTTTTTCAAAGGCTAGAAAAGAACAGCCAGGGCCTCCGCCCGTCTTATATTCACAAAGCATTCGAAAGACTTATCATGGCCAAGACCCTCAAAGACCTTCTCCTTGCACTTCTGAATGCAACGCTGATCCTTGTCGCGCTTTGCCTGTTTTTAGGGTGGAAACTGGCCTCGACCGTCGAGGATGTCACCTCGGGCCTGTCGGAAAAACTGCAAGTTGTCACCCCGTTGCGGGACGAGGCGCAGGGTATTCGCGAGCAGCTTTCCGGACTGCGCAGTGATTTGGCCCGCATTCAAGAGGACGGTCTGGTGAGCAACACCGTCGTTTCTCTGCGAATGTCCAATACGCTGGACAAGCTGGAAACGATAGAAACCAAGCTGCAGACCGTTCAGACCCGGTTTGCAGAGTTGGCGGAATCACCTGACCAATTAATTGACCATGCAATTGAGACCTCGGCCGACGTGGTAGCCGACCGGATCATTGCTATCCGCGGATGCGGGCCCGAAAGTTAACCGGCTGCTTGCAACTCGCGCACAGTGGCGCCATAGCCGCCCATGTCGACATAGGCGGTCTCATGCACGGTTGGGGTACGTGACAGGGCCTCATTCCGATAGGGGAAGCGTCCGAATTTTCGGATTACCTCACGATGCGCGCGCGCGTGCAGCAGGTTGCTGGAATCTTCGCTGCTGAGGTTCTGGCAAATCAGACGCACACAGCGTTCCTGATCACACAGGTTCTCGGAATGCATCATCGGCAGATAAAAGAACTGCCGCGCGGGTTCGTCGATTTTCATATCCCAGCCCTTGTCCACCGCACATTTCGCTGCGGCCAGAGCCGCCCGATCCGACGAAAAGGCCCGTGCCTCACCCCGGAACATGTTACGCGGGAATTGGTCTGTTAGGATGATATAGGCCAGCGACCCGCTAGGATATGTCAGCCAGAGCGAAAACTTGCCCTCTGCCGCGGCTTCCCAAGTGGTCAGGAAACGGTCGCGGATCTGCTGATCCAGCGCGTCGTCCTGCATGTACCACCCCTTGGGGCCGACCTCATCCAACCAAAAACTCAATACGTCTTCAGGACCAACCATTGCCCTTAACTCCGTGTGTTGTCCTCCCCAGGGACGTAAGGTCATTTAAGGCTGTTTTACAGATTTGTAACAGTAAAATATTACTACATTTCGGACATATTTAGGCGTTAGCGGAAACATCTTGTGCGTCCTCCTCGGCCTCGGCGGCTTCGATGGCCACTTCCTGGGCCACCTCAAGCGCAACGGGGGATGCGGACGGGTACAGAGGCGACATGGTGCCGGTTTCGTCGACTGGGATCGCCGCGCGCTGCGTCATGCGATACATTGCGTAGCCGGCCATCGCGAACAGCAACGCCGCGATGAACAGGAAAAAGCCAGGAGGTCCAAAGATCCCGTCCCCCATCAACCAACCTGTAATCAGCGGGCCAGCAATCGCGCCCAAACCGTTGATGAAAAGCAAACCACCAGATGCAGCGGCCATGTCCTCACGATCCAGAAAATCGTTCGTATGGGCGATTAGCAGGGAATAGAGCGGGTTTGACATACCACCAATAAAGAAAGCGGTAACCAGAAGGATCGGGAAATTCACCCCGAATAGCATGCCAGCTACGGCACTGGCCCCCCCCATGGCTGCCGCCAGCAGGATCAGAAAACGCCGATCCATCCGATCCGAGAACCATCCCAGCGGGTATTGCAGCACGATAGCGCCGATGTAGAAGGCGGCCACGAAGGTCGAAATCTCGATCAGGCTCAGCCCAGCACGCGCGCCATAGACTGCCGCCATGCCGAACTGCGCCGAGAACACCCCGCCCAACAGAAACATACCGACACAGCCCAAGGGGGATTTGCCCATCAGCTCGCGCAGGGTCATGGGTTTGGTGGTGTCGAATGCAGGGGTCGGAGAAATCGACAAAAGGATCGGCGCGAACGAGACGGAAACGAGGATCGACGCGATCACAAACGTCTCATACCCTGCGGGATCGCCCAGCAAGACCAATCCCTGAGCCGAAATGATCCCCAGCATCTGCACAATCATATAGAGCGACAGTGCCTGCCCCCGGTTCTCATTACTGGCCGCGTTGTTGAGCCAGCTTTCAGCGGTCACGTACACGCCCGAGAAACAGAAGCCGATCACGGCACGCCCCAGGAACCACGCGATCGGGTCGGTCAGCATCGGATACATGATCATGACCGCGGAAATGAACGAGGCCAGGGCTGCGAAGACACGCACATGGCCGACCCTACGGATCATCTCGGGCGCGAGGCGCGATCCGCCTAGAAACCCCATGAAATAGGCCGACATCACAAAGGACATCTCGAGGGTCGAGAAACCTTCGATTTCACCGCGAACACCCAGAATCGTGCCTTGCAGGCCGTTGCCGACCATCAGCAGACCCATGCCGAGAAGAAGCGCCCAAGCGGTGGACAGAACCTGAATCATTTGGGCCTCCGGGATGTGCCAAGCTGAATTGCGAGTCGTTATGTGATCAAAACAAATGCAGATCGCGCCTGTCTACGACATTCCCTGTCTGACAGTGTCGCGGCAGAGGGTTTCAGGGGATCAGAAGGGATGAATCCCCATATGAGAAGAAGCGATATTTCTGTTCAATCGCATGGGCATAGACGGACCGCATACGCTCCTGCCCCATCAGAGCCGAAACCAGCATCAGCAGGGTCGACTTGGGCAGGTGGAAATTGGTCATCAGTGCGTCCGTCACGTGGAACTGAAAGCCCGGATAGATGAAGATGTCGGTTTCCCCTTCCCAAGGCGCGATCTGCCCACTGCGCGCGGCGCTTTCGATCAGGCGCAGTGCGGTGGTACCGACCGGGATCACCCGGCCCCCTGCCGCCTTGGTGGCGCGGATCTCATCAGCAGCCTGCTGGCTGACCCGGCCCCACTCGGCATGCATCTTGTGGGTTGTCACGTCCTCCACCTTGACCGGCAGAAAGGTTCCCGCGCCCACATGCAGGGTCACGTGGCTGAATTCCACCCCACGCTCTGCCAGCGCAGCCATCAACGCATCATCGAAATGCAGCGACGCGGTTGGTGCGGCCACAGCGCCCGAGTTGCGCGCCCAGATGGTTTGGTAATCCGTCTTGTCCTGCTCGTCCGCTGGACGTTTGGCGGCGATGTAGGGTGGCAAGGGCATTGCACCGGCCTGTTCAAGGGCGGCGTCAAAATCCTCACCACTGAGGTTGAACTGCAGATAGGCCTGCCCGTCCTCTACCCGGTCCAGCGTCGCACTGAGATCGTCCGAGAATACGATCTCTTCGCCCGGCTTGACCTTTTTCAACGGCTTGATCAGCGCGGTCCAGGATCCATTCGCCTGAGGCTCCAGCAACGTCGCCTCGATCGCAGCGGAAACCAGCCCCTGCGCGCTGTCGCGGTGCCGCCGCCCGCTGAGCCTCGCCGGGATCACGCGCGTATCGTTCAACACAAGCCGATCGCCGGGGCGCAGCCAGTTGGGCAGATCGAACACATGGCTGTCCGAGATCGCCTCTCGCTCGGCCACCAGCAAACGCGCGGACGAGCGCGGGTTGGCGGGCCGGGTGGCAATCAGGTCTTCGGGCAGGTGGAAATCAAAATCGCTGAGTCTCATGGCCGCGCCATACAAGGCCGCAAGAGATTCGGCCATATCCCCTAGCGATCGCTTTTCGGGGCGCCGTAAGTACGCTTGGGTTCGTCAGGTTTGCGCGGTTGGGCATTCGGCCCATCTGAAACCGTAGGGGCCGGGGGACGCAGAAGGTTGCGCAGGAACAGCGGCGCAAGGCCCGATAGCGGGTTCACCGAGACCTTCGGGTCCGCCAATGGCCCCGTAAGAGAATAGTTGAACCCGATGACCCCCTCGCCCTTTTTGGTAAAGACGCTGCCGACCGCATTTAGAAGGTAGATCGGGGAAATGGCACCCCGCAGGTTCAGCGTCCCGGCCACCGTATTCACCGTTCCATCAAAAGACAGGCCCATGGACGGGCCGACCGCACTGCCGCTGAGAATCTTTACCACGGTCGGGGTGATCCGCATCCGGCTGTCGATGGACGAGAAGAAAATGCCCTGGCCAGCCATCTCATCCAGCAACCCGACCAGACTGATTGCGTTCAGCAGCGCAGCCATCGCAGGCGCATCCTGAATACGGGTGCTGACGATACTAAGGATCACATCATAGCTGCCTGCGGCTGCGACCGGTTCCAACTGCACGTCCAACGTTCCGCCCCTTGCTTGTGTCAGCAAACCCGCCGAGCGCAAGACGGCGCCGGCATCGTTTGAGGTCAGCTCTACCGCGCTCCGCGCGCCCCGCGGGGTGAGGCGGCCTTGCATGGCAGCCCCACCGTTGACACGGGCGTTGAAGGTACCGTTGACCCCTCCGGTCGTTTGAAACGTGCCCTTGAAGCCGGTCAGCGCCACGCCCTCAGTGACTTGGAGGCGGTCAAGCGTTACGTCGAGATTTGGGCCAGCGCCCGACCCGCTGCCGCCACCCTCGGACCCGCCAAATGTGGCGCGGCCCAGGTTCAGCACCCCGCCAAGAACGCGAATGTCGGGTGCGGCGTTGCCCCGCCCGATCAGCTCGGCCGGAACAGCCAGCCAGTTGCCCAGATCGAAGGAACTGAAGGAAACACGGTCAAACTCTCCCTGCCGGAAGGTGATCGACGCCGCGGTCCGCAACCCCGCCGCCTGCAGGTTCAATGCATCAACCTTCAGCCCATCGCCCAGCGTTGCATCAGCAGTCAGCGTGCCGCTGGTCGACGCGGGTTTGCGCCATCCCAGCTCGGGAATGGCCAGCGTGACGCCCACCAGATCGGATGAGGCTGATAGTTGCGGCGGTGCGCCTGCACCGATACCGAGCGTAAAATCAGCCGTGCCAGACCCGCTTAGGAAGCTTTGCGGCAATCCGGCCTTTAATTCCGCCATCAGACGCTGGGACAGTTCGATTTGCCCCGTCACGGTGCTGCGCTGCGCCGTCTCGCCATCAATCGGCTGTTGCCATTTGGCCTGCACGGGCACATCGCCGAACAGGCCCTGCCCTGCGATCTGCACGCCGGTTTGATCTCCGGACAACTCCAGAATCGGTGCGCTGACGGAAAATCCCGGCACCAGACGGTCGCTCCGCAGGTCGCCGAGGGTGCCTGCAAAGTGAAATTGCGTGTCCTGAAACTTGAGGCCCTTGATCAGCGGCAAGGACAACGTGCCCTTGAGCGCCACGTTTCCTTCGGCCATATCGACCGGCAGTCCTGCCTTGCTGAGCAGGCTGAGGGGCGGGCGATCCAGTAGGGATAGCGCGGCAGTGACACCCCCCGTCGCACTTATCCGTGCAATACCCGGCGTATTTTTTTTTATTTCGGTATCGGGAATGATGAAGGACGTTCCCGATGCATCCACGGCCCCGCCTTGATCGGCCATCACCACACCCCGCTGCGCGGTTGCGGTAAAGCGGTCGTCAATCAGACTGGCCTGCCCCTGCGCGCCTTCGACCGGAGGCAGGGTCTTGGCAAAACGGATGGTGGCATCCTCGAACCCGAAATCCAGATAGATGTCGGGTTTGTTGTCGGGCCGCAGACGCAGCGCGAAATCCATATCCGACAAGGCGCCTTTGGAGAGGTTCTTAGTCACCCATTCGCGCGGCTTTGGCGCAAGACGCTCGGGCCAATAATTTAGGACTTCTTCAGAGTCCATCTGGTTAAGATGCGCGTCCAGATCTGCCGACCAGCCATCCGCCAAACCGACCAGCAGACCCGAGGCCCGCACGCGATGGCCGCCATCCTCGATCGTCATCTGACCTACGCGCAGCCGGAACGGGGCAAATTTCATCTGAACGTCCAGATCCGCCCTTTTCAGGTTCAGCGGCTCGGGGAACAGGTTGGCCGGGTTGACGTTGATCCCCGTCAGGCTCCACTGCCCATCCAGACTGTCGAGCGTCCCGTTTTCCACCCCTTGCAGATAGGCTTTGCCCGCGGCCTGCACCGATCCCCAGGCGGAATCGATCGAGACCTCGTTGAAGTCCAGCTCCTGCCGGTTGGGATCATAGGTGAAGTAGGTGCGCGCGGAGTCGAACGGGATGGCACGTGTCTCTGGATTCGGCTGCACCGCCCCGGCCCCCAGATTGAGCGTCGCGAAAACAGGGCCGAAAGCCCCTGAACCATCCACACTGCCCCGCACCGCGCCCGAGATCGGCGTTTTCAGAACCTGCAACCACGCCAACGCCGGGCTTTGGCCGTAGATATCCTCGGCCGGAAGGTCGGTGATCGTGACGCCAAAACGCGCCTCGGGCGTTCCCAGGATGCTGGTATAGTTGGCCTCGATCTGGCTGACAAAATCGCGCCCGGACAAGACCGAGAACCCGGTCGCCAGCCGCATGTCATCGTCATTGCGGGTCAGCTGAATATGGCCGCCGTCTAGTATCCAGGACCTCCCCAACCGCAGATCGCGATAGTCCAGCGTGATCGCATCCAACTGCACCGAGGTCAGCGCAGACAGGACCGGAGAAAGGAACACCTCATCCCCGGCCTCGATCAATTCGGCCAGGTTAGATGCGCTTTGCACGGGAGCGCTGCCGGTGCCCACTGTCAGGGTCAGCGCGCCATCCTCACCTCGGGTCAGGGCGATCTGCGCCCCGCTGAGTATGATCCGCTTGGGCCGCACATGACCGCGCAGCAAGGGCCGCATCGCCAGACTGGCCCGCATATCCGACACTTGGGCGATCTGTTGTCCGGCCTGATCACTAATGGACACATCCGTCAGACGCAAACGGGGCCGCCAGCCTTCGTGAATGATAAAGCTGACATCGCCAAAGCGGATCTGGAGGCCGCCCAGATTTTCCTCCAACCGCGTCTCAACGTGACTGCGAAGCCAGGCCGGGGCGTGCATGCGCTGGCCCAACACCATGAACCCCGTGACCACAGCCAGAACGACCAGCAAAACAACGCCGCGCAACGTCCAGATGCCCGCCGTCCGACGGCGCGAGCGGCGACGTTTCGGCTGGCCGACCGCTTCGCTATTGTCCTGATCCTGCTGCACCAATTTGCGTTCCACGCCTTTCAACCCGTCCGCGTTGCCCTATGATATCGAGCAGCGTTTAAAAACCTTTAGCGGAGTTTCCAATGCCCGACGTTTCAGACATGGCCCCTGACTTCACCCTTCCTCGAGACGGCGGCGGTGAGGTATCCCTCGCGGATCTGCGCGGCAATGCCGTCGTTTTATTCTTTTATCCCCGCGATGATACGCCGGGCTGCACCAAGGAATCCATCGGTTTTTCGGAACAGCTTCAGGCCTTTGCCGACGCTGGCGCTCAGGTCTTTGGCATCTCGCGCGATAGCGTGGCCAAACATGACAAGTTCGTCGCCAAACACGACCTGACTACGCCTTTGCTTTCGGATGAAAACTCGACCGTCTGCGAGGACTACGGCGTCTGGGTCGAGAAGAACATGTATGGCCGCAAATCCATGGGCATCGAACGCTCGACCTTCCTGATCGACGCCGAGGGCCGCATCGCGCAGGTCTGGCGCAAGGTCAAAGTGCCGGGCCACGTGGATGCGGTGCTTGAGGCCGTAAAGGCGATGTAGCCCCCCTCGACCCCGCGCACCATCCGGTCTATCCCCGGCCTCGACACGACAAGGCGGAGCGTACCAGTGCCCCAAACACTGACCCAGATGGCAACCGAAGTTCTGACAACAGCGGACGGGCGGGAGAAAACCGCCCTGTCCAAACGCCATGTCGCCGCTTGGTTCGCGTCGCGCAAGGGCGAAGGTGACGCGATTGAAATCGGCACCGCCACCCCGCCTTTGACCCCTGCACGCCCTGATAAGCCCGAGCTGCTCTCACCGCGCGAAGTGCCAAAGCGCAAACCGGGGTCCGAGGCCGGACGGATCGCGCTCCTGCACGCTGTTGCACATATTGAACTGAATGCCGTGGATCTGCATTGGGACATCATTGCCCGCTTCGGTCACGTGCCCATGCCGATCGGTTTTTATGATGACTGGGTCAAATGCGCAGAAGAAGAATCGCGCCATTTCGAGATGGTCTGTGATTGTCTTGAACAGATGGGCAGCTTTTACGGCGCCCTGCCCGCCCATGCGGGCATGTGGCGCGCCGCCGAAGACACCGCCGAGGATTTGATGGGCCGCCTTGCTGTGGTTCCCATGGTGCTAGAGGCACGCGGGCTGGACGTCACACCCGGCATGATCGATATCTTTCGCAAGGCAAAGGCCGAACAGGCCATTGCCGCGCTCGAGGTGATCTATGCAGAAGAGGTCGGCCACGTCGCCTATGGCTCCAAGTGGTTCCATTTTCTATGCGGACGCGAAAACGCCGACCCCAAGGACGTCTTCCACCAATTGGTTCGGCGCTATTTCCACGGTGCCTTGAAACCGCCCTTTAACGAAGAGAAGCGCGCCGAGGCAGGATTGCCGCCGGACTTCTACTGGCCGCTAACCGAGGATATGCCCGCGCGGGGTCAGGTCTCAGACTGAGGCTAAAGGTTAATTTCGGCAGGTTTTCGCCGATCCGTAGGGGGAAATCTGCAGCTTCGACGACAAATTGGTCAACAAACTTGCCCGAATGCTGAGACCCTATTAAGCATCCCGTCCAAGGGACGGCTATTGCACCACGACCGGTCCCGATCTTGGGGATGAGAGGTAAGACGCGTGAGAACACGTCTGGCAATTAAATTTCACTCGCTGCTCGAACGGCACTTCCCGGAACGCCGGGTTTTTCTGAAATCTGACAAAGACACGCGGTACATCCGTCTCAGCTCGGAAACGCAGATCGCTGCGGTGGCCGGTGTGGCCGTCATGGTTGGCTGGACCGCCGTCGCCACTGCGATTCTGCTGATGGACAGCATCGGATCTGGCAACTTCCGCGAACAAGCCAAACGAGATCAGGCCACCTATCAAGAACGTCTCAACATCCTGTCCGCCGAGCGTGACGCCCGCGCGCAGGAAGCCTTGGCCGCGCAAGACCGGTTCAACGCTGCTCTGGCGCAGGTCTCGGCGATGCAGTCCGAGCTTTTGGCCTCGGAAAACCGTCGGCGCGAGTTGGAAACTGGGATTGAGGTGATCCAGACCACGCTGCGCGCAACGATGAAGCAACGCGAAGAGGCCCGTGGCGAACTGGCGAAACTGCAACAGGATGCGGATACAACGGACGCCTATGTCGTGGCAGCATCGGCCCCGGCGCAGATGGAATTCATGACCGACGCGCTGGCTCGCACCGCGGAAGAGCGGGATCAGATCGCAGCCGACGCGCGTGATGCTCTGGACCAGCGCGATGACCTGGAGCTGGAAATCCGGCTGATGCAGGAACGCAGTGACGAGATTTTCCGCCAGTTGGAAGAGGCAATGGTGATCTCGGTCGAGCCTCTGGACAAGATGTTCCGCCAGGCGGGTATGCCCACAGACCGCATCATCGAAGAGGTGCGACGCGGATATAGCGGTATGGGCGGTCCGCTGACCCCTTTATCCCTGAGCACCCGCGGCGAGGAGAGTGACATCTCCGCCGACGAGGTGCGCGCAAACCAGCTTCTACAACAAATGGATCAGTTGAACCTGTATCGTCTGGCGGCCGAAAAAGCGCCCTTTGCGAACCCGGTTCATTCCGCTGTGCGGTTTACCAGCGGCTACGGCTCTCGCCGCGACCCCAAAACGGGCGGACGTCGGATGCATAACGGCGTCGATTTTGCAGGGCCCCAGGGCACCGATATCTTTGCAACCGCAGATGGCGTGGTCACCCATGCCGGTTGGCAATCCGGCTTTGGACGCCTTGTGAGGATCAAACACGCCTTCGGGATTGAGACACTTTACGCTCATAACACCAAGATCAACGTCAAGGTCGGCCAAAGGGTCTCGCGCGGGGATCATATTGCTGATATGGGTAGCACCGGACGGTCCACCGGCACGCATTTGCACTATGAGGTGCGCGTGAACGGAAAACCTGTAAACCCAATGACTTACATCAAGGCTGCGAGAAATGTTTTCTAAGAGCAAAATCAACGAGCCCGCATCCAAGGATTCTGAGGCGGCAAAACCTGCTGCTCCGGCGACTCCGGCGGCCCCTGCCCCTTCCGAACCCAAGGCCAGCACGGCGCCCAAGCCCAAGCCGCCCGCATCGGTCCTGTCTTCGGACCTGCATATCACCGGCAACATCAAGACAACCGGTGACATTCAGGTTGAAGGCACTGTCGAAGGCGATATCCGCGCGCATTTGCTGACCATCGGCGAAACCGCGACCATCAAAGGCGAAGTCACTGCAGACGACGTCGTGGTCAACGGCCGCATCGTGGGTCGCGTGCGTGGCCTGAAAGTCCGACTGACCTCGACAGCACGGGTCGAAGGCGACATCATCCACAAGACAATCGCCATCGAAAGCGGCGCGCATTTCGAAGGTTCGGTTCAGCGTCAGGACGACCCCCTGAACCCTGGCCGCGGCGCAAAACCGGGTGCCAACCCGGCTGCGGAAGTCAAACAGTAAAGCAAATCCAACCCGGATTTTCGAAACGCCGCAGGTCATCCTACGGCGTTTTCGATTCAACTGCAGGCATTCCTCTGAATCCAGTTCCAAGCTTGAACTGATACGGCTAAACTATGCCCATGTGGATGTTTTTCGCTCTTGTCGCTGCCGTCGCAGGCGCGTTTCTGTATTGGTCCTGGTCCAAGAAAAAGGCGCGCGCTGCGCTTCTGGCCGAACCATTGAGCGAAGACGACCGGCGCATCATTGCAGCGCAGGTCCCCATCCTCCAACGCGTCCCATCCGACCTACGTGAGAAATTGGATGGCAAGATCAACTTGTTTCTCGAGCAGGTGAGCTTTTACGGCTGCGACGGGCTGGAAGTCACCGATGAGATGCAATTGTCCATCGCCGCGCAAGCCTGCCTGCTCGTGGTGAACACCGACACTTGGTACGACAATCTGACGACCGTCCTGATATACCCCAACGCCTTCAAGTCTCGGCAGCAAAGACGCAGCGGCTATGTGATTACCGAGAAAGAGATCATCCGAACCGGCGAAAGCTGGGACCGTGGGCCAGTGATCCTGTCATGGGCGCATAGCAAACAGGGCGCGATGAATGACCATGACGGGCACAACGTGGTGTTCCACGAGTTTGCGCACCAGATAGACGACCTCTCGGGCGGTACCAACGGGGTTCCGGTTCTTGCAAAAGGACAGAGCTATGCCGAGTGGGAAAAGGTCTTCCTAACGGCCTATTCCGACCATGTCTTGGCAGTAGAGGCCGGGCAACGCACCGTCATCGACCCTTACGGCGCCGAAGGCCATGAGGAGTTTTTTGCCGTCTCGGTCGAGGTGTTTTTTGAGCGCCCTCACGCCCTACAAAAGGCGGCACCTCATGTCTATGAACAGCTTGCCGCGCTGTTCAATCTCGATCCCGCGACATGGGGTGGCGTGCCTAACTGACGCGCAGGCCGTGAAAATTCCCCCAAACACAAGTTTCACAAATCACGGTTTTTGAATTACTCTGGTCCTCATTGATTAACGGAGGACTATTCATGTCATCAAAACTCATGGCCGAATTCTTCGGCACGTTCTGGCTGGTTCTGGGCGGCTGCGGCAGCGCAGTTCTGGCTGCAGGGGTCGCTGATGTCGGCATTGGATGGCTTGGTGTATCCTTCGCCTTCGGCCTGACCGTTTTGACCATGGCCTATACGGTGGGCCATATCTCGGGCGGGCATTTCAACCCCGCGGTAAGCCTCGGCCTGATGATCGGAGGGCGCTTCCCCGCCAAAGACCTACTGCCTTATTGGGTCGCTCAAGTGCTGGGTGCAATTGCGGCAGCGGTGGTGCTATATGTGATTGTCAGCGGCGCGCCCGGTTTTGAAGGTGTCGGTGGATTTGCCTCGAACGGGTACGGTGAAGCATCGCCCGAAGGGTATTCCATGATGTCAGCCCTGGTGATCGAGATCGTGCTGACCGCGTTCTTCATCGTGATCATTCTGGGGGCCACCTCCAGCGGAGCACCTGCGGGCTTTGCACCGATTGCCATCGGTTTGGCGCTGACCCTGATCCACCTGATCTCAATCCCTGTTACCAACACGTCGGTCAACCCGGCACGGTCCACAGGCGTGGCCCTGTTTGCCGATGGCCCTGCCCTTGCACAGCTCTGGCTGTTCTGGGTTGCCCCGCTGATCGGGGGGGCAATCGGTGCGTTGATCTGGAAAGCAATGGGCGACGACTGATCTCAGTCCCTAGCCCAAAAGAAAACCCCGGCGCATGACTTGCGCCGGGGTTTTTTTCGTTACTCGGTCACAGTAACCTTTTTCATCGCGTCAGGCTGGCCGACAACGGCGCCGTTCTGACCCGCACCGCGTTTGATCGCATCAACTACGTCCATCCCGTCCGTGACCTGACCGACAACGGTGTACTGGCCATCCAGAAACGGTCCCGGCTCGAACATGATGAAGAATTGCGAGTTCGCGCTGTTGGGGTTCTGAGACCGCGCCATGCCGACCACACCGCGATCAAAGGTGATGTCCGAGAACTCGGCAGGCAGGTCAGGACGGTCCGAGCCACCACGACCTGCATTGGCAGCGTTGAAGCTGCCCTTGGTCTGGTTGCCAAACTGAACGTCTCCGGTCTGGGCCATGAACCCTTCGATCACGCGGTGGAAGACGACGCCGTCATACTCACCTGCGTTGGCGAGCGCGGTGATCTGTTCCACGTGCTTGGGTGCGACATCTTCAAACAGGTCAACGGTGATGGTGCCATTGGCCTCACCCTCAACCTCGATCTGCAGCCCGGTGGCCAGCGCGGGGCTGGCCAACAGGACAAAAGCGGCGGCAAGCTTATGCATCTGCCGCTACCTTGACGCTGATCATGCGGTCCGGGCTCGCAGGCGGCTCGCCCCGTACAATAGCGTCTACATGCTCCATCCCGTCGATCACGCGGCCATAGACCGTGTACTGACCGTTCAGGAAGTGGTTATCTTTGAAGTTGATGAAAAACTGCGAGTTAGCCGAATCCGGGTTCTGCGAGCGCGCAGCGCCCAGAGTTCCACGGTCATGCGGCAGTTTCGAGAATTCCGCCGGAACGTTCGGCAGAGACGACCCGCCTGTGCCCGCCATGCGGATGTTGAATCCGTCTTCCATGTCGCCGTGCTGGACGTCGCCGGTCTGGGCCATGAAGCCGTCAATCACACGGTGGAAGGCCACGTTGTCATACTCGCCCCCACGGGCCAGTTCCTTCATCCGGGCGCTGTGCAGAGGCGCCACGTCAGGCAGCAGCTCGATGACGACATTGCCGTCTTTCAGCTCGATGATGATTGTGTTTTCGGGATCCTTGATCTCGGCCATCTGGCCCTCCTGTCGTTTGTCTTGCGCAAATACCTATGCGCCAAGCGCCTGAATGCCAAGTGACGCATTGACCTGAGGGCAAAATGCAGGAAAAGAACCGCCCAAAGGGTATCAAAACACGAGGATTGCGCGATGGGCTGGAAAACACTGGACGATATGGACCTGAACGGCAAACGCGTGCTGGTGCGCGTGGATATCAACGTGCCGGTCGTTGACGATGTTGTGACCGACGCCACCCGTATTCAGCGTATTGTTCCCACGGTGCAGCACATCCTGGCATCTGGCGGCAAACCCATCCTGCTGGCCCATTTCGGCCGTCCCGGCGGTGAGCGACGTGAAAGCCTGTCGCTGAACCAACTTGTCCCGACCCTGGAGACTGCTTTTGGCGCGAAGGTCCTGTTCGCCGCCGATTGCGTGGGAACTGAGGCTGAACTGGCCGCCGACGCCCTGCAGCCCGGTGAGGTTCTGCTGCTGGAAAACACCCGCTTTCACGCAGCAGAAACCAAGAACGATCCCGATCTGGCCGCTGGCATGGCGCGTCTGGGCGATATCTACTGCAATGACGCGTTCTCGGCCGCGCACCGCGCCCACAGCTCGACCGAGGCGCTGGCCCGTTTGCTGCCCGCCTGCGCTGGTCGCCTGATGCAGGCCGAGCTTGAAGCGCTGGAGGGCGCTCTGGGCGCACCTAAACGCCCTGTGACAGCCGTTGTGGGTGGCGCGAAAGTGTCGACCAAGCTGGAGCTGTTGGGCAACCTGATCGACAAGGTCGACTATCTGGTCATCGGCGGCGGCATGGCAAACACGTTCCTTGTCGCCAAGGGCGTTGATGTCGGCAAATCGCTGGCAGAAACCGCGATGAAAGACACTGCCGCAGAGATTCTGGCCAAGGCCGAAACGTCCGGCTGCACCATCGTGCTGCCTGTTGATGTGGTGGTCGCCGAGAAATTCGAAGCAAACGCGCCGCATCAGGTGTTGCCCGCTGATCAGTGCCCCGCAGGCAGCATGATCCTGGACGCAGGCCCCGAAAGTGTCGCCGCCATCACCGAGATCTTCGGCAAAAGCCAGACCCTAATCTGGAACGGCCCGCTCGGCGCGTTCGAGTTGGAGCCGTTTGACGCCGCCACCAACGCCGCCGCCCTAAAAGCCGCTGCGCTGACACGCGCGGGTCAGTTGATCTCGGTCGCAGGTGGCGGGGATACCGTTGCTGCCCTGAATGCTTCTGGCGCGGCCAAGGACTTCTCGTATATCTCGACTGCAGGCGGAGCCTTCCTGGAATGGATGGAAGGCAAGACCCTGCCCGGCGTCGCAGCGTTGGAGCAATGATCATCGCGGCGCTCAAATCCGGGCCGCTAGACAATCAGACTCAACCGCGCAATTTTTGCGAATCAGGGGATTCACATCCCGAATCACCTGTGACATAGTGCAATCAGAGGCCAACAAAGGGCCCGTTATTGAGGCAGACTTCATACGGCGGTCAACAGAGTGTCCCGTTCCCATCGGCCCGGTTTGGGTGCAGTTTTTTTCTTTTCGGTGGCTTTTATGCTGGGTGTATATTTCACCTTTGCCGCCGTTCAAGGAGACTATGGCCTGTTTCGACGGGTTGAGATTTCGGCGGAACGGGACGCCCTGTCACGCGACCTCGCGGCGCTCAAAGCTGAGATTGCCGAGATGGAAAACCTTACCCGCAGGCTTTCGGACAATTACCTTGATCTCGACCTACTGGATCAACAGGCCCGATCCGTACTGGGCATGATCCGCGCGGATGAAATCGTCATCCGCTAACCCCTTCTCCCACTGCATGAATTGCGCAAAGCTACGCTGCGTCATATTTACGCTCGCCAGATCGCAAGAAATGCTCTAAAAGATAGTTTAACGCTAAACTATCTGTCCGAAAGGGGGAGATCGCCACAATGGCTGCGCGAAAAACCACAAAGAAACCAAACGTTTCTGCGGAAGAGCTGAAAACCTACTACCGCGAAATGCTGTTGATCCGTCGATTCGAAGAAAAGGCGGGGCAACTTTACGGTATGGGTCTGATTGGTGGTTTCTGCCACCTCTACATCGGACAGGAAGCGGTTGTTGTCGGCCTTGAGGCTGCAGCAAAAGAAGGCGACAAACGCATCACATCTTATCGCGACCACGGCCACATGCTGGCCTGCGGCATGGATCCGGGCGGCGTGATGGCCGAGCTGACCGGGCGTGAGGGCGGCCTGTCCAAGGGCAAAGGCGGCTCGATGCACATGTTTTCGAAAGAGAAGCATTTCTACGGCGGCCACGGTATCGTTGGCGCTCAGGTCCCGCTGGGCGCGGGTCTGGCCTTTGCAGACAAGTATAAGGAAAACGGTGGGGTGACCTTCACCTATTTTGGTGACGGCGCGGCCAACCAAGGTCAGGTCTATGAGACATTCAACATGGCCGCCCTCTGGGATCTGCCGGTCGTCTTCGTGATCGAAAACAACCAATATGCGATGGGCACCGCTCAGGCACGCTCGACCTCTTCGGCGGATATCTATCACCGTGGTCAGGCCTTCGGGATCCCAGGCGAAATGGTCAACGGCATGGATGTTCTGGCCGTCAAAGCCGCAGGCGAGAAAGCCGTCGCCCACTGCCGCGCAGGCAAAGGCCCCTACATCCTTGAGGTCAAAACCTACCGCTACCGTGGTCACTCGATGTCTGACCCGGCCAAGTACCGCACCCGCGAAGAAGTTCAGAAGGTCCGCGAGCAAAGCGACCCGATCGAACATGTGCGCGAGCTGCTGCTGACTGGCAAACACGCGACCGAGGATGACCTCAAGGCGATCGACAAAGAGATCAAAGATGTCGTCAACCAGGCCGCCGAATTCTCGAAAGAAAGCCCTGAGCCGTCGGTGGATGAGCTCTGGACAGATATTTACGCCTGAGAGGACGAATAAGACATGGCAACCGAAATTCTCATGCCCGCCCTTTCGCCCACAATGGAAGAGGGCACGCTGGCCAAATGGCTGGTCAAGGAAGGCGACACCGTATCTTCCGGCGACATCATGGCCGAGATCGAAACCGACAAGGCCACGATGGAGTTCGAGGCCGTTGACGAAGGTATCGTCGGCAAAATCCTGATCAGCGAGGGCACCGAGGGGGTCAAAGTCAACACCCCCATCGCGATCCTTGTTGAAGAAGGCGAAGATGCCTCCGCCCTACCCGCGGCTGCCCCCGCAGCCGCAGCGGTGACCGAGGCCGCCCCTGCGGCGGTTGAGGCCCCCGCTCCGGCAGCTGCCGCCCCGGCCGCTCCGGTTGTGGACCTGTCGCCCGATTGGCCGGCCGACGCGGAAATGAAAACCGAGACCGTCCGCGAAGCCCTCCGCGACGCGATGGCCGAAGAGATGCGCGGCGACGAAGACGTCTATCTGATGGGCGAAGAAGTCGCCGAGTATCAGGGCGCCTACAAAATCAGCCAAGGTTTGCTGGACGAGTTTGGCCCCAAACGCGTGATCGACACCCCTATCACCGAGCATGGCTTTGCTGGTATAGCGGTTGGTTCAGCCTTCGGTGGCTTGAAACCCATCGTCGAGTTCATGACCTTCAATTTCGCCATGCAGGCGATCGACCAGATCATCAACTCCGCCGCCAAAACGCTCTATATGTCCGGCGGTCAGATGGGCTGCCCCATCGTGTTCCGTGGCCCCAACGGTGCCGCCGCCCGCGTGGCCGCGCAGCACTCTCAGGATTACGCCGCATGGTACATGCAGATCCCTGGTTTGAAAGTCGTGATGCCATACTCGGCCGCCGACGCAAAAGGCTTGCTGAAATCGGCGATCCGCGACCCCAACCCGGTGATCTTCCTGGAAAACGAAATCCTCTACGGACGCACATTCGACGTGCCGCAAGTGGATGACCTGTCCATTCCTCTGGGCAAGGCCCGCATTTGGCGCGAAGGCTCGGATGTGACCATCGTCAGCTTCGGCATCGGCATGCAATATGCCCTCGAAGCCGCCGATAAACTGGCCGAAGAGGGCATCAGCGCGGAGGTCATCGACCTGCGCACCATCCGCCCGATGGACACGGGCGCGATCATCAACTCGGTGATGAAGACCAACCGTCTCGTGACAGTCGAAGAAGGCTGGCCCCAAGGCTCGGTCGGCAGCTACATCAGCTCGGTCGTGATGCAAGAGGCGTTCGACTATCTCGACGCGCCGGTCATCAACTGCACCGGCAAGGATGTTCCGATGCCCTATGCCGCGAACCTCGAAAAGCTGGCCCTGATCACCACGGATGAGGTGATCGCTGCCGTCAAACAGGTGACCTACCGGTAATGGAGATCAGGGGCCGCGATCCAGCAACCGAATGCTACCGTGTCGAGATTGACATCGACAACCGCATCGTACGGGCGCTTGTGCCCGAGCGATTGGCGGCGGATATGCGGTTGATAGGCGCGCGCCCATCGCACCAGACCGCTTATGTCTGGATGGCGGAGAACAAAGAAAAAATCGAGGCTGCGATTGCGACGCTCGCACGCGGCACTGGGCGCCCCAAGGCGCCCTTTGACCAAATTACTCTGATTGAGGAGCGCTGAAATGCCCACCGAAATCCTAATGCCCGCCCTGTCTCCGACCATGGAGGAAGGCACCCTTGCCAAATGGCTGGTCAAAGAGGGCGACACCGTCTCCTCCGGCGACCTGCTGGCCGAGATCGAAACCGACAAAGCCACAATGGAGTTCGAGGCCGTTGACGAAGGCACCATCGGCAAGATCCTGATCCCGGAAGGCTCCGAAGGGGTCAAGGTCAACACTGCCATCGCAGTCCTGCTGGAAGATGGCGAAAGCGTCGATGACATCGGCGCCGCACCGGCCGCGGCCCCAGCGGCTGCACCTGCCGCCGCCGCGAGCAACGAGGTCGCCGCGCCAGCGGCATCCGAGGCGCCCGCCCCTGCTCCGGCAGCACCGGCCAAAGCCGACGGTGGTCGCATCTTCGCCTCACCGCTGGCCCGTCGCATCGCGGCGCAAAAGGGCCTTGATCTGGCACAGATCACCGGCTCCGGCCCACATGGTCGCATCGTCAAAGCCGATGTGGAAAGCGCAACTGCAGCGCCAGCAGCAGCCCCGGCCCCTGCCGCAGCAGCCACGCCCGCAGCGGCGGCACCGGCTGGCCCATCGGCAGATGCCGTGGCCAAGATGTACGAGGGTCGCGACTACGAGGAAATCAAGCTCGACGGCATGCGCAAGACCATCGCCGCGCGCCTGTCCGAGGCCAAGCAGACCATCCCACATTTCTACCTGCGCCGCGATATCAAACTGGACGCGCTTCTCAAGTTCCGCAGCCAGTTGAACAAGCAGCTAGAGGCTCGTGGCGTGAAGCTGAGCGTCAATGACTTCATCATCAAAGCCGTCGCCAACGCGCTGCAGCAGGTCCCCGAATGCAACGCCGTTTGGGCGGGCGACCGGGTGCTGCAGCTGAAACCTTCGGACGTGGCAGTTGCGGTTGCGATCGAAGGCGGTCTGTTCACTCCGGTCCTGCAGGATGCCGACACCAAGTCTCTGTCTGCCCTGTCGACCGAGATGAAGGACCTTGCCGGTCGCGCCCGCGAACGCAAGCTGGCCCCGCATGAGTACCAGGGCGGCACATTCGCGGTCTCGAACCTCGGCATGTTCGGGATCGACAATTTCGACGCCATCGTGAACCCGCCGCATGCAGGCATTCTTGCGGTCGGCACAGGCCTGAAAAAGCCCGTTGTCGGCGAAGACGGGGAGCTGACGGTCGCCACCGTGATGTCCGTCACGATGTCTGTGGATCACCGGGTCATCGACGGCGCGCTTGGGGCTCAGCTGCTGCAAGCCATCGTCGAAAACCTGGAGAATCCGATGGTCATGCTGGCCTGATAGAACTCTACCCGCCGGGGTCCGACCTCGGCGGGTGCTCTCACGATCGCGGCCACGCTGTGAGCACGCGTGATCACTCCAAAGGTTGCCTCAGCAATCGCGCTCTCCCACCTTAAAAACAGACGGTTTTGAAAGCCAAAGGTGGTCCATGCGCTTTTTTGATTTGACCAAGATATTGCTTGTCGTTGCCGCGTCCGCAACTGCGGCAGACATGGCATTCGCAAAACCCAACAGCTATCCGGGCGAAAACTCCAGGTTCAAATCCAGTGATCCAGCCGTCATCGCCCAGCAAAAGGCTGAGCGCCAGCAACGCATCGACAAGCGTAAGGAACGCAGGGAACGAAGACGGCAGGAGCGGTTGAACAGAAAGAACAACCGCTCAAACTGATTTTTACTGGTCCTTGCCCAGCATGTGGTCCATCGAGATCGAGGGCTGATCGCACCCCGCCTCGCCCACGATTTTGGCCGGGATGCCGGCAACTGTCTTGCAAGCGGGAACCTCTTGTAGCACCACCGATCCGGCGGCGATCCGGCTGCAGTGGCCGACCTCAATGTTGCCAAGAACCTTGGCCCCGGCACCAATCAGAACTCCATCACCGATCTTTGGGTGGCGCTGCTCTTCTTCCTTGCCGGTTCCGCCCAAAGTCACAGAATGCAGCATCGAGACATTGTCACCAACCACAGCAGTCTCACCAATCACGATGGAATGGGCGTGGTCGATCATGATCCCTTTGCCGATCCTGGCGGCGGGGTGAATGTCGATGCCGAAAATCTCAGACGACCGCATCTGGAAGAAATAGGCCAAATCATGCCGTCCCTTGCGCCACAACCAGTGGGCCACACGATAGGCCTGCATCGCCTGATAGCCTTTAAAATAGAGGATCGGCTGCAGTAGTCGGTGGCAGGCCGGGTCGCGTTCGTACACGGCCATCAGGTCCGCGCGCGCAGCCTCAATCAAGCTAGGGTCGTCGGCATAGGCCTCGTCCACGATCTCACGCAGGACCATCATCGACATCTCGTTCGAACACAGCTTGGCCGCCACTCGGTACGACAATGCCCGCTCAAGGCTGCGGTGATGCAGAATACAGGCATGCACCAGCCCGCCCATCAGCGGCTCTTGCTCAACGGCGGTATGGGCCTCGGTCGTGATCCGGTTCCAGACCGGGTCGACGGGGGTCACGTGGCTGCGCTTTTCAAACATGGCTTTGATCCTTTGCTGCGCCTAGCATGCCATTTAGTGGTAAAAACGCCAAACGCAAACCCGTGATCTGTAACTTAACCAAAATGAATGTGTTCTAAGAGGGGGCTTGCGCCTCTCGGTGCTTTAAGAAGTCAGCCCAACGCCCGCCGGGTCTGAAATCGTATCAGCTGGCGCAAAACCATCTCAAAACACTGGCAATAGTTCGGATCATCAAAGCTCGGTTCATCCGCCAGTACCCGCGTGCGGGCGGCTGTCATTAGGGATCCGTTGCCATAGGCCGGGTGCAGCCGCCCGGTGCGCTGGACATGGCGGTCGGCCAGTTCGGCCTCGGCCACCATCTTGATACAAAGCGATCGGCGGCTGCGCTGCGGCACGGCCAACAAGGCGCGTGCCGCAGCACTGACATCTCCGTGGAGGACGGGGCGCAAAGGTCTTACGCGACCTGAATGCGCGCGGCCGGACCAGCACCATATGTGGCCGAGATTTGCGCGATCTCGACCGCATATCCACCTGTCAGGCCATCAGCGGACTTCACGGCTGCGGTATAGGCCCAGCGCGGTTCAGGCACGATCTCTTCGCGGATCAAAGCCCCATTTGCCCGCACACGGATGAGGTAGGATTCGCTTTCCTCACCCAGTGGGACGTCCAGCCCCGCCCAGTCGTCCCCTTCGATCCGCGTTCGCCTGATCCAATCAAACGCATCCTCATCCGACTTGGTCTGCACAGACACATGCACCGGCGCATAGGGGCGCAAGCCGTTCCCGTCGAAAGCCTCGACCAGATACTCGTAGGATGGGTCGTCATACCCGCGCGAGGCCGGACCGATCCGAAAGTGTCGGGCCACACGCCGTTCGCTCGGCAACAGGCTGGTTTGCGCAACGCGTTCATCCAGCAGGACAAAAGTTGACCCCTCGGGCCAGACGTCTGGCATCAGGGCGTCCGTTCCCAGCTGGCCGCGTAGACGTCCGGACAAGGCATAGACGCCCGGCTCTTGCAGGGCGGCGTCAGAGAACTGGAACACCTCCCAATTGCCCGGTGTTCCGTCACCGATGGCCGCCAAATTGGCCCCGTTCAGCAAGGATGTCCGCGGACGGGATTCCAGAATGCCGTCAATCAGCTTGACCCGCAGAGGCGCGCCCTCATCCCAGATCCCGGCTGAGGCGCGATGCAGCGGCGTTTCCGTAAAGCCCATCACCGCCTGGTCCGATATGACATCACGCAGCGCATAATCCTCATCCCTGGCCGAAGCGTGAACGGCGACGCTGCCAGGCCATGGATCGGCCGAGACGGCGAGATACGGCGCGTGCGGGGCCTCTGTCCCCGTCAACAGCGGCAGGTCCATGAACACCGGCACCACCGGCACAGGGGCGACGAAGGGCCGGATCGCAACCGGGTCATCCTGCAACCCATTGGCCGTGTAGACACCGCGTTCGATTCGCACCGCCTCGGCCAGTTGCAGATCCGCTTTTTCCAACCGGTCGATACGATAGAGCGCACTGCCCTCCTGTTCAGACAGGCGAACCACGTCTCCAGCCCCCAGATGCAGCATGGACGGGGGCAAGGCAAACCGGGCGGTGTCGCGGGACACACGCGCCTCGCTGAGCCAGCGTTCGGCGGTCTGGCGACCCTCGGCACGGGTCATGGACAGGGGCATCTCATTGACCGCAACCGCATGGGTCTGCGCGTCGGGCAGCACGGCCTCTTCCGCCACCAGATCGTGATCGGCATCCGATTGAACAAAGCGCAGACGGACACGTCCGGTCATCTCGGCCTCGGCCTCACGACGGTATTCCACGGTACCATCGAGATCGGAGCTGACAGCCAGATGTTCCAGGTCCAGCGTCACAGCACCAAAGCCGTCACGTGTCTGAAACCGCAGGACACCGTCCCGTTCAATTGCGTCAAACCCATAACGCAGCATCAACGGCTGCAATGCCGAACGCGCGTCCGAGACATCCTCGACTGCGTAGCCTCGGACCACACCATAGAGCTGCGAGACATCAATATCCGTGACCCCTGCCCCATGGCAGATCTCGGTCACAACCGAGGCCAGCGTGCGCGCACCGGATCGACCGTTCAGCCAATGCCCTCGGGCGTAGTTTTCGCCGTCGTCCCATTGGCTTCGCAGGTTTGGAAAGGTGGGATAGGGCCGCGCGTCCCACGCCCAGACATAGGCGTTGGAGAGGTCCAGCATCAGGCCGTCATAGATCTCGGACACCGGGTTGTTCTGCGGCTCGGACCAGTAGCCCAGCGTTGCCGTCAGATACTGCACTTGGATGAAGTCATCCCTGAGGCCGTTGGAATGCGGCGGCAGCCTCGATTCAGAGGATTTGGGATCGAGAAACTTGTTCGGCTGGTTGGTACTTTTGTCCACTGCTGCGCAACCCAGTTCGGTGAACCAGATCGGCTTAGACCCCGGCAGCCAATCGGTCGGATCGTTCTGGCGCACGCCGCCAATCCGTTCGTGATGCCAGTTCGACCACCAGTTGCGCAGGTCCTTGTAGCGCCAGATCCACGGCTCATCATGGGTGCTGTCTTCGATCGGAGTCCGAATCTGCGCCTCGGCTTCTTCTGGCGAGGCGTAGTACCAGTCATAACCTTCGCCACCTTCGACATTGGCGCGCAGGTATTCCAGATTGTAGATCGACCCGGCATCGGCATCCTGATGGTCTTCGCCATCGCGCCAATCTGATAGAGGCATGTAGTTATCGATCCCGACAAAATCGATATTGTCATCCGCCCAAAGGGGATCGAGGTGAAAGAACCTGTCTCCTGTCCCCGAGGGCTGATAGCCGAAGTATTCGCTCCAATCCGCTGCGTAACCGATCTTGGTCTCCGGGCCCAGAATTTGGCGCACATCCGCAGCCAGTTGGCGCAGCTGCTCGACGGCGGGAAAGCCGTTTTGTCCGCGAATTTGCGTCAGGCCCCGCATTTCGGAACTGATGCAGAAGGAACTTACGCCGCCTGCAATCTGGCAGAGCGTGGCGTAGTGCAGGATAAAGCGACGCAGCCCCCATTCCTGCGGGCCGGAATAAGTCACCTGCCCCGCGTTGATGCCAAAATCGCTGACCTGAGCCGCCCCGAAAAACGCGGCCACCTGCGCGTCGGCGGCGGCTGTCTGGTCCGGCGACCCGTCGCGCCCCGGAGCCACGTCCAGCGTGATCCGTCCGCGCCAGGGCAAATGCGGCTGCTCTCCGTCCGACCATGGATCGGGCAAACCGTTCTGCTGCAATTGGTCCATCAGGATGAACGGGTAGAACATCACATCCTTGCCGCTGTCCTTCAGATGTTGGATCGCCTGCACAACCGCGCCATCCGCCGGAGTGCCACCATAAACAGGCCGGTCATCCTGATGCTGGACCCCCTCGGCCGTATTGCGCCGCAGGCCCGACACGACCCAGGGCATGTTCACACCATCTATGTCATCGCGCACCACCTTGGGCGTGATCTGACAATCGCTACAGCGCAAATCATTCCCGAACCACGACACGATCAGAGATGCCGCTTTACAGCCCGGTAGCTCTCGTGAAAGCGCTTTTGTCGAGGTGACCAGATCCGGCTCGCCCGAGGCCGAGTTGACATTGGCCGCCCAACTGCGTCCGCGTCCTTGGGAATAGTTCACCTGAGTGCTGGCCAGTGCATATTCGCCAGTGCCCGGCATCAGGGCCACGCCCTTGACGATCTGGCCCAGCGCGGACACGTGATCCGGCATTTCGGGCTGTGTGGGGCGCACCACTTCGAACGAGAACTGAGGCACCCGGTTGCCAAAGGACGCCAGCTGGAAATCCTCGATCACCACATAGGCCGTACCGCGAAAGGCCGGGACATTGCCGGTGCCCTCGACGGCCTCGATCAGGGGATCGGGGAGTTGATCCTGCGTCCCGTAATACACACGGATATTCAGGCTCGCGCGCTCTTGCTCCTCACCGTCGGCCCAGACGCGCGTGACATCGGCGATCTCGCCCGCACCGACCGCAATCGCCAGAGAGATCGAATAGCTGTAGGTCGTTGTCGTCACTTTGGGCGGTTTCGGTGAGCCCTTGCCGCCTCCGCCTGAGGATTGCGTACTTGTGGTTCGGGTCTCCAGAAAGTCCGAGGCCCAGATCACCTGACCACCCACGCGCATACGGCCAAAGACCGTGGCCACGGGGGCGCCCTCGGCTGTTTCGGTCAGACGGAATCGGTCCATGCGGCCGGTCTCGACCACTTCGCTGCCGCTGCCCATGACCGATTGGCTCATCATGCGTTGGTCAATCACGCGGCCCAGCGTGGCCCCAACTGCCCGGCCGACGATGGCGGTGGACAGACCGGCCACCGTGCCGCCGATCGAGCCGCCCAGCGCAGCCCCTGCTGCGGAAAGAAGAATAGTAGCCATCAGCGACCCTCCAACGGGAATTCAAAACAGGCGACCACCCGGCGGCGCCAGGGGTCGCTCAGGGCGTTTTCGACAACGCCATGTCCGGAATAGGCATGGATGAAACGCGGCACCTCGCCGATGCTGCTGACAATGCCCAGATGCTTTGCGACACCGCTATCCCGCATCCGGAACAGCAGCACATCTCCGGCGGCCATTTCGGCTGAGGGCTTTTCGCTCAGGTGCCTGCGCGCAGCTGCCCACATGCGTTCTTCACCCTGCGGTTCGGACCAGTCCATGCTGTAGACGGGAACCGCCTCGGGTTCGTGCCCAATCACCTCGCGCCAGACACCGCGCAGCAGGCCCAGACAATCCGTCCCCGCCCCGCGAACCGAAGCCTGATGCACATAAGGCGTGCCCAGCCACGCGCGCGCGGAGTCCACGATCTTTTGCTTGCGTTTCGTCATCGTCTGCTACCGCCTGTATTCGCGTTGCCTTTCTTGGGCACAGCCATCACCCAGTCTTCGCCCGGAAGATCCGGAAAGCCCTGAAAGTTCAGAAAATTGTTGAATTTCAACCGGCAGGTCTCCATCCGCTTGTCGCAGCCAGCGGTCAGGCGCACCCGGTCTCCAACGGCCAATCCACCCCCGATGCTGGCCCACAGGGTGATCTCGCGCCCGTCTTCCGTCCGACGGTCCTGCTTGATCGACCCCCATAGCCCATTTGCTGTGCCCGAGGTCACATCCAAACGTCCCCGTTCGAACCAGGCTTCATCAGAGGAGGCCCCACCGAGCAGCCGAAGCGACGTGCCTCCGTCAAAACCGGAGACTTCAGCCTCGACCTGATAGCCGGGCTGGCCTACGGCAAATCGGCACGCGGAATCCCCCAAGACGGCTGTGCAGGGCTTTTGATAGATCCGTCCCAGAGGGCGGTTTAGCAGATCGGTCAGCCCGCGCAGCTCTGCGTGAAAGGCTCCACCTGCCCGGCGCAACTCACCAATCGAGCCGCGAAACTGCAGCACACGCTGCTCTGGCGCGGCCCAATTGACCAGCCAGGCGCGCACCTCGGCCCCGTCGAAACGACCGGCCTCGATATCATCCTCTCGGACCGAGGCATCGGACAGCGCGCCCATCGCCTCGGAATTGTCAATTGACAGCCCGGTGGCCTGCTCGATGGCGGCTGCGGTCAGGCCGGTGCTGGCGCGAAAGGTCAGCGCGTCGAACCGCAGCTCCATGTCATGATCGGTGAATCCAAAGACCTGACCATCCTTGCGGGTGATCGCCCAGCAGCGGCACACAGTGGTCAGACCGCTTTGCAGATGGGCCTGAAGTGCCTGTGTATCCCCGCTCATCAGACGCGCACCTCGACCACGGGAACATTCGGCACATCCCCGGCCTGAAAGCTGGCCACGCTGGTCTGAATCTTGTCGGTGTCGAACCGCACCGGCACGTCAAACTCGAACCCCGCCGTGATCTCGACCTGTTCGGGCGGAGGGGCCACGAATGAGACCACCCCACGGGCCAGATCAACCTCATAGTCGACGCCTTCGCGCATGGCATCCTGATCCAGACCCAAACGCACCGTACCGAGGACGGGCTTGGTGATCGGTCGCACATAGCTGACCCCGCCCGAGCTATAGGTTT
This sequence comes from Ruegeria sp. BG9, assembly GCF_056538305.1. Lineage (NCBI taxonomy): Bacteria > Pseudomonadati > Pseudomonadota > Alphaproteobacteria > Rhodobacterales > Roseobacteraceae > Ruegeria > Ruegeria sp. BG9. The sequence continues at coordinate 508,764 of NZ_JBQFSY010000001.1, forward strand.
TCACCAGTTGAAACTCGGTACACTCTCCGTCGCCACGCGCGATGACCTGATCGCCGTGATCGACGTCAGCCGTAGCTGATCCCGACTTGTAGTCCGACCAATCCTTCCAGCGGAACCCGTACATCTGGCCCTGACGTGCCTCGAAGAATGAGATCATCGTTTCGATGTCATCCAGCGAGCGCATCCCCAGCCCGGCATCATAGCGCCTGCGCGAATGCGCCCAGGGCGTGTTGCGTTCCTCGAACCCGTTGGCCAGTGTTACGATATCCGTTCGCCGTTCCGGACCGCCGACCGAGCCGAAACTCAGACTGGCGGGAAATCTCACCTCGTGGAAATTCATCTTCTGCTCCCCTTATCTGTTGCGACTGCCACGGCCCAAGGCGCGGCTCATCTGCGCCGCGATCTGGCCTTGCGACCGGCGGAACCCCTGCACATCGGGCGTGGAGATATTCATCACCACATTCACAGCACGCCCGCCGCCCTGTGTCCGAACGCCCAGCTTGCCGTCCGCGCCGCGCGCCAGAGGCATGATCGCCTCGGGCCCAGCCTCACCCATCAGCCCAGTGCCGCCCCGCATCGGAAACATCGTCGGGCTACTGACCACGCCGCCATTGGCAAAAGGCATCACCCGGCCCTGGCTGAAGCTGCCACCATCCGCAAAGGGCAGAATGCCCTGCACCAGACGGCCAACCCCATTGGCCAGCATCCCCCCGAAATGATCCGTCACGGGCTTGATCGCCGCCGAATAGGCCGTGCGGATCATCGAGTTCTTCAACACATCCAGCGCGTCAGACAGGTTCATCCCGTCCAACACCACGCCGTCAAACGCCTTGCGCAACCCGCCGGACATACCACGCTCCAGCGTCGCCACATCCTTACCGGTCTCTTCAAAGGCGGCCCTGACCCGCTGCAAGTGACCATCAAACGCCGCCGCCATCCTCGCCGCGTCACCCAGCGCGTCGCCCAGCGACTCGCCCCGTTCCTGCAGGTCGTCAAAACCTTCACGATCCGTCATCACGCTCTCCTTGTTCCTTGTCCGGATAGGCCGCCAGCAAAGCGTCGAGGCCCTTCCGGTTCATCGCAGGCATCCCCGCGCCCTGCCCCAACATCAGCCGCAACTCGGCCGGGGTCAGACGCCAGAACTGATCCGGCGTCAGACGCAGGCGGAGGATCCCGGCCCGCATCAGCGCGGGCCAGTCGAACCCGCTCACTGCTCCGGCACCATGAAGGCGCGGGCCAGCAATTCGGCCGCCGCTTTGGCACCCGCCATCGGCCCACCTGCGATTTCGGCATGCAGCAGGTCATCGCGTGTGACCGGCGCGCCGCCGCCGCGCAAACCGGCGACCAACAGCGCCAGCACGTCGCGGCTGGAATACGCACCGCCTTCGAACCGCTGCACCAATTCGACCAGAGATCCGGCCCCCAGTTCCTGTTCCAATTCCGCCAAGGCACCCAATGTCAGCTTGAGCACCCGCTGCTCCCCATCGATGGTCAAAGCCACCTCGCCCGTCCACGGATTGGCCATCAGAGCGCCGTGAAGCTCAGCGCACCGGCGCTTGCCATGCTCATCTCATAGGTCGCCTCACCGTTATGCGAGCCCGCATATTCGATGCTGCTGACCTGAAACGGCCCTTCGACAATGCCGAAATCGGGGATGATCACCTGAAAACCGGGCGTCTCGCCGTCAAAAAACAACTGACGCGCCCGTTCATCCGTGCCTTCATCCTTAAACACGCCCGAGCCTGAGATCGAGGCCGACTTGACCCCCGCTCCTGACAATAGCTCGCGCCACCCGCCCTGGCTTTCCAGGCTGGTGACATCGACGCTTTCCGCGTTGAAACTGATCCGCGTGGCGCGCAGGCCCGCGATGGTTTCGAACAGGCCCGTGCCGTTCATATCCACTTTGACCAACAGGTCTTTTCCGTTCTGGGCAGCCATGTGCTCTCTCCGTTGATTGCTTAGTCGTCTTCCACGCGGGCGCGGAATCTCAGATCGATCTGGCGGATCGCGCCGCCCGTTCCCGTGCGTCGGGCGCTGGCCCGTTCGAACCACAGCCCCACCAGATGGCCCCGGTCCAAACTCAGCGCCGCGCCTTCCAGCGCGTCGCAAACCGCGCCGGCCAGCGTTTTGGCCGCGCCAAAACCTGCTGCCTCGGACACCACCGAGACCGTGAAGCGATGCACAGCCCCTGCATTCGCGCGGTCAGAGGCCTCTCGCACCTCTTCCGGGCCTAAAGTCACGTAAGTCTGCGGCATGGTCCCCGCAGGCACCGCGTCATAGATCGCCCCGCCCGACAGCGTGCTGACCTGCGCATCGCCCGATAGCTGTTGAAACACCGCCGCCTGCAAAGCGGCTGAAACGCCATAGCTCATGCCGCCACCTCTTCATCTGCAAAACAGGTCAGGTACTGGCCGCGCGGGTCCCGCTCGGCCACCGCGCGGATCACGAACCGTCGGGCACCTTCTCGGAACCGCTGGTCCGGAGCAGGCCGCATGCTCGACCCCTCAGGCGCGCCACGCACAACGATCCGGTAGCCAACGCGCGAGACCGAAGCCCCACCAACCGCCCGCTCCGCCCCGCTGCGCGCCGTCACTTTGGCCCAGAGCGAGCCCAAAGTGGCCCAGGTTTCCGTATAGCCCCCAGCGCCGTCAGCGGTGCGAACCGGCGCTTCCAGCTCCAGTTTGCGGTTCAGTCGCGGCGCGTTCATTGCATCACCCCAGCGCCGAAGCGCACCGTGCGATAGCGTTGAATCAGGCTGGTCACACCGAAGGGCATGCACCCAGCGCCCAAGGCTGTTTCGTCGCGATATTCGTAGTAATGCGCCGCCAACAGCAGCACCGCCTGTCCCAGATCGGCGGGCAATCCGCCCCAATCTGCGGCCATGCCAGCTGTGAAGGCGATCTTTACCGATCCGCCGGTCTGGATCCTCGGCAAACAAGACCCCGCCGCCCGCACCCGAGGGCGCTGCGCATCCCGCTCCAACCGGTACGTCGCGCTGTCTGCCACGGTTTCAGCGCCCAGCGCATCCGTCAGCGTCACAGCACCAACTGAAACCACCGGGGCCACCGGCAGAGTTTCGCTTTCCGGATCGCGCCAGCCGTTCAGGCTCCACGAAAACTCGCGCTCGATCAGCACCTTGCCGGTGCGCGCCTCGATCGCTGCAATCGCTGCACGCAGAAAACCGGTCAGAACCTCATCCTGCGTATCACCCTCGGCGAACCCCGTGCCCAGCCGCAGATGCGCCTTGAACTGATCCACCGGCAGCGCCGCATCCGCGATGGCGGTTTCTTCGATCAACATCATCCATTCACTCCGCAATCTCGGACCCCTCAGGGGCCGCATCCTTGGAAAATGACGGGCACGCGCCGCCCCACGTTGCTCGGACGGAGGGGAGCAGCTAGACAACGCGGGGGATCTCACCCCGGCCCGCGCCCGCCGCCCGACGGGCTTGCGCCCCCCGGATTCAGCCCGCTTAGGCGGTGCCGAATTTCACCAACTTGATCGCAGCAAAGTCGCTTACGTCGCCGCCGACGCGCTTGGTCGCGTAGAACAGGACGTGAGGCTTGGCGCTGAACGGATCGCGCAGGACGCGCAGATCGGGACGCTCGGCAATAGTGTAGCCCGCTTGGAAATCACCGAAGGCAATCGAGAAGCTGTCGGTCGCCGCATCCGGCATATCTTCGGCGATCAGCACCGGATAGCCCATCAGACGCGCAGGCTCACCCGCCGCCAGACCGTCGGACCACAGGAAGCGGCCATCGCTGTCCTTCAGTTTGCGGATCAGACCAGCGGTCTTCGAGTTCATCACGAAAGTACCGTTGACCCGGTACTGCGCACCCAGCGCATAAACCACATCGACAATCGCATCCGCATCGACGCCACCATCAATGCCGGTGGGCACATAGCCCAGACGACCCCAAGCCCAGCTGTCATCCGCCATGGTGCCATGGGTCAGAATACCCTTCGGCTTGTCGACACCATCGCCATTGATGAACGCCGCGGCCTCGGCGCGGGCGAACTTGTCGGCAATACGACCAGCCAGCCAGCTCTCGACATCGAACGCGCTGTCATCCAGCAAACGCTGCGAGGCTTTGGGCAACGCGCTCAGCTCGTGCAGCGGGATCGAGATGCGGTCAATCGCCGGGGTTCCGGTTTCCGCAGCGGCCGAATTCTCATCCGCCCAGCCCGCGCCTACATCGGTGTGGTCGATCAGCACATCGAACGAATTCGCTTCGACATTCACCACCGAGGCAATCGACCGGATCGACGCGGTCGAATTCAGGACCGATTTGATCGTCTCTGCAGTCTGCGGATCAACCAGATAGCCGCCATCGCTGTTCACCGCGCTCGACAGAGATTTCGACTCCATCTCGAGCCCGCGCAGTCCATCATCCTCGCCCGAACGCACATAGGCGTCGAAAGCCTTCTGATGTGGTGCGCCGTCCTCGATCGAGGCCGCAAGATGCGGGCGCGCCGCGATGGTTGATTTACGATCCAGCATGGTCAGTCGCTCTTCTGTCTGTTGCAGTTGGGTTTTAACTTCAGCCTTGAGGCCCTTGAATTCATTCACGAAGCCAGCCATCGCCTGCTTCACCTCCTGAACCAGGGGCGCACCCTCTCCGGTCAAGGCCGGGGTTTCGGTCTTGCTCATCAGCACTTCCTTTTTGGGTGGGATTGAGGCGCGCTAGGTCCGCGCCAGCTCCTGCCGGGCGTCGTCGAACACCTCGGCAATACTGCGCCAGGTGTTCTCGGCCTCAGGCTCCACGCCCTTTGCCGCCACCCGCGCACTGGGCAGCATCGGGAACGTCACCAAGGACACTTCCCAAAGCTCCAGTTCCGTCAGGACCCGCTGGCCCTTGTCATTCTTCACGGCCCGCTTGGTGCGGTAACCAATCGAGAGACCATCCATCGCGCCCGCTCGGATCAGTTCCGCCGCCTCACGGCCCTTTTGCGTGGCCTCCAGCAGACGCCCTTTGACCCAAAGGCCACGGTCGTCCTCGCGGACCTCGTCCCAGACACCGATGGGCTGCGCCGGATCGTGCTGCCATAGCATCTTGACCCGCTGCCCAGCCTTTGCCAGCCCGTCGAGCGAGCCGCGATACGCCCCGCGCTGCACCACATCGCTGCCCTGATCGACCTGTCCGAACAGGCTGGCATAGCCTTCGATCACGGCGTCATCGGTGACGGACAACCCGTCTCCGAACCGGGCGAATTTATGCTCTAAATCCATGAACTTCTCCATGTAACTTACTGAACTCATGGCGTTACCACCAAGATGGATTGAAACGCCTGCGCCAGGATCACCGCGACCACACCATAGACCGTCAGCCACAACCGGCGCTCCAACCGCTCCATCATCTCTTCGATCTGATCCAACCGCCTGCACAGATGCGCATGCTGGATCTCGGCCACCCGTTCATGCGCGGCCAGACGCAGGCCCGGCGCGCATTCGAACGGAGGATACCCGTCAGACATCCGCGCGCTCCGGCAGGCCCAGCAAGGCCCGCTTTTCGGCATCGCTCAGGAAATCGGCCCCGTTGACCCGCGCCCATTGCGCATCGCGTTCCGCCGACAGCGCGGGCACCTGATCCAGATCGGGTTTCAGCATCAGATATTCGCCGGTAAAGCCAACCAGCCACTCCGACACCGCCGCCGCCACCCGCGTCACCAGGGGCAGCACGGTCAGGCGATAAAACGCCCGGTTAGCCTCCTGATAGTTCGAATAAGTCGCGTCTCCCTGGATTCCCAGCAGCATCGGCGGGACACCGAAGGCCAGCGCGATCTCGCGGGCGGCGGCTTCCTTGGTCTTTTGAAACTCCATATCGGACGGTGAAAAGCCCATCGGCTTCCAATCCAACCCGCCTTCCAGAACCATCGGGCGGCCCGCATTGTGTGCCCCGCGATAGTTCTGCTCGATCTCATCGGACAAACGCCGGAACTGATCCTCGGCCATCACCCCATGGCCATCGCCCTTCCACACCAGCGCCCCCGAAGGCCGCGCCGCATTGTCCAGCAGAGATTTCGACCAGCGAGACGCGCTATTATGCACATCAATCGCCATCGCCGCCGCCTGCATCGGCGAGAACCCGTAATGGTCGTCCTGGGGGTGGAAGGACTTGATGTGACAGATCGCATCCGCCGGAAACCGGTGTGTCTTGCCGCCCGCCTTATAATCATAAGCCTTGGGCCACCCATCCGCACCCGGCACCACGCTCATCCGGTCCGAGCGCAAAACATGCAGTTCAACCGGCAAGCTCTCGTCTGTCTGAACGGCCTCAACATAGGCGTTTCCCGACAGCAGTAACTGTCCGAACAAAGCCTCCATCAACTCCGCTCGCCCCTGCGCCGCATTCGGACGGCGCATGAGGGACAGGATCGGATGCGCATCATAGCGCTGCGCCTGATCCTGCAGCACCAAAGGCAACGCCGCCGCCGCCTCGGCAATCAGCTTGACCGAGCGGAACCCCACCGGGTTCCCCGAAAACCCTGTCCGCGTCAGCGACACTGCGTCCCGAGGGCTCCACGCCACGCGCCCGCCCGTCTGCCAAGCCACGACGGGGCCAGCCGCGCTCGCCTTCGCCTCGGGCGCTCCACGACGCAAGAAATCGAATACCATCTGTGCTCCTTTCTGCCGCCGTTGTGTCCGGCTTGTTGAAAGGAGTTATTGCGGAAAGAAGTTTAAAGCTTGGGAATGCAGCGCGCGGAGGGAGAGCAACACAAGCACCCAAAATCATCTGTGGCCTGAGTAGTAGACAGAATTGGTGACGAGCCTGATACTCTATTGAGGCAACCTTTGTTACTTTTGGATGACCATTTCAAATTTGCGCAGCTTTATGGATCGGGAAGGAAAGCAAAATGTTCAACGACGCAGTGAAACATGGTGGCGTTGCGGTTGTTACCGGGGCGGCAAGTGGGGTCGGGCGTGCTGCGGCACTACGGTTTGCGCAGGCGGGTCTGGGTGTCGTTCTAGCAGACCTACCCGGCGCACAACTTGACGCAACGGTTCAAGAAGCACGCCAATTGGCGTCCGCTAACGCGCCTGTTGAAGGCATACCGACTGATGTGACATCAAATGAAGAGGTAAACAGACTTGCCGATCTCGCATTTGAGATCGGTCCAATTGCTGCTTTGATGAACAACGCGGGGATTAGTCTGCCGACAACCGCTTGGTCGGAAATGGAAAACTGGCAGCGGCTTTTGCAAGTAAACTTTTTCGGCGTTCTGCGAGGCGTGCAGGCCTTTATGCCTCGCATGATCGAAGCTAACCGCCCTGCTGTAGTCATAAATACCGGCTCAAAACAGGGTATTACAACACCACCGGGCAACCCGGGCTATAATGTCACCAAGGCCGCGGTCAAAGTGCTCAGCGAACAATTGGCTCATGAGTTGCGTGAAGCCGGAGCGCCAATTTCTGTTCACTTGTTTGTGCCAGGTTTTACATACACTGGTATGATTGCGTCTTTCCTCCCGGAAAAACCGCCCGCGGCTTGGACTAGTGAACAAACAGTTGATCACTTGTTCAGTCGAATGGCCAATGGTGATTTTTATATCCTTTGCCCGGACAACGATGTCGACGAGACACGCGACCGACGTCGAGCACAATGGGCTATTCAAGACATTACCGAAAACCGCCCTCCACTCTCTCGCTGGCACCCCGACTACGCGGAAGCGTTTGCCAAATTCGAGAAAACTGGTGAGCAATAACTGAAGGCCTCGCGCCCGAGGCCGCCGATACGCCCCCACGGGCCCAACCATCAACTCGTGCAGCGCCCTGTCCGGCGCGTCGACTAGGTCGGGCGAACCTTGCCTGAGTCCAACATGGCCAACTTTAAGAGTTAGCCGCTCGTTGAAGTTTGAACCAAATTCCTTTTCGGTCGCAGCCAAAGTCTTTTGAATTCATGCCAGAGATGTTGTTTGCGTCTCATTTGCCCCCCACGTGCGCTTCGAATGCAAGAGGCCACACGATGAATGAAAATGACCCTGTCCCGCCCATCTACTACGATGCGCACGATATCTGGACAAACGAACCTACCGCTGCTGACAAACACGTCTACGAGGCGTTTGCGTCAAGTGTAGTCAATCTCGTGCAGGTGCTTGATGACTACAAAACAATGATGTCACCGGATGTCTATGCAAGGCTGTTTTCTTCGCTGTTGGCGTTGTCCCGATTGCTCGGTGAATATGAGGATAGTTGGAGCCAAGGGAAGCCGATGTCCTGAACCTAAGTGCTTCCAACAAGCGATCAGTCCGCTATGCAAAATGTGATTGATGGCAAGCACAACTCTTGGAGCTCACAAACTCCGCACCCTTGGCCGCTGATATGTTCCCGCAGGCCCCACAATCAACTCATGCAGCGCCCATACCAAAGCGTCGACCCGGTCGGGCGAGCCCTGCCCGTCGAACCCGCGCGCGGTCATCTGGCACATCTGCTCCTCGAGCGCGTCCAAACCAGCCACATGGGCCACTCGCCCCTGCTCGTACAACGCCGCTACAGGCTCGGCCCGCGCGACCTTGCCGCGTGAAGCCCGTACCGCGCGGAACGGGACCAGAGCGTCCACCTGCCGCACGACTTCCTCCACCAGTTGCCCGCCCTGATTGACCTCAGCCACCAACCGCTCGGCCCCAAATTCATCCATCGCGTCAATCGCCGCCTGCGCCCAGCCCGCCGGGCCGACGCCCTGCACCGTCCGGTCGGCCAGCACATAGGCGCGCCAGTCCTCGGGCGATCCTTGCAACTGAGCGCCCGCGACCACGATCCCGCAAGCATCCGCATCTGAGCCCGCCGTCACTGCGGGATCCAGTGCTACGACCACCCGGTCCAGTTCGGGCAGATGCGCGCAACGCGCCGTCTCCAGCATCGAGCCAGTCCAAAACGCCCCCTCGGCATCCGACAGCAGCACCCCATCTAACTCCTGCCGCCCCAGCCGTGTGCCTGCGTAGCGTGCGCGCACCTCCTCGAGGAAGGACGCAGCCAGATTGGCCCGGTTCGCCTCGGTTGGCGCGTGGGTTTGAACGGTGGAAGGAGACGCCAGCAACTCTTTCAGAACCTTCACATTGCGCGGCGTGGTCGTCACGCAAACCCGAGGCTGATCCCCCAAACGCAAAGCAAATTGCAGCATATCCCAGGTCTCACCGGCCTTCTTCCATTTGGCCAACTCATCCACCCAGGCCGCATCGAACTGAGGGCCGCGCAACCCCTCGGGATCATGCGCTGAAAACGCCTGCGCCTCGGCCCTGTTGGGCCAGATCAGCTTGCGTTCCGAGGCTTTCCACAAGGGCCGTCGATCGGACGGCGAACATTGCAAAATACCGCTATCGCCAAAAATCATCACATCACGCACCTGATCAAAGGTCTCACCCACCAGAGCCACACGAGACGCAGCGCCCTTGTCCAAAGGCTTGGGCCCTTCGACCATCGACCGCACCCATTCGGACCCCGCCCGCGTCTTGCCAGCCCCGCGCCCGCCCATGATCACCCAGGACCGCCAATCCCCTTCAGGCGGCAACTGATGCGGCAGCGCCCAGAACTCGAAAAGGAAAGGGAGGGCACACAGCCCCCCCTCCCCGATCTCACTCAGAAATCTGTCCTGCACCGCAGCAGGCGCGGAGGCGAGCCAGCCTGCACCCGATCTCAGATCGTGCCCGATCAAGGTCGAGCGCATAGCCCCCTTGGGCAATTCCGGCTTGTCTGTGATGTTGTTCGACAAAGCTTGTCTCCACTTTCTGGCAACTGCGGATCAGCCCCTCTATCTGGCCGAGTTGCTTGCCTGTTCCGGCAAGGTCTGCATCCTCCCCGGCTCCGATCTTGTGGCGCAGTTCTTCCGCTGCATGGCGCAGATCGCGAATGGACCTCTCGAGCGACTGCAACAAGTCAGCCGTTTGGGAAATCCGCTCTTCCGGGGTAATCAAAGTCATGTTTGCCTGTGACCTCATGCGTGAGTTTTCTCCGCACGAGAGAAACGAAAAAACGGCCACCGGGTTGCCCCGGGACCGTTACCCACTTCTTCTAGCATGGCACAACTTATACGAGACTAAGTGCGTAGTGTCAAGTTAGGCAGCAACGGACTGCAACGCCTAAGCCGTTCTTTAAATTAAATTTTTCACAACCTTTTGCGAGCGCCCTCCTGCGCGAACCACCCTATCGACAGAAAAACCCCACCAATACAGCTCGCATATGCAAATTAAACACAGACTTATTTCCCAATTACGTTTCCTTTTTTGAGAAAAAGAAGGAAATTGGGCCTCATTTGTGCTATTTTGACCATTATGCTCATCATTTTGTGAGCATGATTCAACCTAGAACGAAGTTGTTTATTTTTTGGAGTAGTTATGTCACGCCAACCCCATGGGCTTAGCCGATATGAAACGCTGGTAAAAGAATGCGCGGATACCCCACGCCCGCCGCTGCCGGATACGTTTGGACGAATCGGGCATCGCAACCCTCTCTCAGGTATCGCCCCAGGCGGTGAGCCTTTTGATACCGCCGATGTCCTCGCCGCGTTTGATGCAGCGGTTGACTCTATGAAAGATGCCAATGACCCACAGGGGCATGACGTCGCCGCCGGTATGACCTTCTTCGGTCAATTCGTCGACCACGATGTAACGCTGGACGCGACCTCGGCCATTGGGACAGTTATTGATCCAGCTACCATTCGTAATATCCGCACCCCGACACTGGACCTCGATTGCGTCTACGGCGATGGCCCCGAAGCATCGCCGCACCTCTATCACCCGGACCATCACGGCTTCCTTCTTTTTGGAAACGCTGACAATCATCTCGACCTTGCCCGAACCAAGCAAGGCACGGCGCTGATTGGCGACCCTCGTAACGACGAAAACCAGATCGTTTCGCAATTGCAGGGCGCTTTCATTTGCTTGCACAACATCGTCATGACAGCGTTGGAGGCAGACAATGGCATGGCACGCAAAGCCTTGTCCGGCATTTCAGCGGCAGCCATGCATACCTTCAAGAAAAGCGAGGAGCCTTTCCAGGTTGCGCGGCGAATTTGTCGGCTGCACTATCAGTATCTCGTGGCCCATGATTTGCTTCAGGCGTTCGTCGACGCCGACATTCTGAAACATGTGCGCGATCATCTCGAAGGTGGGACACTTCCGAAGCCTTTCAAAGATGACTCTCCTGTTATGCCGATAGAGTTCTCCGGCGCTGCTTACCGCTTCGGGCACGCTACAGTGCAGTCCAAATACCAGCTCAATCATGGCAATCTGGATTTCGACCTGTTCAAGCTAGGACGGCCCGAGTTCTCCTTCCGACCGTCAGACCTGAACATTCACTTCGAGAAACTGTTCGACTATCCCGGTCAAACTGCAGGCACGCGTGCGCGACCTATTGGGCGCAAAATGGCGCAATCCATTTTCGCGCTCCCATTCATCAGCGGTACAGCCGATATCGGCGGCGCGACAATGACCGAAGATCAGAACCGCAAGCTTCCCTTGCGCAACTTGCTGCGCGACCGCCTCACGTTGGAACTTGCCTCAGGTCAACAAATGGCGCGTAAGATGCATGTGCCCGAACTTGCCGCTCCGCCTGAGCTATCAGACCACGGCGTCACCAAAACACCGCTGTGGTACTACTGTCTGCAAGAGGCTGAAGGTCATGGAGGTCGACTTGGGCCGGTGGGCGGCACAATCGTCGCAGCGGTGCTGCTGAGGCTTCTGTATCTTGACCCGGAAAGCCTGGTCTGCTCGACCCACGACTTTAAGCCGTGGAAAGAACTTGGCGCAGATGACGACGGAACGTATTCGATGGGGCATATGCTGAAATTCGTTGAAGCCAATCGCGATAGCATCGCCCATGCGGGGGATCTTCGCACCTAAACCTACCATGCCCTGATCCGGTAAGTCGGATCAGGGTTTTCGCGCGACCAAGGGACCATCACTCACAAGCCTTGACATTTCATTCGCCACGCATCATGTGCCTCTGACCAGCGCTGACGCGTGAGCCTCGGCGGGCACCATCTGCCCCACAGCGCCACAGATTTCTCCAGTTCCCCATCACGCAGGGTTCTTAACGCGACGACCAGATAGAGCAGGATCCGCCTGCCTGTCCCGAGGTCCCGCTTGACCCTACCGGTCGCGAATGCGGCCCATCACGACTTGCCCGTTGGTGAATGCTGCGGGCGGCAAAGGATAAATATTGTTCGACTTCGATATGCTGGGCCTTGCACCAGCGCTCAACGATGCGCTGAAAAGTGCAAATTTCTCACAGCCCACTCCGATCCAGAACCAAGCGATCCCGCTGGCTCTGAACGGGCATGACATTTTGGGGCTGGCGCAGACCGGTACCGGCAAAACGCTGGCCTTTGGCCTGCCTTTGATTGATCACCTGCTGAACCAACCCGGCAAACCTGCACCTAAAACGGCCAAGGCATTGATCCTTGCGCCCACGCGCGAGCTTGTGAACCAGATTGCCGACAGCCTGCGGGTTCTGACCGGCAAGACCAAACTGCGCGTGGCAACAGTTGTGGGTGGCCAGTCCATCAACAAACAGATCGCCTTTCTGGGCCGCGGCACAGACATTCTGGTGGCCACACCTGGGCGTCTGATCGACCTGATGGAGCGAAAGGCCGTCGACCTAGGGTCGGTTCGCCACCTTGTTTTGGACGAAGCCGACCAGATGCTGGATCTGGGCTTCATCCACGCTTTGCGCAAAATCGCGCCTGCCTTGGGCACACCGCGTCAGACCATGCTGTTCTCGGCCACAATGCCAAAACAGATGGAGGAGATCAGCCGCGCCTATCTGACCAATCCCCAGCGGGTGCAGGTCTCGCCTCCGGGTAAAGCGGCAGACAAGATCACGCAATCAGTTCACTTCGTGACCAAACCCGAGAAGCCCGGCAAACTGCGTGAGATTCTGTCGCAGGACACCGGCGCACTGACCCTTGTCTTCTCGCGCACCAAACACGGGGCTGAAAAGCTGATGAAGGGGCTTGTCGCCGATGGCTACAACGCCGCCTCGATCCACGGCAACAAAAGCCAGGGACAGCGTGACCGCGCCATTAAGGCCTTCCGCGCCGGAGAGATCAACGTGCTAGTCGCGACCGACGTAGCCGCGCGTGGGATCGACATTCCCGGTGTGGCCTATGTGATCAACTACGACCTGCCCGAGGTGCCCGACAACTATGTCCACCGCATTGGCCGTACGGCCCGCGCCGGTCGCGAAGGCGAGGCGATTGCGTTCTGCTCGGCGGAAGAGGTCGATCTGCTGCGTCAAATCCAAAGACTGATGAAGATCGACATCCCGGTTGCCAGCGGCACACAGCCCGAACCTGTTGAGGCGGAACGTGGCGGGCGCCGCCAGAACAACCGGCGTTTCAAGCCGAGACCGGCGAACGGAGGTGCGAAGCCCGGGCAAAACAAGCGCCGGCGCCCCCGTCGCAAACCCGCAGCCTGATCAAAAAAACAGCGCCGAAAGCGGCGCTGTTTTTCGTTTTAACTTAGTTGCCCGAGTTTCGTTCGGCCTCAATCTCGCGCCATTTCGCGACATTGCGGTTATGTTCCTGCAACGTCTCGGCAAAGGCATGACCTCCAGTGCCATCCGCAACAAAGAACACATAGTTCGTGTTGTCGGGCGCAACCGCGGCTTCGAGGCTCGCCAGACCCGGGTTCGCGATCGGCGTCGGTGGAAGCCCGTCGATCTGATAGGTATTCCAAGGTGTTGGCCGGTTCAGCTCGCTGCGCCGTAGGCCACGTCCCAAGGTGCCCTGGCCTTTGGTAACGCCGTAGATAACCGTCGGGTCGGTCTGCAGGCGCATGCCTTGATTCAGACGGTTCACAAAGACGCTGGCGACCTGGCCCCGCTCTCCGGGAACGCCCGTTTCTTTTTCGATGATCGAGGCAAGGATCAGCATTTCCTCAGGGCTTTCCAGCGGCAAACCCTCTTGGCGGTTTTCCCAGGCAGCATTGACCCGAAGCTGTTGTTTGTCCTGCATCGCTTTCAGGATGTCGTTACGGTCCTGACCGGCAGCGACATCGTAGCTGTCTGGCGCCAGCGAGCCTTCTGCGGGGATTTCGGAAATCTCACCGCTCAGCGCTTCAAAACTCTTCAATGCCTCAACCACCTGCCATGAGGTCACGCCTTCTGCGAGTGAAACACGATAGCGTGTGTCTGCCTCTTGGCGCTTCTCCTGATAGGCCGCCGGGGTTTCTTCCTCGGCCATGTCAAACTCGGCGATTTCGTCGAATTCCAGCGTGGCTGGGTTTAATTCGCGCACGCGTGTCTGGGCGCGGGTCACGCCGATGCGATATTCGATCTCCGAGCCGCAGGTGCTCGCGCCACTGCTGGTGATCTCGTAGATGATCTGCTCCATCGACGCGCCTTCACGCACCAAAAAGCTGCCTGCTTTCAACTGCTGCGCCCGGTCGGTGTAGTCGGCGGCCATGCGAAAGATCGTGGCGTTGGTGATCGCGCCCTGATCCTCAAGCTCGCGGCTGACCCGCGTCATGTTCGAACCGCTTTCCACCCGCAGGCAGATCGCGGTTTTCAGCGGGCCTTCTGACTGATACTGGGTCTGGCCCCAAAGGATCAGACCGCCCACCAGAAACAGGCCGACCACCAGGATGGTCAGCGCGTTCGATGCAATGGCCCGCCACATTTAACTGGCCTTTCCGAAGATCACGCTGGCATTGGTGCCGCCGAACCCGAACGAGTTCGACAGGGCCACGTTGATCTCTCGCTCTCGTTTTTCGTTCGGAGCCAGATCAATCGGCGTTTCAACCGCCGGATTGTCGAGGTTGATAGTTGGAGGAGCCACCTGATCGCGGATCGCAAGGATCGAAAAGATCGCCTCAATCGCGCCCGCAGCCCCCAGCAAGTGGCCGGTGGCAGACTTGGTCGAAGTCATGGTGGCATTCGCTGCATGGTCACCCAACAGACGCTCAACAGCACCCAATTCGATTGTATCCGCCATGGTCGAGGTGCCATGCGCGTTGATGTAATCCAGATCTTTCGGCTCCAGCCCAGCGCTGCGCAGAGCGGCTTTCATCGAACGCTCAGCCCCGTCGCCATCTTCCGACGGTGCGGTGATGTGATACGCGTCGCCCGACATTCCGTAGCCCAGAACCTCGGCATAGATCTTCGCGCCACGTGCTTTGGCGTGTTCGTATTCTTCCAGAATGACGATGCCTGCGCCTTCACCCATGACAAAACCATCGCGGTCAACGTCGTAGGGGCGGCTGGCTTTCTTCGGATCGTCTGCATACTTAGTCGACAACGCCTTACAGGCGTTGAAACCCGCGATGCCGATCTCGCAGATGCAGCCCTCACCGCCACCGGCCACCATGACATCGGCGTCGCCTGCGCGGATGATGCGGCTGGCGTCCCCAATCGCATGGGCACCAGTCGAACACGCAGTCACGACCGAGTGGTTCGGTCCCTTGAACCCAAACCGGATCGACACCTGACCGGACGCCAGGTTGATCAGTGCGCCGGGAATAAAGAAGGGCGACACGCGGCGCGGACCCTTGTCACGGATCAGATTGGCCGTATCCGCAATCGAGCCCAGCCCACCAATGCCCGAGCCGATCAAAACGCCAGTGCGCAGGCGATCTTCCTCACCCTCAGGGGTCCAGCCCGCATCCTTGCACGCCATCTCCGCTGCGGCGATCGAGTACAGGATGAAGTCTTCGATCTTGCGCTGTTCTTTCGGAGCCATCCAGTCATCGGGGTTGAACGTTCCGTTTGTTCCGTCCCCACGCGGCACCTCGCAGGCATAGGTCGTGGTGACCCCGCTTGCCTCGGCATCGAAATGTGTGATTGGCCCTGCGCCGGACTCTCCGTCCAGCAGACGCGACCAGGTTTCCTCGACTCCGCTGGCCAAAGGAGTGACCAACCCCAGACCGGTTACGACGACTCTGCGCATGAAGTGCCTCTTGCCTGCTTACTGTTATGCGAACCGCTCATACCCCGGCCCGGGGTGCGGGGGCAAGGGCCACGCTCCATTCCCCTCTGCATCTTGCGGTTTCAGCTTGATTTTGGGCGATCCTGCGCCTGCCAATCCCCCTCGCCCTGCTGACATCGCAGGGCGAGAGAGTTTCATTTTCGGTTCCGTTACTGGAACTGCGCTACTGGCTCATGCGCGCCAGCTGCTACGCCCAGAGCGTCGGAAAGATCGACTGTTTTCCGGAACAAAGCTCTGCCGACAATCGCGCCCGCAATGTTCGGGATGTAGGACAGACGAGAGATATCGTCCGCAGTACGCACCACGCCGCTGGCAATGACCGGTGTCCGAGAATGCTGCGCCAGGCCGGAGATCAGGCCCAGTTGCGCCTCGACATCTTCCATGTCGCTGTCAATGTCGGTCACAACGATGGCTGCGAAAGGCGTGCCGTCGAAGGCATCAATAAACGCCTCGGGAGTGAACGCACTTTGGCTGCGCCAACCGTCGGTCATGACAAACCCCTGCCAGACATCGACTGCAAGAACGATCTGATCCGGGTAGAGTTTCGCCAGTTCCTTCACCAGATGGGGGTCCCGCGCCGCAAGCGTCCCGATCACAACGCGGCCCGCGCCCTTGTCGATCCAGTATTCGACCTGCTCACGGGTGCGCATACCCCCAGCCAATTGCACGGGGATCTCGGCCGACCGAATGATCTCTTCCACCAGTTCCGAGTTGGTATCACGGCCCTCTACAGCATCGAAGTCTGTAAGATGCATCCACTCGGCCCCGGCCTCTGCCCAACCCCGCGCGGTTTCGACCGGGTTCACATGCCAGATCATCGCATCCTCCAGACGCCCTTTGTCCAAGGTGACACAGCGACCGTTCTGAAGTTCCATTGTGGGGTAGATTCTCATGAGCTTTCTCCTCCGCCCAAGCGCCCTAAAGTCTCATAGTAACATACACGCTCACATAAGAACCTGCTGCGACCAGGATCGGCATTGTTTGCGCTGTTTGCGGCATTGCTGTGTGTTGGCGGTATTACGCCCGCGCCGGAGGACCGTTGCGACGAAGTAGATGGACAGGGGTGCCGTTATACTCGGCCTCCCGCATCACGACATAGCCCAGCTTTTTCGCCAGCTTCTGCGACGAAGCGTTGGCTGCGTTCACCATCGCCACCAATCGGCCCGGCATGATCCGGTCGAACCAATCATGCGCGGCCTGCGCGGCCTCATATCCCAGACCCAGCCCCTGTGCTTCAGGGGCCAGAACCCAACCGGCTTCGGGATAAGTGTCGAAATCCTCGCCCATTGCACGGTTTCCGTAGAAAAAACCGGCCTGACCGATCAGCTTGCGATTCGATTGCTGCAGCACACCCCATTGCCCGAACCCGGCCATCTGCCAATGCCCTGCATTGCGTAGAAACGAGTCCCAGGCCTCACCGCGCGACCGCGGGGTGCCACCGATATGGCGCGTTACACACGGGTCTCGCCAGATCTCGGCGAACCGTTCAAAATCCTCGGGGCGCATCGCACAGAGTGTCAGACGCGCCGTGTTTATCATCGGGGTGGATCTTATCATGTCCTGCCCACCTTGAATTGTGCCTCAGTGGAAACAGTGCGAATCGAAATCGCCTCGTGCAACCCTGAATTTAACGCAGGCACAAAAAAGCGGCGCCTCCGTTGCCCGGAAGCGCCGCTTTTCTATCAGTACGATACGCTTAGGACGCTTCGCTGATGAATTTGACGGCGTCGCCAAAGGTCTGGATGGTCTCGGCTGCGTCATCGGGAATCTCGATGCCGAACTCTTCTTCGAAGGCCATGACCAGTTCAACGGTGTCCAGGCTGTCTGCGCCCAGGTCGTCGATGAACGAAGCGTTTTCCGCTACTTTGTCTTCTTCAACACCTAGGTGTTCAACAACGATCTTCTTCACGCGATCTGCGACGTCGCTCATGTCTATTCCTCATTCTATCTTCAGGGCGGTCCGCCCGGTTCTGCCCTTGCCCGCTCGGGATGGACTTGTTTTGCCCGTTCCGGGCGGTTTGGCTCCCGGCTGTCCGGGAAAGTCGAGGGCCGACCAAAACGACCGGCCCCAGCATAGATGCGCCGCCTATAGCATAGTCGACGCGCAAGGCAAACGCTTTCGCACCGCCTTGGTTGCGGTCACAACATGGCCATGCCGCCGTTCACATGCAAGGTTGTTCCGGTCACGTATCCGGCCTCGGGGCTGGACAGGTACAGAACAGCGGCCGCGATTTCCTCAGGATCACCCATGCGACCGGCTGGAACTTTCAGCAACAAACCTTTTTTCTGCTCGTCCGTCAGCTTTTCCGTCATCGCCGTCGTGATAAAGCCAGGGGCCACTGCGTTCACCGTAATCCCACGCGTTGCGACCTCATGCGCCAACGCTTTCGAGAACCCGATCATCCCCGCCTTTGAGGCCGCATAGTTCGCCTGCCCCGGATTGCCGATCGCAGCCACAACGGACGAAACATTCACGATCCGGCCCCAGCGCGCCTTCATCATGCCCCGGATAACGCCTTTGCACAGCTTCATGGTCGAGGTCATGTTGACGTCAATCACGCTCTGCCATTCCTCGTCGGACATGCGCATGAACAAGTTGTCACGTGTGATACCCGCGTTGTTGACCAGGATATCGACCGAGCCCATCGCCTCGGCTGCCTGTTTCGGCAGGGCCTCGACGGCTTCGGAGTCGCTCAGGTTGCACGGCAGCACGTGGGCGCGTTCGCCCAGTTCGTCGGCCAGTTTCTGCAGCGGTTCAACCCGCGTGCCGGACAGACCGACCGAGGCACCCGCGCCGTGCAGAGCCCGTGCGATATCGCCTCCGATACCACCCGAAGCACCAGTGATCAGCGCGTTCTTACCTGTCAAATCAAACATTCTATTTCCCTCGTGAGGCGCCCCGAAGGCCGCGTTCTATGCTTACGATTCGGCCTGAACGGCCTTTTGAACATCCTCGGGCGTACCAACGGCCTTGCCTGCAATTGCCCGGTCAATTTTGCGGATCATACCCGACAGAGCCTTACCTGCGCCAATTTCCCATGTCTCGGTGACACCCTGCGCCGCCATGTATTGCACGCTTTCCCGCCAGCGGACCGATCCTGTGACCTGCTCGACCAGCAATTGGCGGATCAAATCGGGGTCTGTGACCGCCTCGGCCCGCACATTGGCGATCAGAGGAACGGCAGGTGCCTTGATCTCAACGGCGGCCAGTGCCTCGGCCATCACATCCGCAGCGGGTTGCATCAGCGCGCAATGGAACGGAGCGCTGACTGGCAGCATAACCGCACGCTTTGCGCCCTTTTCTTTGGCAATCTCAGCCGCGCGTTCCACGGCAGCTTTTGCGCCGGACACCACAACCTGAGTCGGGTCGTTGTCATTGGCCGCCTGGCAAACCTCACCCTGCGCGGCCTCTTCGGCAACTTCGCGCACGGCCTCAAGGTCCAGCCCAAGGATGGCCGCCATCGCGCCCACTCCCACCGGCACGGCGCTTTGCATGGCTTGCCCACGGGTCCGCAACAGGCGAGCGGTATCAGCTACCGTCAACGCCCCTGCCGCAGCCAGCGCGGAATACTCACCCAATGAATGCCCGGCCACAAAGGCAGCATCGGTGACCGAGACGCCCTCGGCCTCCAACGCGCGCATCGCCGCCATCGAGGTCGCCATCAGCGCCGGTTGCGCGTTCTGCGTGAGGGTCAGATCGGCAATATCGCCTTCCCAGATCAGCTGGCTCAGCTTCTCGCCAAGCGCGTCGTCCACCTCGTCAAAGATGGCCTGAGCTGCCGGGTATGCCTCGGCCAGAGCCTTGCCCATGCCGATGGTCTGGGCACCCTGCCCTGGGAAAACGAACGCGCGTGTCATTGCAACCTCTTGGATGACGTTAGGTTGCGGCGGGGTGTAAACCGTGTGAGGACGCGGCACAAGTAGGGCCTGCGGTCTGCATTCGGGCACCATATCTGTGCGCGGGTCGGGCTTGTGCCGAATCCGTCTGGCTTTAGGTTCAAGTCAGACAATCGAATCCGGAGCGTGCAAGAGATGCCCTCGACCAATACCTTTTCCACCTATGGCAGCGTGACCAAGACTTTCCACTGGTTGACCGCCCTGCTGATCCTGACCGCCCTGCCCTTGGGCTGGTTTGCCAATGATTTGGCGCATGCCATTTATGACCCGAACATCCCGACCAGCGAATCCGATATCGCACGGGCCGCAACGCTGTTTTCCCTGCATAAAACGATCGGGGTCACCGTGTTCTTCGTGGCGCTGGCGCGTATCCTTTGGGCGCTGTCTCAAACCAAGCCCGGCCTGCTGAATGCCGACAACAAGCCCGAGGCTTTCGCCGCTGAGACCGTTCACTGGATGCTCTACGCTTCGCTTGTTCTGGTGCCCTTGACCGGCTGGATACACCACGCCGCGACCGAAGGCTTTGCACCCATTTGGTGGCCCTTCGGCCAAAACCTGCCCTTCGTGCCCAAATCCCTCTATTTGTCCGAGGTGACGGCAAACCTGCATTGGCTGTTCATCTGGGTTCTTGCCGGGTCGCTGGCGCTGCACATCGCGGGTGCGCTGAAACATCACGTCGTGGACAAGGACAGCACCCTGCGACGGATGCTGCCGGGACGAGCTGACGCGCCCGAGCCTCCAACGCAACACCACTCACCCGTACCTGCATTTGCAGCCCTGGCCATTTGGGGCGCCGTTCTGGTCGGTGGCTGGTCCATCGGAGTGTTCGAGGATCACGCAAAAGGCGCCGTGGATGCGGCCGAGCTTGGCGATGTGCAATCCGACTGGAACGTGGAGGAAGGCACCCTGTCGATCACTATCTCGCAGTTGGGCAACCCCGTCACCGGCAGTTTCAACGAATGGACGGCGGCAATCGCGTTTGAAGAACCCGCCCAACCGGGCCCTGCGGGATCGGTGGATGTGACCATCGCCATCGCGTCGCTCAGCCTCGGGACAGTCACGGACCAAGCCATGGGCGCTGATTTCTTCGACAGCGCGCAATTCCCAACGGCCCAGTTCAAAGCCGACCTGTTCAAAACAGATACAGGCTACGAGGCCCGAGGCCCCCTGACCATCAGAGACAAATCGGTGGACGTCATACTGCCCTTCTCCCTGCAGCTCGAGGACGACACCGCAACCATGTCCGGCACATTGGAGCTGAACCGCATGGCGTTCGATGTCGGCACATCCCAACCGACCGAGGACTCGCTGGGCTTCAACGTTACGGTCTCCGTTGACCTGACGGCGAAACGTTCAGAATAAAAAGAAACCGCCGGGGGTTTTGGCCCCCGGCGGTTGTGATCCAAGGGATCAGCGCAGATTTACTCGGCTTTCTGAGCCTCGACAGAGATCTGTACCTGAACTTCATCGCTGACGAAGGGCGCGAACTGACCCAAGTCGAACTCGCTGCGCACCAGTGTCGTTGTTGCGTCGAAGCCGGCCCAAGGCTTGTTTGCCATCGGGTGGTTGTCAGCCTTGTTCAACTTGGCATCCAGAACGACCGATTTAGTAACGCCGTTCATGGTCAGGTCACCGGTGATGTTTGCGGTGTTTTCGCCTGTCACTTCGATCGAGGTCGAGGTGAACGTGATAAGGTCCCCTTCGGCGGCGCCAAAGAAATCCTCGGTCATGAAGTGATCTTCACGCGGCTTCCAGCCTGTGAACATCTCCAAAACCGGCATGGAGACCGAAACGCTCGACGCGGCGGGGTCTTCCTGATCGAACATGATCTCGCCTTCAAAGCCCGAGAACATGCCGTAAGTGGTCGAGAAACCAAGGTGATCGTAGCTGAAAAGCACCTGGCTATGGCTAGAGTCCAGAACGTATTTTTCGGCGCTGGCGAAAGCAGTGGTTGCCGTAAGGGCAAGCGCGGCAGCAAGGAGGGTGGATTTCATGACTGTCTCCGGGTTTGTGGACTATACGCAAACATAGTGCGTTTGCTCGGAAACAAAAATGTGCTGCCAAACGGCAGCACACAAGTCTTTTTGATTCACAATTTCTGTGCTTGGTTGAACAGAATAAATCTCAGGCGAAAATTGTTACACTTTGGCTGAGTTGCCCTTTCAGCGCTCGGCTGACATCCGCCGATTGCAGTGGCAGTTTCATCAGCAGGCTGCCGTCAACATCGAACAACTGCACCTCGTCATCCTCGAACTTTGCACCACCCAGGCTGTCATAGCTGCGACGCAGAACGGTCTGAGGGCGTCCGTTTTCATTCTTCTGCAGCACGCGTACCTCGCGGCGGATCGGATCAAAATAGGCATCTGGGCGGCTGTCCATCACTTCGATCGTCAACAGGCTCACGCCAACGATCAAAAACACCATCGAGGCCACCATTTTGATCGGCCAAACCTCGGCTCCCAACATCGAACCGGGCATCAGCCACATCGAAAAGGCGGAAACGATCAGGAAGGCTCCGACGGCGCGCGCCAGAACCAGCCGTGCTTGCCAGTTCGCTTTGAACGTGATCATGACCGGAACGGAATGCTCAAAGCTCGTACCCGTCGCTTTATTGTCGAGCGTATTTGTCTGAATCGCGGTCATAACATCCATACCCTTATTAAGGTTACCGTCGTAAGTCTGTGCTATCCGGTTATTTCCGGGTTGCTTATCAACTTCGGGGCGAAAAGCGTCAGGAATTGGGCGCAGCGGTGGAAATTGGGCGACTTCACAGAGGCATATGTGGCAGGGCTTGCCCCGCCCGCTCAAACGTGTATACGGGGCCATCCTTCGCAGGAGATATGAATCGCGCAGCCTCTCGTGGCAGGGTCGCGAAGGACCAGATGGCCCCGCCTTTGAAATGCGCCTTGATATAAACAGGAGTGCACATGCCACTGTATGAGCATGTAATGATCGCGCGTCAGGATCTGTCCAACGCGCAGGCAGAAAGCCTTGTCGAACACTTCGGCACCGTTCTGGCTGACAACGGCGGCAACGTCGTCGAAAGCGAGTACTGGGGCGTCAAGACGATGGCTTACAAGATCAACAAGAACCGCAAAGGCCACTACGCCTTCCTGAAAACCGATGCCCCTTCGGGTGCGGTTCAGGAAATGGAACGCCTGATGCGCCTGCATGATGACGTTATGCGCGTTCTGACCATCAAGGTCGACGAGCATGCCGAGGGCCCCTCGGTCCAGATGCAGAAGCGCGATGAGCGCGAAGGCCGCCGCGAGCGCCGCTGATCAACGCCTGACGAAAGGACATAAACCATGGCCGCAAAACCATTTTTCCGCCGCCGCAAGGTCTGCCCGTTCTCGGGTGAGAACGCGCCGAAAATCGACTACAAAGACACCCGTCTGCTGCAGCGCTACATCTCTGAGCGCGGCAAGATCGTACCTTCGCGCATCACCGCCGTTTCGGCGAAAAAGCAGCGTGAACTGGCCCGTGCTATCAAGCGCGCCCGCTTCCTCGCCCTGCTGCCCTACGCTGTGAAGTAAGGAGAGACTGACATGCAAGTTATCCTTCTGGAACGCGTTGCGAAACTGGGTCAGATGGGCGACGTCGTTGACGTCAAGCCCGGCTACGCCCGCAATTTCCTGCTGCCCCAAGGCAAAGCCCTGAGCGCATCGAACGCCAACATCGCGTCGTTCGAAGCCCAGAAAGCGCAGCTTGAGGCTCGCAACCTGGAAACCAAGAAAGAAGCTGAAGCCCTGGCTGAAAAGCTGGACGGTCAGCAGTTCATCGTGATTCGCTCGGCATCGGATGCTGGCGCCCTGTACGGCTCGGTCACTCCGCGTGACGCCGCAGACGCAGCGACCGAAGCGGGCTTCACCGTCGACAAAAAGCAAGTCGTTCTGGTCGCTCCGATCAAAGAACTGGGCCTGCACGCGGTTGCAGTTCGCCTCCACCCCGAGGTTGAAGTCGAGATCAAGATGAACGTTGCTCGTTCGGAAGAAGAAGCCGAACTGCAGGCATCGGGCAAATCGATTCAGGAACTGGCTGCTGAAGAAGAAGCTGCTGCTGAATTCGAAATCGCCGAACTGTTTGACGACATCGGCTCGGCCGCGTCGGAAGACGAAGATCTGGCGCCCGAGGCCGCTCCGGCGGACGAAGACGAAGCCAAAGCCTGATCTGGCTGACGCAACAAGATTGAAGGGCTGCGCCACTCGCGCGGCCCTTTTTTCGTATCGGAACCAGCAAAATTCAGCCAAATTTTAAAGCTAAGGTTGCGACAAGACCCGTGATCCATATGATCGCCGCCTGAAGTTCGGAGTAGTTTGATGGCCCTATTCTCTCGTCGCAGCATCATCGCTTTCCTTGCCCTGTCTGCCCTCGCCGCGTGCAGCGGAGCCGAGGTTTCACGCGGTGACCCCGATCCCTTCGATCCGCCGCTCTACCCCAACGAAACGCCCGAGCTGAGGGTCTCGATCAACAAATGGGCCGATCACTACGAACTCCCCAGAGAGCTGGTCCACAAACTTGCGATCCGTGAAAGCACGCACCGGCCATGGGCTGTAAACCGGCCGTATTACGGGCTTTTGCAAATCCTGCCCGCTACCGCACGTTCGATGGGATACAAGGGAAATGCCCAAGGTTTGCTGGACGCAGACACAAATCTTGAATACGCAGGCAAGTACCTGAAAGGTGCTTGGATGCTGGCGGACGGAGATCAACAACGCGCGATTTTCCTTTACGCCAAAGGGTTTTACCCCGAAGCAAAGGCGCGCGGAATGCTCGTAGAAACAGGGCTACGACCCGCGCCCTAGGCCCTGTGCGCTGTTAGCAGTTTGGGCAAAATAGTGACAAAAATGCTCTATAGCTTGAAACAACACGCCAAAAGCTTAGACATTTCCTGCATTGACTTGTCATGTTTTGAATTATGTGATGTCCTGATTGCCGTGAGGTAAGTTGGGTTCCACTCTAGGTAAATTGCAAGTCCGGCCACACCACCGGATTTCAAGATAAGCCGCAGGTCGTAGGCGAAAGATGGAGATCGTTGATCTGAGCACTCTGCCGGACTCAGAAACTCGGTACACCGAGTTTCTGAAGCAGGTGTGCGAAAAACACGATATGGATCACGCCGCCTACGCTGGGATGAACCCCGCTGCGGGCAAAGTTGCTGGCTTCGTTACCTATGATGATGCTTGGAACGAGCATTACCAGAAACAGGGTCTGGTCATGATTGACCCGACACTTCACATGGCAAAACGCAGCATCGCCCCCGTTGATTGGAGCCGCTTGGAACGCAGCCCCGACTTCCAACGCGTATTCCGCGATGCACATGATTTTGGCCTTTCTAATCAAGGTGTTACGATACCGGTTCGCGGCCCTTACGGGGATATCGGGTTCCTGAGCGCAACGCGGGATTGTTCCAAAGAAGAATGGCGCAAGCTGTATACCCATGTGATCAGCGATCTGCAGTCCATGGCCGTGCATATCCATGACAACGTGGTGACCTCGGATGAGCTGACAGGTGCGCTTTATCACCCGAACCTCTCGACCCGCGAGGCCGAGATACTGCAATGGGTCGCGGCAGGGAAATCTCAGCAGGATATCGGCGACATACTGTCGATCTCGCACCGCACGGTTGAGGTTCATCTGCGCTCCAGCCGCGAAAAACTGAGCGCTTTGACGACGCCTCAGGCCGTTGGGCGGGCGATCGCGATCGGGCTTATCACCCCGGGATAAACACAAAAATCACACAATTCGGTCAAAATACGGGAAACCCCCAATAGAAATCTCCCTTCAAACGAGTAACGATCGGTTTACCGAACAACCACTCGAAGGGGGAAACCATGATCATCGTAGTAGATGGGCTGAACAGACACCAATTCAGCGACGTCCTTGACGAAATGTTTGAACTGCGCGCGCGCGTATTCGGCGAGCGCTTGGGCTGGGACGTCAAAATCGAAGACGGCAAAGAAATCGATGACTTCGATCATCTTGATCCTGCATACGTAATCGGACTCGACGACGGGGGGAATGTCGTCGCAGCCGTGCGTGCCCTGCAGACCACCGGACCGCACATGTTGTCGGACGTATTCTCGGCCATCCTTGACGGCGAACCTCCGATCCGCAGCGCGACAATGTGGGAATCCACCCGCTTCTGCGTCGACACCCAACGCCTGAACCGCGGCAAAGACAAGAACTCGGTCTCTTACGCAACCTGTGAACTGATGATCGGCTCGCTGGAATATGCGAAGAACGCTGGTATTCAGGACATCATCACCGTGATTGATCCGATCATGGATCGGGTGCTGAAACGGTCGAACTGTGCGCCGTACGACTATGTGGGTAAAACCGTACCGATGGGCAAAGTCTCGGCCCTCGCCGCCCTTCTGGATTGCACCGATGAGCGCATCGACGCCATTCGGGACTTTGCAGGCATCAAAACCGACGTTTTCCTGGAAGAAGACAAGGCGCTCGAGCTGTTCAACAGAAAGAAGCAGGTTGAACAGAACCCTGCAAATCGCGACCACAAGCCGCTCGCAGAGCTTGAGAAGTACTTTGTGGAGCAGATGAACGCAGCGCGGAATGAGGCCGAACGGCAAGATGTTCTGAGGCTCATCGAGACGCTCTCCAACACCTTCACGCCAGAGCAGAAGACTGCTCTGCTACATACCCCCCGTGCTTTTGCTCATGAGGCCTGACCCCCTCACCTCATAGTACAAAGCCACCCTAGCGGAGTCGCCCTGATCAGGCGGCTCCGCTTCTTTTTTGGCGCCCCGAAAGGGGGGAAGAGGATTATTCCTCTTCCAATGCCTCAACGGCTTTTTGCAGGTCGTCCTTGCTGACTTCTTTGTCAGATACCTGAGCCAGTTCGAACACGTAGTCGACGACCTTGTCTTCGAAGATCGGCGCGCGCAGCTGCTGCTGCATCTGTGCGTTCTGCTGAACGAACTCAAAGAACTGACGCTCTTGCCCCGGGTACTGACGCGCCTGGTTCATGATCGCCTGAGTCATCTCAGCATCGGTAACTTCTACCTCGGCCTTCTGACCCAGCTCTGCCAGCAGCAGGCCCAGACGCACGCGGCGTTCGGCCAGTTTGTTGTGCTCATCCGAAGGCTCGATCTCGCCGTGGTCGTGACCTTCCACATCCGGGTTTTCCTCGTGGAACAGCTGGTGTGCGATTTGCTTGGCTTCGGCTTCAACCAGCGACGGAGGCAGATCGAACGACACTTTGGTGTCCAGCGCGTCGAGCAGACCACGCTTCATGACAGCGCGTGCGGCACCGGCATATTCGGCTTCCAGACGCTCGGAGATCTGGCCCTTCAAAGCTTCCAGATCCTCGGCACCGAATTTGGTTGCCAGCTCGTCGTTGATCTCGGCTGCAACCGGCTCTTTCACTTCTTTGATGGTACAGGTGAAGACAGCGTCTTTACCGGCCAGATGCTCGGCACCGTATTCCTCGGGGAAGGTAACGTTGACGTCTTTTTCTTCCTCGGCTTTCACACCAACCAGTTGCTCTTCGAAACCAGGGATGAAGCTGTTGGAGCCCAAAACCAGCGGGTAGTCTTCGGCCGAGCCACCTTCGAATTCTTCGCCATCAACCTTGCCGACAAAGTCGAACACGATCTGGTCGCCGTCTTTGGCTTTCGAACCCTTGCGGCGCGCTTTGAAGTCCTGCGCGGTTTCGGCCAAGTTGTTCAGCGCTTCTTCAACGGCTGCGTCGTCCGCTTTGACGACCAGCTTTTCCAGCTCAACCGATTTCAGGTCGACCTCGGGGATTTCAGGCAGCGCCTCATAGGACATTGCGACCTCGACATCGTCGCCTTCTTTCCAGTCCTCGTTGGTCATCTTGACTTCAGGCTGCAGCGCAGGGCGGTCGCCGCTGTCTTCGAAGTGCTTGTTCATCGCACCGTCGATGGTTTCCTGCATGGCTTCGCCCAGCAGACGCTGGCCGAACTGCTTTTTCAGCAGCGCCATCGGCACCTTGCCTTTGCGGAAACCCTTCATTTCGACCTCGGGCTGCGCTTCGGTCAGTTTCTCGTTGACCTTGTCGTCCAGCTCGGCTGCGGTCACAACGATGTTGTAGCCGCGTTTCAGACCTTCGTTCAGCGTCTCGGTAACCTGCATTATGGTAGTCCCCATAGGATTCGGGGCGCGCAAAACGGCGCGCCGGGCAAATTTGACGCCTTCTATTTGCCCAGCCGCCCACGTGCAAGGGGGCAATGCCCGGATCACCCCGGTTTTACCATCTTCAACAGCAAAAAAAACGCCCCAGCTGGAACCGGAGCGTTTTGTGAAACATCTATCGCTGATCAGAACTGCCAGCGCGCGCCCAAGACCCAGGCTTCGTTCTTGTCGAACGACGTCCCATCTTCGAAATCGTGGTTGCGGTATTTCAGGTAGGCATCCGTGTTGATCGAGTCGATCCGCTGCACAACAGCGATACCCCATGCTTTGGTGTCCGACCCATCATTGTTGAAGTCTGACCCATCGTAGTAGTCGATGCCCACACCGGTTTTACCCCAGGCCACCCAGTCGCCCTCGTAGGCAATTTTTGCGTACCAGAAGCTTGGATCCGATGCGCCACTTGCGGTGTCGTCCCGCGACCCTGCAGCAGCTGTGAAGCTGAACCCGCTGGGCAGCAGAACCGATGCAGATCCTATGGTATCCTTGCGCTCTCCCGATACATTGTCGAAGTCTCGCACTGCATAGGCCACGCTGGCAGCAAACTCGACGCCACCGGCAAAGGTGTTGTTATACGCGATCGCAAAGTCGTAATACGTGTCATCGTCACTGCTGGAGAGCGCGTTTTCACCATAGGCGACAGCTGCACTGAACCCGTTGAAGTCAGGCGTATCGTACCTCACGCGCGTCCGGCGGCCACCGTCAAAGTTGCTGCTGGAGTCACCGACCGTAATGTCGCTGAGTACCCCATCGGTTCCGCGATAGAAGAAGCCCGAGTTTTCATCGTTGGTGAAGGAATAGAGGGCCGTTCCAACATAAGACAGGTCCGTCTCAGCCGCCCCGTCCGAAGCCATGCTGCCCTGCCCCGCTGAGAACTTGCCGTAGCCGCCCTTCAGCGCAAAATCCACGTGACGGATGTCTTCCCGCGTCCAGCCGCTGAAATCCGTACCCAGCTGGTTCCATTCGCTCGAGTTTGGCAGTCCTAGTCCGGTTTCGAGCCGAAACGTAAACTCGTTGTCGCCGTAGGGCTGCATAAGGCGCAAGCCAACACGGCTGTTGGACAGGTCGTTGTCCAGCAAACGTGTCTCGGTGTCTTGTCCGTCGTCAACTGAGATCAGCGCGGGGTTGAACTGCCCATAGAGCTCTACATATCCGCCGCTATTGTTTTCGTATTTCAGCTCAGCCGCTGCTGGAATGGCCGTGGTCGCCGCCAAAAGCGCCGCAACAGACGAGGTTTTCAGGTTAAGGGTCATGTCACTCACCTTGAAAGGGTTTGTTATTAGGTCTTGCTCACATGCTCACCACACCGAGCCGTTCCAATGGGGCGCGCCTTACACCGAAAGAAGGTGACGAATCTGCAACAGAATACCTTGGCGCAATCAAGATAAGTTGTTTTAATTCAATCATCTAACTGCCTTCCCGCAAAAAGAACGGGCTGCCCTCAAGAAAAATCTGACGGCTTCTCATGAGCGCAGCAAATAGCCGCTATGCGCACAGGGAAATTCCTGTAACGAACGCGCGATCAGATGTGATTTTCGCATCCCGATCCCGCAAGACGCACTTACATATTCATACACTTAAAAACATCAGGCAAGACCTCAGGCAGATCTTCAGCGATTAATCCGGGACCGAACTGGCGCGCGCATTCCACATGAAGCCACGCCGCCGTCTCCGCCGCGCCCATCGCGTCGAACCCCCGAGCCAATAATCCGGTGATGAAACCGGCTAACACATCCCCGGACCCAGCTGTCGCCAGCCAAGGGGCCGCGCGCTCATACTGCGCCGAATGAACCGAACACCGCCCGTCCGGGGCGGCGATCACTGTATCTGGCCCTTTGAACAGCACCACACAGCCCGCACGCCTTGCAGCCTCACGCGTTGCATCCACCTTAGAAAAGGCAGGACCTCGGGTCGATCGGGCCGAGAGCTTCTCGGCAATATCAGGAAACAGCCGCGCAAACTCGCCGCCGTGAGGCGTCAGAACACACGCCTCACGCAGCTGAGCGAACAAGGCCGAGGGGTCTTCGGCAAATGCCGTCAGCGAGTCCGCGTCCAACACCGTCGCGCGCTTCGCCGCGAGGGCAACAGGTACTAGATCCACCGCCCGCTCAACGCCCAGTCCAGGGCCAAGACACAAAGCGTTAAGTCGATGATCCTTTAGAATGTCGCGCAGGTCGTCGCCCACTTCGACCCGCTTCATCATAAGGGCCGTGATCTGAGAGGCCACCTCCACCTGCGCTGAGGGCGGCACACCCAGTGTCACCAAACCTGCCCCAATCCGTAACGCCCCCCGTCCCGAAAGTCGCGCGGCTCCGGTTTTTCCAAACCCACCCGTCAGAATCAAAGCATGCCCATGCGCGTATTTGTGGCCTGGCGCTCCCTTCCCTAACTCCTCGCCAGACGGCTGCTGAACCGCCGTCACCACCTCGGGCGCTCTCGGCTCACCCTTAAGCCCGATATCCTTGACGACCAGCTTCCCGCAATAGGACGCCCCATCCTCCAGCACATGCCCAAGTTTGCGCGAATGAAACGTGACCGTCAGGGCCGAGCGGGCACAGCGCCGGCCATGTGCCGGAAACGCACCCCCCAAAACCATTCCTGAGTCTGAACAAAGCCCCGAGGGCAGATCAATCGCAACCGTCCGCGGCGGCACGATTTCTGTACCGCGCCCCTGTCGCCGCAAAGCCCAGGCATCTGCTGCATCATCATGCGACCAAAGGCGTTCCCGAAGCGCAGCATCGTCGATTGGCCGCGCCAACCCTGTCCCAAACAGCGCATCAATCGACACATCCGGGTGGTGCAAATCCTCGCCCCCCAAATCCGCCGCCGCGCGTGTTGGTCCACCCCACCGCTCATAGTTCGTCCGCGCGTCCTCAGGCAGTTTTGACGGGTCGCCAAACAAGACCACCTCAACCGCCCACCCCCGTTGTCGAAGCAGCCGCGCGACCACAAACCCGTCGCCCCCATTGTTCCCAGGCCCGCACAGCACCATGGCTCGCAAGGGATCCCCTTCATCTGGCCTAAAATATCCCGGGGAGCTCGAGGGGCTGGCCCCTCGATCCCTCAGCTCTGGCCATTCCTTGAAGATCGCGTCCACAACGCCCTGACCCGCGCGCTCCATCAGCTCCAGCCCGGTCACCTCGCCCGAGTCGATGGCCGCCCGTTCCAGCGCACCCATCTGCGCAGCCGTCAGCAAATCAACCATCTCAAATCCTCACGCGATTCAATTTCGATTACTTTTTGTGCAAACCGATCAAAATTTGACCATGCGCCTTTTTTCAATGCACCAGATCACGCCGAAGCGCGCAATCGGATTGCTGCATCCCTTTAGACGTGATCACTGCACCTCAGACAACCATGCAAGGTGAGCCGGAATGAAAAAGATCGAAGCGATCATCAAGCCGTTCAAACTGGACGAAGTGAAAGAGGCACTGCAGGACGTTGGTGTCCAAGGTCTCAGCGTGATCGAAGTCAAAGGCTTTGGCCGCCAGAAGGGTCACACCGAGCTGTATCGCGGCGCGGAATATGTCGTCGACTTTCTGCCCAAAGTAAAAGTTGAGGTCGTATTGGACGACGATCAGGTTGACGCCGCGATCGAAGCCATCGTCTCGGCCGCAAAAACCGACAAGATCGGTGACGGCAAGATCTTTGTCTCGCCTGTCGAGCAAGCCATTCGCATCCGTACCGGCGAGACCGGTTCGGAAGCCCTTTAACACACCCATCTTCAACTCAGAGGAATCAAGAGAATGAGCAAGGACGCAGTTCTTCAGCTGATCAAGGAAGAAGGCGCAGAGTACGTCGACATCCGGTTCACCGACCCGCGCGGCAAGCTTCAGCACGTGACCATCATGGCCGACCAGGTAGATGAAGACTTCCTGGAAGAAGGCTTCATGTTCGACGGTTCGTCCATTGCGGGCTGGAAGTCGATCGAAGCGTCGGACATGAAACTGATGCCCGACACCGAAAGCGCCTATGTCGACCCGTTCTATGCGGAAAAGACCATCTGCTTGCACTGCTCGATTGTTGAGCCCGACACCGGCGAAGCCTATGAGCGTGACCCGCGCGGCACCGCTCAGAAAGCTGAAGCTTACCTGAAATCCTCGGGCATCGGTGATGTAGCATACATGGGCCCAGAAGCCGAATTCTTCCTGTTCGACGACGTCCGTTTCTCGAACAGTATCAACAAGGTATCCTACGAAGTTGATGCAACCGACGCGTCGTGGAACACCGACACCGAGTACGAGATGGGTAACATGGGCCATCGTCCGGGCGTAAAGGGCGGCTACTTCCCCGTGAACCCGGTTGACGAAGCACAAGACCTGCGTTCGGAAATGTTGTCGACCATGAAGCGTCTGGGCATGAAAGTGGACAAGCACCACCACGAGGTTGCGTCCTGTCAGCACGAGCTGGGCCTGATCTTTGACAGCCTGACCAAGCAAGCCGACGAGCTGCAGAAGTATAAATACGTCATCCACAACGTTGCGCACGCCTATGGCAAATCGGCCACCTTCATGCCGAAGCCGATCGCAGGTGACAACGGCACCGGTATGCACGTGAACATGTCGATCTGGAAAGACGGCAAGCCCCTGTTCGCTGGCGACAAATACGCCGACCTGTCGGACGAAGCGCTTTACTTCATCGGCGGTGTTCTGAAGCACGCGAAAACTCTGAACGCCTTCACCAACCCGTCGACCAACAGCTACAAGCGTCTGATCCCGGGCTTCGAAGCACCTGTTCTGCGCGCCTACTCGGCCCGTAACCGTTCGGGTTGTGTCCGTATTCCGTGGACCGAGAGCCCGAAAGCTAAGCGCGTTGAGGCTCGCTTCCCGGATCCAGCTGCGAACCCTTACTTGGCGTTTGCCGCACTGCTGATGGCTGGTCTGGACGGCATCAAGAACAAGATCGATCCGGGCGAAGCCATGGACAAGAACCTGTACGATCTGCCTGCTGAAGAACTGGCCGACATCCCGACCGTTTGCGGCTCGCTGCGTGAGGCTCTGGAAGCTCTGGCATCCGATCACGACTTCCTGCTGCAGGGCGACGTGTTCACCAAAGACCAGATCGACGGCTACATCGCACTGAAGATGGAAGAGGTCGAAACCTACGAGCACACACCGCACCCGGTAGAATACGGCATGTACTACAGCTGCTAAGCCGGTTGCAGACCTACCATTCCAAGGGCGTCCATTCGGGCGCCCTTGTTTCGTTTGGCGTGATCTTTCAAACTGACAGTCAAAACAGGTTGGGAGAGAGCGCATGTCACCCGATGACCCGTTCGCGCAATTCACCGAATATGTGACCTCGGCGGAACAGCTGGAACGCATCACCGGCGCGCCATTGCCTCAGATCATCGCAAAGGAACTGTCGGCTCTGGATCAGATGTGCCGGGACTTCATCGACAGGTCCACATTCTGCCTGATAGCATCAGCCAACCCGGACGGGTATCTCGATATCTCTCCGCGTGGCGACCCCGAAGGGTTCGTGCATGTCATCTCGGACCAGATGCTCGCCATTCCAGACCGACCCGGCAACAAACGCGTCGACACTTTTCACAACGTTCTGAAGGACCCACGCGTCAGTGTGATCTTCTTCGTCCCCGGCAAGATGGAGACGCTGCGCCTTCGCGGTATGGCGCGTATCTGTGCCGATGAAACGCTTTTGGGGACCATGGCTATCAAAGGCAAAGCGCCCAAGCTGGCGCTGCTGGTCCATGTCGAAACCGCCTTTGCCCACTGCCCCAAATGCGTCATCCGCTCCAACCTCTGGCAGCCGGAGAACTGGCCTGACTCCTCAGACCTGCCGAATATGAACGCGATGATGGTCAAACACGCCAAGATCGATAAAACCCCCGATGAATGGTTCGAAGACCTCAAGCAAGCAGGCGAGTTGGACCTGTATTAAACCCTTTGCGAAGCAGGAACTGGCGTTTAGCCTTGATGCAGATTGTATGAGGGAATTGACCTGATGTTGCGCATTCTAACCCTGACGCTCGCCCTGTCTGCACCGACGCTTGGTCTCGCGGCCCCCTGTGGGAACACCAGTGCCGGGTTCGAGGCCTGGAAAGCCGATTTCGCCAAGCAGGCCAAGAAATCCGGGGTGAAGAAGAAGGGTCTGCAAGCCCTTGCACAGACGCAATATGCGACCGGAACCATTGCCGCGGATCGAAACCAGAAAAGCTTCAAATACTCGCTGGATAAATTCATGCGTGTGCGCGGGGCCGACACCATTGTTGCGCAGGGACGCAAACGGAAGGCCAGAAACCCGGAGTTCTACGCCGCGTTGGAACGTCAATATGGAGTTCCCGCCGGGGTTCTGATCGCCATCCACGGTATGGAAACCGGCTTTGGGGGTTTTATGGGCGACAGTCAGGTTGTGTCAGCAATAACCACTCTGGCCTATGATTGTCGCCGATCCGAGTTCTTTATTCCCCATGCAATTGGGGCACTGAAGCTGGTTGATCAGGGTAGTATCACCATGGCGACAAAGGGGGCAAAACATGGCGAGTTGGGCCACACCCAGTTTCTGCCCGGCAACGCGCTGACCTACGGTGTCGATGCCACTGGGGACCGGCGTGTGGACTTCTACAACATGACGGATGCGCTGGCCTCAACCGCCAATTTCCTGCGCAAGAAAGGCTGGAAACCCGGTCGCGGCTACCAGCCGGGGCAGCCAAATTTCAAGGTTATCCAACAGTGGAACGCCGCCTCGGTCTACCAGCAATCTATCGCGATAATGGCTGCCCGAATCGATGGATAGCCCGGCCGCGATCCCGCCGCGCGCCCCTCACAGTTCAGCCACAATATCGCCATAGTTGCACGGAAAAAGCCTCAATCGCTTGGTTTCCAAAGCGTAGTCAATCCATCTGAATTTCGATTTTTTTGTAATTTCGTCAAATTCTGCCCCACATCGCGCTTTAGAATGATGCCCGAGACGACTTGCGGCAAAGGAATGCGCAGTGACCAAAAAGCACAGCTATCATGGCGGCTTGCAGTTTGCAGGCGACACCGACGGCGCGGTCGAGCGTTTCGGAACAATTGTCGCTGCGACCTTAGAAGACTACGGCCACCTCGTTGAGCGCAAGGCCCTGCTAAGCAACACAGAGGCCAGCATCGTCTGCAGCCAGTATCTCGTTCGTTTGACGCTCGAGACCGAGGAGCTGCAGCCCGACGACCGGCATGAGCGCCTGGATCGTGCCGCCGGCCTGAAGACCTTGGTTAGGCCGTCTGCGTCGCGTCCTCGCAACCGTTTGGTTATCAATATCTCCCCAGTGTCCCCTTTGCTGGATGATTCCGAAATCTCGGAGTTGATGTTGGTGGTTATCCTGTATCGCATGGTCGACATCTGCTCATCCCAGCGGGTGGAATGGCTGTCGCCTCATACGGTTCTGACAGTCGAGCAGTTCATGAGCGCCTTTGACACGCTCGCACCGACCAAACCCAGAAATCGCAAACAGATCTTTCAGTCGGTCAGCGGACAGTTTGCAGGGTTGAACTATCCGGAACCTGAAGAGTCCGAGATTGCCAAACCTGCCCCCCGCCCCATCCAACTGACCGATGAGCAATTGCTTAGCATCGCCTTTCGCACTGAAGATGACCCGGTGGCGCAGGCAACGCCTGATCCGCAAGAGGACACGTCCGACCGCCCCAGCGACGCCCTGCGTCTGAGCAGCTGGTGCCTGACGGGTGTCGTCGCCAGCATGTCCGCTCCGATTGCTGTGTCGATGGCTGCGGTCAACCTGATCCGAGGTGAGGATTTCCGCCTGAACACGCAAGTTCTGGTCTTTACCATTGCGATCGTAGCGCTGAACACCAGCAATGCATTTGCCGATGTCGCCACCGTGCTTGGCATGTAACCCAACTACCGAAGACCCTCCTTGGAGGCCCCGCCATCAGGCGGGGTTTTCCATTTCTGGCATCTGGTTTGCTGCCAAAACATAGGTATGGATCGAAAACACCACTGCGCGCGTTTCCGGCAAGCGCAGAAGGGTCTGACGTTCGCTACGCAAATATGGGGCGCGACCATGATCGCGGATTTCACGCCGATCGCTGGCGCTACGGGGCTGGTGCAGCTCGGGGTCGTCGTACCATAGGGCATTGAACCGCCAGAGTGGTCGCCCCGGTTGTATCCCGTCAAACAGACGCTGCACGCGACGAGCGATATTGTCATCATAGCTGTCCACGGGCACATGAATTCCAACCAACGGCCGCATGAACTTTTCACGCAAGAGCCAACTGGCCGGAAAGCACAGGATCGCACCGGTCAGAACATGCTCATCCCCGTGTTTCTGGAGGATGCAGAAATCCTCTTGCACCAGATTGCACAGCGTATCCAACGGGTTTGCAAAATCAATCGGCACACGCACGCCATCCGGGCGCAATGCGCAGTCAGTCGCCTCTGGGTAGGTTTGACGTAGAACAAGCTGCATCAACTCCTGCGCGGCTGGCTCCGCCTCGGGGGACAGGGTCAGAACATCGTCCCGCCGGTTTTTCAACAGGGCGGCACGGTGCGCCATCTGCGCAGCGAATGCATCGTCCTGGTGCAACCATTCCGACATATCGGTGGGCTGAATGCCTGGCAAGGCACGGGTTTGGCTAGGATCGTATGGGATACTGGACTGTAAAATGGCAACCATGCCATCCGCTTATCATTGGCCTGACCGACTGTCGGCAAAAAAGCGACCAAGAATCCGTCGTATTCTTCTGGGACACCCCAGACCGAAGTTTGATACCTCTCGGGTGAACCAGCAGAGGCCAGTCATGAACCAGCATTACCGCGACACGCGTAAAATTGACCCGACCCGAGGCGCAACGCTCGGCGATGGTACGCCGAATGACAATGACCGAATCGAAATCGGGCCCACCCAGCTTGCCTTTGAGGAATGGGCCGCGACCGGGCTGGCCCTGCCCAACCTGGAGCGTATGCGTGAGCATCGCTGGAAGCGTCTGACCCAAGCCATTGTGGATCGTGGATATGGCGGGTTGCTGATTTTTGACCCGCTCAATATCCGCTATGCAACCGACAGTACGAACATGCAGCTGTGGAACACCCACAACCCATTCCGGGCCGTTTTGCTTTGCGCTGACGGGTATATGGTGATCTGGGACTACAAGAACTCACCCTTCCTGTCCGAATTCAACCCGCTTGTGCGCGAGCAGCGCTCGGGAGCGGACCTGTTCTATTTCGACCGAGGCGACAAGGTGGATGTCGCAGCCGATGTGTTCTCGAACGAGGTGCGGATCCTGATCGAGGAACATAGCGGCGGCAACAAGCGTCTGGCCGTAGACAAGATTATGCTGCACGGTCTGCGCGCACTTGAGGCGCAGGGTTTCGCGGTAATGGAAGGCGAAGAGCTAACCGAGAAGACCCGCGCCATCAAAGGCCCGGATGAGATTCTGGCCATGCGCTGCGCCAGCCACGCCTGCGAAACCGCCGTGGCCGAAATGGAGAAATTCGCCCGCGCCAATGTTGGAGATGGCAAGACCTCGGAAGATGACATCTGGGCGGTTTTGCACGCCGAGAACATCCGTCGCGGTGGCGAGTGGATTGAAACCCGCCTGCTGGCTTCGGGTCAGCGCACCAATCCGTGGTTCCAGGAGTGCGGCCCGCGTATCACGCAACAGAACGAGATCATCGCCTTTGATACCGATCTGGTCGGATCCTACGGGATCTGCATCGATATCTCTCGCACATGGTGGATCGGTGACCAGAAGCCGCGCCCGGACATGGTCTATGCCATGCAGCACGCGCATGAGCATATCATGACCAACATGGAAATGCTGAAACCCGGCGTCATGATCCCTGAGCTTACCGCCAAAGCACACAAGCTGGATGACAAGTTCCAGGCCCAGAAATACGGCTGCCTGATGCATGGAGTCGGCTTGTGCGATGAATGGCCTCTGGTCGCGTACCCGGACAAAGCGGTCGAGGGCGCTTATGACTACCCGCTCGAACCCGGCATGGTCCTGTGCGTCGAGGCCGCTGTTGGTGAGGTCGGTGGGGACTTTTCGATCAAGCTGGAGGATCAGGTTCTGATCACCGAAGACGGCTATGAGAACCTGACCAGATACCCGTTTGACGCCCGCTTGATGGGGCTGGAGTAAGCACTCAGTCCGGCCAGGTCGAGCGCCGGACATTC
The DNA here is from genome assembly GCF_056538305.1 of Ruegeria sp. BG9. Lineage (NCBI taxonomy): Bacteria > Pseudomonadati > Pseudomonadota > Alphaproteobacteria > Rhodobacterales > Roseobacteraceae > Ruegeria > Ruegeria sp. BG9. The sequence continues at coordinate 546,885 of NZ_JBQFSY010000001.1, forward strand.
CCGTGCCAATCCTCGGATGGAAGGGCGGCTTCGACACTGGTCGGGGTCGCCCTTTCCCAATTCTGGCCCAGTGAAAAGCCCAATACAGCGCTGAGCGCGATGAGGATCAGCAGATCAGCGCGGAGGTTAGGCTGGCGCGGCGTGCATGCCGTATGTGTCATCTCGGTCTCCTTGTCTTGCTTGGTGTGACGGCTGCAAGATGGGGGGAAGAGATCAATTATTAAAACGAATATTTGATGTGTGTATCATCACATTTTGTGAATACCGAAATATTCACTGGTTTTTGCTCACCTTCCCGTGACGCTTCCTACAATGGGGTTGAGACATCCGGCACAACTGCACACTATTGATCCCATACCGAAATCCAAGGAACTGCCATGCCCACCGAACGCATCACTTTTGCCGGTCACGACGGCGGCCGTCTGGCCGCGCGACTCGACCTGCCGGAAGGACCCGTCCTGGCGACCGCTCTGTTTGCGCATTGCTTCACCTGCTCAAAGGACATTCCTGCCGCGCGTCGGATCTCGGCCCGTTTGGCGGCAATGGGCATTGCCGTTTTGCGTTTTGATTTCACAGGGCTGGGCCATTCCGAGGGCGAGTTCGCAAATACAACCTTCACCTCGAATGTCGAAGACCTGATCGCGGCCGCGCACTACCTTGTGGACCGAGACATGGCCCCTGCATTGCTGATCGGGCATTCGCTGGGGGGCGCTGCGGTTCTACGCGCGCGGGCGGGCATTCCTTCGGTCAAGGCGGTGGTAACGCTTGGGGCACCAGCCGATCCGGGACACGTCTCGCACCATTTCGAACAGGCTCTGCCCGAGATCGAACAAGAAGGCAGCGCCGAGGTTTCTCTGGGCGGTCGCCCCTTCCGCATCGGCAAGGCCTTTGTCGATGATATTTCGGAGGCTGCGCTGACCCCCTCGGTTGCCGACCTCAAGGCCGCGCTTTTGATCCTGCACGCGCCGCGGGATGAAACGGTAAGCATCGACAACGCCAGCACGCTCTTTTTGGCCGCCAAACACCCCAAGAGCTTCGTGACACTCGACGATGCCGATCACCTGATCACGCGGGCCAAAGACGCCGAATATGCCGCTGACGTCATTTCAGCATGGGTTTCGCGCTATATCGAACTCCGCCCACCTGCCCCGCCACCAGGCGCGCCCGAAGGTGTTGTCCGAGTGACCGAGGCCGATCCCAATGGCTTCCTGCAGGATATCCAAGCCGGACCGCGCCATCACGTCGTCGCGGATGAGCCCGTATCATACGGCGGCACGGATCGCGGTATGTCGCCCTACGGCTTTGTCTCGTCGGGGCTTGGGGCTTGCACGTCAATGACGATCCGCATGTATGCTCGGCGCAAGAAGTGGCCGCTGACCAGTGTTTCGGTCGATGTGTGTCACAATAAGGTCCACGCGCAGGATGCAGGGCTGAACGGGGACGCCAAAGTCGATCTGTTCCGCCGCAAGATTCGGCTTGAAGGGCCACTGGATCAGGCCCAGCGCGACCGCCTTTTGGAAATCGCCGACAAATGCCCGGTGCATCGCACGTTGGAGGGTTCGGCGCATATCACGACCGAACTCCTCCCCTGAGCGTTGCGTTTCTCAGCCCCTGCGAGGCGCGGGCCGATGGATCGGAGGCCGCGCTGCTGGCGGTCGCGCAACCGGAGGCCGTGGCCGCGCCGGAGGCTTTGCGATCGGCGGCGTCGGACGTGCCGGAGGTCTGTTGACCGGCGGTCGATCCGGCCTGTCCGGACGGTCGATATCGATATCCACATCCACGTCGTGGTAGTAGTCGTTCCACAGCATCGAGTCGTAGAAGGGATCATACCCATATCCGACCCCTACCCCGACGCTGACGCCATCACAGGCCGCCAACGTCAGGCTTGAAATCCCCAGACCCAACACAACAACGGATCGCTTCATCAGTTTACGTGTCATCTGAGCCTCCTATTGCAACGACCGGAACGACGCGAACACGGCGTTCAGATCATCCACATAGGCAGGATCGGCCCCATTCCGCAGGATCGTAACGGCGATCGCAACGCGCCCACGGGGCAGATCAATGATGGTGGCGGTGAAACTCACGCCTCCATTTCGCGTGCCTGTGCCCCGGATCACCTTGGCGGGTAGCCCTGCAATCCGAGTGTCGCTGGTGCTGGTCACCGTAGGATCATTCACCAGAAACTTGTCGATATCATCCAGATAACGCAGCCCATCCTGAATACTGGTCACTCCGGCCGGCGAGACAAAGCCCATCCAGACCGTGTCATCCGTGACCGGCTTGAACCCCATCACACGCGCCACAGCGCGGGGGTCGCCCAGCTCGGTGTCTTCAATGTCGCGTGGACCGCCTGTGCGCAGCACCCAGAAATCCGGCACCGCAAAGCTGAAGAGCGCACGCCCGGCGTCGGTATAAGTCACCGGGGTATCTGCGGCAGCTGGCACAGCCGCCCCGACCCAAAGGGCCGCGCAGGCCGCCAGAGCCGTCTTTAAACGAATACGCATATCTCAATTGCCTAATTATTTCACTGAACGCAGATTGGCCCGTCGCGGCTGGTCTTGTCCAGCACCGCCTTGCCTAGAAAAGAAAAACCCGCGCCTCGGATCTCGGGGCGCGGGCTAGGATTTCAGCAGGCTCAGGCGCTTAGCTGCGCGCGTCTCCGACCAGTTTCCAAACGGCGGGGATCAGCAGGGCCGCCAGACCCAGCTTGATGGCGTCGCCCAGCAGGAACGGTGTCAGGCCCCATTCCAGGATCGGCTTGTCCCAACCGTAGAGCTGACCCAGCCACAGCAGGCCCGGTACGTAGATCAGAACGTTGGCCAGCAACAGCGCCAGTGCCAGTTTGGCAATCGAGCGGTCCCAGCCGCGGGCGGCCAGAGCGCCCAGCAAAACGGTCGCCATCAGGTAGCCGACCAGATAGCCGCCGGTGCCGCCCATCATGTAGGTCAGACCGAATTTCTCGGCCGTGGAACCTGCGAACACGTCAAAGCCCAGCGCGCCGACCAGCAGGTAGCCCAGCATGGTGATCAGACCCAGACGTGCGCCATAGGCGGTGCCGATGGTCAGAACGGCAAAGGTGCCCATGGTGATCGGAACAGGCCACATCGGCACTTTGATTTTCGCGGCAACCGCCAGGGCCACGATGCCCAGAGCGACCAGTACAACCTGCTTTACAAGCAGCGCCGTCCCTTCACGCGGGCCAAACGCATTGGCCAGAACGTTTACATTCATCTTAACTTCTCCCAATTCGGACCAAGATTTCTGCACCAGCAATGCCTTGTCAGCGCTCAAACTGCAACATGATTACGCTATCGCAGCATAGTCTGTGGTCATTTCGTAGGATTTTCGCGGCCCATTCACCGTCCATTGCACCGACCAGCGGGGCCAGTCGTGGAAATCATAGACCGCATCGTAACTGTCAGGCGCACAATCATGGTGGTCCGACGCGTTTTGCTCGCCCAGCGTCAAGGCATGGAAAAACCGCCCGTCGTCGAAATGGATCAACACGCGATGTCCACCGTCGCGCCATAAATACTTGCGGGTTCCTTTCATCGGAGGCTGGCCGGGGATGCTGAGCGTCACCTCTTCGGTGTAGATCAGCCCGTCCTCGGATCGCAGCAGCTGGGCCTCTCCCTCTGCCTGCACGACCTGCCCGGCCCGCGCATCGTGGATCGTGCGCGTCAGGCGCCAGCGCCCTTCGAAATCGGACAATGTTGTCGGTGCAGTCGTCATTTTCAATATCCCGGCCAGATCGCCGCAATCGGGCACTCATGCCTTGTTCCCATACGCCTGCGGCGTTAAACCCCGCCGCAACGCTCTCTGCCAAATCACAATAAGGTCCTGCTGCCAATGATTCCTCGTTATTCCCGCCCCGAGATGGTTGCCATCTGGTCGCCCGAAACCAAGTTCCGCATCTGGTACGAGATCGAGGCGCATGCCTGCGAAGCCATGGCTGATCTGGGCGTGATCCCGCGTGAAAACGCCGACGCGGTGTGGAAAGCTAAGGACGTGGAATTCGACGTGGCCCGCATTGATGAAATCGAGGCCGTCACCAAGCACGACGTCATCGCCTTCCTGACTCACCTGGCCGAGCATGTGGGCAGCGAAGAAGCCCGCTTTGTGCATCAGGGCATGACCAGCTCAGACGTTCTGGACACGTGCTTCAACGTGCAGCTGACCCGCGCCGCCGATATTCTGATCGCAGACCTCGAAGGGTTGCTGGCCGCTCTGAAACGCCGCGCCATCGAACACAAAGACACGGTTCGCATCGGCCGCAGCCACGGCATCCACGCCGAGCCCACAACGATGGGCCTGACCTTTGCCCGCTTCTACGCCGAGATGGATCGCAACCTGTCTCGTATGCGTGACGCGCGCGCAGAAATCGCCACCGGCGCGATCAGCGGCGCGGTCGGCACCTTCGCCAATATCGACCCCCGCGTTGAAGAGCATGTCTGCGACCAGTTGGGCCTGGTGCCCGAACCGATCAGCACTCAGGTCATCCCACGCGACCGCCACGCGGCCTTCTTTGCCACTCTGGGCGTCATCGCCAGCAGCATCGAGAACATCGCCATCGAAATCCGCCACATGCAGCGGACCGAGGTTCTTGAAGCCGAAGAGTTCTTCTCGAAAGGCCAAAAGGGCTCCTCGGCGATGCCGCACAAGCGCAACCCGGTTCTGACTGAAAACCTGACCGGTCTGGCCCGTCTGGTCCGGATGGCCGTCGTGCCCGCGATGGAGAACGTGGCCCTGTGGCATGAGCGTGACATCTCGCACTCGTCGGTCGAGCGGAATATTGGCCCTGATACCACCGTGACGCTAGACTTCGCGCTGTCGCGTCTGACCAGCGTGGTCGACAAGCTGGTCGTTTACCCGGAAAACATGCTGGCCAACATGAACAAATTCCGTGGTTTGGTCATGAGCCAGCGCGTGCTGCTGGCCCTTACCCAAGCCGGTGTCAGCCGCGAAGATGCCTACCGTCTGGTGCAGCGTAACGCGATGAAGGTTTGGGAAGAAGGCAAGGACTTCAAAACCGAACTTCTGGGCGATGCCGAGGTGACCGCTGCCCTCAGCGTGGAAGAGATCGAAGAGAAATTCGATCTGGGCTACCACACCAAGCATGTCGACACGATTTTCGAGCGTGTCTTCGGCGAATAAACCATCCCAGAAAAGCGCTCGGCCCCTCATCGACCGGGCGCTTTTCGCATCATCACGCACTTCGTGAACAAAAATTCTGTCTGCTTTGTGAATAAATCGAAAAGCTCCGGTGTTAGCTTTTTTGAAGATCACACTATGATTTCAATGAGCAGACCTGACCACGGAGTTAAAACTATGCGCATTCTTCTTGCATCCGCGATTGCACTGACCTCTTTCGCCTTTTCCCCCATAGTAGCCCACGCGGCCGGTGGCGGCGGTGCCAATCCCCCCAAGCCCACCAACACGACCAAGAAATGCCTGTTCGGTCGGGTCTGGAGCGAAGACCGCGGGCGCTGCGTCAAACCAAGTGCTACGAATTTCACCGATGAGGACCTCTATGAGGCCGTTCGTGAGCTGGCCTATGATGGTCAGTTGGAAAACGCCCAGAACATCCTGCGCGTCATGAGCGATCAAAGCGATGACCGCGTTCTGACCTACTGGGGCTTCACGCACCGCAAGATGGGCAACATTGAGCTGGCGAATGCCTACTACGAGCAAGCCATCGCCACAAACCCCGATAACCTTCTGGCGCGCAGCTATATGGCTCAGGGCTTTGTGGCCGAAGGGAAAACCGATCTAGCCATTGCCCAATGGCGCGAAATCAAGGCCCGTGGCGGCGAAGGCACCTGGGCAGAGGCGTCTCTGCGCGAGGCCATCAAGACCGGGCTGACCTATAACTACTGAGGTTCAACCTTTCTTTACCTGATTCCCGCTAACCTGCCTGTGGAACGCAACTATGGCACCGCAGGCAGATGCAGGACATGAATACTTTGGTTCAGGTGGCACCGGGGGCTCAGCACTCGGGCGCAGGTCAGGCGGGCGAAGCGCCCCGCGTCGTCCCACGCACACTTAGCAATCGCCAAAAGGCCGCTATCGTGGTGCGTCTGTTGCTGAATGAAGGAGCGGACATTCCACTAGAGGAACTGCCCGACGAATTGCAGGAAACACTCACGCATCAACTGGGTCAGATGGGTCTTGTAGACCGTGTGACGCTGGATGCAGTGGCGCAGGAGTTTGGCGACGCGCTGGATAGCGTGGGCCTGTCCTTCCCCCATGGCCTCGCCGGTGCGCTGGATGCGGTAAACGGCAAGATTGCCCCCGCCACCGCAGCGAGATTGCGCAAGATCGCCGGCGTGCGTCAGATTGGTGATCCGTGGCAAAGACTGCGAGAAATTTCGGCCGAGGATCTGGCCCAGATGGCGCAGGCAGAAAGCACTGAGGTGGCCGCCGTGATGCTGTCCAAGCTCGACACGGCCAAAGCCGCGCAATTGCTGGGGCACCTGCCCGGCCCCATTGCGCGACGCATCACCTATGCTATCTCCAAAACGGCCAATGTGACCCCTGAAGCGGTGGAACGGATCGGCTGGTCGCTGGCTGCTCAACTGGATCAACGCCCGTCGCAGGCGTTTTCCGATGGCCCCGGTGCGCGCGTAGGGGCGATCCTGAACCAATCGGCGGCCTCGACCCGCAATGGGCTGCTGACGGCCCTGAACGAAGAAGATGCCGAATTCGCGGATATCGTGCGTCAATCCATCTTCACTTTCGCGCATATCCCGGCCCGTATCGCCGCGCGCGATGTGCCCGCCATTCTGCGCGGGGTCGAACAAGCCAGCCTTGTCACCGCGTTGGCGGGGGCCGCTGCCGATAAAGACAAGGCGTCAGTCGAGTTCATCCTGTCCAGCATCTCTTCCCGTATGGCCGACAATCTGCGCGACGAAATGGCTGAACGCGGGCGCGTCAAACAGTCCGAGGCCGAAGAGGCCATGACCGAGATCGTAGGCGCAATTCGCGCCTTGGTAGACGATGGCACGCTGACATTGGTCGAGCCGGAAGAAGACGAAGACTGACCTCAACCGGCAGAGTGCTTGAGCTTGCCGGGCCGGGCCTGTATGTCTGGCCCAGCAAAACGCAACACGCCGTGAGACACCTCCATGCCTGTCGAAAAGTCAGAGCTCAGCCGGTTTGAGCTTGGGAAATACTATGTCGCCAGTCTGTTCCTGAAAGGCGTAATCGGTGGCATGCGGTTGCTGCCCTATGGAACCCGCATCGCGGCAATGGGGACTTTGGTGCGCGGATTGGCCCCGCTGGTGGGGTTCCGAAAACGGGTCCGAGGCAACCTGAAACTCACCTGCCCTGAGCTTTCAGATCGTGACATTAACCGTATCTCGGCTGAGGTCTCGGACAATGCAGGCCGGGCCATGATGGAACACTTCTCGCCCGAAGGGTTCACGGCGCGCCAACGCAACGCCAAGACATCAGGCCCCGGTGTGGCTGCTTTTGATGCCGCTGCCGCCGAGGGGCGACCGGTCATGATCATCGCAGCGCATTTTGGGCACTACTTGGCAGCGCGAATCGCGCTGCAGGCCCGCAGCGGGCGCCCAATAGGTTGCCTATTCCGTCGCATGGCCAACCCGTATTTCAACGAGGCCTATGTCAAAGCCTTCTACAAAACCGGCTCACCCATGTTCGAACAAGGCCGGCGTGGGATGGTTGAGATGGTGCGCTCCCTCAAAGGCGGTGAAATGATCGCAATCGTCTCGGACCTGCACGTTCATGGCGGGGAGGAGTTAATGTTCTTTGGCAAACCCGCCGTCACATCCCTGCTGAATGCCGAACTTGCGATGAAGTTCAATGCGGTCATGATCCCCTGCTATGCAGTACGCCAACCTAATGGTCTGGATTTCGAGATTGTGTTACACGACCCGGTGCCACATTCCGACCCCAGAACCATGACGCAGCTTATCAACGACGATCTGGAACAAATGGTGCGCCAGCATATGGGTCAATGGTTCTGGATTCACCGCCGCTGGAAGGCATGGAACGGGCTGGGTGTTCAGCCCGAGGATATGCCCTGATCACTTCACATGTGCGGCCGCAATAATTGGCCCGTGACCTGCCCGCTGCACCAGAACAACCGCTGGCAGGTCCGAATCCAACTGTGCTGCAAACGCCTGCTCATTGACGCCGTCCCAGCGCCCGGCCATCTGCCAGCTTTCCACCACATTGGCATAATCGAGGTCATGGCCCGCGAGCTCTCCACGCCGGATAGAGGCATGGCGCAGCGGCGTGTACTGAACGATCCGCACGTCGTAGGTATCCCCAGCTGGCAAGTCGATCGGCGTTACGCGCACCGTCACCTCTTGCCCCGAACGTTCGGCTTCGACTTCGGCGGTCGGCGCAGCGATGAGATGTGCCTTGATCAGCCGATCCAATTCCTGCGCCTTCGCGCCAACCACGTCGTGCTGCCCGTTGATCACCATCTGAGGTGTGTAGATCATCGACCGGCCACCATTGCGGGCATAGGCCCGTTGCCGCGACGTATGATCCGCAATGGCGTATTCGTCCTTCCAGCCGATGTAGTCCCAGTAGTCCACATGCAGCGCCAGCCCGATCACGTCATCGCGCTTGATTAGCTCGTGCAAAAGCCGATCCGCCGGCGGGCAGGACGAACACCCTTGCGAGGTGAACAGCTCGATCACAACCGGATCCTCTTGCGCCGATACTGAAAAGGCGGCACAGGCGGATAGAATGGTGGCTGCTAGGGCGGATTTGAACATGAGTTCCCTCGGCTTGAAAATTATGCAAAACGGATAAACGTTTTGCTCTTCAAGCTCCAATCAAGGTTTCTTGAGACGAGGCGACCTCCTGCCCTTGAATTTGCATACCACAGTATACACTTTCGATTTGTCACTAACTGACGCTTGAACCCCGGACAAACGTGATCAAGATAAACCGCAGCGAATCCCATTTTCCAAGTTATTTGAGAGGGAGGCCACAGGATGCCTATCAAAACCGGACAGGATACCGCCAAAACACGCCGCAGCCTGAGCGTGAATGGCAAAACCATTTCCTACTACTCCATCCCCGCCGCCCAAGAGGCCGGTCTGGGGGATTTCTCCAAGCTGCCCGCCGCGCTGAAAGTGGTGCTGGAAAACATGCTGCGGTTTGAGGATGACGGATTCTCTGTCTCTGTCGACGACATCAAGGCCTTTGCGGAATGGGGTGAGAACGGAGGCAAGAACCCGCGCGAGATCGCCTATCGCCCTGCCCGCGTGCTGATGCAGGATTTCACCGGTGTGCCTGCCGTGGTTGATCTGGCTGCCATGCGCGATGGGATCAAAGCTTTGGGCGGAGATGCGCAAAAAATCAATCCGCTAAACCCGGTGGATCTGGTCATCGACCACTCGGTCATGATTGACGAGTTCGGCAACCCGCGTGCGTTCCAGATGAATGTGGACCGCGAATACGAACGCAATATGGAACGCTACCAATTCCTGAAATGGGGTCAGAACGCGTTCAACAATTTCCGCGTCGTACCGCCTGGCACCGGCATCTGCCATCAGGTGAACCTTGAATATTTGGCCCAAACCGTCTGGACGGATACTGATCAGAATGGCGAAGAGGTCGCCTATCCCGACACCCTCGTGGGCACCGACAGCCACACCACTATGGTCAACGGCATGGCCGTTCTGGGATGGGGCGTCGGCGGGATTGAGGCAGAGGCAGCGATGCTCGGCCAGCCGATCTCGATGTTGATCCCCGAGGTCGTGGGCTTTGAACTGACCGGCGCGATGGTCGAGGGCACTACCGGCACTGACCTTGTGCTGAAAGTCGTCGAGATGCTGCGTGAAAAGGGCGTGGTTGGAAAATTCGTCGAATTCTACGGCGATGGTCTGGATCGCCTTCCGCTGGCCGACCGTGCCACGATCGCCAACATGGCCCCCGAATATGGCGCAACCTGCGGCTTCTTCCCAATCGACGGCGAAACCCTGCGCTACATGCGCAATACCGGGCGCGACGAAGAGCGACTTGCGCTGGTCGAAGCCTATGCCAAGGAAAACGGGCTGTGGCGTGATGAGAACTACGCGCCGATCTATACCGACACCCTGTCACTAGATATGGGCACCATTGTGCCTGCGATCTCGGGGCCGAAACGTCCGCAGGACTATGTGGCGCTGACGGAAGCGAAGGCTGCGTTCCTGAACGAGATGGAGAAGACCTTCAAACGCCCGATGGGCAAGCAGGTCGAAGTCAAAGGCGAGAACTACGGTATGGAATCAGGCAAGGTCGTGATCGCCTCGATCACCTCCTGCACCAACACCTCGAACCCCTATGTGATGATCGGAGCGGGTCTTGTAGCCCGCAAGGCCGCCGCGCTGGGTCTGGACCGAAAGCCATGGGTGAAGACCTCGCTTGCGCCGGGATCGCAGGTGGTTTCCGCCTATCTTGAGGCGGCGGGTCTGCAAGACGATCTGGACAAGATCGGGTTCAACCTTGTGGGCTATGGCTGCACCACCTGTATCGGTAACTCGGGTCCGATCCAGCGAGAAATCAGCGAAGCTATTTCCGAAGGCGATCTTGTCGCCACCTCGGTTCTCTCGGGCAACCGTAACTTCGAAGGGCGGATCTCGCCGGATGTGCGCGCCAACTATCTGGCCTCGCCGCCTCTGGTCGTTGTCTATGCGCTGGCAGGCACCATGGATATTGACCTGACCTCCGAACCCATCGGTCAGGATCGGGACGGCAATGACGTCTTTATGAAGGACATCTGGCCCAGCCAGAGCGAAATCGCGGAGTTGGTCGAAGCAACCGTCACCCGCGAGGCGTTCCAGTCGAAATATGCCGACGTTTTCAAAGGGGATGAGAAATGGCGTGAGGTCGAGGTTCCGCAGCAGGAAACCTATGACTGGCCGCCGACCTCGACCTATATCCAGAACCCGCCCTATTTTCAGGGCATGGGGGCTGAGCCGGGCACGATCTCGAACATCGAGGGGGCCAAGGTGCTGGCGATCCTCGGCGATATGGTCACGACCGACCATATCTCACCCGCTGGATCGTTTGCCACGACCTCGCCCGCCGGTCAGTACCTGATGGAACGTCAGGTGCAGCCGCGTGAGTTCAACTCCTACGGCTCGCGCCGGGGCAACCATGAGGTCATGATGCGCGGCACCTTCGCCAATATCCGCATCAAGAACGAGATGTTGGACGGGGTCGAAGGTGGCTACACCAAGGGGCCGGATGGCGCGCAGACCTCGATCTACGACGCGTCGATGGCGTATCAGGCGAATGGCACCCCTCTGGTCGTTTTCGGAGGTGAGCAATATGGCGCGGGCTCGTCCCGCGATTGGGCCGCGAAGGGGACCGCTCTGCTGGGTATCAAAGCCGTGATTGCAGAGAGTTTTGAGCGCATCCACCGTTCAAACCTCGTGGGCATGGGCGTGATTCCGTTTGAATTCACCGGTGGAGACACGCGCAAAACACTTGGGCTGAAGGGTGATGAGACGGTCTCGATCCACGGTCTGGACACGATTGAGCCACTGCAGGAGGTGTCTTGCGACATTACCTACGGGGATGGCACCGAGAAGACCATCACCCTGAAATGCCGCATAGATACAGCCCCTGAGATCGAATACATCGAGAACGGCGGTGTTCTGCACTATGTGCTGCGAAATCTCGCGAAGGCGGGTTGACGTGGTGTTGATCCACAGACTGAAAAGGACGCCGACCGGCGTCCTTTTTTTATGCGAGGCTCTGCCTCGCGCTCCGAGGTATTTTTGAACAGAAGAAGTTGATTGTGTCCTGAGTGGACTATCAACCGTGCGCAGGAGGTTGGTATGGAGAAAGTGGCTTTGGTAACCGGCGGCGCGCGGGGGATCGGGCGCGCCATCGTGGAAGACCTACGGCGCGATCATCGTGTTGCTTTCACATGGCTGTCCACCGAACCCGATCCGAAGTTGGAAGGGGAAAGTTTGCAACCGATACGGTCCGATCTGACGCAGGACGGACAGCCTGAAGGGGTTATACGCGACGTTGTCGAACGTTTCGGGCGGCTGGACGTGATCGTGAACAATTCGGGTTTGGTCAGATCCACTCCGAAAGAGGATTTTGACCGGGAAGACCATCGCTCCATTTTGGATTTAAATCTGCTGGTCCCCGCTGCTTTGTTGGCGGCTGCTCTACCTCATTTGAAACCGGACTCGGCGATTGTCAGCATTTCCTCGATGAACGCCGTTTTGCCACCGAAAGACGCGGTGATTTATGGGGCAAGCAAGGCGGCCCTCAACCTGTGGACACGCGGGATGGCAAAGGAACTTGGGCCTCAGGGTATCCGGGTTAATGCTGTGGCACCGGGGGCGATTAACATCCCCGAAGACCCACGCACCGAAGACTTGACCGCTTTGTTCGTCGAGAACACGGCCATAGGGCGGATCGGGAGGCCCGAGGATATCGCGAAGGCCGTAAGGTTCTTGGCGTCAGACGACGCCGCGTTCATCACGGGTGAGACCTTGGCTGTAACCGGTGGCTACAGGCTCTAACCGCCAGCCGCTTTTTCAAGCGCCGGGCGGATCGTGCTTTCGATCACACGTTGGGTGATCGGACCGGCGAAACGCAGGACCACGGTGCCTTCCCCGTCGATCACATAGGTTTCGGGAACGCCGTAAAGCCCCCAATCCAAAGCCATGCGGCCCTGCTCGTCGCGACCGATGCCGGTATAGGGATCGCCCAATTCAGTCAGAAAGCTTTGCGCATTGTCCAACTTGTCTTTGTAGTTGACGCCGTAGACCGGGATGCCTTCGTTCGACAGCGCCTCAAGGTTTGGATGCTCTGCGCGACAGGGGGCACACCAGCTGGCCCAGTAGTTGACCAGCTTGACCTGCCCGTCCCGCAGGGTCGCGTCGTCGAAAGGCGTTTTGCCCGGAAACTCGGTCAGGACGACCGGAGGGGCGGGTTGCCCTTCGCGGGCAGATGGAAGAGCGTTGGGGTCGTCTCGGAACATACCGATCCCGGCCAGAACGGCAAAAGCACCAAAAATCAAAGGCGGGGCGACCATCAAAGGCGAAATCTTAGCCATTGCGCGACATCCTTTGTTCGATTTTCTCCATCTCGGCCCGCACTTTGCGTCCCCGGATCACGCTAAAGACGACCAGCGCCACGAGCAGCAGGATCGAAGCAGCGTAGGACGACAAGACAGCGTCCGCGTATTTTCCAAGATCAGGCATCATGCGCCCACCCTTTCCCGTGCCAGCAGCGCTTTGACCCGACGCGCGCGGATTTCGGTGCCGGTGCGATACAGAACCAATGCGATGAACAGCAGAACGAAGCCAATGATGCAGACCAGCAATGGATAGAAGAACACGTTGCTAACCTTCTCTTCGGTGTCCGTTCCCGTGACCGCTCCGGCCCGCATGACCGAGGCGCCCTGGTGCAGCCCCTGGTTCCAGAAGTTTACCGCATAACGGCTGAGAATCGCGAAGACCGACCCCACAAGACACAGGACCGAAGTCAGGTCTGCGGCGGTGTCCGGGTCCTCGATCGCTTCCCACAGGGCGACGTAGCCGAGATAAAATAGGAACAGGATCAGGAACGAGGTCAGGCGTGGATCCCAGGCCCACCATGTGCCCCACATCGGCTGGCCCCAAATCGCACCAGTCGCAAGTGCGATCAAGGTCATCACGATGCCCACAGGTGCGGCGGCACGCGCGGCCAGAGCGCTGACGTGATGGCGGCGGACCAGCCAGATCAACGACGTTACCAGCATCATCAGCCAGCAATTGATCGCCATAAGGGCCGATGGGACGTGCAAGTAGATGATCTTAACCGTCGATCCCTGCCGGAAGTCATCGGGCGTGAAGAAGAAGCCCCAGACCAGCCCTACCACGATGCAAACCGCGGAGGTGATCCAGAAAAAGGGCAAGACACGCTCGCTGGTGGCAAGAAACTTGCGCGGGTTGGCATATTCCCAGAGGGCGTTGGCTTTGGCTGCGATAGACATGGCCGTTATTTAGTCTGACTCGGGTTCATTCTCAATTGACCTTGCTCAAAGTTGTGGCGCTTCACCGCAGATTGATGCGCAGGACCGCTGCGCTGGCGAATGGAAGCAGAGCGATCGTGGCCATCGTGATCCCCGCCAGCATCAAAAGTGGGGTTTGGGTCTCCATCCCGGCGGCACCTCGGCGGGCGACTTCTGCGCCGAAGATCAGGGTTGGGACGTAGAGCGGTAGAACCAGAAGCGACAACAGCAGGCCACCGCGCTTCAAACCGACAGTCAGGGCTGCGCCGAAGGTGCCGATGACGCTCATGGCAGGCGTCCCGAGCAGGAGCGAGATCACCAGCCAGAAGAACCCTGGCGCGGGAAGGTTCAGCAAGACGCCCAGAAACGGTGCTGCCAGAACCAAAGGCAAACCGGTCGTGATCCAATGCGCCAATGCTTTGATCGAGACCACAGCCTCTAGCGGGAGAGGCGCGGTCGCCAAAAGGTCCAGAGAGCCATCCTCCCAATCCAGGGCCAGAAGACGGTCGAGAGATAACAGGCAGGCAAGCAAAGCGCCCAACCATAGAATTCCCGGCGCGATGGTCGAGAGTAGCGACGATTGCGGGCCGACCGCAAAGGGCACCAGAACCGTGACGATCAAGAAGAAGGCCAGACCGAGACCAAAGCCTCCGCCTGCGCGGAAGGCCAGCTTCAGGTCCCGCAGCAACAGGGCAATCACAGGAAACCTCCATCAAAGTCATCGATGGGTTGCGGTTTGGCCTTGTAGGGACCGACGTCCAGAACCTCTCCGTCGAGGCCGAGGTCGATATGGGTTGCAATCAGGGCCGAGCCACCCTGCCCCAAATGCCCGCGCACAGCGTCAGCGAACATCTGAACGGCGTTTTTGTCGAGTGAGACGGTTGGTTCGTCCAGCATCCAGATCGGCCGCCCCGTGACCAGCATCCGTGCAAGGCCCAGCCTGCGCTTTTGCCCGGCCGACAAGTTGCCCGCATGGCGGTCGGACAGGTCATTCAGCGCAAAGGCGTCTAGTGCTGGCTGGATGTCATGGGTCCCAAAGACGGACGCCCAGAAGGCAAGATTTTCGACAACCGTCAGGGTTGGCTTCAAACCATCGGAATGCGAGGCGTAGGCGATCTGGTCCTCGGCACCTTCGATCTTTCCCGCCAAAGCAGGCTGTAGCCCTGCCAGAGTGCGGAGCAGCGTTGTTTTTCCTATTCCGTTCGGCCCACGCAAAATGAGCGCCTGACCGGGGGTGAGTTTGAAGCTCACCCCCTTGAGCACGGGCACGCCACCACGGGTGATGGTCAGATCGAAAACGGTTAGAGTCATGAGACTCGCTTATCCGATTGGGGACGCAGGCAAAAGGTTGGATTTGACGCAGGGAGCTAGGGCAGTGCGCTTGGATGTGTTCGGATGCGAGGGGCCAGCCCCTCGCGCTCCCCGAGATATTTTTGGCCAGATGAAAGGGATCCCGTCAGACGGGGATAAGAGCGAGCGCGATGCGGCGACCTTCGGATAGCAGGACGTTGTAGGTACGGCAGGCGGCGGGTGAGTTCATGATCTCGACGCCGATCCCGGCGGATTCGAGAGTTTGGCGCAGCTCGGGCGGGATGTTGACCAGCTCTGCTCCGGTTCCGATGAACAGAACGTCGACCACCTCGGACAGTTCGCGAAGTGGGCCGGCGTCTGAGTATCCGCCCCACGCCTGCGTTCCCGTCGGGCCAGTCAGCACTGCGCCTTGATGCACGCGCCCTCCGATCCGGAAAAAACCGGGGCCGTACCCGTCGACGGGTTCAGCATTGGTGTAGTTGATCTCATTCAATCGCATGCGCCGTGTTTACCCCCAAAGCGGCAGGCCGGACAAGGCCGCCAGCGCAATCGCCAGATAGGCGGCCGCGCGATACAAGCGTTCTCGGTCTGGTCGGAAAAGCCACCCGCCCAGCCAATTGCCCAGCAAGTTGGGTAGCGCCAGAAGAAGACCCAGCCCAGCAGCGGCAAGGGTGACCTGCGCCATACCGGTCAGGTAGCCGAGTAGCAGGAAATCGAACCCGAACAGAAACAGCAGGATCGTCGCGCGAATGACGTCCACCGGTAGTGGGCGCGACATGTAGAACAGGATGACGGCCGGACCAGGGAGCCCGGCGACACCGCCAAGAAACCCGGCGGCTCCGCCGATGCCCGTGACCATCACGCGGCTGACATGACCGTGATAGCGCAGGCCGAGGATCAGAATGGCCAGCATCGCAAGGGCCAGACCGCTGACTGCATAGCGGAAAACCTCAGGCGCGACCTGCGTCAACACCCATAGCCCAAGCGGCAGGACCAGTGCGCAGCCGAGCAGGAGGCGTGTCAGATCGCCCTTGTTCACGGCACTCCATGCCCGGCGCAGATTTGGCAGGGGTCCGAAGATATCCATGATCGTCAGGCCGATCAGCGCTCCGAACGGGCCGAGATAAGGGGTCGCGATGGGCAGGAAAACCAAAGCGGTGCCAAACCCCGAGAAGCCGCGAACGACGCCCCCAAGAAAGGCTGCAAATAAAACTACGGCCAGACCCTGTGGGGACTGGCCGAAGAGCTCAGGCATCTACGTTGGCAAACTGGTTGCCCGCGTTGTTGGAAGGCTTGGACCAATCACGCTTGACGCCCAGCCACAGCAAGATGGTCGAGGCAACGAAGACCGACGAATAGGTCCCCACGATCACACCCCAGATCATCGCGAAGACAAAGCCCCGGATCACATCGCCGCCCAGCACATAGAGCGATATCAGCGCCAGCAGGGTTGTGACCGAGGTCATCACCGTCCGGCTGAGGGTTTCGTTGATCGAAATATTGAGCACCTCTTTGAGGTCTTTCTTCTTGTACTTCCGCAGATTTTCGCGCACGCGGTCGAACACGACCACGGTGTCGTTCAGTGAGTAACCCACGATGGTCAGAAGCGCCGCGATGATGGCCAGATCGAAGCGGATTTGAAGCTCGGAGAAGATGCCGATGGTCAGGATCACGTCATGCACAAGTGCCGCGACCGCGCCAAGAGCGAACTGCCATTCGAACCGCAGCCAGATATAGACGAGCACCGCTCCGATGGCCAAAACGATGGCGATCACGGCTGTCTGGATCAACTCGCCCGAGACTTTGGGGCCAACCGACTCCACCGATACGAATTGGATATCGGGGATCACGGCCTGCAACGCGCCCTCAACAGCTGTGATGGTCGAGGCTTCGACAGCTTCTGCATCTGCCTGTGCCTGAATGCGGATCATTGCAACGTTGTCTTCCGGTCCGAAGGTCGGGTCAAAAATCTCAGTGATTGAGACGTCGCCCAGTTCGAGAGGTGCAATTGCGTCGCGATAGACACCCACGTCAATCGGCTGGGTGCTTTCGGTACGGATCGTTGTGCCGCCCCGGAAGTCGATGCCGAAATTCAAACCCTGCAACATGAATGAGGCAAAGGCCACAACCATCATCAGGGCCGAGATGCCCAGCCAGAGCTTCCAGCGGCTGAAGAAATCGAACGAGGTGCTTTGGGGTACGAGTTTCAGTCTCATGATCAAACCTCGATCGTTTTCGGACGGCGGCGTTCGAACCACATGACGACCATCAGGCGCGTCACGAAGATCGCGGTGAAGACCGAGGTCAGGATACCCAGGCCCAGAGTGATGGCGAACCCACGCACAGGTCCGCTGCCCATGGCAAACAGGATCACCGCCGTTATGAAAGTGGTCACGTTGGCATCCGCGATGGCCGACAAGGCCTTTTCATAGCCCAACTCAATCGCACGTGCAGGGCCTTTGGCGGATTTCAGTTCCTCTCGGATACGTTCGAAAATCAGCACGTTGGCGTCCACGGCCATACCGACGGTCAGAACGATACCCGCAATGCCCGGCAGGGTCAGCGTCGCGCCGATCAGCGACAGCAGGCCGAACAAGAGGCCAACGTTGATGATCAAGGCAATGTTGGCGAAGAGGCCAAACAAACCGTAGCTGAGCGCCATGAACACCAGCACCGCGGCAAAGGCTACCATAGTGGCGACTTTACCGGCGTCGATGCTGTCCTGACCCAATTCGGGGCCGATGGTGCGTTCTTCCAGGAACTCCAGCTCAGCAGGCAAAGCCCCTGCCCGTAGCAAGATGGCAAGGTTGGTGCTCTCCTCAACCGTGAAATTACCGGTGATAATGCCTGAGCCGCCGGGAATGTGGCTTTGGATCACAGGGGCCGAGATCACCTCATCATCCAGCACGATCGCGAACGGCGCGCCGATGTTTTCCAGCGTATAGTCACCGAATTTCCGCGCGCCCGACGTGTTGAAGCGGAAGCTGACCGCGGGACGGCCGTTCTGATCGAACGAAGGCTGGGCATCCACCAGTTCTTCCCCGGTCACAACCGGAGAGGATTCAAGCGTGTAGTATACACCGGTTTCGTCAATCGACGGCACCACTTCTTCACCGATACCTACAGCGGCATCCGGGTCCGTGCCACGACCAACAACGGGGTTGAAGGTCAGTTGCGCCGTGGTGCCGATGATCTCTTTCAGCTCGCCTGCACTTCCGATTCCGGGAACCTGAATCAGGATGCGGTCTGCACCTTGACGTTGAATGGTGGGTTCACGCGTACCGACCTCATCGATCCGGCGGCGCACGATCTCAAGCGATTGACGCACGGTGCGATCGTCCGAGGCCAGCTTCTCCGCTTCGGAGAGCTGCACAACGATTGTGTCGCCATCGGCAAAGGCTTCGATATCGGTCGCACCGACACCTGTCAGCGTCTGAACCTGACGGGCCAGGCCGCGAACGGTTTCCAATGCACGAGACATCCCCTCGGGCTGGCTGATGCGGACGCGAATCTGATCGGGGTTCGAGTCCTGACGGCGGATCGTGCCAACGGTGGAACGCTCATCCCGCAGGGCGTCGCGGATTTCGGGCCACATCGCTTCCATGCGGGATTCGTAGACATCCTCGACCTTGACCTCGGCCAACAGATGCGCACCGCCCCGCAGATCGAGGCCAAGATTGACCAAGGAGGACGGCAGCCAGTTCGGCCACTGCGCCGCCTCGGCCTGATTTTCGGGCGTATCCGCGCCAAGCTCTATCGCAGCTTTAGCGTCGTTGGATTGTTCGACCCGCGTGTAGAACGCATTCGGCAGAGCCAA
Source organism: Ruegeria sp. BG9 (assembly GCF_056538305.1). Classification (NCBI taxonomy): domain Bacteria; kingdom Pseudomonadati; phylum Pseudomonadota; class Alphaproteobacteria; order Rhodobacterales; family Roseobacteraceae; genus Ruegeria; species Ruegeria sp. BG9. The sequence continues at coordinate 566,000 of NZ_JBQFSY010000001.1, forward strand.
GAGCAGGCCGGTCACACAGACCAGCCAGATCAGAACCCGCTTCCAGGTATCAATTTGCAGCATAACCCTGCCTTTTCAAGGAATTGTAAGGCGAAGTTACTTCGCAGGTTCGGTCTTATTCAGAACCTGAGCGATGGTCGATTTGACCACACGAACCTTAACGCCCTCGGCGATCTCGACCTCGATCTCGTTGTCGCCTTCCTTGACCTTCGACACCTTGCCGATCAGACCACCCTGTGTGACGACCTGATCGCCACGGCGCACGGCTTCGACCATGGCCTGGTGTTCTTTCATCTTCTTTTGCTGCGGACGGATCAGCAGGAAATACATGATCGCGAAGATCAGGATCAGCGGGAGAAACTGGGCGATTGCGCCACCTTCCATGGGATATTCCTTTTTCTTTGACCTGCGGCACCGTTCCGCAAATTTGGCGGGAACCTATGCGCTGATATGCGTGTTTGCAAGCAATGGCGGCAGCGTGACCCACCTGAACGCACACCTGCCACCATAAGAACCGTCAAAACGTTGCAGATATGTCCTAGGAACACTGTTTAAACCGGGTATAGTTCCAAACAAGGGGGACACATGGCACGGCAATTCAAACCCTTCCATTTGCTACGTTATTTTCTCACTGCAATGGCGGCAGCCCTTTGGCTTAGCCAACCTGTCCAGGCACAAGAGTCACCGACCGATGCGCCTGCGCCAGAAGCTGCAGAATCGGAAACTTTTATGGCCCCAGTTATAATAGACGGGGACGTTCTGTTTCAGGTTCGAGGCTCAAGCGCACTACCCGCCCGCGAGCGTGCCGAAGAAGTTCAAGACAAGATCATAGAAATCGCCGAAGCGTCGGACGCGTCCGAGGTGACTATCAGCTTTGAGGAAACCGAGTTCGGCACCTGGGTTCTGGTTGATGGTGAACGGGTTTCGATCGTCACCGAAGCCGATGCAGAATTGGACCAGATGGAACTCAGCGTTGTCAGTGTTCTGCACGGCAATGCAATCAAACAGGCTATTGAGGCCTACCGTTTGAACCGAACTGAACAGGCGCGGGTTTCAGGCGCTATCGAAGCCGCAGCTTGGACCTTGGGCTTTGTTGTCTTTGTGGTTGTGATCTTTTGGCTGCACCGCAGAATCCGGCGGCGGACACTGAGATTCGTGAAGCGCTACCTGAAGGACGTGGAAACCGCCACGGCCAAGAGCGTTCAAGCAGAGGCCATTGCAGCCTTGGTGCGCTACGGGCTTAATTTCGTCCTTTTGGTGATTTTCTTCCTGGGTTTCTACTACTACCTGTCTTTTGTCCTACTGGCCTTTGCCGAAACCCGGTATTTCGCGCAATTGCTGCTGACCTATCTAACCGAGCCCGTCCTTCTGATCTTCCAAGGCATCCTCAGCTATATCCCGAACATGATCATGCTTGGCCTGATCGCATGGGTAACTATGTATATTATCAAGGGCATGCGGGTCTTCTTCGACGCAGTCGAAGCCGGATCGTTCGATATGGGGGATTTTGAGAAGCATTGGGTTAACCCCACCTTCAACATCGCCCGAGTTGTCGTGATCCTGATCGCACTGGTCTTTGCCGTGCCCTACATTCCAGGCTCGGATTCGGCGGCGTTTCAAGGCCTGACCATTCTGGTCGGTGCGATGCTGTCATTGGGCGCGAACTCGGTCGTGTCGAACATGCTGGCCGGGCTATTCGTGATCTATCGCCGCTCGACCTCGATCGGGGACCGGATTCAGATCGGAGACCACATCGGCGACGTGGTGCAGATCAAGCTGATGGAGACCCATCTGAAATCCATCAAGAACGAGCTGATCTCAATCCCCAACGCGCAGTTGATGAATTCGGACGTGGTGAATTTTTCGAAGAAAACAGATGGCAGCGGGCTGTTGCTGCACACAACCGTTGGCATCGGCTATGAAGAGCCACCCGAAAAGATCGAGGCAATGCTGATCGAGGCCGCCAATCGCACCAAGGGGATCAAGTCCAAGCCCGAACCCTTTGTCCTGTGGACCGCGCTGGCCGACTACGCGATCAACTATCAGATCAACGGATACACTACGCGGGGCAGCATCATTCCCAAGATCCGGTCAGACCTGCATCGCAACATTGTGGCCGTATTCAACGAGAATAACGTGCAGATCATGACCCCCTCATACATCGCTGATCCGCCCGAACCAAAGATCCCGCCCGGGGAATGGGACGGCCATCTGGCTCATCACGATGAGGAGCCGGACAGTTAGGCGCAGTTTGGTTAACCAGCGCTACACCCTCCGCGATATATGGTGCATAAGCAGTCGCAGTGATTCACTGCATTCAAGGATCTGAACTATGCACGACATCCGCGCCATTCGCGAAAATCCAGCCGCTTTCGACGCCGCTCTTGCGCGCCGTGGGGACGCGCCGGTGTCGTCAGACCTGCTGCGGCTGGACGAAAGCCGCCGCGCCAAGATTTTGGCTGCTGAAACGGCGCAGGCCGAACAGAACAAGGCCAGCAAAGAGGTCGGCGCAGCCAAAGCCCGCGGTGATGAGGCCGAATTTGAACGCCTGCGCGCGCTAGTAGCTGAAAAGAAGGCCGAAATCGCCCGGATGCAGACCGAGGCCAAGGATCTGGACGCTCTGCTGACAGACCAACTGATCCGTATTGCCAACCTACCCGCCGACGATGTGCCAGAGGGCGCCGACGAGAACGACAATGTCGAGGTGAGCCGTTGGGGTACCCCGCGCGAAATGGACTTTGCCCCAAAAGAGCATTTTGAGATTGAGGCCGTTCAAAACGGTATGGATTTCGAAACCGCTGCGAAACTCTCTGGCTCGCGCTTTGTGTTGTTGTCTGGCGGCGTTGCGCGTATCCACCGTGCACTGGCCCAGTTCATGCTGGACACGCATATCAACGAAAACGGTCTGACCGAGGTCAACGGCCCGGTTCTGGTTCTGTCCGAGATGATGCAGGGCACCGGCCAGCTGCCGAAATTCGGCGAGGACAGCTATCAGACCCGCGAAGGCTGGTGGTTGATCCCGACCTCCGAGGTTTCGCTGACCAACATCGTCAATGACACGCTGATCGAGGAAAGCTACCTGCCCCGCCGTTATACCGCGCATTCGCTCTGCTTCCGGTCCGAGGCCGGTTCGGCGGGCAAAGACACCCGCGGAATGCTGCGTCAGCACCAGTTCGAAAAGGTCGAAATGGTCTCGATCACCCATCCCGGGACCTCGGATGACGAACAAAAACGCATGGTGCGCTGCGCCGAGGGCATTCTGGAAAAACTGGGCGTGCCCTACCGCACCGTGATCTTGTGTACCGGAGACATGGGCTTTGGTGCCCGCCGTACCTTTGACATCGAGGCATGGCTTCCCGGTCAGGACACCTATCGCGAGATCAGCTCGGTCTCAACCTGCGGTGATTTTCAGGCCCGCCGCATGAATGCGCGTTTCCGGCCCGAAGGTGGCGGCAAGCCAGAATATGTCCACACGCTGAACGGCTCTGGCCTTGCGGTGGGTCGCTGCCTGATCGCCGTGCTGGAAAATGGTCAGAACGCAGACGGTACCGTCAGCCTGCCCGACGTCCTTGCCCCCTATCTGGGTGGCAAGCTGACGCTGCAGCTGGACGGTACACTGGCATAAAAAACCGGCATCCGCGTTGCGCGGCGCCGGTTAAAAACACTTGAAAGGGCGAGGAAGAGCTACTTCTTCGCCTTTTTCTTATCCTTCTTCTTGTCAGATTTTTTGTCCGACTTCTTGGCATCCTTTTTGCCAGCGTCTTTCTTCTTGTCGGCCTTTTTGGACTTGTCGTCCTTCTTGGATTTCTTCCCCTTTTTGGACTTGGCCTTCACCTTGTCCTTGGCCTTGGAGAACGCAGCCTCCATCTCGGCCCGCTTTTTCGCAGCTTTCTCAGCCTTGGCTTTTGCCTTGGCTTTCTTCTTGGCCTTCGCCTCTGCGGCTTCTGCAGCGGCTTTTTCCTCGGCCGCTTTGCGCGCGGCTTCGGCGGCGCGCTTCTCCGCAGCAGCGGCGACAACTGTCTTGCGCGCAGCGGGGCGTCGGGCCGCCGGTTTACGCGTAGCGGGCTTGCGGGCAGCAGGTTTCCGGGCGGCTGCGCGACGCGGGGCTGGTTTCGCAGCGGCCGGTTTCGCAGCGGTCGCCTCTTTTGCAGCGGCAATCAGGACCGCTGCGCGCGCCGCACCGACGCGGGGGACCTTGACCAGATCGTTCGGTTTCGCTTTCGCAACGGCTTCGGCGGTCTTGAAACCGTTATCGGCCAAACCTTTGGCGAGCGTATCGCCAACGCCTTTTATCTCGGTCAATGCGGTCATTCTGGGTCCTTTCTCTGTCTCCCTGGCCCCCTGTATATACACAGGATATACGTTCTTCAAGCAGAGCTGCGCCTATGACGATCCATGGGCCAAGTCAGCAGTCTGCCCTTTTTTTGGAAAAGGCACCAGCCGCTTGGCGTCTTCGTCCCATAGTTTCAGGTTCAAAGCGGCCACCGCTTCGGGAAACTTGATCCGACGCGGGGTATATTCGGGCGGCAGGTTATAGTGACACTCACGCAACCGATAGGACGGGATACGGGCGTTGAAATGGTGAATATCGTGCAAGGTGATACAGGCCACCGCGTTGTCGAACCACCAACCGAAATCCAGCGCTGACGAGCCTTGAAGCGCCGCGATCTGCGGATCCAGATCCGGTCGACGATCCCAATATGTGTCCTCGAAATTGTGCTGCAGGTAGACGAGGAATACGCCCAGCATCCCACCCAGCAAGGAAAACACTAGCCAGACCAGAATACCGGTCGTCCCGGCGATCAGGTAGAGCAGCCCGAGAAAAACGGCGATCGAGAGGTTGTGCAGAGCAACGCCCTTCACGCCAAACCGTACAGTGTTTTTGGGCCAACGGTAGCGTATGAAATAGGTGAACAGAGCGCCCACAGGCACGAGAATGAACGGGTTGCGGTACAGGCGATAGACAAGACGTTTGAGCCAGTCCGCCTCGTTCCATTCCCGCAGGGTCATTGTGTGGATTTCACCGGTCTCCCGATGCTCAAGGTTGCCGATCCCCGCATGGTGCAGATTGTGGTTCTGCTTCATCACCTCAAAAGGGGCAAAGGTGAAAGGCGACAGGCCGTGCCCTGCCCATTCATTCTGCTGGCGCGTTTCGAACAGGGAATGATGGCCGCAGTCATGTTGCAGCACGTAAAGTCGCACAGCGGAAAACGCAAAAACAATCCCAGCTGGAACCATGACATACCAATGGTCCACGTTCACGATCGCCAGGGCCAGCGAGGCAAAATAGACGGCGAAGGTTCCGAAATAGCTCAGGGCTGCAAGCCTGTTGTCCTGAACCGCGTATTGCCGCGTGTAGTCTCTGAGATTCATCAAGCCCTCTCCCACGATGGCCCGGTTAAATGAGAAGCAAAAGGAATTCAGACCCGCCGCAAGACGAGCCGCGCACAGGAAACAAATGCACGCTCCTGAATGCTAGCGTGCAGAAAGGGCGCTGTCACGCCCTTGCGCTGAAAATGCTGGAAATTGGCGCAGTTACGCGCGTCCCTTGAGGTGTTTGGCTAAGGCACCGGCGTTTTTCTTGCGCCGCCCTTTATAAGGGTTCTTGTCACCTTGCCCGCGCAGCGTAAGACGGATCGGCGTACCGGGCATGTCAAAATCCTCACGCAGACCGTTGACCAGGTAGCGGGTATAGCTGGCCGGCATCTTGTCGGGATGCGAGCACATCACGACAAAGCCCGGCGGCCGTGTTTTTGCCTGGGTCATATAGCGCAGCTTGATGCGGCGGCCTTGCGGGGCTGGCGGCGGGTGCTGCTCAAGCATGGCGGTTAGCCAGCGGTTCAGCGCGGCGGTGGGCACTCGGCGGTTCCAGATGTCATGCGCACGCAGAATGGCGGCGCGCAAACGCTCCAGCCCCCTACCCGTTTTGGCCGACACGGTGATCAGCGGCGCGCCCCGCAGTTGCGGCAGCAGCCGGTCGAAGGACTCTTTGAGTTCGCGCAGCTTCTCCTGCTTGTTTTCCTCAACGTCCCATTTGTTGACGGCTACGACGACCGCACGGCCTTCCCGCTCGGCCAGATCGGCGATGCGCAGGTCTTGTTGCTCGAACGGAATGGCCGCATCCAGTAGGACGACAACCACTTCGGCGAATTTCACCGCGCGCAGACCGTCCGAGACTGAGAGCTTCTCCAGCTTCTCTTGGACCTTGGCCTTTTTGCGCATGCCGGCAGTGTCGAAAATCCGCATCGGAGTGCTTTCGCCATCCGGATCGGCCCAATCGACCCGAAGACTGATCGCGTCACGGGTAATCCCGGCCTCGGGGCCGGTCAGAAGGCGGTCTTCACCCATGATTTTATTGATCAGGGTGGATTTACCTGCATTCGGTCGACCTACGACGGCTACCTGCAACGGTTTGGCTGCGGTGATCAGAGGGGTTTCGCCCTCTCCATCCTCATCCAGCTCAATCTCGACCACGGGAGCGTCGTCTTCGGCCTCTTCCTCAGCCGCATCTGCCAGTGGCATCAGCTGAGCGTAAAGGTCGGTCATCCCCTCGCCATGCTCGCCCGACAAGCGGACAGGTTCGCCGAGGCCGAGGTTATAGGCCTCCAGAACACCAGCATCAGCAGCCGACCCTTCGGCTTTGTTGGCAGCCAAAATTACGTGTTTGGAGCGTTTGCGCAGAATCTCGGCAAACATCTCATCGGTCGGAGTGAGGCCGGTACGCGCGTCGATCATGAACAGGCAGACATCGGCCATATCCACCGCGCGCTCAGTCAGGCGGCGCATGCGACCCTGAAGGCTGTCGTCGGTAGCGTCCTCAAGACCCGCGGTGTCGATCACGGTGAACCGCAGATCGCCAAGCCGCCCTTCACCCTCGCGCAGGTCGCGCGTCACGCCGGGCTGGTCGTCGACCAAGGCCAAACGTTTGCCCACAAGGCGGTTGAACAGTGTGGATTTGCCCACGTTCGGGCGGCCCACGATGGCGAGGGTCAGCGACATGATACTCAACTTTCAAGACTCAGACGCGCCGTTTAGCGCATCTTTTGGTCAACGGAAAGCGTGTAGATCACCTTTGGTCGACACGACATACAGTGTTTGTCCGGCGACTACGGGCGCGGTGGTCGCGCCTCCGGGGACTTCGACCTGATGCACAAGCGCCCCGTTCACCGGGTTGAAGAACCGCAGGAACCCGTCATTCGAGGCGATCACAATGCGCCCTCCGGCCAGGATCGGGCCATAGTGGGCCACGATCGGACCGCGACGGTTTGGTTTGTCTTTGACAAAGCCCGGTAGGTCCTGCGCCCAGATCACCGAACCATCGGCGCTGTTCAAGCGGACCAACTGGCTGCGATCGCTGATCAGGAAAATACTGTTGCCTGCGGGCCAGACAGTATCGACCGCGCCTTCATCTGCAGTCCAGCGGCGCTCACCTGTTCCCGCGTCAAACGCAACGGTACGGCCAGAGTGGTTACCGATGAAGATGGTGTCGCCCACCACCATCGGGCTACCAGTCACATCGACAATCCGAGCTGTGGCGCGTCCGCGGCGGCCACCGGCCACCGAGGCATTCCATCGGCTGATCCCGCCCCGCTTGAATGTCGCGGCGATATCGCCCGAACCAAAGGCAAAGACAGCCAGATCCGAGGTCACGACCGGCGCAGGTGCGCCCAGAACGTTGCCGACGCTAGGGGTACCCTCAATCTGCCATTGGATGCGGCCATCCTTGGTGTCAACGGTCCAACCGGTTTCATCCCCAGCGACGAGATACAGCAGTCCGTTACTCACCAAAGGCGCGCCGCTGCCGGTTGCATTCAGGCGTTTCTGCCACCGGATTGCTCCGGTCTTTGCATCCAACGCCGTCAGACGGCCAAAACCCGAGGAGACATAGAGAACGCCCCCGGAATAGGCCATGCCACCGCCCGTGGCATCCGCGTCTCCGTCGGTTGCTGGGATCAGATTGGTGCTCCACGCGACCTGTCCCTGCGGTGTCACCGCCGAAGCCGTCGCCCCTGCGTCAAGCGTATAGACCAGCCCCCCCGCAACAACCGGGTCTGCCGTAATTCGTTGTTTGCGGGAATCGCCATCCCCAATTGAGGCCGACCAAATACGTTGGGGTGTCGCACGCAGCGAAGCATTGGACGTCCGGAAGGCTGGCGTGCCAGGGCTTTGGGGCCAGCTTGCATTTGCACTCTGCGATGGCAGGCTAATCGGTTGCGAGCCGCTTTTGGCGACCGTTTCAAGGTCTGAGGCGGGTCGGATATCCTCACGCTCGCCGGGCAAGATCTGTTCGGGTTCTTCACAAGCGGCCAGAGCGGTCAGGGCCAGTGCCGCAATCGGCAGTCCCACGCGAGAGAAAAGTCTTGTTACCATTTTAATCCGAACTCGCCTGTCATTAACCTGTGTTCCGCCCGATCAGCCCTGCTGAGCGACCAATGGCTCGGGCTCAGCGCCCAGTGCAACAATCAATTGCGCCGCGCGTTGTTGCAGATCCACGCTGACCTCTGCGTCCTGACGCAGCGCCTGCAACCGCTCCAACGCGGCATCTGTATCACCCTCGGCGATGTCGATCAGGGCCAGTTGCTCTTGGGCCAGAAGGCGCAGCGGGGCGCCGGGGGCGGCCAAAGCCTCGAACTGTTGCCGACGATCTGCAGCGGGCATTGTGTCGGATTGAAGCAGCAGTGCCTTGAAGCTGGCAATGGCGCGGTAAATCTCGGGCAGATCGCCCTGAACGGCCACAGCATTCAGACTGTCGACCGCGTCCTGCCGGGAATCAGCATCGAGCTGTGAGGCGGACAGAAGCATGTTGCGCACAGCCTCACCACCCGGCGTCAGTACGTCCACCTGCTCTAGGCCAGCGACACGCGCGGCAGTATCGTTTTCCGCCAGCGCGGCCAGAATGTCATCGCCCAACTTCTGAGCCTGCGACGTGTCCCGCGCCTTGCGGAATTCGTTGAAGGCGGCTCCACCGACGATCAGCACGACGGCAACAACACCGACCCAGCCCCAACGCCGCAAAAGCAGATACAGCCGGTCGCGGCGCACCTCTTCTGTGACCTCATCAATGAAACTGTCGGTATCGCTCATACCTGCCCCCGGGCTGTGGTTCCTGTCTTGGTGGGCCATGTCATACCCCGGCACCACGGCCAAGCCAAGGGCCGGATTTTGCACAATTCCGCTGACTGCATGCGCCCTTGCGAAAAAAAATAAACCGAACTAATCAGTTTAGCGTAGAAAATACACAAGCCTACGCCCATCTTTCACTATACTACCCCGGTCTAAGCCGGCGAATTTTTTTAAGGAGACCAGCTTTATGCGTCTGATTTCATTCATCAATGCCGCCTTGGTGATTGTCGCGCTGTATTTCCTTGTTTTTGAGCGTGACGCGCTGTTCGCCTTTGCAGGCAAAGGTGACGTAGAGGAAAGCATGCCATCAGAGACCGAAGAGGCGGTGGTTTCGCTGGCCAATGAAAATGCTGTGCGCGTGGTCGCCCTGCGCTCGGTCGCGCGCGAGATTGACAGCGCCGTCCTGCTGCGCGGCCAAACAAAAGCCAACCGTCAGGTCGAAGTGCTGGCCGAGACGACCTCGACCGTAATCTCAGAACCTATGCGCCGCGGTGCTTTTGTTGAGGCGGGCGATCTGCTGTGTGAGCTTGATCCCGGCACCCGCCCCGCCAGCCTAGCTGAAGCGAAGGCAGGCAAGCTTGAGGCCGAAAGCCGCATCCCCGAGGCTGAGGCGCGTCTGGAAGAAGCACATGCTTTGGTGGCCGAGGCCGATATCAACCTGAAAGCGGCCCGCAAACTGTCCGAGACGGGCTTTGGTTCGGAAACCCGCCGCGTCTCCTCCGAGGCCGCGATGAGCAGCGCCGAGGCAGGCATCAAATCGGCTGAAGCCGGGCTGGAAGCAACCCGCGCTGGAATCGAATCCGCTGCGGCCGAGGTTGAAGCCGCCCAACGTGAAATGGATCGGCTGACGATTGAGGCCCCGTTTCAAGGCCTGCTGGAAAGCGACACCGCCGAATTGGGCAGCTTAATGCAGCCTGGGACGCTCTGCGCCACGATCATCCAGCTGGACCCGATCAAGCTTGTTGGATTCGTGCCCGAGACCGAAGTTAACCGCGTTCAGGTCGGGGCGCTGGCTTCGGCTCAGTTGGTCACCGGTCGTCAGGTCGAAGGCCGCGTGACCTTCCTCAGCCGCTCGGCAGATGAGACAACCCGCACCTTTGAGGTCGAGATCACCGTACCGAATGAAGATCTGACCATTCGCGATGGCCAGACGGCGACAATCCGTATCTCGGCTGAAGGGGCCAAGGCGCATCTGCTGCCGCAATCGGCCCTGACCCTTAGCAATGAAGGGCAGCTAGGCGTGCGCACCGTCGGCGCGGGGGATGTGGTCGATTTCATGCCGGTTCGCGTGTTGCGCGATACGGCAGAGGGCGTCTGGATCGACGGTCTGCCTGAAACTACGGACATCATCGTGGTGGGGCAGGAGTTCGTTGTCAAAGGCGTCACCGTGAACCCGACCTATCAGGAGGTCACGCAATGACGGGTATCGTCAGCTGGGCCGCCGATCGGGCCCGCATGGTTCTGGCCTTCATCCTAATTTCGCTGGTCATCGGCGGGTTCGCCTATGTCAATCTGCCGAAAGAGGGCGAGCCGGATATCGAAGTCCCTGCCCTGTTCGTATCGGTCGTCTTCCCCGGAATCTCGGCCGAGGATTCCGAAAACCTGCTGGTCAAACCGATGGAGACCGAGCTGGCAGATTTGGACGGCCTCAAAGAGATGACCGCCACCGCCGCCGAGGGCTATGCAGGCCTGTTTCTTGAGTTCGAATTCGGCTGGGACAAAACCGCGATCACTGCCGATGTCCGCGACGCGATGAACAGCGCACAGGCCGAGTTCCCGGACGGCGCCGAGCAATACTCGCTGAGCGAGCTAAACTTCTCCGAATTCCCCATCGTCATCGTGAACCTGACCGGCGCGGTGCCCGAACGAACCATGGCGCGTATCGCCAAGGACCTGCAGGACGACATCGAAGCGCTTGATTCCGTGCTTGAGGCCGGAATCGCTGGCAACCGGGATGAGCTGCTTGAGGTCATCATCGACCCTCTGCGCCTTGAGGCGTACAACGTCACTGCCAATGAGCTGATTACGGTTGTGCAAAACAACAACCAGTTGATTGCGGCGGGCGAAGTGGACAGCGCGCAAGGGGCCTTTTCGGTCAAAATCCCCTCGTCCTTCAAAACCGCGCAGGACGTGTATGGCTTGCCCATCAAGGTCAACGGCGACCGGGTCGTCACTCTGGGTGAATTGGCCGAAATCAACTACACGTTTGAGGACCGCGAAGGCACGGCCCGGTTCGACAACGTGCCGACCGTCGCTTTGCAGGTTGTCAAGCGCAAAGGCTTCAACCTGATCGACACGGTCGAGCAGGTCAAAGCGACTATCGCCGAAGCGCAAACCAAGTGGCCCGCCGAATTGCAGGCTGCGGTGGACGTGGGCACCTCGAACGACCAAAGCCGGATCGTTGGATCCATGGTCAGCCAGTTGGAGGGCTCGGTCCTGACGGCGATCGCACTGGTGATGATCGTCGTCCTTGCCTCGCTTGGGTCGCGGGCAGCGCTGTTGGTGGGTTTTGCGATTCCGACCTCGTTCCTACTGTGCTTTGCGTTTCTTGCGGTCATGGGGGTCAGCATTTCGAACATCGTGATGTTCGGTCTGATCCTTGCCGTCGGTATGCTGGTGGATGGCGCGATCGTTGTGGTCGAGTATGCCGACAAGCGCATCAAAGAGGGCGTCGGCCCGATGCATGCCTATGTCGAGGCGGCGCAGCGCATGTTCTGGCCCATTGTCTCGTCCACGGCCACGACCCTCTGCGCCTTCCTGCCGATGCTGTTCTGGCCCGGTATTCCGGGTGAGTTCATGGGCATGCTTCCGGTCACGCTGATTTTTGTTCTCTCGGCCTCGCTGATCGTGGCGCTGATCTACCTGCCGGTTATGGGCGGTGTCTCGGGCCGTTTGAGCCGCATCTTCGACCGTGCCTCTGACTGGTTGCGCGGTCGTACGCCGTGGTGGCTGCGCGCCGTACTGGTGCCACCGTCCTTCTATCTGGTCTTCCTCGGCGCGATGCAGGTGCTGAACCCCTCCTATCTGGTCGAGGGCGGTGGTTCGCTCCTTGGGGCCGTTCTGATGATCCTCGGAGCTTTCGCCGGATCGGTCACGCTAGGCGCGGCCCGGATCGAGCGCAAACCCGACACCAAGGTTCACACGGCAAAGGAACACACGCCCTTCGGCTATGTCATCAAATTCCTCGTGGGCAATCCGGTGATGCCGATTGTCTCGATCGCTGCCGTTATCATTGCTGTGATGACGGTGATCTCGGTGTTCGGCGAAAACAACCGAGGCGTCGAGTTCTTCGTCGAAAGCGAACCGGAACAGGCCACGGCTTACGTTCGCGCGCGGGGCAACCTTTCGTTGATGGAAAAAGACGCGATGGTGCTGGCCGCCGAACAGGTAATTGCCGCACACCCGGCGGTGATCAACGTGTTTTCGTTTGCGGGCGAAGGTGGCCTGACGCAGAACAATGGCGGCGCGCAAGACCCGGCAGACACGGTTGGACGCGTCCAGTTCGAAATTATCCCATGGGAAGACCGCCCCAACGTCTCGGAGCCCATTTTGGGCGGGCTGTTCGACCGGCACTTCATCGCCCCCGAATATGATGGCGACTATGTTCTGGAAGAACTCAACACCCAACTGGCCGAGCTGCCCGGTTTCGAGGTTGAGATTCTGGCGCTGGAACAAGGCCCCGCCTCGGCCAAGCCCGTGCATCTGCGGATCAAGGGCGACGGGTGGGAGCCGCTGACTGCTGCTACTGTCGCCGCCCGAGAGGTTTTCGACACGACCCCCGGCCTGATCAAGATAGAAGACACTCTGCCCCTGCCCGGCATCGACTGGCAGATCGACGTTGACGTCGCCAAAGCAGGCCGATTTGGCGCCGATGTGGCCACTGTTGGGGCCATGGTGCAGCTGGTCACGCGCGGTATTCTTCTGGGCGAGATGCGCCCCGACACCACGGATGAAGAGATCGAGATCCGCGTCCGCCTACCCGAAGAAGATCGCGTCCTGTCAACGCTGGACACGTTGAAGGTGCGCACGGCGGACGGCCTCGTGCCTCTTTCCAACTTCGTCACCCGTCAGCCGGTCGCCAAACTTGCTGAAATCAACCGTGTTGATCAGGAACGCTATTATGACGTCAAAGCCGATGTCGAAACTGGCCTCAGCAAAGCAGTAGTCGCTGGACCAGACGGTGGTGAAAAACGTTTGGCCGTTCTGCGCGCGGTTGCGGATGAGGCTGAGCCCTCCTCAGCCGCGATCACTGCGCCCAATGGCAAGCAGTACGATCTGGTGCAATTGACCGGGGCTGAGACAACTGAAGAGCTGCGGACCGCCATTGAGAATGGCGAGGCCAGCATCGCGCCGATCAATCCCAACGAACGTATCGCCGTTCTGACCGAATGGCTGAACACTAACCCGTTCGACCCTTCGATCACATGGGAATGGACCGGTGATCAGGAAGAACAGGCCGAAAGCCAGGCCTTTCTGTCCAGCGCGTTTCTGGCGGCCCTAGGGCTGATGTTCGTGATCCTGCTGGCGCAATTCAACAGCTTTTACAACTCGGTTCTGGTTTTGCTGGCGGTAGTACTGTCGACGACCGGCGTTCTGATCGGGATGCTGGTGATGGAGCAACCCTTCTCGATCATCATGACCGGTACGGGGATCGTCGCTCTGGCAGGGATTGTTGTGAACAACAATATCGTTCTCATTGACACCTATCAGGAGTACAGCCGCTACATGCCGCGGATCGACGCGATCGTGCGTACGGCTGAGGCTCGGATTCGCCCCGTTCTGCTGACAACGCTGACCACTATGGCCGGTCTGACGCCGATGATGTTTGGCCTGTCGCTGGACTTCATCAATGGTGGCTACACGATCGACAGCCCCACAGCACTGTGGTGGAAACAGCTGGCAACCGCTGTGGTCTTTGGCCTCGGCATCGCCACCGTGCTGACCCTGATCGTGACGCCATCGATGCTGGCCCTGCGGGTCTGGGTGACAACCTATGCCATCTGGCTGGGCAAACTTCTGGCGAGGGTCACAGCAGGCCGGTCCAGCCAGATCGCGAAGGACATGGCTATCGGCCAAAGCGCTCGGGCCGCTCAAGCGACCGAGATCGTCTGGGACGAACAGCCTGCGCCTCGGCCCGAGCAGGCTACAGGGACGGAAGAGGATCACCCGACCATCCCGCCCGGGTCACCGCTAAAAGCAGCTGAATAAACAAAAAAAATGGCGAGCCGATGGCCCGCCATTTTTCGTTTTTTCAAACGTTTATCTATTCCGAGAACGCGTATTCGCCCAAGTCACACAGGTCGAGGTCGAAGTCCTCAACCGCGCTGCCGTCATCGAACACGCCGCGAATGTCGTAGACGCAGGTCACAAGCCCATCCGCGATCAACACATCGATCTCATAGTCTGGTGCGAGGTATCCCCCCTGCAAAAGGTTACCCTCCCAACTGCCGGATGACGCCGGGGAGACATTGAATTCGACCAGATCCGCGCTGGTTTCATTGACCAGCAGAAATTCCAGATCTTCGGCTGATGCGGCAGATGCCGCGAGTGTCAAACCGAGTGTCATGGATGTGACAATTTTCTTCATTCTTTGCTCTTTCTTGTTCGATGACAAAGCCAAACCTGACGCGATACTGCGCTAGTTGGGGTTTCAACCAGCGGACGAGTCGCGTCAAACAGAAAATCTCAGGCAGCCTGTGTGTCGGCCTGCTGGCGGCTCCACAATTGAGCATAACGACCTTCGCGCGCCAATAGCGCATCATGAGTGCCCTGCTCGATGATCTCACCGCTTTCCAGAACCACAATCTGGTCGGCCTCGGCAATCGTGCTCAGACGGTGCGCGATGGTGATCACGGTCCGCCCTTCGCCAGCTCGGGCCAGAGCATCCTTGATCTCCTGCTCAGTATCGGTGTCGAGGGCCGAAGTCGCCTCGTCCAGCAGTAGGATAGGCGGGTTCTTGAGCAGCGTCCGCGCGATGCCGACACGCTGCTTTTCTCCGCCTGACAGCTTGAGCCCACGCTCACCCACCTTGGTGTCATAGCCTTCGGGCAGAGAAGCGATGAAATCGTGGATTTGTGCCGCACGCGCGGCCTCTTCCACATCGGCTTGCGTTGCGCCGTCGCGGCCATAGGCAATGTTGTAGCGGATGGTGTCGTTGAACAGCACCGTATCCTGCGGCACGACGCCGATGGCCGCGTGCAGGCTGGTCTGACGCACATCCCGCACGTCCTGACCATCAATCTTCAACGCACCTCCGGTCACATCGTAGAACCGGAACAACAAGCGCCCGATGGTGGATTTCCCGGACCCCGTCGCGCCCACAATGGCTACGGTCTGCCCCGCAGGCACCGACAGCGACACTCCTTTAAGGATCTCCCGCTCCGGGTCATAGCCAAAGCGCACATCATGGAGGGTCACCTCGCCACCATTGACCTTCAGGTCCGGGGCGTCGGGCTTGTCTTTCACCTCCGCAGGTTGTTCCAACAGGTCGAACATCTGGCCCATATCGACAAGCGCCTGCCGGATCTCGCGATACACCGTGCCCAGAAAGTTCAAAGGCACGGTGATCTGGATCATGTAGGCATTCACCATGACGAAATCGCCAACCGTGAGCGTGCCGTTCTGAACCCCAATCGCGGCCAAGACCATCACTCCGATCAGGCCACAGGTGATCAGGAAGGACTGCCCAAAATTCAGGAAGGCCAGCGAATAGGCGGTCTTCAAGGCCGCCCCGGCATAGGCCTTCATCGACACGTCATACCGGTTCGCTTCACGCTGTTCGGCATTGAAATACTTGACGGTTTCAAAATTCAGCAGGCTGTCGATGGCGCGCTGGTTCGCCTCGGTATCCTGATCATTCATCTCGCGGCGCAGCTTCACGCGCCATTCGGTGACGGCAAAAGTAAACCAGATGTAAAGCGCAATAGTGACGGCCACGACGACCAGATACCAGACATCGAACAGCCACATCAGGATGATGGCGACCAGCAGCAGCTCCAGGATAAGCGGCCCGATCGAGAACAGCAGGAACCGCAAAAGGAACTCGACCCCTTTTACCCCACGCTCGATGATCCGGCTGAGGCCGCCTGTCCGGCGTCCAACGTGATAGCGCATGGACAGTTGGTGGATGTGCTGAAAGGTCTCCAACGCGAGCGCACGCAAGGCCCGTTGGCCAACGGGGGCAAAGGCTGCATCGCGCAATTGCTGAAAGCCCACAGTCATCATCCGGGCGATACCATAGGCCACCGTCAGCCCCACCGCGCCAAGGGCCAAAGGAGGCACGCCCTCGCCCGCCAGACCGTCCACTGCGCCCTTGTAAAGGATCGGCGTATAGACGGCGATCAGCTTAGCCAAAACCAGCATCGCCATGGCAATCACAACGCGTCGCTTCACCCATGGTTCATCATCAGGCCACATATAGGGCGCAACCTTGCGGATCGTCCGCCAGCCAGAGCGGCGCTCGTCAATTCCGGCCAATTCGTCCGATGTCATGGGGGGCATACGTCGCATTACCTGCCTAGTGTGAAGTGCAATATGGGCCCCGGCCCGAGAAAGGCCAGAGCCTGGGCTTATTCAGGAATGGTGAACACCTGCCCCGGGAAAATCAGGTCCGGGTCACGGATCAGCTCGCGGTTAGCGTCGAACAGGCGGACATATAGCACGCCGTCTCCGAACCTCTCACGCGAGATGGCCCACAGGGTGTCGCCCGCCTGAACCGTGACCGACCGGATCGGTGCAGGGGTTTCCTGCGGTTGCTCCGAAGTCTGAGCCTCGGCCGCCTGCAGCACCTCGACGGGTTCACGTTTGAAAGGCGTTTCAACGCGGCTGAGGACTGTGCCGTCGGAATGCACCTCGTCCACTCGCAGGGTGTAAACGCCGGGGTCGATTCCCTCGAGGTCGCCCCTCCAATTGCCATTCTCTTGCGGGGTCACATCTGCCACCAGACGGTTGTTCAGATAAATCCGTACAGCCGACCCTTCGTTGAGACGGCCTGTCAGTTGCACATCTCCAGTGTCTGAATAGCCGATTGTGTCCAGCTCAACCTGCTGAGGCGCGGCGTTCTCTTCAGACGGGGATTGAACAAGCTCAACCCCATCCTCGCCTGAACGCAGGATGGCAACCTGTTGGTTTTCAGCAGGGGTTTCCATTGCTTCTTCTGGGGCTGACTGAGCCTCAACGACGGTCTCTTCTGTATCCGCACCGGTGTTCTGGGTTTCGGCACCGGCATCTGCAGTTTCTGTAACGGTGTCCTCGGCTTCTGTGCCCGCGTCTGCAGTTTCCGTACCGGCGTCCTCGGCTTCCGTACCCGCGTCTGCGGTTTCCGTACCGGCGTCTGCGGTTTCCGTCGACTGCTCGGGCTCATCATTTGCCACAGTCGTATCTTCCGCCTCAGGCTCAGGATCTTCAGCAACTTCCGGTTCCGATGGCGTTTCCTCAACCGTTGGCGCTGTCTCCTCGAGGGCGGGTTCTGGCAGGGCTGCGATCAGATAGTCGTCGGATCGGACAGTTTCATCCCCATCGGTCGACTGCAGAACAAGGCCGCGTGGATCATCACTGAACGGGACCGCAACAAATTCGGCGAACTGGCCCGTCGCATCGACCGAAAACTGATGTACAACCTCGCCGTTCAGCACCACGTCAACGTCGCTGCCCGGCTCGGCTTCGCCTGACAGCAACGCGCTGCCGTCTGGCGACACGAATATCTGGTCCAAAGCCGGAGGTGTCGTGGGTGCGGCGTCAACCGTTACCTCTTCGGGCTGCGCTTCGGGGTCTTCGGCCGCGGGTTCCTCAGCCTCAACTTCGGCTTCGGCGATAGCCACCTCTGGCTCGGGTGCGGGCTCCTGCGAGGCCTCTTCTTCGGGTGCAACCTCCGGCGCAGGAGTTTCCTCTGCAACCTCAACCTGTTCCTGTACGGGTTCGGGGCTGCTTGAAAACACACCCGACAAATACAGACCACCGGCCGCAAGAATTGCCACAAGGCCGACAAGCAGCCCCCAGATGAAGCTGCCCGAGCTTCCGCTTCCCGATGTGCCGTTCATTCTTTCCCTTTCATTCCGCCGCGAAACTGATGTGAGTGACTCGTGTTCCGGCGGACAGTTGAGCCAACCTATCAATCTCGCTATCAGGGGTCAAAACGTCTGAAACAAGCCCGGAGCGCACCTGTCATGTCCCAGAAATCCGTCTGTGTGTATTGCGGGTCACGCAATGGCACCAATCCCGCCTATTCTGACGCCGCCAAGAAGTTGGGAGCCGCGCTGGCGCAGGAAGGCTGGCGGTTGGTTTACGGGGCCGGAGATGTGGGTCTGATGGGGGAAGTTGCGCGCGCCACGCAATCTGCTGGGGGCGAAACCTTCGGCGTTATCCCGGTGCATCTGGTCCAGCGTGAAGTCGGCAAAAGCGACCTGACGCATTACGTGATCACTGAGACGATGCACGAGCGCAAGAAAGTCATGATCATGAATGCGGATGCCGTCGTGGTGCTGCCCGGAGGGCCGGGATCACTGGACGAGCTGTTCGAGGCGCTGACATGGCGGCAGTTGGGCCTGCATGATAAGCCGATTTTGGTGGTGAATGTGGGGGGCTACTGGGATAAGCTCCGCGACCTGCTGGAACAGGTGATCGAACAGGGATTTGCCGATCAATCTCTTTCAAGTTTCGTGACTTGGGTCGAGGATGCCGACGCGGTCATCGCCGCTTTGCGGTAGGCAAAAATGTGGGCGGCCGCGGCCGCCCGTTTTCATTCAAGCCAGACGTGGCGCAGGGCGAAGGCGCTGTTTCAGCACCTGTTCGACCTTGTGAAGCGGGTGGTTGGTCAGGGTTTTATCCACCTCGGCCACGACTTTGGCCAGCACCTCGCTATGTAGCCTGCGACGCAGCAGGCCCAGGACATGGGGGCTGGCCACTAGAACAAGCCTTTGGAATTTGCCTTTCAGCCCTTTGCGGTTCAAAAGATTGGCAAGGTCCTGCACGAACAGCGATTTCGCATGGGATTTCCAGTCCGGCTCCTCAACCGCCGATTTCTGGTTCGGCCCCGGATCAGACCGTCGCCCAGCCCGATCAGTAGGGCGGTCTTGCGCCTCTTGCTCCTCAACCGAAACAACAACCAGATTGGGGTCTTCGGCATCGGTGATGTTCTCGACAAACAGCGCCTTTTCCCCATCCGCGATAACAACCCAGGTTCCCTGTTCAAGTGCAGCCATTATGCTCTCCCGTAGTGGTTTTCATGGCTATCCCTCATGAATTGGCCACAAGTTCTTTGCTTCGCGGCCAGAGCGTTCTGGCGCGGTGTTTGCTTGTGCTTCCAAATGGGTGCGGTTCTCTCCCTCCGCTGTATTTACTTAAGCACTGGCGGACCGGGTACAATCCCGTCTCACACCGAAACTTGACGTATCGGCAAGTTTTCACCTGCGCTTCATGTTTGAGCAGATCGCGGACCTAGTGGATGCCTGCGGTCAGACCCCGCATCAGCCATCGTTGCAGCCCGATCACGACAATAGCTGGTGGCAGCAGCGCCAAAAGCGCCAGAACCATGCCTGCCGTGCCGCCAAAGCCCGAATAGGCCATGCCGCGCACTAAGGTGTCATGGTCCTGACTGGTGGTGGTGATCATGATCGGCCAGACATACTGGTTCCACCCCAGCACAAACAGGATCGCAAACACAGCCGCGATCATCGGCAAAGACAGAGGGATAACGATATCAACCAGCACACGCAGCGGTCCGGCGCCATCCATCTGGGCAGCCTCCATCACCTCAGTAGGGATCTGGCGCATGTATTGGCGGAACACCAGCACGCCCAGCCCACTGGCCGTGATCGGCAGGATCATCCCCGCGTAGGAATTGAGTAGCCCAAGATCACTGGCAACGGCGAAGGTCGGCAAGATCCGGGTCTCGATCGGAAAGAACATCGCGATCAGGATCACGCCGTAGATCAACCCGCTGCAGGGCAATCGAAAGAACACCAGCGCATAGGCGGCCATCATCGACATCACGCTTTTCAAGATGGCAACGCCAAGGGCCAGTACCAGCGAATTCCACATCATCGCCCCTGCCCCAATCCCAGCGCTGCTGAGGCCACCACGCCAGACCCGCTGAACCAAGGCCCAAAGCTCGGGCAGATCAAGGGCCGTGAGCAACTGCCAAAGCAGCAGGCAGACCGGCCCGCACATCAAGGCAACGCCCGCCAGAAGAATCGCGTGATCGAGGAGATGGTTTCCACGCAAGCTTGAGGTCCAATCGTCAAAATGGCGGTTTGCCAGTTGGTTACAGCAGGACTGTCACGGTTGAGGCGGTCTCGCAAGGTTTGCTGTGCGGATTGACCATCCGCGCGGCATGAAAACTATACCAATGAAAAGGGCCTGCCAGCGTCTCCGCCAGCAGGCCCCTGTTCCCGAAAGGGACACTCAGATCACATGCGCGATGCGACGTTTTCCCAGTTCACCAGGTTATCGAGGAAGTTCGACAGGTAAGCCGGACGCTTGTTGCGGAAGTCGATGTAGTAGGAATGCTCCCACACGTCGCAACCCAGCAGAGCCGTCTGACCAAAGCACAGCGGGTTCACGCCGTTTTCGGTTTTGGTCACGGCCAGCGAGCCGTCAGCGTTTTTGACCAGCCATGCCCAGCCCGAGCCGAACTGACCCGCGCCAGCCGCGCTGAACTGCGACTTGAACTCGTCAACCGAGCCGAAGCTTTCGGTCAGAGCTTTTTCAAGCTCTCCAGGCATCGCGCTTTCGCCGGGTCCCATCATTTCCCAGAACTGGTTGTGGTTCCACAGCTGGCTGATGTTGTTGAAGATACCGTTCTGCGCGACGGCGTTTGCGTCGTAGGTACCTACGATGATCTCTTCCAGCGACTTGCCGTCCCACTCGGTGCCGGCGATCAGCTTGTTGCCGTTGTCGACATAGGCTTTGTGGTGCAGGTCGTGGTGATATTCCAGCGTTTCGGCGGACATGCCCTTGGCTGCCAGCGCGTCATGTGCATAAGGAAGATCAGGAAGTTCAAAAGCCATGTCGGCCCCCTGTAAAATAAAAGTTGCGGTTCCCAAGGGTTAAATGCTTTGGCAACCGCCGCAGGTCAAGGGGCGAGACAATAAAACCCGGAGGTCCGCGATGCTGACACAGGCGCGCAAGATGTTTTTCCGCGCCCGCGGATACTATGCAGGGAACCTCAATGGTCAGGCGTTCCGGCTGGATCCCTACCATTCGAAATTCTGGCGCAAAGCCTCGGCTGGAGATTGGGAGCCTGAGACCTTCGCCGTTCTCGATCAGTTCCTGTCCCCGGAAGACGACTATCTGGATATTGGCGCATGGATAGGGCCGACAGTCCTCTATGGAGCGCGCAAAGCCCGCCATGTGTTTTGCTTTGAGCCCGATCCGACCGCGTTTCGCCATCTGGCCTGGAACCTGGACCTGAACGATATCCACAATGTCTCGGCCTTCGGAGTGGCGTTGTCAGATCAGTTCGGAGTGGCCCGCATGGCCTCAACCCGAGGAGAGCCAGGCGATTCCACCAGTTCACTTTTACATGACGCGGCGCATGGAACGGATGCTTTGACAATCGCATGGGAGCAGTTCCAGGCTGTCCAGGATTTAAGCCGGGTCTCGCTGGTGAAAATGGATATCGAAGGGGCCGAGTTCTTTGTGCTGCCTACGCTTCTGGACTGGCTGAAACAGAAACGCCCCGCCCTGTTTCTGTCCTTGCATGCGCCGCTTCTGGAAGAGGCAGACCGACGTTCCCGTATGGAAGGCCTGCTGGACAGCCTTCGCTTCTATAGCCATCTGTGCGACGAAAACAGGCAGCCGGTGACGGTGCAGGCGCTATTGGAACCCACGGCGCTCAATCACTATCAAACGATCCTTTTGCATGATTGAAGTGGGCGCCGTTCGGGCCTCCGATCACTCTTAGCTGGTAATTGCAAAGTCAGAACGCAAAAGGCTCCGGCCTATACCGGAGCCTTTTTTTACATCAGTCGTCGGGTCTTTAGTAAACCTCGACCTCACTGCCCGGCTGCGCCGCAACCTTGAGCAGTTTGAAAACATAGTCAGCCGCCGAACGGAAGCAGACAATGCGCAGGGTCTCGGCGTCGTCCATCCAGAAGGCACCAGCCACCTGAGCCAGACGCGAACGGCGAATTTGGCCGGGTTGGAAAGCCGCAGGCGACAGATCGACCGGAGCAACCTTGCCCAGAACTTCGCGCGCGTTGCTGCCCGAGACTGTGAACACCGCACGGGCGTCCGAGACATTGACGGCCAGCGCATGCGTACCGCCAAGTGCGTTGGTCATCTCGGCCAGTTTTGCCTCGACCTCGGCATAGGGCACAAGCACCAGCAGCTCGTCGGTGGACATCCAGCACACGCCGGTATCGCCATCGACCAGAGCCTCGCGCTGGCCGGGCATTTTCTGCCCGGTTGCATCCTTGACCGCCTTGGCCAGCACCTTGTCGGACAGATCGCCGCGCAGGGTGATCATGCCCTGCAGGCCGACCTCGGCCACCTTCGCGATGCCGTCATAGCTGGCGTGGTTCAGTGCGCTGATGGGTTCAGACATTCTGCTTCTCCCCGTCCTTGTCGTAGAAGATCGGATCGACGATCTTGGCTTTGTAGGTTTTGCCATCGGTTCCCGGGAACTCGACAATCTCGCCCATGCGGTCAGGACCATGCTTTATCAGACCCATGGCGATGCCTTTGTCCAGATTGGACGAGTAATAGGTCGATGTCACACGCCCGATCATGTTGCGCTGACCGTTGGCATTGACGCCCTCGCCCACCGCATAGGCACCGTCCGGCAGAACCGATCCATCCACAGTCTCCAGACCGACCAGTTTCCAACGCTCTGGATCGGCCATATGGGTCCGCGAATGGGCGCGTTTCCCGAGGTAATCCTCTTTCTTCTTGGACAGCGCCCAGTGCAGCCCCAGATCCTGCGGGATCACGGTGCCGTCGGTCTCGTCGCCGATCATGATGAAGCCCTTCTCGGCCCGCAGGATGTGCAGGCATTCGGTGCCGTAAGGCATCACGCCGAACTCTTTGCCCGCGTCAATCAGAGCGTCCCAGAACGCCTGGCCCTGGCTTGCAGGGACCGCGATCTCATAGGACAGCTCACCCGAGAACGAGATGCGGTAGGCCCGCGCGTCGAACGCGCCAATCTTACCGTCACGCCATTCCATGAAGGGCAGCGCCTCCTTCGAAACGTCCATGCCGCCACCGGCTTGAGCATTCAGCTTCTCCAGTACCTTGCGGGCGTTGGGGCCAACCACGGCGACCTGGGCGTATTGCTCGGTCACGTTCGCGACATAGACTTTCCAGTCCCACCATTCGGTTTGTAGCCATTCTTCCATGTGACCATGGATGCGCTCGGCACCCCCGGTGGTGGTGTGGCATAGCCATGTGTCCTCGTCGATGCGGGCAACAACACCGTCGTCGATCAGGAAGCCGTTCTCTGAACACATCAGGCCATAGCGACATTTGCCAACCTTCAGCGTGGACATCATGTTGGTGTACATCATGTCCAGGAACTTGCCCGCATCGGGGCCTTTGACGATCAGTTTACCCAGTGTCGAGGCGTCCAGCAGGCCAAGGTTCTCACGGGTGTTCTTCACCTCACGATTCACCGCGTCATGCACGGACTCACCAGGACGGACATAGGCATAGGTCCGGCGCCAATGGCCGACCGGCTCCCAGTCTGCGCCATTCTGGTCGTGCCAGTTGTGCATCGGGGTCTGGCGGATCGGTTGGAACACCTCACCACGTGCTTCACCACCAATCGACGCCAGCGAGATAGGCGTATAGGGCGGGCGGAACGTCGTGGTACCGACCTTCGGAATCTCGGAATCCAGCGCATCAGCAAGGATCGCCAAGCCGTTGATATTGCTCAACTTACCCTGATCGGTCGCCATACCCAGCGTGGTGTAACGCTTGGTGTGTTC
The DNA here is from genome assembly GCF_056538305.1 of Ruegeria sp. BG9. Taxonomy (NCBI): domain Bacteria; kingdom Pseudomonadati; phylum Pseudomonadota; class Alphaproteobacteria; order Rhodobacterales; family Roseobacteraceae; genus Ruegeria; species Ruegeria sp. BG9. The sequence continues at coordinate 590,044 of NZ_JBQFSY010000001.1, forward strand.
GACGCTTTCATAACCTTCGAGTGCAGCCAGCTGAACGTCCGAGACCTTCACGTCGTTCTGGAAGTCCAACCACGATTTCATGCGCAGCTGGATGTCCGCATTCGCAGGCATCAGCCAAACAGCCGCCATCGGAGCCTCGGTCGTCGTTTCGCCTGTAGGAGCCTTGGTGCGTTTTGCCTTGTAGCCGGCCGCCTTCGCCGCTGTTTTACCTGCAGCGTCCGCGTCGGTCAGAACGTCACCGAGAGCCAGCGGACCGTTGGACGAACCCGCGGCGATCACGAAGCCTTCACCGTCTGCACCCAGCGGAGGACGTTCAGGGTCAGGACGGAAATGGGCGTTCGCCTCATCCCAGATCAGCTTGCCGCCGCAATGCGACCACATGTGAACAACCGGAGACCAGCCGCCCGACATGGCGACTGCATCGCATTCGACCTCTTCCCGCGCACCACCGATGCCTTCCTGGTTGCACAGCGCAACTTTTTTGACGCGCTTGCCGCCCTTGACCTTGGCGATGGCCTTGCCGGGATCGACACGGATGCCCAGTTGGCGCGCCTCTTCCGCCAGAGGTCCGGCGCTTGCGCGCGCATCGACCACGCGTAGAACATCCACACCGGCTTTCTTGAGGGCAATTGCAGTGCGATAGGCGTCGTCGTTGTTGGTCGCAACGATCACGCGGTCGCCGGGGGTCACGCCCCAGTTCACCACATAATCCCGCATAGCCGAGGCCAACATCACGCCCGGAACATCGTTACCCGCGAAAGACAGCGGACGCTCAATCGCGCCGGTTGCTGTCACGACCTGTTTGGTACGGATGCGCCACAGGCGATGACGGGGGCCTTGCACGCCGGGAGTGTGGTCCGTCAGGCGTTCGTAGCCGAGTACGTAACCGTGGTCATAAACCCCTGCCCCCATGCAGCGATTGCGCAGGATGACGTTGTCCATTGTTTCGAGTTCAGAAACTAATTGTTCCACGAACTTATCCACAGGCTCACCGTCGATCGTGCCGCCATCAACCGGAGCACGACCACCCCAATGCGCAGTCTGCTCGATCAGCATGACCCTGGCACCGGATTGAGCTGCCGTTTTGGCCGCCTGCAGACCGGCAACACCACCACCGATCACCAGTACATCGGTGAAGTGGTAGAAATGCTCGTAGGTGTCTGCGTCACGGTTGTCCTTGTCGGGCGCTTTGCCCAGACCAGCGGACTGACGGATGAAAGGCTCGTAGACGTGTTTCCAGAACGGTTTCGGGTGGATGAACATCTTGTAGTAGAAGCCCGCCGGCAGGAAGCGCGACAGATGGGTGTTGATCGACCCGATGTCGAACTCGAGGTTCGGCCAGTGGTTCTGCGACACAGACGTCAGACCGTTGAACAACTCGGTCGTGGTGGCGCGCTGGTTCGGTTCAAACCGGTTGCCTTCGCCCAAACCGACCAGAGCGTTCGGCTCTTCCGCGCCACTGGCAACGACGCCACGCGGACGGTGATACTTGAACGACCGGCCCATCATCATCTGGTCGTTGGCCAACAGGGCGGATGCAAGGGTATCGCCTTCGTAGCCCTGCATCGAGGTGCCGTTGAAGGTAAAAGTAACCTGTTTCGACCGGTCAATCAGCCGGCCTTGATTTGCGAGACGGGTGCTCATGTTGCGGACCTTTCGCAGGCGGAATTACGGATGGCTGGGCGGATCATTTAAACTCTCTCCACGTCCAGCCGGGACGCTTGGCTGTGATCGCGTCCTTGATCTCTTGCGGTGGCTCGGTGGTCTGGGCCGGATATGTGCCGAACACCTCAAGCGTGTTGGTGCAGCGCGCCGCGTGGAACCACTTGCCACAACCATTTGCGTGGCGCCAACGTTCGAAATGAACGCCTTTTGGGTTCTCACGCATGAACAGGTAGTCGTGGAATTCATCATCCGACGAGCCTGGACCAAAGCGCTTCAGATGCGCTTCGCCGCCAGCGGCCAGTTCAGTTTCTTCGGCATCGACGCCGCAATAGGGGCAATTCAGGATCAGCATCGTGCCACTCCTCGCTTGAAATTTTGCAACCACAGGCCCAAGTGCTCAGTATGGATATTGGACCAATTCTTACGCTCACCATTGCGATCTTTGTTTTCGTCGCAGGCTGCTGGCTTTTTTTGAGAAGACAAACTCACAAAAAGCCATTGGAACAAACTCATACGCCGCATTCGCCCGGCAGCGGGTACGACCGAGCGGAGGCAATCCGAAACGGTGTAATGGGTGACAACGGGCATGATCGTTAACCCCAACCGAAAGCATGTTTCCGGTTTAACCATCAGTGCGCCACCCCGGCGGCGACGCTTTCGTCGATGAAGCGACCCTCTTTGAAGCGGTCCATCGAGAAGGCCTCGGTCAGTGGTGAATGACCTGTCGCCATCAGCTGTGCCATACCCCAGCCCGAGCCCGGAATGGCCTTGAAGCCACCGGTTCCCCAACCTGCGTTGATGAAACAGCCCTGAAGCGGCGTTTTCGACAGGATCGGAGACCGGTCGCCGGTCATATCCACAATCCCGCCCCACTGACGCAGCATTTTCAGGCGCGAGATCATTGGGAAGGTCTCGACCAGTGCGCGGACGGTTTCCTCGATGTGATGGAAGCTGCCACGCTGGGTGAAGTTGTTGAACCCGTCGGTACCGCCGCCGATCACCATCTCGCCCTTGTCGGACTGCGACATGTAGCCGTGAACAGTGTTGGCCATCACGACCACGTCCATGCAGGGCTTGATCGGCTCGGACACCAGGGCCTGCAGCGCAACGGCTTCCAGCGGCAAGCGGAAGCCTGCCATCTCGGCCAGCTGTCCGGAATGGCCCGCAACCACGATCCCCAGCTTGTCGCAGTCGATCGCGCCCTTGGTTGTATCAACGCCAACAACGCGACCATTGTCCGAGCGTACGCCGGTGACTTCGCATTTCTGAATGATGTCCATGCCCATGGCCGAACAGGCGCGTGCATAGCCCCAAGCCACTGCATCGTGACGCGCAGTGCCGCCGCGTTCCTGCCAAAGGCCACCCAGAACCGGATAGCGCGGACCGTCCAGATTGATGATCGGCACCAGCTCTTTCACGCGTTCGGGTCCGATCCACTCGGTCTTCACGCCCTGCAGCGCGTTGGCATGCGCCGTGCGCTGGTAGCCGCGAATTTCGTGCTGGGTCTGCGCCAGCATGATCACGCCGCGCGGGCTGAACATGATGTTATAGTTCAGGTCCTGACTCAGGTCCTCATAGAGGCCCCGCGCCTTTTCATAGAGCGCCGCTGAAGGATCCTGCAGGTAGTTCGACCGGATGATGGTCGTGTTCCGGCCCGTGTTCCCGCCGCCCAGCCATCCTTTTTCGATGATGGCGACGTTCTGGATGCCGTAGTTTTTACCAAGGTAGTAGGCGGTCGCCAGACCATGCCCCCCGGCACCGACGATGATGACGTCGTATTTTTTCTTTGGCTCGGGCGAGCGCCATGCGCGCTCCCATCCGGTGTGATAGCGCAACGCTTCGCGCGCGACAGCAAAGGCTGAATAGTGTTTCATAAGCGAATCCATCCGGTTCGGTGATTGGCGCAGGTATGCCGCGTCGACCGGGTATATCCACGCCGGTCAACGCCGCAATATAGCACTATTGCGACATGTGGCACATTCGCGGCCATTTGTCCCTTTTTTTAGGCGGCCCGCAGGTCTAAGTCAGGGCAGAATTTCAGGAGAGAGCATGACGTTCTGGGTCATTTCATGTCTGATCGCGCTGCTGGTCGCAGGGTTCCTCGGCTACACGCTTTTGCGCGGCCGCCGCGCGGACGAGCCAACCGCAGCCTACGATCTGCGCGTCTACCGCGAACAACTGGCCGGTGTGGACCGTGATCTGGCCCGTGGTGTCATTGGCGAAGCCGATGCCGAAAGGGTCCGCACCGAGATCTCACGCCGCATTCTGGCAGCAGACGCCCAGATGCAGGGCGACCGGGCAACCTCAGGCCCGTCGCGTGGGGTTTCCGTCGTCACCATCGCGATCGTAATGCTGATCGTGATCGGCGGCGCGCTGGCGGTGTATTACCGAACCGGTGCTGTCGGCTTGCCCGATCAACCCCTGACAGCACGGCTGGCACTGGCCGAGGAGGTCCGGACAAACCGCCCAGCGCAAGAAGCGGCCGAAGCCCTTGCCACCCCGCCGCAGCCGCGACAACTGGAAGAAAGCTACGCAACGCTGCTCCAGCAACTGCGCGACACCGTGGCGGCCCGGCCGAATGACCTGCAAGGGCATATCCTGCTGACACAGCACGAAGCCAATGCGGGCAACTTCAAGGCCGCTTATGCCGCGCAGCAACGCGTCATAGAGCTTTCGGGTCAGGCTGCAACAGCCGATGACTACTCGGATCTGGCCGAAAAGATGATCCTTGCAGCAGGCGGCTACATCTCGCCCGAGGCTGAGCAAGTTCTGGCCGCCGCGCTTGAACGTGATCCCCGACACGGCCCGGCGCGCTACTACTGGGGGCAAATGCTGGCCCAGACCGGGCGTCCAGACCTCGCCTATCGTGTCTGGGTCGACACCGCGCGGGATGCGCCAGCGGGCGCTCCTTGGGGTGATGCCATTCGCGCCCAATTGGATGAGCTTGCCTTTCGCGCGGGGGTTTTCAACGGCCCAGACCCCAGCTCATTGGGGCAGCCCGGCCCAAGTCAGGACGATGTCGCCGCCGCAGCCGAGATAACCCCGGAAGAACGGCAAGAGATGATCCAAGGCATGGTTGACCGTCTGTCTGATCGCCTGGCGACTGAGGGCGGTCCTCCTCAGGACTGGGCGCGCCTGATCGCGGCGCTTGGCGTTTTGGGTCAGGCCCAGCGTGCAATAGATATTCGCGACGAAGCCGAGATCCTCTTTGCCGACAACCCCGAGGCGCTTGAGATGATCGACGCAGCCGCCCTGCAAGCCGGTATTGCCCAATGATCCACGACGATTTTGAGGGTTTCGCCGCTTCCCTGTCGCCGATGACGGCGCTTATGGGGCTGGATCTGGGTGAAAAGACCATCGGCGTGGCGGTCTCGGACCGGATGCGCGGGGTGGCCAGCCCTCTGGAGACCGTGCGCCGCAAGAAATTCACCGTCGATTCCGCGCGCTTGCTTGAGTTGATCAAGGATCGCGAGATAGGCGGCGTCATCCTCGGGCTACCAAAAAACATGGACGGTTCCGAAGGCCCCCGTTGCCAATCTACCCGTGCCTTTGCCCGCAACTTAACCCGTCTGACCGACTGCCCCATCGGCTTTTGGGACGAGCGTCTGAGCACAGTTGCGGCAGAAAAGGCACTTTTAGAGGCGGATACGACACGAAAACGTCGCGGACAGGTTATTGATCACGTTGCAGCAGGGTATATCTTGCAGGGAGCGCTGGACAGGCTGCGCTTTTTGTAACGGGTCGGAGACCACGAATGACGAACATGGTTTGGCAGCGCGATGAGGTCGAAAGCCCCTGTGTACGAATCTGTGTTGTCCACCCGACAGAACAGATTTGCACCGGCTGTTACCGCACCCTTGATGAGATCGCGCGTTGGTCCCGCATGGACAGCAGCGAACGCGCCGAAATCATGGAGGCTCTGCCCGCCCGCAAACCACGCCTTGCCAAACGGCGCGGCGGGCGTTCGGCCCGCCTGAAAAGCTGACCGCTCAGTCCACCGGGCTGGTTTCATCCTTTGATTTGTCACACCTGCCCTGTTGTCGGGTCGCGAGTTCATCCTTGAACAGGTCTGAGTATTCGGACCGGCTGGTTCTTGGATGTTTTGCAGGCCGTTCCATCTTGGTATCGACAGTCACGGGTTGCGCGTGATCTTGCAGCTTGGAAAAGCGTCGTAGAAAGCTTTTGAAAGACATTAAGAACCAATCAATTAAGTGTGCCTGCTGCGGGCCGGACGCACGCCTCGAAAAATGCGAGGCGAAAGCCGGTTCCGTGAGTGAGTGGCGACCCGCAGCGGCACGGTCTGGCTAAAGAGTTTTCAGCCGGAACGACGAAGAAAACGCCTTCCGTTGTATATTCATTGACTCAGCAATCAATAAACTTATCGCAAAGTGACCCTACGTCATTTTTCGTGACAGGTCGGGTTTTGAAGCCCACAAGTTGTGAAACGGGCAGATGTGGGCGTGGTCCGCTGGGGTAATTCGGGGGAACCGTTTCCCTCACGAGACATCAGCGTGTTTCAATCCATTCCGCGACGCCGTTGGCGCATTCGGGGCGGAAATAGGCAATCATCCGTCCATCCGGCCCGGCGGTCGCCCCATCTGGCCATGGCGCGACTCCGTGAAGGCAATGGCGGTGCAGCAGATAGGCCTCGCCAGGTTTGGCAGGCAATTCGATCCTTGGGCAGGTCTCGAACACCTCGCGGCGGGTCGCTTGATAGATGTCGGTGATGTCGACCTTGCTCAGATCGGTCTGGGACTGATCCGCAAAAGCCGCTCTAAAGGCCTCGCCCAATGGGATATGACTACCTTCCCACAACACCATGGGCGAGGCATCGGGGCTGGCTTCCGACAGGGGAATGCCCAAAATCCACGCATGCGGTTCATCCACGCGACGACGACGCTCCGGCCCCATAGGTCGTAACCCGTCCACATGGGCCGCGTCGCGATTGCGCCTGTAGCGCCCGGCGGCCTCGCTTTCACCCTTCCGAGGGCGAGGATAGCCCGGATAGATGATCGACACCTGCCCGAGATGCAGCGGCAATGCGCCCAGATGCGCGGAGATGAAATCCATGGCCATCCCGGACAGCGGTTTTGACGACCCAACCTGCCCAAATTCATCATTGGGCAAGGCATCGACGCCAATGAACCAAGTGCCCTCACAATCCAGCCACTCGGCATGTTCAGGTGCCGTCGCGGACCGCTGAGCGGCGGGCAGAACCTGCCCAACCCATTCTGCTAGGGCGGGGTCGAACGGGAATTTGGCCCACCCCTTCGCCCAGAAATCCTCTACCATCCCAACGCCTTCCGCAGCATGTTCAAAGCGACCAGTGTCAGGAATAGTGCAAAGACCCTCTTGAGCGGCTTCGGGTCCATCGCATGAGCGAGTTTGACGCCCCACGGGGCGGTGATCATCGTCATCGCGACTACTATCCCGAAGGCCACAAGGTTCACGGCCCCGATCGTCAGCGGAGGCCTGTGTTCAGGGGCGATCTCCAGAAACAGAAAGCCCAGCACCGACGGCACGGCGATGGTCACTCCGAACCCTGCAGCCGTTGCCACGGCCCGGTGGATGGGCGTGTTGTAGAGGCTCATGAGGGGGACGCCGAAACTGCCACCACCGATTCCCATAAGTACCGACAGGAAGCCTACGGATGGGGAAAGAACCGCGCGCTTGATCCCCTTGGGCATCGCATCCCCCAAGCGCCACTCCGAACGGCCAAAACCCAGATACGCACCAATCACCATGCCCAGAACGCCGAACAGCGCCTGCAAGGCTTCAGTCCGCAGGGCCGAGGCGACCAGCACGCCAACAACCGCCCCTACGACGATGCCGGGCCCCCAGCCTCGCAGGATCTGCCAATCGACTGCGCCTTTCTTGTTATGGGCCAGCACCGACCGGATCGAGGTTACGATTATCGTCGCCAGCGAGGTCGCCAGACATAGCTGCATCAACTGCGGCCCACCATATCCAAGCGTTTGGAACGCATAGAAAAACGCGGGCACAAGCACGATGCCTCCGCCAACGCCGAGCAGCCCTGCCAAAACGCCCGCAAGTGCGCCAATTACAAGCAAAAGGCCCAGCATCTGGGCCAGCAACATCGTCTCGGGCATCTTCCCCCCAAACCGGTCAGAGACCGGGCTTCATTCGTTCAAACCTCGGCCAGAGGCGCCACGTGATCGAGCGCCTTCAGCATCACTTCGGGCCCTGCCCCATCCCGCACCGCCCCTTCTGACAGCGCGCGCCGCCAAGCCCGTGCGCCGGGGCGACCGGCAAAGAGGCCAAGCATATGCCGCGTGATCTGGTGCAAACGCCCTCCGTTGACAAGGTGCTGCTCGATATAGGGCACCATTTGCCGGGCCACTTCGATCGGGTCCCGAGCGTTGCCGCTCTGGTAAATTCGCATATCCGCTTCGGAGAGGATGTCAGAAGGCTGATGATAGGCCGCCCGTCCAATCATCACCCCGTCCAGCCCGGCCTCCAGATGCGTCTGCGCCTCGTCCAACGAGGTGATGCCGCCATTGATCGAAATGTGAAGATCCGCGAAATCAGCCTTCATCTGATGAACGAGGTCATAGTCGAGCGGAGGGATATCGCGGTTCTCTTTCGGGCTGAGCCCCTGTAGCCACGCCTTGCGCGCGTGGATCGTCACCCGTCGGCACCCGGCCTGCTGTATCTTGTCCAGAAAGTCCGGCAGCACGTCGCGCGGTTCCTGATCATCCACGCCAATCCGGCATTTGACGGTCACATCGACCGAGACGGCCGCACGCATGGCGGCCACGCAGTCGGCGACACGCGCGGGGTCTTTCATCAACACAGCCCCAAACGTGCCCGATTGCACCCGATCCGAGGGGCAGCCGCAATTCAGGTTGATCTCATCGTACCCAGCTTCGGCCCCAAGCCGCGCGGCCTGCGCCAGTTCCTCTGGGTCCGAGCCGCCAAGCTGCAATGCAACGAGATGTTCCTGCGGGCTATAGTCCAACAGATGCAGCGCCCCACCACGCACCAACGCGGGCGCAGTGACCATCTCGGTGTAAAGCAGCGCGTGCTCACTCAGAAGCCGATGCAGAAACCGGCAATGGCGGTCGGTCCAATCCATCATGGGTGCCACGCTTAAACGCGCTGCTCGGTCCAAGTTTTTCACGTTTTTCTCTGTCAACTGACAAATCCCGGTCTGTGCCTGCGTGTGGCTATCACAGCGGGACGGCAAACTTGAGTCACATTTTGCGGCCCGAAGCCTCCTATTCGCTTGCGCGCTGAACGGGTTGTGCGTTTCATACGACCAAACGCGGCGACGCGACACAGGTGCTTGAGAGAAACACAAGCCAAAACAACAGGAAGGACCCGGCCATGAATAGCGTAGAGGTGATCGAAACCGTCTGGATTCCGATGCCCGATGGCACGCAATTGGCCGCGCGTCTCTGGTTGCCACCCAATGCGCGCGAGACTCCGGTGCCCTGCCTGTTGGAATACATCCCCTATCGTCGCCGAGATCGTACGCGCCTGCGCGATGAAACCATGCATCCGCGCTTTGCCGAGGCTGGCTATGCCTCAATTCGGGTGGATATTCGCGGCAACGGCGATAGCGGTGGGCTGGCCGAGGATGAATACTCGCACCAGGAAACGCAGGACGGCGTTGATGTCATCGCGTGGCTGGCAGACCAGCCGTGGTGCGACGGCAATGTCGGCATGTTTGGCAAAAGTTGGGGGGCCTACAACTCATTTCAGGTTGCAGCCAAACGCCCCCCTGCGCTGAAAGCCATCGCGCCGGTGATGGGTTGCGACGACCGCTGGCGCGAAGACATCCATTTCTACGGAGGCGTGCTGGCTGGCGACAATTTCTGGTGGGGCTCGATCATGCAATTGCTGAACGCCTTCCCGCCCGACCCTGAAATCGTGGGCGAGGACAAGTGGCGCATCCTCTGGCGTGAACGGCTTGAGGCGATGGGGTTCTGGCCTGCCATGTGGCTGGAACACCAGACTCATGACGAGATGTGGCGGCGCGGCTCGATCTGCGAGGACTATGACGCCATCAACGTGCCCGTCTACTATTTCGGCGGCTGGGCAGATCTGTATCGCGACACGCCGTTCCGTATTTCGGAACACCTGAATGTGCCAGTCAAGGTGATGATGGGCCCGTGGTCGCATCTCTACCCGCATGAGGGTAAGCCCACCCCTCAGGTCGATTTCATCGCCGAGGTCCTGCGATTCTGGGACTATTGGCTGAAGGGGATCGACACCGGGATCGCGGACGACCCGCCGCTGCACCTGTATTTGATGGACAGCGCGCGCCCCGCTGGAACGCAAACACACCGCCCCGGGCGCTGGGTCGAGGAGCCCAGTTGGCCCTCACCCAATGTCTCGAACGAGACCTATTGGCTGAACGCGGGGTCGCTGGACGCTCAGGCGCAAACAGGCGCGCCGATGCAGATCACCTCGCCGCAGACATTCGGCTCGGCCGGTGGGGTTATGTGTTCTTTCGGTATTCCGGGCGATTTGCCTTTGGATTGTCGGATCGACGCCGCTGGGGCGATGGTGTTCCGCAGTGACACGCTGGAGGCATCGCTGGACATTCTGGGCCAACCTGAAATCGCGCTGCGGGTCAGTGTCGACCAGCCTCAGGCCTTTATCGCAGCCCTGCTGATTGATGAGGCCCCCGACGGCGCGCAGACCCTGATCTCGCGCGGGTTCTTCAACCTGATGCACCGTGACAGTGACACAGAACCAACCACGGTCGTGCCCGGAGAAGAGATGGAGATCTCGATCCAATTGCACGCCATCGGCTACAACGTTCCTGTCGGTCACCGGATCATGGTGCAGCTTGCGACCGCCTATTGGCCCATCTTGTGGCCCGCTCCGACGCCTGTTACCGCGACTGTCGTGCCCGGCTCCTCGGCCTTGTCGTTGCCCGTTCGCACCAATGCGCCGGATGCGCCGGTGCCTCGAGACCTTCCGGTTCCGACCCCGGGTTCGGTACCCGAGACCTCGACCAGAGGTCAGGGCGGATCCGAGACGACGCTGACACGGGACACCCACACCGGCAGACTGACGGAGCGCGTCTTCATTGGTGGCGGCGTCATGGGACCGTCATCAAAGAAGGTGCTCGAAACAGGGACCGAGGTTTCCGATACGTCCGAGCGGATCTACTCCATTCTGCCCGATGATCCCCTATCCGCGATCGCGACCATGCGGCAGGAAACCCGGTTTGAGCGTGGCGATTGGGATGCACGTATCAAGACCTGGTCTCAGCAGACGGCCACGGTAACCGATTTCGTGCTGAACGCCACGGTCGAATGCTGGGACGGAGACACGCTGTTCTTCAAAACGGAATGGAATCACGTGATCCCGCGCAACGGCATGTAGGGGCGGGTTTGTCCGCCCTATGGCGCTGAACGCTGCGCGGTATCCGGGCCGTATCTGCGCATCATCATCTCGACGCTGTTGTTGATCGTATCCGCCATTTCCTGATGGCTGAGAACCGTGCCCGAGAACAACAGCGGCCAGAACGCCCGCGCCTTGATCAGGCCGATGAATTCACGACCGGCCTGTTCGGGGTCGTCGATCTTCAATTGCCCGTCCGCAGCGGCCTCGCGCAGCATGTCGATGAATGAGGCCGTCTTGTCCAGCTTGCCCTGCGCTTGCTCGGCCAAGGTCGGGTTGCGCAGGATTTCGCTGATCACCATGCGGGACATGGCCATCACATCCGGCAGCATCAGAATTCGCCCCTCGGCCCAGGCCAGCTCAGTCAGTTGCTCGCGAACATCGCGCCCTTTTTCGTACCTGATCTCCAACACTTCCGCAAAGCGGCTGGACAGTTCCGCCACGATTGATCGGAACAGATTTTCCTTGCTTTCGAAATACTTATAGAGCGTCCGCTTGGACACCTCGGCCTGACGTGAAATACGATCCATGCTGGCCGCCGCGAACCCCTTTTCCTGGAATTCGGCCACAGCAGCTTCGATGATCTGTGCATATTTGGACGCATTGGGCGCGCTGATCTCATTCATATCATTGCTATAGACCCATTGACAGCATCGGGTCAAACACTAGGTAAACGCGGGAGTTTACAGGCGCGACTTTCTGTGCCACATGTAAACCCGCCAGTTTACCGACTCAGGTAGCAAGCCAACACGGAGTATCCCCTCATGGCCATCAATCTGAAACTGAACGGCGAGACGCATACTGTCGACGCCGAACCCGGCACGCCCCTGCTCTGGGTGATCCGGGATGAGCTGAAGCTCACCGGAACCAAATTCGGCTGCGGTGTCGCGTCTTGCGGCGCCTGCACCGTGCATCTGAATGGCGAGCCTGTCCGCTCGTGCCAGACTTATATAGAAGACGTCGAAGACGCCGAGATCACCACAATCGAAGCCGTCGGTGAGGACAAGATCGGCGCAGCTGTCCAACAGGCCTGGGTCGAGCTGGATGTGGTTCAGTGCGGCTACTGCCAGTCGGGTCAGGTGATGTCGGCCGTTGGCCTGCTAGCTGAGAACCCCAAGCCCAGCGCAGAGGAAATCGACGCGTACATGTACGGCAACGCCTGCCGCTGTGCCACCTATCAACGTATCCGCGCCGGCATCCAGCGCGCATCTGAAATTCTGGAGGCCTGATCCATGACCATCAACACCTCTCGCCGTGGATTTCTGAAAGGCGCAGCTGCTGCTGGTGCCGTCCTACTGGTTGGCGCGCGTCCGGATGGCGCACTCGCGGCGGCTTCATCCGAGACCGCTCAGTTCAACCCCTTCGTGAAAATTGATGCGGATGGCACCGTAACCGCCATCGTCAAACATTTTGAGAAGGGTCAGGGCCCTGCGACCGGTCTGCCCACGCTGATCGCTGAAGAAATCGGCCTGACAATGGACCAGATCGAATATGAATTCGCGCCCTCTGATCCCAACGTCTACAACAACCTTCTATTCGGCCCCTTCCAAGGCACAGGCGGGTCGACCGCTATGGCGAATTCGTGGCTGCAATACCGTCAGGCCGGTGCTGCCGCACGCGAGATGCTGATCAACGCCGCCGCCCAAAGCTGGGGTGTCGATGCATCGGGCATCACAATCGAAGAAGGCATTGTCAAATCCGGCGACACGTCCGCTCCGATTGCCGAATTCGTGGCCGCAGCTGCTCAGCTGGACGCTCCGGCCGAGCCGCGCCTGAAGGACCCGTCCGAGTTCCGCCTGATCGGCAATGAAGCCGTTCGGCGTAAGGATTCGGCGATCAAGGGTAATGGTCAGGCCATGTATGCCATGGACGTTCACCTGCCCAACCAGATGATCGCCATGATCAAACGCCCCGAATCCAAAGGCGGAATTGCGCTAGGGTTTGACGATAGCGCCTCGGAAGAGGTCAAAGGCTACATCAGTGCTGCGGTTCTGCCCAATCAAGCGGGTGTCGCCGTCTACGCGGAAAATACCTGGGCCGCGATTCAGGCGCGTGATGCGCTTGAGGTCGAATGGGATATGTCGGGCGCTGAAACCCGCGACTCGGATCAGATCAAGGCCGAGATCATGGACGCGCTCGATGCCGAGCCGACCTACAACGTCAACAAGGCTGATTTTACAGCCGTCTCTGCCGCCATCGACGGCGCCGACACGGTGGTTGAGCGGACCTTCTACTTCCCGCTTCTGGCCCATGCGCCGATGGAGCCGCTGAACTGCACCATCGAACAGACTGCAGAGGGCGACATTGTCCTGCATGATGGCGCGCAGATGCCAACTGGCCCTCACATGGCCTACCAGCAGATCTTCGAGCTTCCGGCCGAAAAGATCCATATCAATACGATGCTGGCCGGCGGGTCCTTTGGCCGCCGCGCAACACCTGATGCGGATTATCAGGTCGAAGCCGCACTGGCCTTCGTGGTCACCGACCGCTCTCGCCCAGTCAAACTGGTCTGGACACGTGAAGATGACATTCGCAGCGGTTACTACCGACCTGCCTTTGGTCACAAAGTGCGCGTCGGTCTGGACGGTGAAGGAAACATCGTCGGATGGCACCATCAGATCGCTGGTCAATCGGTTATCAAAGGTACGCCGTTTGAAGCCGTTCTGGTGCATGACGGCATCGACCACAGCTCGGTCGAAGGGGTTTCTGACAGTCCCTACGCCATCCCCGGTATGGCCGTGGGTCTGACGGACACACCGAAAGCGACGACTGTATTGTGGTGGCGTTCGGTCGGGCACACCCACACGGGCTATGCGATGGAGGCCATGATGGACCTGGCCGCCGAGGCCGCCGGTCGCGACCCGGTCGAGTTCCGCCTGGCGCATCTGAGTGATGACAGCAACGCCGATCAGGCCCGCAAGGCTGGAGTTCTGAAGCTGGCGATTGAGAAGGCCGGATGGGGCAACGCTCCGGCCGGGCGCGCGCAGGGGATCGCGGTTCACAAGTCCTTTGGCTCTTACGTGGCTGAGGTGGTCGAGGTTTCTGGCGATCTGGATAGCGGTGTTCGCATCGAAAAAGTCACTTGCGCCGTGGATTGCGGCATTGCGGTGAACCCCGATGTGGTCAAAGCGCAGATCGAAGGCGGTGTCGGCTATGGCATCGGTCACGTCATGCGGGACCAGATCACGCTGACCAGCGGTGCAGTGGACCAGTTCAACTTCCCGGATTACGAGCCTCTGCGGATCGGTGATATCCAGGCGATTGACGTTCATATCGTCCCGTCAGCCGAAGCGCCCACGGGCGTCGGCGAGCCGGGCACACCTCCGTCCGCCCCGGCCCTGGCGAATGCCATCCGCGCGCTCTCGGGCGTGAAGGTCACGACCCTGCCCATGGCGGAAAACGGCGTAACCTTCGTCTGATCCTAAAACACGTGGCGTCGGCGCAATTTGTGCCGACGCCTTTTTCCACCTCTAAAATTTGATCAAATTTCGTGACAAGGCCGTTTGGCTTCGCTACATCTCGGATAACCGAGAGGAGCTACCGCCCCAATGGAACTGATCGCCTTGCACAATTTCCGCGTTGCCGCCTGCGACCTGAACGGTCAGATGCGTGGCAAACGTGTCCCGCCTTCCTATGCCGACAAGCTGAGCAAGGGTGCTGTGCGCATGCCATTCTCGGCCCTGAACGTCGATCTATGGGGCGCGGATATCGACGGAAGCCCCCTCGTGTTCGAAACCGGTGACGCCGATGGCATCCTGCTCCCGACCGAGCGCGGGCCTGTGCCAGTGCCATGGCTTGAAACATCGACCGCCCTGGTTCCCATGAGCCTCTATAACGATGACGGCGTTCCCTTTGAAGGTGACCCGCGCCATGCGCTTGCCTCCGTGCTGTCGCGCTACGCGCAGCGCGGCTGGTCAGTCGTTGCGGCGACCGAGTTGGAATTCACCCTTATCGACGCGTCCGGCCCCCAACCCTTGGCGCCGCTCAACCCGATCACCGGTCGCCGCCTCACGGACGAGGCGGTTCTGTCCGTCGCCGAAATGGACGCGTTCGAGGCGTTCTTCACCGACCTCTATGACGGGTGCGCTGCAATGGGCATCCCCGCGCAAACCGCAATTTCTGAAAGCGGTATCGGTCAATTCGAGATCAACCTCAATCATCAGGACGCCATGCGCTGCGCTGATGATACTTGGCTTTTCAAGGCTTTGACACGCGGTTTGGCCCGTAAACACGGCTTCGCTGCGACCTTCATGTCGAAACCATATGTCGAGGACGCGGGAAACGGGATGCATGTGCATTTCTCGGTCCTGGATCAAGATGAGCGGAACATCTTCGACGATGGAGGGCCCAAGGGCACCGACCTGCTGCGCTCGGCCGTGGCCGGGTGCCTTGCTGCCATGCCCGCCAGCACTCTGATCTTTGCCCCTCATGGGAATTCATACGCACGGCTAGTGCCCAGCGCGCATGCGCCCACCGGTGCAAGCTGGGCCTATGAGAACAGAACCGCTGCCATCCGTATTCCGGGTGGTGCCCCGGTGGCCCGACGTATCGAGCACCGCGTGGCTGGTGGCGACATCAACCCTTACCTGATGCTGAGTGCCGTTCTTGGCGCGGCGCTGGTCGGTATCGAGGACGGCATGGTGCCCCCCGCCCCGATCTCGGGCAATGCTTATGAAATTGACGGCCTGCCTCAGCTGGCTGGCGATTGGTCCGCCGCCATCGCCCTGTTCGAGAGCGACCCGATCATTGCCCGGCTTTTCCCATCGGAATTGATCCGCAATCTGTCGATGACCAAACGGCAGGAAATCGCACGTTTTGCGGACCGCCCCGAGGACGAACACTGGCTAAGCTATCTCGAGGCCGTGTGACCCCCTTGCCCGAAGGCCCGCTCTCGGGTATTTCTGAATTTGATCAAATTCGGTGACTTATGAAAATCGGCATTCTACAAACTGGCCACACCCCTGATGCGCTCATGCAGGACTTCGGGGACTATGACTCTTTGTTTCCGGCGTTGCTGGACGGACATGGGTTTGAATTCAGAACCTTCGCAGTCGTTGACGGGATCTTCCCCGACAGCGCAGAAGACGCGGATGGCTGGCTGATCACAGGCTCTCGCTACGGGGCCTATGAGAATCTACCATGGATTCCCCCGCTTGAGGATCTGATCCACCAGATTCACCAAAGCGGTAAGCCGCTGGTGGGCGTGTGCTTTGGCCATCAGATCATCGCGCAGGCGCTGGGCGGCAAGGTCGAAAAATACCAAGGTGGTTGGTCGGTTGGGCGGACCGAATATGACTTCGATGGCGATAGCGTCTGGCTGAACGCCTGGCATCAGGATCAGGTCGTGGCCGTGCCGGACGGGGCCGAGGTGATCGGCGGCAACGACTTCTGCCAAAACGCCATGCTGCGCTATGGTGACCAGATCTGGACCGTGCAAGCCCACCCTGAATTTACCAACGATTTCGTCTCGGGCCTGATGCGCACGCGGGGCAAAGGGTTAGTGCCTGATGACCTCATGCAAGCCGCAGCGAACAGACAAACAGCACCGGATCACAATGCCCGGATCGCGCAGATCATGGCGGATTTTCTGAAGAAAGCGAGGGCCTGATGGCCGATTGGACAGACGCAGCACCGCAGGCCGCACAAGACTATATCGCCGGACATCGGCTGGATGAGGTCGAGTGCATCATCTCGGACCTGCCGGGCATTGCCCGCGGCAAGGCCGTTCCCGCATCGAAATTCGCGCGGCAATCCTATTTCCACCTGCCTGACAGTATCTTCTACCAGACGATCACGGGCGGCTGGGGTGAAGCCGCGGGTGAGGACGGATTCATTGAACGCGACATGATCCTGAAACCGGATTTCTCGACCACATCGGCGGCGCCTTGGACTGGCGACTGGACGCTGCAGGTGATCCACGACGCCTATGACCGCGACGACAACCCGATCCCCTACAGCCCGCGCAACGTGCTGAAGCGTGTTGTGCAGCTCTATCACGACAAGGGCTGGAAGCCGGTGGTCGCCCCGGAGATGGAGTTCTTTCTGGTCGCCCGCAACGTTGACCCGGCGCAGTCGATTGAGCCGATGATGGGCCGCTCGGGCCGTCCTGCCGCCGCGCGTCAGGCCTATTCCATGACGGCCGTGGACGAATTCGGCCCGGTGATCGACGACATCTATGACTTCGCCGAACATCAGGGGTTTGAGATCGACGGGATCACTCAGGAAGGCGGCGCAGGCCAGCTTGAGATCAACCTGCGCCACGGCAATCCAGTGAAGCTGGCGGACGAGGTTTTCTACTTCAAACGCCTGATCCGCGAGGCCGCGCTGCGTCACAATTGCTTTGCGACCTTCATGGCGAAACCGATCGAGGATGAGCCGGGATCGGCGATGCATATCCACCATTCGATCATCGACATAGAGACCGGCCAGAACATCTTCTCCGGTCCGCAAGGCGGTGAGACGGACGCGTTTTACCACTTCATCGCAGGCCTGCAGACCCACCTGCCCGCCGGTCTTGCCGTGATGGCGCCGTATGTGAACTCGTACCGTCGCTATGTGAAAGACCATGCCGCGCCGATCAATCTGGAATGGGCGCGGGACAACCGCACGACAGGCATCCGGGTGCCGCTGTCCGGCCCTGAGGCGCGACGCGTGGAAAACCGTATCGCTGGGATGGATTGCAACCCGTATCTCGGGATCGCGCTGTCACTGGCCTGTGGCTATCTGGGTCTGGTCCAACAGGAACGTCCGCGCCGCCAGTTCTATGGTGACGCTTATGAGGGCGAAGGGGATATCCCGCAAGTGATGGGGAATGCTCTGGACCTGTTTGACGGAGCCACGGAACTGCATGAGATCCTGGGCCCCGAGTTCGCCCGCGTCTATGGCATCGTGAAACGGGCTGAGTATGAAGAGTTCCTGCAGGTGATCTCTCCGTGGGAGCGGGAACATCTCTTGCTGAACGTCTGAGCCTTTTGGGGACGCCAGAGATGAACCTTCTCTATTCCAACGATAGCAAAGCCGAGTATCCGGCAAGCTGGTATGCCGCGACAGCAAATCCGCTCGCGCGATTCACTGAGTTCAAAGGCGAAACGCGCGCCAATGTGTGCATCGTCGGCGGCGGTTATACGGGTTTGTCGGCTGCGCTGCATCTGGCCGAGGCCGGGATGGACGTTGTCCTGCTTGAGGCGCACCGTGTTGGGTTTGGCGCATCAGGCCGCAATGGCGGCCAGTTGGGCAGCGCCCAGCGCATGGACCAGGAGGATCTGGAGCGGCTCGTTGGGCAGGACGACGCTACCAAACTTTGGGAACTGGCCGAGGATGCGAAATCCTTGGTCAAATCGCTGATTGAAAAGCACAAAATTGACTGCGACCTGAAGCCCGGCATCGCTAACCTGGGTCTCTCAGCGTCCGAGCGGAGCGTGCTGCACGCTCATGCCGCGCATTTGTCGGACCGTTACGGCTACGATCAGATCGAGCTGCTGGATGAAGAGGCGGGCCACGCCCTCTGCCCTTCACCCGCTTACAAGGGTGGGTATCTGGATATGGGGGCGGCGCATCTGCACCCGTTGAACTATGCGCTCGGTCTGGCCCGTGCTGCTGAGGCCGCGGGCGTGCGTATTTTCGAAGGCACCGAGGTGACAGGGATCGAACAAGGCGACCCGGCCACGGTTCTAATCGAAGGCGGGAAGCTCCGCGCCCAACACGTCATTCTGGCCTGCAACGGATACCTTGGGACGCTGAATCGGCAGGTCGCGGCGCGGGTGATGCCGATCAACAACTTCATCGCCGCGACAGAACCGCTTGGGGCTGAGGCCGCGCGCGTGCTGACGCAGGATGTCGCCGTTGCAGATACAAAATTCGTGGTGAACTACTTCCGCCTCAGCGCTGACGGACGCCTGCTGTTTGGCGGAGGCGAAAGCTATGGCTACCGGTTCCCTTCGGATATCTCCGCTACCGTGCGCAAACCAATGACCGAGATCTTTCCGCATCTGCGGGAGATCAAACTCGACTACGCGTGGGGCGGCACTCTGGCGATTACAATGCGTCGGATGCCTTATCTAACGCGTGTCGCGCCGAATATCCTGTCCGCCTCGGGCTATTCCGGCCATGGCGTCGGCACGGCAACACATGCCGGTCAGCTGATGGCATTGGCCATTCAAGGACAGGCCGAAGGGTTCGATACCATGGCCCGCGTCCCGGCCCTGCCCTTTCCCGGTGGTCCGGCCCTGCGCAGCCCTCTGCTGGTGCTGGCGATGACATGGTACGCGATGCGGGATCGGCTGGGGATCTAGCCCCCGTTTCCATACGACAATTTGGTGAAATTTTGCCGATCTTGCGATTGGGGGCTTGGCACGGGCGGGATGCTTGATTTAATAAAGTGAAAGTTAGAATTCGGGAAAACCAAATATGACGCTGCCACCCAACGTTCATGACGCCGAACCCATCCCCGCCGCCGCACGAGACGCAATCGACGCCCTGATGCAGTCAGGCGACCTGTTTCGCTACACCGCGCCGCAGGACGCGCCGGTCTCTTTGCTGGAATCCGAGTTCGCCGCCCTGCTGGGCACGAAATACGCTTTGGCCGTTTCGTCCTGCTCGGCTGCTCTGTTTCTGTCGCTGAAGGCACTGGGCTTGCCGCGGGACGCACGGGTTCTGATCCCCGGCTTTACCTTCGCTGCCGTGCCATCGTCGGTCGTGCATGCAGATTGCGTTCCGGTTCTGTGCGAAGTTGGTCCGAACTACCGCATCGGCATGGCTGATTTCGAGGCCAAGCTGGACGATGTACAAGCGGTCATCATTAGCCATATGCGCGGTCATACTTCGGATATGGATGCAATCATGGCACTGTGCGACGCGCGCGATATCCCGGTGATCGAAGATGCCGCCCATTCGCTGGGCACCACCTGGCATGGGCGCAACATTGGCACCATCGGCAAAATTGGCTGCTTCTCGTTCCAGTCCTACAAGATGATCAACGCGGGCGAAGGTGGCATTCTGATCACCGACGACGCCGATCTGGTGGCGCGCACCGTGATCATGTCAGGCGCCTACGAGCATAACTGGAAGAAGCACAAAACCCCGCATGGCGACAACTCGCCCGAGTTGGAGCAGGCCTTTGCGCGCTGGCAGAACAAACTCCCGCTTTATAATTTGCGGATGAGCAATCTCAGCGCCGCAGTGATCCGCCCTCAGATCCCAGAACTGGCGCGCCGCGTGCGCGATGGGCTGGCAAACCACGACTATGTAGCGGAACGGCTGAACAGGTCGGACTATATCGACGTCCCCGCCCCGCTTGCGCCCGAACGTCGTGCACCGGATTCGATTCAGTTCAATCTGGTCGGCATGGATGAGGGTGAAATCCGCGCCTTTGCCGCCGCATCCGAGGCGCGTGGCGTCAAAGTTCAGGTCTTTGGCATGAGCGAAGACAATGCCCGCGCCTTCTGGAACTGGCAGTTCCTGCCTGAGCAATTCGAACTGCCGCAAACCCGTGCCATGCTGATGACAGCCTGTGACGTGCGCCTGCCCGTACGCCTGACGCGCGAGGAACTGGACGTGATCGCCGACATCCTGCTGGCCTCGGTCGGTGAGGTGATTGGCCCGGTTCCTGCTTACGGCACCTGAACGCCTAGCACTGAGACGAACAACGCGTCGATCCCTTCGGGGGCCGCTGCGATGCGGGACAGGACACCAGCCACCCGCAGCCCGTCCGAGGTCTTCATCAACAGTGGCGCACCGGAATCCCCCATCATCACCGGGCAAATTCCACGCAGCATTTGGCCTGCATATATGCGCATTGGGCAAGTCTCTGTCCGGCTCAAGACATGAGGCCTCAGCCCCGGATAGCCCGCGACGAAGCCTGCCTCGACCTCTTGATCTGCCGGTTTCACGAAACCGACCTCGGCCCCAATCGGAGCGTCCAGCACCAGAATGGCCCAGTCCAATTCGGGTTGATCGGAAAATCCGGATGATACATCCTGACCTGCAGGCAAGATATAGTCATCGGCTCGCGCAACCGAGACCGCCTCTCCCCGCTGGTACCCGGCAGCAAATCGAATACTCTCGGGTGGTATCCAGCGTTTGCGTGATCGATTGTAGAGACAATGTGCCGCCGTCAGTACATGGTTTTCCGAGATCAGAACGCCCGTACAATGAGATCGTTGGTCCCGCCCTGCATAGTTCACGCGACCAATCGCGCGCCAAGGGGCCTCGGACGCATCGAGAATCTCACGCGCCCGAATATCCTGACACCCCGCAGATGTATCGGTCCCCAGCCGACAGACTGCGGACCAGTTTTCAGAGAACTGCCCCTCGGCCCAAACGGCTTGCGACCACAAAATAGCGACACACAGGACCAGCCAGCGCATCGCCTGCGCCCTAGTTCAGTTTCGAAAGCTTCCGCTGCAACTCGGCCAATTGCTTTTTAATGTCGTCCAGATCCTCTTTCGGCTCGGACTCGTCCTCTTTGTCAGGGCCAGACCAGTTGCCGGACAACCCGCCCGTCATCGCCTTGAGGAACGCCTGTTGCTGCGCCTGCATCGCCTCAAACCCCGGCATCTGAGACATCGGGTTCATGGCGTTCATGTTCTCCATCATCTTGCTTTGGCTTTCGCGCAGCATGTCGAATGAGCTTTGCAGGAATTGCGGCATCATACCCCCGCCCGGCACCATATAGCTGCGCACCAGATCGTTCAGAACATTGACCGGCAGGACGTTCTCGCCCCGGCTTTCGTGTTCGGCAATGATTTGCAAAAGGTACTGGCGGGTCAGGTCATCGCCCGTCTTCAGATCAATGATCTGAACTTCGCGCCCGTCGCGGATGAACCCCGCAATATCTTCGAGCGTCACGTAATCGCTGGTCTCGGTGTTATACAGCCGGCGGCTGGCATAGCGCTTGATCAACAGCGGTTTTTCTTTGTCCGACACCTTGTACCCTCCCCAAGGATGATGCGTTGCAGCAGAGGTTATGCGACTGCAGCACAAAAAGAAAGGGCAGGTCAATCGACCTGCCCAACGCGATGGCACCTATAGGGAGGATAAGACGCCCGTCGCGGACGTTCTTACTTGGCAGCTGCGGCTTTCTTAGCGGCAGTCGTCACCTCAGAAGTCGCTTTCTTGACAGCTGCGGTTGCTTCTTCAGCAGCGTCTTTGCCAGCGGCCATCAGCAGCTCAACGGTTTCCGACTGAACTTTTTTCGCGATTTCCGCGAATGCAGCCAGGTTTTCAGCAGCAACTTCAGCCGACGCGCTTGCGAAGTCGGTTGCGGCTTTTGCGTAGTCAGCAGGCTCGGCCTTTGCTTTCGACATCTCGGTCAGCTTGGCCAGGGTGTCCTTGGTCCATTTGTTCGAGATTTCAGCCGATTTCTCAGCCGCGTCCAGAGCAACGCCCGACAGCTTTTCGTTCAACGCTGCGGTCGATTTGAAGGCACCTTCCATTGCGGTGGTGTCTACCGGAAACGCGCCCATGACGTCTTTCATGATCGCGGTGAAGTCTTGGGTCTTTGCCATTGTCCTAATCCTTTTCACCGAACCGGGCCCACCCCGGTTTCCATCGGCTTGAGGACAATATGATTTCTGCATCGCAGCATTTCAAGTTTTTTCTTGCTGCAATGCAGAAAAAATCAAGTTTCATTTTGAAATCAGCGATTTGCCTTGAGCAAAACATAGCTGCCAGGCGCCGGACACAGGCTCGGATGCTCCGAATCACCCGTTTCGCGCGCCGGAACCTGCTTGCCAGACCGTTTCTTCAGCCAAGCGCCCCACATCGGCCACCATGATCCTTCGTGAAAGTCAGCGTCTTTCAACCAGGCCTCTGCATCCAACTTCAGATCAGGGTTGGTGTAGTGTCCGTATTTCTTCTTGCTGGGCGGGTTCACGATCCCTGCAATGTGACCGGACTCTGACACAACAAAAGTCTTGGACTTGGACCCCATCTGCTGAACACCGCGATAGCAGTCTTTCCAGCGGGCGATATGGTCCGTCTCGCAGGTGATAGCCATCAGGGGGACGTCCACATCTCTGACATGCAGCTTGTGGCCCAGCATCGCGAAGCCGTCGCCCACGAATTCGTTGTGCTGGCACAGGCCGCGCAGATACTGCACCGCCATCTTGCCCGGCAGGTTCGAGCCGTCGCCGTTCCAATACAGCAGGTCAAAAGCTGGAGGGGTCTCTCCCATCATATAGCTGCGGATCGCTGGCGTGTAGATCAGGTCGCGCGAACGCAGGAATGACATGGTGCGCCCAAGAATCCATGCGCGCAGAAGGCCATCCTTGGCGACCTGATCCTCGATCCCATCCACAAAGTCGTTTTGCAAAAACGGCGTGAATTCTCCCTGATCGCCAAAATCGGTCAGAGCCGTAAAGAAGGTCGCCGATTTGACCGACTTGTCCCCGCGCTGTTTCAGCAATGACAGCGTCAGGCTGAGCGTGGTGCCCGCAATGCAATACCCGACGGCGTTGACCTGTTTTACTTTGCAGATCTTCTTGACCGTCTCGATCGCAGTCAGGAACCCGTCCTGAATATAGTCCTCCATCCCCACATCGGCGTAGGTGGAATCGGGATTTATCCAGCTGACGACAAACAGCGTGTATCCCTGCTCGGTCACCCATTTGATCAGGCTGTTCTGGGTTTTGAGGTCGAGAATGTAGAATTTGTTGATCCACGGCGGGAACAGGACGATGGGGGTTTCATGCACCGTCTCGGTTGCCGGTTTGTATTGGATCAGCTCCATCATACGGTTGCGATACACGACATCGCCAGGGCTGGTCGCGATATTGACCCCAACCTCGAATGCACTGTCATCGGCAAGCTTGACCACAAGCTCACCATCATTGGCCTCTAGGTCCGAGACGAGGTTCTCAAGCCCTTGGATCAGGGATTGCCCCTCGGTTTCGACAGCTTTCTCCAAGGCATCAGGGTTGGTTGCTAGAAAATTGGTGGGAGCCATCAGGTCGATGATCTGCTGCGAGAAATACTGAAGGCGCTGCTTGTCCTTCTCTTCAAGGTCCTCAACTGCTGACACTGCTTGTGCGATCGCTTCGGCATTGGTCTGGTACTGCTGGCGGATCAAGCGAAAATAGGGGTTGGTGTCCCAAAGCGGGTTGGAAAAGCGTTTGTCCTTGGATTTGGGTTTGTCTTCATCCACTGCGCCTGTGGTCAGTGCCTGCTGCGCCTCGGCAAAGTTCAGAACGGACTTGCCCCAATATTCGATCTGCTGTTGCAGCAGTTTGGCGGGATTCTGCAATGCGTCGGCCCAATAGGCCGTTGCCGCACGTGCATAAAGCTCTTGATTCGGGCCGTCCAACGCGGGGACATGAGACTTCTTCGAAGCCATGACTTCGATCAGGCGCTTGGAGAGAGCCTCAACCTTCTCCATATTTTCTTTAATGCGTTCAATATGTTCTTCGGTAACTTGGCCCGTATTGTCTTCACTTGTTGTCATTTTAACAATTCACCCCTACTCTCGCTGCTATGCAGAATAACGTCGCGGACGTTGGTCGACAAAGCGACGAATGGTCCGAACTCTTAGGTTGATACTCCGGAGGATCCTTCGATGCGCTACATGATGACCTACGATCTGATGGAAACCATGCGCAATACGAACCAATGGCTTGGTTCGACGGCAAATGCGATGGCCTCCTACCCGCTGTTTTCGATGGTTCCCAACCCGGCGTTCAGTTGGATGGCCGCTTGGGGTGAAGTGACCGAGCGCACCTTTCAACGCATGGTCGCGAAACCCGATTGGGGCATCCGGACTTTCACGTGTGAAGATGGCAAAGATCATCTGGTCGAAGTCACCTCGGTTCTGGAGCGTCCCTTTGGGGACCTTCTCCATTTCAAGGTAAACGGGCGCGAAACGCAACCTCGCAAGGTGCTTTTGGTGGCTCCAATGTCCGGTCACTACGCGACATTGCTGCGTTCGACCGTCAAAAGCCTGCTGGTCAATTGCGAAGTTTACATCACCGATTGGCATAACGCGCGCGATATCCCCGTGTCCGCTGGCAAGTTCGATGTCGAGGATTACACCCTCTACCTTGTCGATTTTATGAAAGAGCTTGGCCCGGACACCCATGTGGTCGCCGTGTGCCAGCCCGCACCGCTGACACTGGCCGCGACCGCCTATCTGGCCGAGGTCGAACCAAAGGCCCAGCCCAGCACCCTGACACTGATTGGTGGCCCGGTCGATCCCGATGCCACCCCGACCGACGTGACCGACTTTGGCCGTCGCGTGACGATGGGCCAGTTGGAAGAGACCATGATCCAGCGCGTTGGTTTCAAATACAAAGGCGTGGGTCGGATGGTTTATCCCGGCCTGTTGCAGCTGGCTTCGTTCATGTCGATGAATGCCGAACGCCACTCCACAGCCTTCACGGATCAGATACAGCGCGTGATGCGGGGGGAAGCTTCGGACCATGACGCCCACAACCGCTTCTACGATGAATATCTCGCTGTCATGGATATGCCGGCCGAGTTTTACCTCTCCACGGTCGAACGCATTTTCAAAAACCGCGAGATTGGGCGGAACGAATTTGTCGTCGCCGGGCACAAGGTGGATATGGGCAAGATCACCGACGTGGCTGTGAAAACCGTGGAAGGCGCGAATGACGACATTTCAGCGCCTGGGCAGTGTATCGCCGCGCTTGATCTGTGTACCGGCCTGCCTGACAGCAAGAAAGCCAGTCATGTGGAACCCGGTGCGGGGCACTACGGCATCTTCGCTGGCCGCAGCTGGCGCGACAATATCCGCCCGCTGGTCATCGACTTCATGAACGAGAACAGCCGCAAACCTCGTCGTCGGGCGGCCAACAGCAACAAAGTCGCGTAAGGGCTTTGGCGTCAGAGACTGACCTCACCTTTTCGTGCGCCTGCGGGACACTGACAGGCCGCATCACATCCGATGGTGCGCGTCTGGGGACCCATGCCGAGTGTTTTTGCCGCGACTGCCGTGCGGCCCAGCTTTACTTCGGCCAACCCGACCCGGCCCCCGGACCGGTTGAGGTGTTTCAAATCGCCCCCGACGAGGTCACGATTGACAGCGGCGCCGAACATTTGGCGGCGATGTCTCTGAGCCCGAAGGGCATGCTGCGATGGTATGCCAAATGCTGCAATGCACCCTTGGCAACCACGCCACGCACCGCCAGATTTCCTTTTGCGGGGTTCATCGCTTTGCGTATCGCCGATCACGCGCGGCTTGGCCCGATTGCGACTCGTGGGTTCGTGCCTCGGCCCAATGGCAAGCAAAAGCACGAAAATCTGTCTCCGGCGGCAATTGGGTTGCTGCGTCGCGTGATCAAATCAAGACTATCCGGTGGGTGGAAAAACACGCCGTTCTTTGATCCTGAGAGTTTTGAACCCGTCGTGACACCGACGGTGATCAGCAAAGAGGAACGCGCAGCGCTTTACCCCTAGGCCATGCGCAAGGGTTCATCCAGCCACGCCTGCATCAGGTCGATCACCTGCTCGGGCGCTTCCAGAGTTGGCAGATATCCGGCCGCATCAATTGTGTGCATCACCGCATTTGGGATCATGTCCGCCATAAAGGCATGCTTGCGCTCGGGCGTCAGCCGGTCATGCTTTCCACACAGGATCAGGCTGGGCGCTTTGATCCGGCGCAGCGTGCCCTGCTGATCCGCGCGCCTCTGTAGCGCACGCATCTGGGTCACAAACACCTCCGGGCCTAAATCCAGCGCCATCGCCAGTAGGTCATTCAACACAGGGATGCGCTGCGTTCCCGGCGCCAGAGTGTCCGACCCCACAACCTGCCGCATCACCTCTTCAAGCCGACCGGCCTGCGCGCCGATGATCAGATCCTCCCGTGCGGCCGCGATCTGCGGTGTGTCGGCCTGCGCATCGGTCGAGATCAGGCACAGGCGCGACACCCGATCCGGGGCGCGGCGAATAAGGTCCAACGCCACCACGCCGCCCAGCCCATGCCCAGCCAGCGCGAACCGATGAGGCAGCTGATCCAGAAGATCCGAAGCGATCTCTTCGATCCGTTCCCCCCGGCTGATCGCCGAGACGACCACGGCGCGGCGGCGCGAAAACGCATCAATTTGGGGATGAAACAGCCGAGCATCGCACATCAAACCCGGCAACAACACCAGCGGCTCAATCACGTGGGGCCTCCTTCTGCTCGGTTATCCGAGTCGTTCCTTCTCATCAGGATGGAAGGTTTGGATCAGCCCAGCAAGTGAATCTTTAAGGATAGGCGATTCCACGGAACTGCGGGAAATCAGCATAGCGTTTCTGACGGGCAGCAAGGGTTTCGGCTGGCTCGGCACCCGGTCGCAAAAGGCAGCCTTTGGGCGCGATGTAACTGTCGATCCGACGCTGAGGCCTGGGGCGCCAAACCAGATTGAACGCGCAGAGTTTCGGGAAAAACCAGATCTCGGAGTAGTCAAGATGATCATGCATCCACCACGCCAGATCGCGCCAGTCCCGCCCCTGCGCGTAGCGATCCGCAAACCAGGGGATCACGACAGACGCGCCAGCGACTCGCGCCTCACCCTGCCCCCAGTCCCAGACATGGCACTCCAACGGATTGTCATTGCGCGCGCAGTTCAGCCGGTTTTCGTTGCCAAAGGCATTCAAGGACGGTGACCGATAGCCCGAGCGCACTGCGACCCGGCCAAAGGTCTCCTCCAGCGGGTCTAGCAAGGTTTGGCAAAAGGCGCTTCCGGTTTCGATGGCCAGATCCGGGTTCTCAGGCAGGTTCTGCTTTTGGTGGAAATTCCCGATCTCGGAGTACAGGAAATCGCGCATGAAGAAATGCCGGGACAGACGCACACGACCCAGCGTCTCAAGGCTCCACATACTGCCCGGCTTGCGCATCGCTATGCCCTTGAACGAGGCGTCATTCGATCCCCTGCGTTTTCAACCACGCCAATACCCCATTCACTGTCGGCTCTGTCTGGTCCGGAGACATCAGGCGGCCGGCAATCACATGCGACATCGGATCATCTTCAGGCCCCATCGTGACAAGCTCAACCGTTGCTGGCGCACCCCAGGCCTCGGCCACCTTATGGGTCTTGTCCGGGCGCACGACCTGATCATCATCCGAGAACCAGAACAGCGCTGGCACCAAAGCTTGTGAGAAATCAAGACCGTAGACCGTTTCGACCAGAACTGTCATCGGCACCACGGCCTCCCACGGGTAAACCGAAGTCCAGTACTTGTTCTTTTCTGGATCTGGCCCGGATACACCTCGTTCCGGCCCCATCAGCAGTGGCAACCAATCCCGAGCCCAAGGCAGACCGGGTATGAACGCCCCTGTCGCATTCACTCCGAAATTCGGCGACACAAACACCATTGCCGCGACATCCTCGCTGAGGTCCGGGTTCAAAGCGGCCGCCGCTGCCAGCGTGCCCCCGGTCGATGTCGAAATGACTACGACCTTTTCCCCAACGGCCTTGGCCGCCGCCAGCCCTTCGGCCATGTCCTGCATCCAGCCCGAGGCAGTCGCGTCGCCCATCGCGGCCCCACTGCGCCCATGTCCTTGCAAGCGCGTATATACCAGATTGGCCCCCAGAGCATCAGCGACCCTATCTGGCACGGGGCGGATCTCTTCAGAACTGGCCGAGAAACCATGGACATATAGCACCGAATAGGGTGTCCGCTGCTCTTTGAATCCGTCCTGCCAGATCACACGTTTTTCGACACCGGGAACGATATCGTCAAACGCGGACTCCGTGCTTTCAAAATAGACCTGAACACCTTCGCCAAACTTGCGGGGGTCGAATTCGGGATCCAAGTTCACTTCTTCCCGCGGCCCGAACCAATAAATCAGGCCCCCGACTATAATCAGCGCCAGTATAATTCGCCCCAGCACCCATCCGAACCAGCGCATCACCCATCCCCCAAAACGTCGAGAACGGCTTTCTCGATCAAGCCAAGGCACGGCCCGTCCGAGAACCGATGATCCGCATCCTTGACCAGCAACAATCGCATATCCGGTCCGGTCGCATGCTCCAATAGGCGTACGGCTGTTTCAGTCGACACCGCCGTATCAGCCGTCCCCTGCAAAAAACGAACGGGAAACGGCAGATCCAACGCGTCCCGCAGAACCAGACGCTGCCGACCATCCTCGATCATACGCTTTGTGATGATGTAAGGCTCCATATAGTCCGAGGGCAATTCCACATGCCCAACCTCCTCCAGCGCTGCCTTCTGCGCATCTGAGAAGGACGCCCAATAGCCGTCCTCGGTAAAATCCGGGGCTGCCGCGATGGTCACCATGCCAACAATTCGCTCCGGCAACGCCTTTGCCAGCAGCAGCGCCTGCCAACCGCCCATCGAGGACCCAACGACCACCAAAGGCCCCTCGGTCAAGGCACCCACCGCTGCCAGCGTGTCTTCGTGCCAATCTCCAATGCAGCCGTCTGTGAACGCCTCAGAGCTTTCTCCATGCCCGGAATAGTCAAACCGCAAGAACGCCTGCCCCCGTGCCTTCGACCAAGCCTCAAGATGAACGGCCTTGGTGCCCTCCATATCCGATTTCAAACCGCCCAGAAAAACAATGGTCGGACCGGCCCCTTCGCTCTTGTGATACGCCAACCGCCGCCCCTGCGCCGTTTCCAAAAAATCTGTTGCTGCCATGAAGCCCTCTTTGCTTTCCTGACATCATGCACGCCCCCCGCCCAAGTGCAATTCCGTGATCCTCCTTCATCTGGCTAAAAATACCTCGGGGAGCGCGAGGGGCTGGCCCCTCGCTCCAGCCACTTGACACAAGTACAACCACCTGCCAAAGCAGCCAGACGCAAATAACCCGCAACCGGGCGTTCAGTGGGCGCCGAACCGACGAGGAGAGCCGATATGGCCCTGGATTCAAAATCCGTCTCTCTCACTTTTCCCGATGGCAATGCACGTTCCTATGACGCAGGCATAACGCCTGCGCAGGTGGCTGCCGACATCTCAACTTCGCTGGCGAAAAGGGCGATATCGGCCACGGTCGACGGCAAGCATTGGGATTTGCAATGGCCCATCGAAGCAGATGCCCAAATCGCCATCCACACCATGAAGGATGAAGATCAGGCCAATGAGCTGATCCGCCACGATCTGGCGCATGTCATGGCCCGCGCCGTGCAGGAAATCTGGCCCGCGACCAAAGTCACCATCGGCCCCGTTGTCGAAAACGGCTGGTACTATGACTTTGACCGCGAAGAGCCATTCACGCCCGAAGATCTCGGCCTCATCGAGAAAAAGATGAAAGAGATCATCAACAAGCGCGACCCCGTCACCACCGAGGTCTGGGATCGTGACCGCGCGATCGAATTCTACAAGGCCAACAATGAGCCCTATAAGGTCGAGCTGATCGAAGCCATTCCGGGTGATGAGCCACTGCGCATGTACTGGCACGGCCACTGGCAGGATCTGTGCCGCGGCCCGCACCTGCAGCACACCGGTCAACTGCCGGGCGACGCCTTCAAGCTGATGAGCATTGCGGGCGCCTATTGGCGTGGCGACAGCGACCGCGCGATGTTGCAGCGCATCTATGGCGTAGCGTTCACGGGCAAGGAAAAGCTCAAAGCGCACCTGAACATGCTGGAGGAGGCCGCCAAGCGCGACCACCGCAAGCTGGGCCGCGAGATGAACCTGTATCACATGCAGGAAGAGGCTCCGGGTCAGGTGTTCTGGCATCCCAACGGCTGGAAAATCTACACCACCC
This sequence comes from Ruegeria sp. BG9, assembly GCF_056538305.1. Lineage (NCBI taxonomy): Bacteria > Pseudomonadati > Pseudomonadota > Alphaproteobacteria > Rhodobacterales > Roseobacteraceae > Ruegeria > Ruegeria sp. BG9. The sequence continues at coordinate 620,747 of NZ_JBQFSY010000001.1, forward strand.
TGCAGGACTACATGCGCCGGATGCAGGACCGTGACGGCTATGTCGAGGTCAACACCCCACAGGTCGTCGACCGCAAACTTTGGGAAGCCTCGGGTCACTGGGACAAGTACCAGGAGAACATGTTCATCGTCGAAGTCGACGAAGAGCATGCCCGCGAAAAGGCGATCAACGCGCTGAAGCCAATGAACTGCCCTTGCCACGTGCAGGTGTTCAATCAGGGCCTGAAATCCTATCGTGATCTGCCGCTGCGCATGGCAGAGTTCGGCTCCTGCGCGCGGTATGAGCCCTCGGGCGCGCTGCACGGGATCATGCGGGTGCGCGGCTTTACTCAGGACGACGGTCACATCTTCTGCGCCGAGGATCAGATCGAATCCGAGACCGCAAAGTTCATTGCTTTCCTGTCGAAGGTCTACGCCGACCTTGGCTTCCACGACTGGACCATCAAACTGTCCACCCGCCCGGAAAAGCGGATCGGCAGCGATGAAAGCTGGGATTTCGTCGAGAAAGCTTTGGGCGATGCCTGCAAGGCCGCTGGGTATGAGTACGAGGTCTTGGAAGGCGAGGGCGCATTCTACGGTCCGAAGCTGGAGTTCACTTTGACAGATGCCATCGGCCGGAATTGGCAATGCGGCACGCTTCAGGTCGACCCTAACCTGCCCGAGCGTCTGGATGCGAATTTCATCGGCGCTGACGGGTCCAAGCATCGCCCCTACATGCTGCACAGGGCCTGCCTTGGGTCGTTCGAACGGTTCATCGGCATTCTGATCGAAGAACACGCGGGCAAGTTGCCGTTCTGGCTGGCGCCGCGGCAGGTCGTTGTGGCCTCGATCACGTCCGATGCAGATTACTATGTGGCCGAGGTTGTTGAAACGCTCCGCTCCGCTGGTGTCCGGGCCGAGGCGGATATCCGCAACGAAAAGATCAACTACAAGGTCCGCGAGCACTCGGTCGGCAAGGTTCCGGTCATTCTGGCCGTGGGTCACCGCGAGGTGGATGAGCGCACTGTAAGTGTCCGCCGACTGGGCGAAAAACAAACGCAGGTTCAATCTCTTGAGACTGTAACAAATGAGCTGTCCAAGGCAGCCACTCCTCCGGACCTGCTGTAACATAAGTCAGTTTCTGACCCCTCATCCGGCCCTGAAATCGGGGCCGGATTGAAACATTTTCCATTTTTCAATTCAAAAACAATTTGTTAACCTGCAAGAGGGCATGACAATGCCTGACGCGCTTGTGAGACACGGCCTCGTGAATTTAACTGTGGCTCACTAGTCGTTACCTTTGTCATTGTCACAAGCAGACATACGCAGTCATCAAAAGGATTACCGAGATGTCGAACACAGCCAAATCCCTGGTTATCGCAACAGCAGTCGCAGCCGCCGTTTCGGGTGCAGCAACCACCGCCTCCGCACAAGCGAAAGAGAAATGCTATGGCGTTTCGCTGGCCGGTCAGAACGATTGCGCCGCGGGTCCCGGCACCACATGCGCGGGCACCTCGACCGTTGACTATCAGGGCAACGCCTGGACTCTGGTTGATGCAGGCACCTGCGCCAATATCGAACTGCCCGCACAGGCAGACGGCACCCCGCGCAAAGGTTCGCTGGAAGAGCTGAACCGCGACCTGCCGGCATAATATCTGCCATACGAGATCCAAGGGGCGGGCCAATTCGCCCGCCCCTTTTCACGTGATCATAGGGAACTGCCTCATGCTGGACGACGCACTCAGGTCGAACCGACTGCCCGCAGCGCCGGGTGTTGGGTATAAACCGCAGCACTTTGCACAGATCCTTGAAAACGCACAGCCCGTCGCATGGCTGGAAATCCATGCCGAGAATTACATGGGAGACGGCGGTCGTCCGCTGGCGCAACTGCGCCATCTGTCAGAACAATTCCCAATCTCAGTCCATGGCGTTGGCCTGTCGATCGGCGGCGAAGGCCCGCTGGATGCCGACCATCTGGCGCGATTGAAACATCTGGTCGGCTGGCTGAACCCGGCCAGCTTCTCCGAGCATTTGGCCTGGTCGACTCATGACAGCCACTTCCTGAACGACCTTCTGCCCCTGCCCTATACCGATGCCACTTTGACCCGCATCTGCGATCATATCGACCAGGTACAAGAGGTGGTTGGACGGCAAATGCTGCTCGAAAACCCCTCGAGCTATCTGGCGTTTGAGGAAAGCAACTGGTCCGAGCCTGACTTCCTGCGCGAAGTTTCGAACCGAACCGGATGCGGGCTGTTGCTGGACGTGAATAACGTCTTTGTCTCGGCCACCAATCTGGACTTCTCGCCCCAGGGCTATATCGATGCCTACCCGCTTGAAAAGGTTGGTGAGATTCACCTCGGCGGTCACGATGAAGACGAAGACGACCACGGTAAACCTCTGCTGATCGACAGCCACGGGCGCGAGGTCGTTGATCCGGTCTGGGCGCTTTTGGACTATGTTCTGGATCGGTCGGGGCCGAAGCCTCTCTTGGTCGAGTGGGACACGGATGTTCCTGACTGGCCGGTCCTGCGGGACGAGGCCGTGCGCGCCCAGGCGGCTCTGGAGCGGATTCCGGCATGAGCGTGTCGCAAACCCAGTTCCGCGCCGCGCTTCTGGACGCCACTACCCCGGTCCCGGAGGGTTTGCTGGATTCTGAAAACCAACCCGCCGGTCGGCGGTTCAGCGTCTATCGCAATAATGTCGCTGTCTCACTGACCGAGGCCATGCAGCAGGCCTTTCCCGTGATCACCAAACTGCTGGGATCGCAGAACATGGACGGCCTTTCGGGCATTTTCCTGCGCCAGCACCCGCCCACATCCCCGTTGATGATGTTCTATGGTGAGGCGTTTCCCGCCTTTGTCGCCGGAATGCCTCAACTGTCCCATCTGGGTTACCTTGCCGACATGGCGCGGCTGGAACTTGCCCTGCGCCACTCCTACCACGCGGCAGACAGCACACCTGCGCCCGCCGATGCGCTGGCCGTTCCCCCCGAAGACGTGATGCGCGCGCGGCTGAGTTTTGCCCCGGCGATGCGGGTGATCCGGTCGGATTGGCCGATCCACGCGATCTGGCGCTACAATTCGGAAGCGGACGCCCCAAAACCGGTGGCTCAGGCCGAGGACGTTCTGGTCACCCGCCCCGAATATGATCCCGCCCCGCATCTATTGCCAAAAGGCGGCGCAGACTGGATCGCACATATGCAAGCGGGCGACACCATCGGCAGCGCGTTCGAAAAAACCGCTGCTGACACGCCCGACTTTGATCTTGGAACCACTCTGGCACTGCTTTTGCAAGGCGGTGCAATAACCTCTGTGACTATCGAAAGGCTGGAGTCATGACTGCGCTCATCTCAATCCACAACTCCGTTTTGGGAAAGGTGGACCATGCGTCCGGTTGGCTGACGCCAACCCTCGCCCGGCTCGTGTTTATCGCTGTATTGCTCGTCTACTACTGGAATTCGGCGATGCTGAAGATTGATGGGTCGATCTTCTCGCCATCCAGTGGTGCCTTTGGACAGATTTTTCCGAAAGCCGCCGAAGCCGTGCTTTGGGACGTCACGCAAATGACGTTCTTCCAGCGGATCGTGATCTTCCTTGGCACCGTGGCCGAGTTCGTCCTGCCCGCGCTGCTGCTGGTTGGTCTGTTCACGCGTCTGGCGGCGGTCGCAATGATCGGGTTTGTCTGGGTGCAAACTATTGTCGACGTGACCGGCCATGGCGTGAAACTCGGTAGCCTGTTCAATGCGGCGCCCGATCTGGTCGATCAGCGCACCATGTGGACCTTCCTGTTCCTGGTGATGGTCATCAATGGCGCAGGCCCGCTGTCTCTGGACCGCATCCTGCGCCTGAAATAAATCAGAAATGAGCCTTGGGTTCGTCCGGTTTTCCCGCGGCGAGCCCGAGCACCCCGGCCACTGCGGCAAAAGCGATTGGGAACATGGTGAAAACGCCGAAGCCAAACGCGTAGTACATCCCTGCAGCCGAGGCCAAGAGTAAGATCCCAGCAATCAACGCCCGCGCATGGGCCATGGCCCCGCCCGCAATTGCCAATAAAGGCGCAAGGATCGAGGCCGCTTGTATCAGGTCAGGGTTATCCACCTGCTCGGCAATCCCTTCGATATCGCCAAAATGCTTGATGGCTTCGACATAGCCATATCCGAAAAACCCGACAATCATACCGATCAAACCGGCGATGACGCCCAAAATCATGGCAGCGTTTCGCATGTATCTTCCTTTACAGTTCGTATCAGCAGATAGGTACGCGGCTACGCAACACCAAGAGAGGCCCGCGTTTCAGCGGTCCAGCCCAGAAACAACTCTCCGTCCTTTTCGATCAGAGGGCGTTTCATCAGCGTCGGGTGATCGGCCAGCAACTCCAACGGTGGCCGCGCGCGCTCGGTATCGTCCAATCCACGCCAGGTTGTTGACCGTGTATTGAGCAAAGCCTCGCCGAACGTGGCAAAAGCTTGCGAAAGGGTCTCGGCCGGAACTCCGTCCGCCCTGACATCCACAAGGGCCGCTTCTGGCAGCGATTTCAGCGCCTTACGGCACGTATCGCAGTTTTTCAAACCATAAAGGCGCATTTTTGGGCTGCTCCTGCATTTGTAACTTTTTTATGCAAACTGGTTGGTTCCCAGCGGTAATTCTTGATTTTTTACTTCACCGTGCAATGTTGAAAAAGACGAAACGTGCGTTTAGGACTGTATCTGACCCAGAAATCAGCCCGATACGCCATTTAGTCGACCAAAGCCCCCACCAATTTGTGGGACAATGCGCAAGTAGAAGGAGACACGGGACATGCCAACCGGCACCGTGAAATGGTTTAACACTACCAAAGGCTATGGGTTTATTGCCCCTGATGAGGGGGGCAAAGATGTGTTTGTTCATATCTCGGCCGTAGAACGATCCGGCCTCACCGGACTCGCAGACAATCAGAAAGTCTCGTACGAGTTGCAGGACGGGCGTGACGGCCGCCAGATGGCAGCTGATTTGAAGCCGTTGTAACCTCCACCCCGCCAGATGTGGGGTGTTTCCAATCAAGGCTGACGGCCAATTTCAGGCCGTCAGCCAAATGTTCCCTAGCAATCGGCGTTACCCACGTGTCGATTTTTCGTTGGTGCGGGCATGCCAGTCCTCGCCCATTGCCACGATGCAGGACGTTCCTGTCGCGTAGGTAACGACCATGGTCCAGTCGCCGCGGTCGCTGCTCCAGACCTCCATGATCTGTTCGGGCCCGCGAATGCCGGTCGCGACGCGCTCGGCGCCGAATTGGTGGGTCAGTTTCTCTTGCAGCCGAGGGGTCGCTTCACACAGGATTTCGGCTATGGGCGATTTGGCCTGCGTCGGTGACGCCAGCACAAGACACAATGGGATCAGGCGAAACAGATAAGTCATGAAGCCAATGTAACAGCTTCATGACAAAACGTATATACAAAAGATATGCTTCTGAGCCTCAATCCTTGCGGATTACGTCCTCGAACTCACGCCATTCCCGCGCCGTCATGCCCGAGTTTTCCTGTGTCACTGTCTCACCTGCCAACATCCGGCGCAGGCTGTCGACCATTTGGGCCGAGAGGTTAACGGCACCTAATCGGTAGTCCTCGAACGCTCTGTAGGCGAACGGCACCCAATCGGCGACGATCTTGCACATCATATCGGCATAAACCCGGATCTCGTATTGGGCATGCGGGTCAGCGCGCAGACGCAGGAAGTGGAACAGATTGTGCAGGTCCACCTTCCAATACCACTGCGTATAGATGTTTGCAGGCAGGTTCATCCGCGCCAGTTCGCGCGCCAAACCTTGTTGCCCGTCCTGATTGATCATCGCCTCATAATTGTCATAACAGCGGGCGCTGTCGGCCTTTAGGATTTCCAGCACGCGCGCGGCCTCTTCCCCTTCCAAGGCGGACCCGCGTCCTTGATTGTTGACCTCGGACTGCGCGGCCACGTTGTCGGGGGCAGGAATATAGAACTCACGGTCAAGGATTGAGTAGCGCGCCGAGTATTCGTTCACATTGGCGGTCCGGTGGCGAATCCACTGGCGCGCGACGAAAACCGGCAGTTTTACGTGCAGCTTGATCTCGCACATCTCAAACGGGGTCGAATGCCAGTGACGCATCAGATAGCGGATCAGGCCCTCATCATTTTGCACGGATTTGGTGCCCTTGCCGTAGGACACGCGCGCCGCCTGACAAATGGCTGCATCGTCGCCCATATAGTCGATGACCCGGACAAAACCGTGGTCCAACACCTGATGAGCCGTGTACAGATGGTCTTCCATGCCTGGTGCAACAACGCGGCGAGTTGGATGCGATTGCGCGCGCTGCGCTTCGATCTCGGCCAGTTGGTCGGCAGACAGAGGCATGAAATTATCCTTTCCAAGAATGAGTCGATGCCCACTATATATCGTCAACTCCACCACTGGAACCGCGATATCTGCCGTAAGCGCCGCGAAGTTCGAAATCATGTTCCCGGCCCCTCTCGACACCTCGCGCAACCGCGCTAAGCTGCGCACCAAGCGAAGAAAAGGAGGAAGGCCAAGATGGGGCTGAGATATTTGCACACCATGGTCCGCGTGAAGGATCTTGAGAAATCAATGGCGTTCTACGAGCTGCTGGGCCTGAAGGAAACGCGCCGCCACGAAAGTGAACAAGGCCGGTTCACGCTGATCTTCATGGCCCCTCCCGGGCAGGAGGATCGCCCGCTCGAGCTCACCTATAACTGGGACGGTGACGATGCGCTGCCGAGTGACAGCCGCCATTTCGGTCATCTCGCCTATGGCGTCGACAACATCTACGAGACCTGCCAGCACCTGCAGGACAATGGCGTCGTGATCAACCGCCCGCCTCGCGACGGGCGGATGGCGTTCATTCGCTCGCCCGACAACATCTCGGTCGAGCTGCTGCAGAACGGTGACGCACTGGAGCCCGCCGAGCCATGGAGCAGCATGGAGAGTACCGGGCACTGGTGATCCGCACTCTGACAGCACTGGGGTTGGCCGCGTTGGCCAGCCCCGCGCAGGCCGAAGACTGCCGGTTGGCCCTTTTGCTGGCGCTGGATATCTCGGTCTCCGTAGATCAGGCCGAGGATGCGCTGCAACGTCAGGGCCTTGCCGCCGCGATGCTCGCGCCCGAGGTTCAGGCCGCTTTTTTCTCGTCTCCCGCTCCTGTTGCGCTGGCAGTTTATGAATGGAGCGGCCGATCCACCCAGCACGTTGTCTTGCCCTGGAAGTTGATCGAAAACGAAGGCGACCTGCTGGCCGCGGCAACCCGGATCAGCCAGTCCGAGCGGTCAGATTCTGGGTCTGCCACCGCCATGGGGCACGCGCTGGCATACGGGGCCACCATGCTAAAGGATGGTCCGGATTGCCTGTTTCAAACCATTGATCTGTCCGGAGACGGGGCGAACAATGATGGTTATGGCCCCAAAATCGCCTACAAGCATTTTCCCTTCGACGCCGTCACGGTGAACGGGTTGGTGATTAATGCCGCCGATTTCGAGGGTGAGTTGTTTCTGGTTCCATTCTTCCAGGAAAACGTCCTGCACGGACCGGGTGCTTTTCTTGAAATCGCACAGGGGTTTGAAGACTTTGAGCGTGCCATGCGCCGCAAGCTGGAACGAGAATTGAGCGGCCTGCAATTGGGATCTCTGCAAGAAACAGGCCATAGATGACACGGTTGCTCGCGCTTGTTGTTTGCCTTTTAGCAGGATCCGTTTCGGCGCAATGCCGTCAAGCTCTGGCGCTTGGGCTGGATGTGTCTGGCTCTGTCGACGTTCACGAGTACAGGTTGCAGATCGACGGTTTGGCCGCTGCACTGCGGCGCCCTGAAATCCGCAAGATCATATTGGCAAATCCCGCATTTCCCGTTCGCCTTGCGGTGTTCGAATGGAGCGAACCCGACCATCAGCGCGTGCTTGTAAAATGGACCGAAATCCGCACCGAATCTGATCTAGGCAGGATCGCGGCGAGACTGGGAGACGTGACCCGCAGCGCCGCCCCGCAAGGCACAGCCGTTGGCGATGCGATGCTGTTTGGCGCGGACCTTTTGAACCAACAACCGGAGTGTTGGAAGCGCACTCTGGATTTGTCCGGAGATGGGAAACACAATCTCGGCCTCCATCCACGTGCCGCCAAAGCGCTATTGCAGGATACCGACATCACCATCAACGGTTTGGTGATCGGTGTCGACGACTCCAACTACGGCGACCAACGGGATGTCCAGATTGGAGAGCTGTCAGCCTATTACAACGCTTGGGTCATCTTTGGCGCTGATGCGTTTGTCGAGGTCGCACTGGGTTTTGAGGCCTATGAGGACGCCATGACCCGCAAACTGATCCGAGAGCTGCAGGGGATCATCCTATCCCAAGCCTCTGATCAGTAGATATAACGAATCTGGTCCGTCCAGTAGCGTTCGACCCGACGCAGCGAAGTGGTGATATCCTCGATCCCTTCCGCCCCCAGAACGCCGCGGTTCTGCAACCCTTCGGCATGGCGCAGGAACAACTCGGACACGATATCACGAATCTCGCGGCCTTGAGGTGTCAGACGGACCCGGACCGAGCGACGGTCAATCTCGCAGCGTTGGTGGTGCATATACCCCATCTCGACAAGCTTCTTGAGGTTGTAGCTTACATTGCTGCCCTGATAGTAGCCGCGGCTTTTCAACTCGCCTGCGGTCACCTCATGGTCGCCGATGTTAAACAGCAAAAGCGCCTGAACCGCGTTGATTTCCAGCACGCCCACCCGTTCGAACTCATCCTTGATGACATCCAGCAACAGACGATGCAGACGCTCGACCAGCGCGAGCGCCTCAAGATAGCTGGTCATGAAACCTTTGGCCCCCGACGCAGAGACCTGCATTTCCATACTCATCCGACCCTCCGATTCAGCCGTGTCGTTGCAGACACGATGACCTGAATTTCCGAAAAATCGGTTAAGTCTGATTTTCGTTATTTTTGAAATGTTTGCGCGATATCCGAGATCAGTTCAGCAAAAGGATCAGGCGTATTCATCTGCCCAGTGACCCATTGATACAGGTCCTGATCGTTTTCCTTCAGAAGCGCGTCATACAAGTCCAGCCCGGCCGCATCCATCGTGTTCAGGTTGCGTTCTGCATAAGCCGACAGGATCAGATCCATCTCTTTGATCCCCCGCCGCATGGAACGCATCTGCAGGCGTTTGATCCGGACCTCGCGTGTTTCAGTCATTCTTGTCCTGCTCCAGCATCAAACGCAGTTTCTTTTCCAAACGGGCGGCCCGCTCGGCGCTGGCCCGCATCTCGCCACGAATGGCACGCAATTCGGCAACCGCGCCTGCCAGTTCCAGACTGGCTTCGCCCTCTTCTACGGGGGCCTCCATGCCTTCGCCTTCACCGGTCAACAGCCACATGATCGAGACGTTGATCATGCCCGCCATCATCGACAAGCGATTGGCGCGCGGTTCGGACAGGTCGTTTTCCCAGGCCGCGATCGTTGCCTTCTTGACACCCAGACGACGCGCCAATTGTGCTTGTGTCATCCCCGCCGCTTCGCGCGCCCCGGCCAGTCTGTCTCCGAACGTTGCAGCATCCGGTCCGTACCAGTCGGTTTCGTCGTTCATCGGGGTCTCCAATTCTGGTGTGTCATACAGCTTGATCGTCAATCGGGCGCACCCTATGACAGACAGGTTGAACATACAAACCGAGGCCGCTCATGAGTTTCCTGTCTGCGACATTGTCACGCGTAAAACCCTCTCCGACCGTCGCGATGACAGCGAAAGCGGCCGAGTTGAAAGCCGCCGGGCGCGATATCATCGCCCTCAGCGCAGGTGAGCCGGATTTCGATACGCCGCAGAACATTAAGGATGCAGCCGTTGCGGCCATTGCTGCGGGCAAGACGAAATATACAGCACCCGATGGCATTGCCGAGTTGAAACAGGCGGCTTGTGCCAAGATGAAACGAGATCACGGGTTGGACTACACACCCGCGCAGATCTCGGTCGGAACGGGCGGTAAGCAGACGCTCTACAACGCGTTGATGGCGACGATGAACGAAGGCGATGAGGTTCTGATCCCCGCGCCTTACTGGGTGAGCTATCCCGATATGGTCCTGCTGGCCGGCGGAACGCCTGTTGTGGTCGAGACCACGTTGGAAAACAGCTTCAAGCTGACGGCCGAACAGCTTGAAGCCGCGATCACGCCCAAGACCAAATGGTTCATCTTCAACTCGCCGTCGAATCCCACAGGCGCGGGCTACAGCCGGGATGAATTGAAAGCATTAACCGACGTTCTGATGCGCCACCCGCATGTCTGGATCATGTCGGACGATATGTATGAACACCTCGCCTATGACGGGTTTGAGTTCTGCACCCCGGCCGAAGTTGAGCCCGGCCTCTTTGATCGCACGCTGACCTGCAACGGCGTCTCCAAAGCCTATGCGATGACCGGCTGGCGGATCGGCTATGCCGCCGGTCCGGTAGAGATCATTGCCGCCATGCGCAAGATCCAGTCCCAGTCCACGTCGAACCCTTGCTCGGTCAGTCAATGGGCGGCGGTAGAGGCGTTGAACGGCACGCAGGACTTTCTGGTCCCCAACAATGAGACGTTCAAACGGCGTCGCGATCTGGTCGTCGGCATGTTGAACGCCATCGACGGAATCACCTGCCCGACGCCCGAGGGCGCGTTTTACGTCTACCCCTCAATCGCGGGGCTGATTGGCAAGACCACACCGCAAGGCACGGTGATCGACTCGGATGAGGCGTTTGCCACCGCTCTGCTGGAAGAACACGACGTTGCCGTCGTCTTTGGTGCAGCCTTTGGCCTGTCGCCTAACTTCCGGGTCAGCTACGCAACCTCGGACGAGGCATTGACCGAAGCCTGCACGCGTATCCAGCGTTTCTGTGCCTCGTTGACCTAAGCCGGAGCCACGCATGACCGCAGAGCTGCCAGAGTATTATTTCCGCGTCCGAGAAAACGGGGCCGTGGTTTTCAGGATCGACACCGAGAATCGGCAGCAGCGGATCGAGATGGATCAGATCGCGGTCATCAACATCCGCAACGGAGAGGTCAAGCCGCATGGCCAACGCAGCCTGACCGAGGCCGATAAGGCCGAGATCGCCCGATGGATGGATGCGCGCAAGGCCCTGCTGGCCCAGCGTGATATCGACGATATTCACCGGGCCGTCGACTACCTGAACCTGACCACGCAATGGGCGCAGTCCAAAGCCTCGGAAGAACAGCTTGAAGAAGTGACCGACCGGCTGTTGATGGCGATGCACGATCTGCGCTCAGTTCTGGTGCGTAAGAAAGCGGACCGGCTAAAAAGCGGCTGAGGGCTACTCGGCCGGTACGCCCACCTCGCGGACAGATCGCATCCAGAACCGTGCCATCAGCAGGACGGCTGCAAAGGCCAGCCCAAGCACAAGGCCCATCCAGACGCCGATTCCGTCCATGCCCTGCACAAAGCCGAAGTAATAAGAGGCCGGGATTCCGATCGCCCAATAGCTGAGGGCTGCCATGATCATCGGCACTTGTGCATCCTGCAAACCGCGCAGCAGGCCCAGCGCGATTACCTGCGCGCCATCGACCAGCTGAAATAGGGCCGCCATGGCCAGAAGGCCCGTGCCAATCGCCAAAATCTCGCCGCGCTGCGCGTTGTCGGCCTCCATAAACAATGAGATCAGAGGCTCGGCACAGGTCAGGAAGAGTATGATCGTCAGGACAGACACGACCAGAGACATGCCGGTAACCGCAATCGCGCCACGCTCGAGATGAGCGCGGTCGCGGCGGCCCAGCGCATTGCCCGCGCGAATGGTCGCCGCGTTGGACAGGCCCAGATGCACCATGAAAGTCGCCGAAGCGAGGTTGAGGGCAATCCCATGCGCCGCCAGCGGCACCTGCCCCAGCCACCCCATCATGATCGCCGAGGTTGCGAACAATGTGACTTCAGCCAGTGTGGTCAGGCCAATCGGAACGCCCAGCCGCAGAACCCGACCAAACATATCCCAATCCGGGCGCCAGAAGCGTCGAAACAGACTGTGCTCTGGCAGAACCCGAACCGCATAGATGATAACTGCAACCAGAGACACGATCTGAGTCACCACGGACGCAATTGCTGCCCCCATGACCCCAAGCTCGGGCGCCCCCCAATTGCCGAAGATCAGGGCATAATTGGTGACGCCATTCACGACCGCGGCCATCACGGTGATCCAAAGCACGATTTGAGTACGCTCCAACGCGGCCAGATAGGACTTCAGCACCATCACCAGCAGCGCAGGAAACAGCCCCCATCCTGCAACGCGAAGATATTCCGAGGCGGTCTGCGCCACCTGCGGCTCCTGTTTCAGGGCAATCAGGATTGGATAGGACCACCACAGCAGCGGCATCATCAACGCGGCGTAGAGCAGTGACAGCCACAAACCCATGCGAGTCGAGCGTCGGATGCTAGTCTCGTCCTCTTCCGCCGCGGCCGTCGCAACCATTGGCATAACGGCCCAGCCAAATCCGGCCCCAAACAGAAACAACACAAAGTAGTAGCTGCTCGCCAGCGTCACTGCGGCCAGGGCCTCAACCCCGTACCAGCCGAGCATCACCGTATCGGTCAGGCCGATTGCGAACTGCGCCAAATGCCCGCCAACCAGCGGCAAGCCAAGCACAGCAATCGCCCGGAAATGGGCGGGATATGTCATCACTTTCGTCATCTCGCCAGCCATAGGCCCGCGCCCTGCCCAAAATCAAGGCAGAAAAGAAAAACTCAGTGTGAGACTTTGGATGGATGCCCGCCGAAAGAAAGAAGCCGTTGAAAATTGGCACTCAACGGCTTCTTTCCACTTTGCGTTTTAGTTGGATTTGGCGTCCGGGTGCAGCGCTGTTCCCAGAATATGATCCGAGCGGTGAATCACATGATGCGCCTGACCGACGATCAGCGGATCAGGCTGCTCAACTACTGACATATCTTTGTCCGGATAATCCAGGGTCGACAGGAAATGGCGCATGCAGTTTAGGCGCGCGCGTTTCTTGTCGTTGGACTTGACCACGGTCCACGGCGCATCGGCGGTGTCGGTGTAGAAGAACATCGCCTCTTTCGCCTCAGTGTAGTCGTCCCACTTGTCCAAGCTGGCCTTGTCGATGGGCGACAGCTTCCACTGTTTCAGCGGATCGGTCTCGCGGCTCTTGAAGCGGCGCTGTTGCTCTTCCTGCGTGACCGAGAACCAGTATTTGTAGAGATTGATGCCCGAGCGTACCAGCATCCGTTCCAAATCCGGGGTTTGACGCATGAATTCCAGATATTCGTTGGGATCGCAAAAGCCCATCACCCGCTCAACGCCGGCACGGTTGTACCAGGAGCGGTCGTAGAACACCATTTCGCCAACGGTGGGCAGCTCCTGAATGTAGCGCTGGTAGTACCACTGGCCTTTCTCCTCCCACGTTGGCTTGTTCAGCGCAACAACACGTGCCTGACGCGGGTTGAGGTGTTCCATGAAGCGCTTGATAGTACCGCCCTTGCCCGCAGCGTCGCGACCCTCGAACAACAACACGAACCGCTGACCCGTATCCTGAGCCCAATGCTGAACCTTCAGCAATTCGGCCTGCAACTTGGCCTTCTGCGCCTCGTAGTCCTTGCGCGCCATCTTACGGCCATAGGGGTACTTCCCGCTTTCGAACGCATGTCGAATCTTCTCGGCGCTGGGCACGACCGGTTCGGGTGAAGGTGTGGGCACTACCTTGATGTTAACGGCTTCGGGTTTCTTCTGGGCGGTCGTTTCCATTCAGCTGTCCTCTCGTTGTTCTTGTCTTGAGAACGAGGTAGCAGAAAGCGCAAGATCCCGCGTTGATTGGGATCAAATTGGAACGAATTTCGACGAAAAAACCAGTGTTTCCGAGACGAGCAGCCTAGCGATGCCCCCAATCATCGGGATTGTCCGAGTTGCTAGGCGACAGCCCCAGAACGTCCCCCTTGGTCGAACAGCCAAGCCCCAAGACCGTCCGGTTGGCATAGTTGAAATAGGCGCAGACCTGATTGATCTCGAGGATTTCTCCGTCGTCCCACCCAGCGTCGCGCAGGGCTGTGACATCCGCCTCGACCATGTCGCCAGGTGCTTCGGTCAACTTGCGCGCATAGTGCATAGCTGCGATCTGCGCCGCGTTCAAAGGCGCGACCTCCGGATCGCCCGCCTTAATCGCCGCGCGGATCGCATCACCCCTTGGCGGATCGGCCAGTAGCCGTTGCAGACCGTTGAAGTGATGCTCTACGCAATAGGAACAGGTGTTCAACGCACTGACCCAAACGCCCAGCGTCTCTAGAAACCATTTGGGGATCGTGTTGGCCGAATGGTGCAGCACATTCTTGTACAGCGTCATGTGGCCTTCCATCGAATGCGGACGCAAGGAATGCGCCATCATGATGTTGTCCACGTTATTGTCGGGCCCAGTTACCCGATCATACAACTTTTTTAGCTTACCGGTCGCTTCCTGAAATGGCACGGTCTTGATCCAGCTCATTGAAACGAGGCCCCTTTTTCCTTGAACGTTTTAGGTCACACACAGCTTGGCTACATTTGAGGCGAACAATCAATCGGTATTGAAAACAGATGCCAAAAGGATTGAACTCCGTCCAGATTCCTCACCTTAGACGCGATTCATTTCCAGAGGCCACTGTGCGTATTCTCATTTTTACTTTTCTTCTATCCTCCGCCGCTACTGCCTTTGCCGTCCTTTCTCTGATTTCTACCGATTGGCTTTTGCTAGCTGCCCCTTGCGCCATAGCCAGTGCGCTTTTGATCCTGGCACGATGGCTTAAACGCAAGCCTCGCAGCTGGGCTGTTGTCGATGGATCGAATGTCATGCATTGGAAGAATGGCGAGCCTCGCATAGAAACGGTGCGAGAAGTAGTCGAGAAACTGACCGGCGCCGGTCTAACGCCCGGCGTAGTCTTCGACGCTAACGTGGGCTACAAGATCAAGGGCCGCTACCTGCACCACAACGCCCTTGCCGATCTGCTAAACCTGCCCGATGATCGCGTCATGGTGGCCCCAAGCGGCACGCCCGCTGACCCCTTGGTGCTGCAAGTTGCTAAAGACTATGGAGCAATCGTCGTATCAAACGACCGCTTCCGCGACTGGGCCGAGGAGTTTGGCGCGGTTTTGCAACCGGAATACTCCGTGCGTGGCGGGTACAGGGATGGGGCGCTTTGGCTGTCTTTGTAGGATGTCAATCGCCGACATTTGGGCAATCCACCCACAAGACCTCGGGTCCCTCTTCCCCCGACCCACATCACCTGCCATAATGGGGGAAACTCAAAAACAAGAGCAGCACCGATGCCCGACGATCTGTTGACGCCCAGCGCGACCGCCACCTACGACGCCTCCTCGATCGAGGTGCTTGAAGGGTTGGAGCCGGTCCGAAAACGCCCCGGTATGTATATCGGCGGCACGGATGAGCGCGCTTTGCACCATATGGTCGCCGAGATCCTCGACAACTCGATGGACGAGGCGGTCGCTGGTCACGCCAACCGGATCGAGGTCGAGCTGCACGCAGACTACGCCCTGACGGTGCGCGACAACGGGCGCGGTATTCCTATCGACCCGCACCCCAAATTCCCCGACAAATCCGCGCTTGAGGTCATCCTATGTACCCTGCACGCGGGCGGCAAATTCTCGGGCAAGGCTTATCAGACCTCTGGCGGTCTGCACGGTGTGGGTGCGTCGGTCGTGAACGCGCTGTCGGATTCGATGGTCGTACAGGTAGCGCGGGACAAAACGCTGTTCGAGCAGCGATTCTCGCGCGGGATCCCCCTGGGTCCAGTCGAAAAGGTCGGCGCGGCGCCGAACCGGCGCGGTACGACCGTAACCTTCCACGCGGATGCTGAGATCTTCGGTCACCATAAGTTCAAACCGGCGCGGCTGTTCAAATCCATCCGCTCCAAGGCCTACCTGTTCTCGGGCGTCGAAATCCGCTGGAAATCTGCCATTGATGACGGTGAAACACCAACCGAGGCCACGTTCCACTTCCCCGGCGGCCTGTCGGACTATCTGAAGGAGACGATGAACGGCTCCTCCACCTATGCCGAGCAGCCCTTCGCGGGCACCGTGGACTTCAACGAGAAATTCGGAACGCCGGGCAAGGTCGAATGGGCGATCAATTGGACGCCCTCGCGCGACGGGTTCATCCAGTCCTACTGTAACACCGTCCCCACGCCCGAAGGCGGCACCCATGTCGCCGGTTTCTGGGCGGCGGTTCTTAAGGGAATCAAGGCCTACGGGGAACTGATCAACAACAAGAAGGCCGGTCAGATCACCCGCGATGACCTGATCACCGGCGGCTGCGCGCTGGTGTCGTGCTTTATCAGCGAGCCCGAATTCGTCGGCCAGACCAAAGACCGCCTTGCCACGGTCGAAGCACAGCGGCTGGTAGAAAACTCCGTCCGCGACCATTTCGACAACTGGCTGGCGGCTGACACGAAATCCGCCGGCGCGATCTTGGACTTCCTCATCCTGAGGGCTGAGGAACGCCTGCGCCGACGGGCCGAGAAGGAAACACAACGCAAATCCGCCACTAAGAAACTTCGTCTCCCCGGCAAGCTGGTGGACTGCTCAAGTTCAACACGCGACGGCACCGAGTTATTCATCGTCGAGGGCGACTCGGCGGGCGGATCGGCCAAAATGGGCCGAGACCGCAAAACGCAGGCCCTTTTGCCCCTGCGTGGTAAGATCCTGAACGTGCTGGGCGCGGCCAGTTCGAAACTGGGCACGAATGCCGAGATCAACGACCTGACCCAAGCGTTAGGTGTGGGTCTTGGAACCAAGTTCAACGTCGACGACCTGCGCTATGACAAGATCATCATCATGACCGACGCGGATGTGGACGGGGCGCATATCGCCTCGCTGTTGATGACGTTCTTCTTCACCCAGATGCGCCCCATGATCGACGCGGGTCACCTGTATCTCGCCTGCCCGCCCCTTTACCGTCTGACCCAAGGCGCGAAACGCGTCTACTGTCTGGACGAGGCCGAGCGTGACGAATGGCTGGAGAAAGGTCTGGGCGGCAAAGGCAAGATCGACGTCTCACGCTTCAAGGGGCTGGGTGAAATGGATGCCAAGGACCTGAAAGAGACCACGATGGACCCGGCATCCCGCAAACTGATCCGCGTCACCATCGACGAGGACGAACCCGGCGAGACCGGCGATCTGGTCGAGCGTCTGATGGGCAAGAAACCCGAACTGCGGTTCCAGTATATTCAGGAGAATGCGCGGTTTGTGGAGGAGTTGGATGTTTGACCAACGGGCGTGATTGTTCGTTGAACAATTACCCGCGTTTTTAACAAGATAGATAGCACTTACCGCTGGCAGGGTATTTCTGACTAGCTTCAATTTTTGGGACTTTTAAGTTGGTAGCAGAGCTTCCAAATACTCTTTGCTATGTTTCGGTAAGGTCAATGTTAGATAAGTGTACTCAGGTCTTGGCCGTTGCATCGTCACTCGTGTGGGTTTGTAGCTGTTTTATTGTTCTTGCAGAAGAAAACCCCCTCGGTTTCTGGGAAAGTTGCCGCACCGACGATAGCTGCACTATTGAATATGATCACTTAGCCAATCAAGAAACCGATCCCTTCCTTTTTTTGGGAAAAGTTGTAGATAACCTACATCCACAATGGATGAGATACAGACTAGCTCTGTGGCGCTATCCAGACGTTGTAAGTTGTTTGGAAAAAAGTGAGCGCGAAAAAGAAGAGCCAAACTTACTTGAATTGGATTGGGAGCGGGTGGGAACGGGATCAGGTGCAGAGGTTTGCGTTTTTCGTGTTGCAAGTAGTCTAGGGAGCGCTCACCGCACCTTGACATGGCTACAGTATCAAAAGTTTCGATTTAGTGGCTTGAATAGGCAATGGTCCCAGAATTTCCAACCGCGCTTTGACACTCAGCCGATTTACCAAGTAACCGCCCGCTGGACGATCGAGCAGCATAGAGAAGTTAGTCCATCTTGGCTCTCTTCGCTGCCTCGCTATGAATTGATATTCGAATACCGGTTGATTTTAAGCTTTGACCAAAACTTCAGAGTTTCTGGAGTGGGTGTCAGCACCCCAACTAAACTCAACTAACTAAAATCCACTCAATCGCCGACGAAGGCACGGTACTCGCGCCTATCGTTTGGGTGACTCCAGGTGGGTGGAAACACCTATTCAACAGAGCGACACTTGTCGCGCCCGCTTTGAGGGGTGAGTCGGGCGTGTTCTTGATGCTATGTATCAAGCCTTGGTCGAATAGCGTGCAGCAATAAGAAAAGCAGCCTAAAACTGGTGTCTGCTGACATCAAATCCAATCGGATCAACTGTTTGATTTCGCCAAACACGCCTCAACAACGGTTTGCGCCAGATGGTCAACGGCCTCTGTGCCGTCCAGTTGCAGGACCTCGGCCCCTCTCTCTTCGACCGCATCAACGCTGAACTGGTTCAACGCCGCGCGATGCTCGAATTGGTCTGCATCCCCGAATTTGGAGGTCACTTTTTCACGGATGCCATCACCGCTGCCGCGGCGGACGATGCAGCGGTCAAAGGCGACTTGCGCCTCGACATGCAGAAGCACGACCAAATCCGGCATAGGGACAAGCGGCAGGTAGGTCTCAAGCCGGGATTGGTCCATCAACAGGTTCACCCCACGCTGAAGGAAGCTTTCGTCAAACAGGCACACGCCCTCGCCCATGTCCCTAGCGTTCTGGTAGAGCGCACCGTTGAGGGAAAACAGGAACTCATCCGCTTCGGCCCCCTCAGGCCGCATCTGCCTGCAAAAGGCGATCAGCTCAGGGTTGTCATTGGCAAACAGGATGCTGCTGTACAAAAGCCTGCGATGGCCGTGGCGCTTCACATAGCGCGGTGAACGTGGGATCAGCTGCGTCTCGAGCTCCGAGCCATAAGGCAGCAGGATTTCCACCCCTTCACGCTTACCCGCCTCGCGCACCGCCTTTGCCAGAGTTGTCTTCCCAGAGCCAGGAAGACCTACCATCTCAACGATCATCAGGCGGCTTTTTCACACAGCAAGTGATAGATGTGAGAGTTTTCATTCTCGTCGCTTTTCACCAGACGTTTGTCGACGACCTTCAAGCCAACAGAGGCCAACATTTCGGCGTTATCCGCAGCTGATAACCGGCTGCCAAGCACCACATTTGGGTCCACTGGATCACTTTGATCGCGCGTGTTTTCGCCCAGTTGGATGATCGCATATTTCCGGGTCACCCGCGCAAACTCTTCTAGCGCTTTTTTCGCGTCACTTGCTACAATGATGTCCCGAATGAAACGAGTGCTGACGACGAGGTCAAAGGCGCCGTCATCGAACTCCAGCGACATTGCAGTGCCGGTTGAGGTCGTGCATTTGGCGAAATCGTCACCCAGAATGTCCTTGGCTGTCGCCAGCATCTCGTGGGAGGCATCGAGGCCCTGAACGGTGAAGCTCTTTTTCAGGTAGTAGGGAACAAAGCGACCCGTGCCAAAGGGCACATCCAGCACGCGCAAACCGTCCGGAAGTAAATCAAGCAGGCTGGCCATTTCACGCTGCTCAACGCCCCACCATTCTTGCTTGGTCCGGCGTTTTTCGTAGTTCCGGGCGGTTTTGCCGTAGTAGGTATCACCCTTTGCGCCTGTTTTCATGCTGACTTCCCTTGTTGCGACAGCGCGGTAGAGCTGCTCGTAGATTATGCCTTTATGATTTGATGCAGATTGAAGGGCTGATCAAGAACTATTGACCGAGCGCCGCTTTCGCCACCGGTGAATTTCGGCGAGATTCTCGGCGATCTGATAGAATGGCGTGCGGGTCCAAAGTCACTCGCGCTGCTAGGCCGCTCCCGCACTTGAAAAGCTACATTTCTGCTGGCGCGCGCAATCCGCTTGCCTAACCCGTTGATCTCGTTCACACTTACATGCAGTCCGTTATCCAAGAACGACATCTGAGGTTCCGAGCGTCCACGACCCATTTGACCAACTGATTTCCAATAAGGGAGGACGATATGAAAGCATTCACCCTCTGGCTGGCGCTAACCCTGCTGGCCTCAACGACTAGCGCGCAGCAAACGCTTAGCCTTGCATCACCTATGCCGGACGGGGCCGAGATCCGGTTCTGCTATTACGAAGGCTTGGCCTATTCCGAGGACGCTTTCGTTCTGATGGTCGGCGACAACACCGTCACCAACACGATCACGACCGTACAAGAGCGCCTGCTGCGTTGTCATCGAGACAGTGACGGCACGCTTAAGTGGAGACCACAGAGCACATTTTCGACCAACAACTAAACGGGTTTTCGCAGCACAGAGTCCCGTTATTGGCGACATATTTGCTCGCGGTATTCCTGCCCCACACCGCCCTTCATTTTTCTCTGTTGCGGCGGCGCAGAGAGCCTGCCCTGCTCGCACGATCGGAATACTCGCTTAAGGACACCTGTGTGACATGCCTCATGTAGGATCGATTGCTTGAGACAGGTGCGGGGTCTACAAGTCGTATTTGATACACCCCAAAGTGCCTTGGAAAGACCGGTTTGAACTGTGTATGAAAGTAAGGATCGAACCCGAGCGCATAGCAACGAACGCAAACACCTATCAATGCCCCCGATTCTCATTCTGATCTTCAAGAACACAGACAAAATAGGACCGTGTTTGAGACAAACCGGCACGACTTTACATTGCAGCCGATGGACGTCGGTCTGACAGTGAGGTCCCAATCTGCAACAAAACACGCTCCATTCTGAACGAAGGAGATTGGCCCTGAAAGGTGCAGAACCTGTTTCGAGAATAGAATATCGGCTGCAGGCGCGTCATTTCAGGCGCCATCACATGGTTTTTTGTACACGATCCCGAAGGGTCGTTCGGGAAGATAACATTCCGGTTGACCCTGACGTCTACGACTTTGCCGCCGAAATGCTGGAACGCTGCCGAGAAGACACACTTATGACCTCAACAGCCGCCTTCAATATTTTGAGCAATGGCCTGCGCTAGAAGGCCAGCTATTTTTTCTGACCCTCTGGGTTGTCTGGGGCTGGGCAACTTGGCGGCGTGCTTGGACCCACTATGACTTGGACCCATCCGATCTGAGCACGCATACATGACAGTAGAAAACGTGTTCTGGTAACGGGCGGGCGCGGGTCCTCTGGGATCGCTTCCTTACCGCCGGCTTTTGGATCAGGGGCATGAGGCACCGTGCTTCGATAACCTGTTTGCCGGCACAAACGCGGCATTGATCATAGGCACGGCAATCCGCGTTTCGAGTTTTTGCGCCGCGACGTGACAATTACTCTCTTTGTCCAAGTGGACGAAATCTAAAATCTGGCCTGCCTGGCCTCGCCCGTTCACTACCAGCACGATCCGGTGCAGACGACGAAGACCAGCGCACATGGCGCTATCAACATGCTGGGACTGGCGAAACGACTAAAGTGCAAAGTCTTTCAATCCTCCACGTCCGAAGTGTACGGAGACCCCTCGGTCCATCCCCAAACCGAAGACTACTGGGGCAATGTCAACCCGATCGGCCCACGGTCTTGCTATGACGAAGGTAAGCGCTGTGCCGAAACATTGTTTTTCGACTACCATCGCCAGATGGGTCTTGAGATCAAAGTAGCCCGGATCTTCAATACCTATGGGCCCAGGATGCACCCCGCTGACGGACGCGTCGTGTCGAATTTTGTCATGCAAGCGTTGACCGGTGCGCCAATCACGGTGTTTGGAGATGGCACACAAACGCGGTCGTTTTGCTATGTCGACGATCTGATCGAAGGTTTCTTGCGCCTGATGAACACGGACAAGGACGTCACTGGCCCCGTAAATCTTGGAAACCCCAACGAGTTCTCGATGAATGAGCTGGCCACTGAAGTCCGTGCGCAGGTGGGGTCGGACACACAGATCATCTTCAAGGACCTGCTGCAGGACGATCCCAAGCAACGTCAACCTGACATCTCGCAGGCGCGTAAGCTGCTGGATTGGGAACCCAAAGTGCAGCTCCAGGAAGGGTTGGGCGCGACAATCCAGTACTTCCGCGAATTGCAGTCCGACATGCAGTGAGGCCGACGGGTACATCACCCTCAGGTCCGCGCATTCAGGAGACCTAGACGGGCGCCAAAGTCAGACCGACCCACATAGTTGGAGCCCACCAAGGTTTGATGGAGCCAAGCCTCCAGCGCCTACCCCAGCTTCTGGTCCAGCCAGTCCGCGATCCGCGCGGCTGGTCCCTCCCACCCCGGTTCCATGAACAGAAAATGTGCGTGGTTTGCGACGGGCAAGAAGGTGGCGCGGTCTCCGTAGAGGTCCGCCAAGGCGCGACAGGTATTGGGGTTCACGGCTCGGTCCTCAGTGCCGGAAACGATCAGCACGGGGCATTCGACCTTGTTGATTTCCACTTTCATCGCGTGGTGGTCGTCGAACATCCAGAAGAACATCTCGAACATCACGCGCCCGCTTTCCGGGCCGAGCCGATCGAAGACCGCGTGTTGTTGCGCCTCGGGCAGCTTATTCAGCGCGAACGGGGCCATGAGATCGAAATCAACCCGCATCGGCTGCTTCCAGAAGGCCCCACCCTCCATCAACGCACGTGGAACGGCGCGTTCGTCGTCGGTCTCGGGCAGAGTGCCCCAGGCCGCGTTAGGGTTAATCAGAACAATGGCGCTGGCCAGGCCGCGCGCGGCGACCTGTTGCGCCACGACCCCCGCAACGGCATGGCCCAGTAGCACGGGTTTGCTGTCGAGCCCTTCAACCAACGCAGCTATATCATCCGCATAGTCCATGATGCTGGTATCGGTCAGGCCCGGGTCTGGCTCAGCCTTAGGGTCGGCATCGTGATACCGCAGCGCTGGGGTGTGGACCGACCAACCGCGGTCACGGAAGAAACCGGCGTAGTCCTCCATGCACCAAGGGCCGGCAAACGCGCCGTGGATCAGGACAATATGCTTCGTCATCAAAACCTCCCACCTATTTCCGCCCAGTATGATCATCCTGAAAGACGAAACAACTGCGCGTGATCGCTGTTGCGTGAGAGGGCGGACCACTTAAACTTGCCTCATGACATTTGTGACCGAAAACCAATTGCCTCTGCTGATCATGTTCTTCCTGATCGGATCGGTTGGAACGGGCTTTCTGTTTCGCAAACCGGCCGGGCACAGGGCGTGGAAGCTGGCCGATCTGGTTTGGGTCGTCCTCGGGGGGATCGGTGCCTTGGTGGCCGTCCTGGCAGGGCTTTATACATCCGACAGCTCGCGGCTGGATCGGCAGATAGATGTGGCATACGCGGCGTCCTCGGCCTTTGACCGCGATGCGGCGCGGTTCCGGTTGCGGTTTTGCGACCCGGCCTATGACCCCGACACCGGCGTCTTGTGCGAAAAGGTCGAGTTTCTGTCGGCCTCAACCGCCAGCAATACCGACCTGCCCTTGTTCATCGCCGTAACGAATGAGGTCGCCCCCCTGCAGGGTTTGCACTTCCTGTTCGGACGACAAGAGAAGGATGAGATGGAGGAGATGGCTGCCAAAGCCGATGCCTTCGATATTGAACAGTTTCTGGTATTCACCTCGCTGGATGACGAAACCCAAACCGCCATCGACAATATGCGCCGCAAGGTCCCCGCAATTGCCGGAGACTATCTGATCCTCGCCCAAAGCTATGATGAACTGATCGAGCAGGTCAGCAAGCTGAAAGATGAATGGGAGTATCTGCAGGCCAACGCCCACATTCTTGTTTTGCAGATCGTGGCGCTGTGTCTTGTCAGCTTTGCCGCTCCCTTCCGATTGGGGAAATCCATTGTCGAGCTGCGGACAACGTTGCATCCTGACGCGCCGCAGGAGGTGGCCGAAACAGCGCCTGACAGCCCAAGAAATCCGCAGACAGACAGCTAGTTCGGGCGTTGCAAGGCGCCGAAACCCACTGGTCTTGACCGCAAAACTCCCTATATCTCGGGGCCGAGGCAGATGATAAGGACCACGCCATGGCAACCCGTCGCATACTGCGCCTGACCGGCTCGGATACTGAGAGCTTTTTGCAGGACCTGATCACCAATGACATCAGCGGGCTGGATGCAGGGCTGGTCTATTCCGCCCTATTGACGCCGCAGGGCAAATATCTGGCCGATTTCTTCCTAAAACGCGACGGCGACGCCGTGTTGCTGGACGTGGCTGAGTCGTTGGCGGATGGCCTGATCAAACGGTTGAGCATGTACAAGCTGCGGGCGGACGTGGCGATCGAGGTCTCGGACCTGAATCTGCATCGCGGAACGGGGCCTACGCCAGAAGGCGCATTACCTGACCCGCGTCATCCTGACTTGGGCTGGCGAGACTATGTCGCGTCAACCGAAAGCGATGATGGTACCGATTGGGACGCAATCCGCGTGCTCCATTGCATCCCTGAAACCGGAATCGAATTGCATCCGGACAGCTATATCCTCGAATCCCGATTTGAGCCGCTGCGAGGCGTCGACTTCAAAAAGGGCTGCTATGTTGGTCAGGAAGTGACCGCGCGCATGAAACACAAGACCGAGCTGCGCAAAGGACTGTGTCGCGTCGCCATCGACGGGGCAGCCCCTGTAGGCAGCGCAATTGAGGCCAATGGCAAGCCGGTGGGCACCCTGTTCACACAATCGGGCGGCCACGCCATCGCCTATCTGCGCTTTGATAGGGCAACCGGTGACATGCAGGCCGACGCGGCTACGGTCCGTCTGATCGACTGATACTTGTTGCCCAATCGGCACGTGGCCAAAGCGGTCTGGGCGCTGACCCTTTGAACCCCGGTCCCTGCCCTGCCACAGTGCGGCTATTCGAATGAACCGGATACCCGCATGCTCAGACTTTATTCCGCAATCTGGCGCGCAAGCGCCGGGCGTCAGATCCTACTGATCCTACTCTCGGTGGCCTTGGCCGCTCTGGCCGCTGTTCCGCTGGAGTTTCAACGCGCAATCGTCAACCATCTGACCTCGCTCGATGTTGGGGCGGAACGCCTGGTCTATCTGGGGCTTGGCATGATGGGGGTGATCTTGCTGAGCCTCGCGTTGAAATGGGTTCTGGGCTACCGCGCGGGTACTTTGGGCGAGGACATGATCCGCTTGATCCGTCAACGCCTGCTTTGGCGGTCCTCAGACATCAACGAAACCGGCGAGAGCGTGCGCAAGGGCACCATGACCACGGCAATCTCGGCCGAGGCGGAGGAGCTGGGCAAATTCGCAGGCGGCGCATTCTCGGACCCGGTGGTCCAGATCGGCACGTTGATCAGTGTCATCGGCTATATCTCATCCACGCAGCCGGGGCTGGGCCTGATCGCCTTTTCGATGATCGTGCCGCAGATCATCATCGTTCTGGTCTCGCAGCGCAAAGTGAATGTCTTCGTGGCTGAACGTGTCCGCATCCTGCGCAGTGCGACAGATCAACTGACGACCGAGGATCTTGACGCGGTCGAGCAGGATATCAATGCCCTGTTCGACGACATCTATGAAACCCGCAAACGAATGTTCCTGTGGAAGCTCTCAGCCAAATTCCTGCTGAGCGTGATCAACGGCGCGGGAACGGTCGGCATTTTGATGCTAGGCGGCTGGCTGGTGCTTGAAGGAAAAACCGATGTGGGGACCGTTGTGGCCGCCACCAGTGGCCTGGGCCGCATTCAGGGACCCACGGCCTTCTTGATCGCCTTTTACCGGCAAGTCAGCGCCAACCGGATCAAGTATGAGTTGATGCTAGAGCTGTTTGGCCCTGATCCGACACGCTATCGCCACCGCGCATGAATAGACCGCGCAGCGGCAGGCTGGCGCGGCCTATTCGGAGTACAAATGTGCGGCTATCAGGCGCGCTCGGAATATTCCATGGTTTCGGTGTTCACCACGATCATCTCGTCCTGACCGATGAACGGAGGCACCATGACCTTCACGCCATTGTCCAGAACCGCCGGTTTGAACGAGTTCGCAGCCGTCTGACCTTTGACCACCGGTTCGGTCTCAACGATCTGGCAGGTGACCTTTTGTGGCAGCGAGGCGTTCAGCGCCTCGGATTCGTAGAACTCGACCACGATGGTCATGCCGTCCTGCAGAAACGGGCGACGCTCGCCCAGCAGGTCGGCAGGCAGTTCGATCTGCTCATAGGTCTCTGCATCCATGAACACCAGCATGCCATCAGATTCGTACAGGAACTGCTGATCTTTCTGCTCCAGCCGAACACGCTCGACCTTGTCCGCCGACCGGAACCGTTCGTTCAGTTTTGACCCGTTGCGCAGGTTGCGCAGTTCGACCTGCGCAAAAGCACCACCTTTACCGGGCTTTACGTGATCTACTTTTACAGCCGCCCACAGCCCGTCATTATGCTCAAGCACGTTGCCGGGGCGAATTTCGTTCCCATTGATCTTGGGCATGACATAATTCCTTCACAAACGGTTGATGCGTCAGTTGTCGTCCCTATATCTGGCAGGACCATCCCTGACAAGACAACGACACCTAGTGCTGCACATGCAGCAAGCCATGCAAATGACGCAACGCAACTATGCATTTTAGCTGTATCCGAATCGGAGCTAATAGGTCATAAGGACCGTCACGCCGAAAATGCAAGAGCAAGAACAACAAGGAAGACGAGATGAGAGATTTCGTTGACGGCACTGCCTTTAACAATGAGCAAGGCAATCGTGCGCGTAAACTTTTCGCGGCTGTTGTGCTGGCCGCACTGGATGATGCCATCGCCGATGACAAGAAATACGGCAATGGCCCCGAACAAATCGCCCGCTGGGCCCGCTCGCGCGATGGTCGCGAGGTGCTGTCCTGCGCGGGTATTGACCCGAACGAGCGGGTTGTTAGCGGACTGATGGACTTCGTTGGCCGTGGTGTGCGGACTTCCGTCGCCCTGTCACGCGAAGAAAGCGAGCGTCGCAACGCCGCTCAACAAGCCGAAGCCGCCTGACCCAAGGCGATTTCACTACGAAAAAACGCGCCTCCAGACTTTGGGGCGCGTTTTTCTTTGGCTCTGCCTAGAAGAACAGAACCCATTGCCGTGCGACCCAGATCTCGGCCGCCAGCAGCAGCGCGAAGAAGAGCTTTGCGGACAACGAAAGCCCCCTGCTCCAAAGCACAACATAAGAGCCGACGCATAGCGCGATTGACACCGGCATAACCCAAATCGAGTGATGCGACGTGTCCCAATAGCTGACCGGGCTGTGAAAGACCCAATCGCTCAGCGGCCAGAAGTGAGGGCGCCCGTCCCCCGCATGCAGCCCGAAATCCATCATTATATGCAATAGCCCTGCCGATGCCGCGACCGTTAGGACTTGCCACCCCCGCCAAAGCCCCAGCGCCAGTGCCAGCCCCCACAGGATGAACGAGTTATCGATGGCGAAAACCGTCTGCCATTGCGGTGAAAAATACAGTTCGTCGAACACCACATGTGGCGGGATGTTGAGAATATGCAAAGACACCCCCGCCATCAGGTACAGCGACAGGTCCGGCAACAGCGACCCCAGCACAGCCGCCCAAAGGATGCGCCCGCGTGCAGGCCGCGCAAAGGCGGCTGCGCCGATCAAAAGATGCGCAGGCGTGTTCATCTGGGGCTTTCCCTTTGGTGTCAAATCAGGTCATTTGCCCCCAACATATAGGAGACGCCAATGGTTCGCGCCATCATGATTCAAGGCACCGGCAGCAATGTCGGCAAATCGGTTCTGGTTGCCGGGTTGGCGCGAGCGTTCACGCGGCGCGGTCTGAGGGTCGCCCCGTTCAAGCCGCAGAACATGTCGAACAACGCGGCTGTGACAGAAAACGGAGGTGAAATCGGACGCGCACAGGCCTTGCAAGCGCGCGCAGCCAAACGCCCGACCCATACGGATATGAACCCGGTCCTGCTCAAGCCCGAAACGGACACCGGCGCGCAGATCATCGTGCAGGGGCAGCGTGCCGGAACCATGAAGGCGGGCGACTATCGCAAGGACAAATCCAAACTGCTGGGGGCCGCGCTCGAAAGCTTTGACCGGCTGTGCGGCGACGCTGATCTGGTCCTGATCGAGGGCGCGGGTAGCCCGGCTGAGACCAACCTGCGCAAAGGTGATATCGCCAATATGGGTTTCGCCTGCGCCGCCGGGGTTCCAGTAGTGCTGGTTGGCGATATCCACCGGGGCGGTGTGATTGCGCAAATCGTGGGCACTCAGGCCGTGCTGGACGAGGGCGATCTGGCGATGATCCGTGGCTTTGCCGTCAACCGCTTCAAAGGCGATGTATCTCTGTTTGATGAAGGGCGCGTTGATATCGCCGCGCGGACCGGCTGGCCTTGCCTGGGTGTTGTGCCCTGGTTCCACGACGCCTGGAAACTACCCGCCGAAGATATGATGGACATCCGCTCTCATACCGGCGGGGCGTGCAAGGTTGTGGTGCCTCAGCTGGAGCGCATGGCCAATTTCGACGATCTGGACCCTCTGTCGGCTGAGCCCGGCGTCAGTGTCGAGATCATTCCTGCAGGCCGCCCCCTGCCCGGCGATGCCGATCTGGTGCTATTGCCCGGCAGCAAATCGACCATCGGTGATCTAGCCTATTTCCGGAAGCAGGGCTGGGATATCGACCTATTCGCGCATGTGCGCCGTGGTGGTCACGTGCTCGGCCTTTGCGGTGGGTATCAGATGCTGGGAAAGACGATTTCAGACCCCGAAGGCGTGGATGGCCGCCCCGGCACGGTTGAGGGCCTTGGGCTGCTGGACGTTGACACGGTCATGGCCGGTAAGAAACACGTGACCCTGACCGAGGCTTGCGCCCTACCCAATCGCGAACCCGTCAGCGGTTACGAAATCCACATGGGCCGGACCGAAGGGCCCGATTGCGCCCGTGCCTGGCTTGAGGTGCAAGGACGCCCTGAAGGAGCAGCCAGTGCCAATGGGCGCATTCTGGGCAGCTATCTGCATGGGATTTTCTCATCCGATGCCTTCCGCGCGCAATACCTATCGCGTTTGGGTGTCACATCCGAGAACGCCTATGAAGACGGAGTCGAACAGGCGCTGGATGATCTGGCAGACCATCTTGAACAGCATATGGATCTGGATCTGCTGCTGGAGCTTGCTCAGACGCCGCAACGGGCCTGAGCTTCTATTCCAGCTCTTTGGCAGTCAGCGCACGGTGAATCTCGCGCCGGACCATCTTGCGGACATTGCGGGTGATACGTTCCCCCAACGCGCCCTGAAGCTCGGACCGGACAACTTCGGCGATCATCTCACGCAAGGCCTCCTCCTCGGACGCAGACAACCCGATCTCGTCCTCGATCGTTTCCCCAAGCGCGTCGTCTTCCACTGGGTCTGCTTTAGGAGTGTCCCCATGCCGAACGAATGTCGCCGGTTCTTCTGTCGCAGCATCCGCCTCGCCTGAGGGCGCATCCACATCCTCGGCATCCTCGTCTTCAAAGGTGGGCGCAGGTATCCAATGCAGCGCCTTCGAGGGCGTGCCGGAATAGGCGTCGTCGCTGTCTCCGTCCGGCTCCCATTGGTCCTCGGTTCGCGCGATGGCGGCCTCAAGGGCTTCGATCTTAGCACTCAGACTACCGGACAGGTTTTCCGACGGGGTCTCGTCGCCGACCTCCTCAGCACCATCGTGATTGGCTGCGTCGCCCGGCTGAACAATATCACAGGCCCGCAGGAGCATCGGCTTGGCCGAATCCTCGGGACTGTATTTGGGTTCCAGTTTCAGGGGTTCGGATTTTGGCGCGTCACCAACGCGCAGCGCGTCCGTCAAGACCAATCTGCCCGGCTTGCGTGGAGCGGTCGCAGTATCGTCATCCGACACTTTGCGACCGTCTTCGCTCACCAGTCGTTTTACCGACGACAGTACATCCTCGATACCTGAGGTCATGACGCTATCCGACATTGTTCTCTACCGCTCTATTCTTGAGACCAAGTGTAGCCAAACACGTCGGGCGTCACAACCAGTAGTATAGATCAGTCCCGCCGCAACGCTTTGAGAACGCGATCTAGATCCTTGCTTTGCTTGCTGACCTGCGCCGGAGCCTTTTTGACCAGGTTGTAATACAGCGTCGGGTCATAAATCTGCACCGCAAGCCCCAGACGTTCAGCCGTTAGAAGACCTTGCGCCTGCAGCAGCTGGTATGCTGCCAAAGACCGTTCGGTGCGCGAGGCGACCTCGGCCAATTGCGCATCCAGAAGATCCTGCTGAGCGGTCAGCACGTCCAGCGTGGTCCGCGCGCCCAGCGTTGCCTCTTCGCGAATCCCGTCAAAGGCCACTTGCGAGGCGCGAACCCGCTCGGTCGAGGCCGTCAGGCTGGCCGTGGCCGTCTGAAACCGCACAAAGGCGTCTGTCACGCCCTGAGTGATGTTCTTCTGCACATTCAGCAGATTGGCCCGCGAAGAGTCCCGGGTTGCCATCGCGCGACGCACGTTGGCCGCAAGACGACCACCCGCATAGATCGGCTGGTTGAAGTTCAGCGAAACAGTCGCGTCGTTGATGTAATCATCATTGTCATATCGCTGCGTCACACCCGCATCCGCGTTCAGGCTGACATTGGGCCCTAGGTTGGCGCGTTGTTGCTGCACGATCAAATCCAGCGCCCGCACCTGGTGCTGAGCCGATAGAATCGCCGGGTGATTGCGTTGCGCGAGGCTGATTGCCTCGGATTGCGAGCGTGGGAGGTTCGGAAGCCCCGGCTGCCCAGCCGTACGCCCCGGCAACTTGCCGACCGCATTAACATACTCGGCCTGAGCGGTGCTGAGATCCCCTCTGGCATCCGCAAGATCCGCGCGCGAACTGGCCAGCTGCGCCTCAGAAAGAGCCACGTCAGTCCGCGTGACTTCACCCACTTCGAAGCGGTCGTTCGAGGCCCGAAGTTCCTCGCTCGACAGATCGACGTTGTTTTGCCGAATCTGGACCGTTTCTTCTTGCAGCAGGACGCTCAGATACGCGGTTGCGGCCCGGAAAAGAACTTGCTGCTCGATATCGATCAGCGACTGGCGCGTCGACAGAACCGTTTCCTGTGCGGACTGCTTGCCCAGCACCGATGCCCCGCCATCATACAAAAGCTGGCTGAGCGTCAAGCCCGAGAAGAATCGCGACGGGTCGGTGCTTGTTCTGACGGAGTCAGTTCTTGTTCTCGTGTAATCCTGACTGACCTGAACCGTCCAGTTGATGATCGGGCGCAGCGCGGAAAGCGCAATTGCCACGTCTTCGTCCGCTGCCCGCAACAGGGCTCGGTTCTGTTCCAGCAGACCGCTGGTGTTATACGCTCCGATGAACGCATCTGTCAGATTGTCAGCCCAGACGGCCCGTCCGGGAACATTACTCAGGGCAATGGCCGCAGTCACTGCAAGCGCTTTGACCAGCTTTCCCGCTGTCTTTCCACGCATACCAAATCCTCTCAAATCGAAATTACGCTGCCTCTCCGGCAGTTTGCGTCTTTATGTTCAACTAATCAAGGTGGTGGAAACAACAGTCAGCGGACTATAGCGAAAATGCACACTCTTGGGAAAAACCGTCCAAAACCAGCGCACTGGCGTTGAAGGCATCCCGCCAACTGACCACACCACCGGCCTTGTGACCGATGCGAACTGTACCCAGTTGTCCATCCACAAACAGACAGGCGATCCGGCCCTGATCCTTCAATTGGTCCAGCACCGCGTCGGGCACCTGTTCGACACCGCCTTGTATCATAATCACGTCATAAGGGCCATGCTCTGCCGCCCCGTCCTCCAGAGGTCCGACATGAATGACGGCATTGTCGACGTTTTCTTCGGTCAACACACTTTGCGCCTCGGACGCAAGATGTTCGTCGGATTCGACACCCACCACCAGCTGCGCCATTCGAGCGGCGATGGCGGTCGAATACCCGTAGGCCGACGCGATATCGAGGACGATTTCGTCATTCGAGATATTCAGCGCATCCAACATCTTGGCTAGAGTGCGCGGCTCAAGAATGCAGCGGCTGTTGCCCAGATCGATCAACCCTTCGACATAGGCCGCTTCGCGCTGTGCGGTCGGTACAAAGCTTTCACGCGGAACGGACAGCATCGCGTCAATGATTGGAAACTTGGTCACATCCGAGGGTCGTACCTGCGTATCAACCATGGTGCGGCGCCGGGCTGCGAAATCTGACATCTGATCTCTCTTTTCAATCCCTTGGATAATTGGCTTGTGCCACACTCGACCTGTCTCGACAACGGCCCAGATGCCGCAAGCCTTGTTCACGATCCGTTTAAACCGGCCGCCCACAAATATTGATTTGCTGCCCAAAATCGGCGCCAATCCTCTGGACGCCCCCGATGAAAGCTGTTAAAACGCCCACCACACCACGGCAAGTATTTGATTTTACTTGAAAAGGCGAGTTGGCGGAGTGGTGACGCAGCGGATTGCAAATCCGTGTACACCGGTTCGATTCCGGTACTCGCCTCCACATCCCCTTCCTCTAAATACCGCCTCCGGAAATCAGTTTCAGGAGGAACGCCCCTGAGGCACAACCTCGTACCCTGGTTCTTCCGGCTCATCGTCTTGCATTTCCGTAGGAAAACCCGGTGCGCGGATGTCCAAACCCGTGGCCTCTTCAAGGCGTTTGATGATGTTTGGCGACAGCTCACGCTCGCCAAACCGGGCGATGCCATCCTCAAATATCTTGATCATCACCGGATTGATTTCCAGCGGAACACCGGCGCGGTCGGCGACGTCCTGAAACAGGCCGATATCCTTTTTCACCAAATCCATCGTAAACGAAATATCGCGCGAACCGTTCAGGATCACCTGGCTTTCGGTTTCGTGCACGAACGATGTCCCCGACGAGATTTTGATGGCCTCATAGGTGGTGTTCAAATCCATCCCGGCGGCCTTGGCGGTGACCAACGCTTCAGCACAAGTGATTAGGTTGGCCGTGGCTAGATAATTGGTCAGTACCTTCAGAACCGAGGCCGAGCCGAGCTCTCCGGTGTGCAGAACGCGCCGCCCCATGGTGGTCAGGAAAGGCAAAATACGCTCGAACGTATCGCGATCGCAGCCAGCGAAGATCGAGATATTGCCCGTCGCCGCGCGGTGACAGCCACCCGAAACAGGGCAATCGACTGCGGCCCCTCCGCGCTCCAGAACCAATGCCCCCAATCGCTTGACCTCAGCCTCGTCGGTGGTGGACATCTCCATCCAAATCTTACCTGGACCAACCTCTGGCAACATCTCTTGCATCACCGCGTCCGAGGCCGCTGGCGACGGCAGGCAGGTTATCACGGCATCGCAATCGCGCATCATCTGGGCCGGGTTTTTAGCCGCTTTGGCCCCCTGCGCGACAAAACCCTCAACCAGATCGGAACTCAGGTCATGAACCGTCAGGTCGATTCCATTGCGCAGCAATGACCCTGACAGCTTGCCGCCCACATTCCCAAGCCCGATAAAACCTACTTTCATGGATTTCGCCTCCGTTTGCGATTTGAGGCCATGCGACCATGCATCAGCGCCCTGTTCATGCCGCCTAGCGACGCTGGCAGGTCGCTTTTCAACGTGCCGCAGCGGTCTGAGCTGCATCGCGCTTGACAAGCTGCGGGTGCGTGCCGCATGAGCCTCATGTTGGTGTCTGTGAGAACAGATGAAAAGGGAATGCGTCAACGGGTTTTCCGCCAAACGCAGCCGCCCCCGCGACCGTGACCGGAGAGGGTGCCCAAGCCACTGGCGCAAAGCCGGGAAGGCGGGACATCCGACAGAGGACGCCTCTGACATCCGCAAGCCGGGAGACCTGCCAGCGCCCGAAGATGAAACCGGACGGGGTGTTCCGGTGTCGGGTCAAGGGACCCGCATGAAACCCCGTCCCCCACGATGAGGATTTGGGGGGATGAGAGACATGACCGAGACCGCTCCGGTCGAATTGCTGGTTTGCACCACCTGTCGTCGCGGGCTGCCCGTTGAAGACGACGCGAAACGCCCCGGCACCCTGTTGCACAAGGCGCTTGAACAGGCGGAGCTGCCGGAAGGGATTACCCTTAAAGCCGTGGAATGCTTGTCGAACTGCAACGAGGGCTGTTCCATCGTGCTGCGCGGCGGCCCGGATCGCTGGACCTTCGTCTATGAGCACCTGAACGAAACCGACCATGTCGACGTGATCGTTGACGGCGCCACCAAGTACCTCGCGACCGAGGACGGCTTGGTCAAATGGCGTGAGCGCCCTGAACATTTCCGCAAAAACTGCGCAGCCCGCATTCCCCCGATTGGAGCCCTGAAATGAGCAACTTGGAAAAACTCCCCGTCACCGTGATCACTGGCTTCTTGGGCTCGGGCAAGACGACTCTGGTTAAACACCTGATGCAGAACCCGCAGGGCAAGCGTCTGGCCGTTGTGGTCAACGAATTTGGAGATGTTGGCGTCGATGGCGACATCCTGAAATCCTGCGCCATCCCCGATTGCCCGGCGGAAAACATCATGGAACTGGCGAACGGTTGTATCTGCTGCACCGTGGCCGACGACTTCATCCCGACTATCGAAGCCCTGATGGCGCTGGAGCCGCGCCCTGATCACATACTGATCGAAACTTCCGGCCTCGCCCTGCCTAAGCCGCTGCTGAAGGCGTTCGACTGGCCCGATATCCGATCGAAAATCACCGTCGATGGCGTGATCGCGCTGGCCGATGCCGAGGCTGTCGCCGCTGGTCGCTTTGCGCCGAATGTCGAAGCCGTGGACGCTCAGCGCCTGGCCGATGACTCGATCGACCATGAAACGCCCTTGTCCGAGGTGTTCGAGGATCAGATTTCCTGCGCCGACATCATCCTGCTGACCAAGCCTGATCTGGCCGGTCCCGAAGGCGTGGCCGAAGCGAAAAAGATCATCGCCGCCGAGGCCCCTCGCCCGCTACCCGTTGTCGAAGTGGCCGAAGGCGCCGTGGACGTCCGCGTTGTTCTTGGTCTGGAAGCGGCTGCTGAAGATGACATGGACGCCCGTCCATCGCATCACGACGGTCACCACGATCACGAGCATGACGATTTCGAAAGTATCATCGTTGATCTGCCGGAACAGTCCGACCCTGCCGAACTGGTCGCCAAGATCGCACGTCTGGCGACTGAGCTGAACATCCTGCGCGTCAAAGGCTACGCCGCCGTTCAAGGCAAGCCTATGCGCCTGCTGGTTCAGGCCGTGGGTGCTCGTGTGCGTCACCAGTATGACCGTCCGTGGGAGCCCGGTGAAGACCGCCGCTCGCGTATGGTGGTGATCGCCGAACATGACGACATCAGAGAAGCAGAAATCCGCGATATCCTCGCTGGTGTCACCGAGGCCGCTGAGTAAGACCAATGCACGTCGTCTTCCGCGAAAGCCACGGGTTAGAAGAAACAGAAACCCCAACCGATCTGGGCCAGAGCCCGGCGGATTTGGTGGTGCTGTCCTTCTCGGACAGCGACCTTGGCGCTTTCGCGGCGGGCTGGCATCGCGGTGGCGGGCCGGATGGGCGTATGCCCACGATGCGGTTGGCGAACCTGACGGCGTTGAAGCACCCTTTGTCAGTCGACACCTATGTGGAACAGACGCTGGAGGGCGCCAAGGGCATTCTGATCCGTCTGATTGGCGGCGTGCCTTACTGGGCCTACGGGCTGCAGCAAGTTCTGTCACTTGCGCAGGCCAAGGGGATCGCGCTGGCCGTCCTGCCCGCCGACGGGCGTGAGGATACGCGGCTGGATGAGTATTCCACCCTGCCCGTCTCGACCCTGCGGCGTCTGGCACATCTCTGCGACACCGGCGGTGAAGTCGCAGCGCAGGCCGCCTTGGCGCAGATGGCATTGGCGGCGGGGCTCTATGCCGGCCCGGTTATGGGGGCTAAAACCCTGCCCGAATCTGGCGCGTGGTGTCCTGATCGCGGCGTGATTCCGGTTGAAACTGCCTTTTCGGACGACGCAAAACGTATCGTCGTCACGTTCTATCGCGCCTATCTAACCTCGGCAGATACCGCCCCTGTTGCCGCCGTGATCCGCAGCTTACGGGGTCGCGGGTTCGAGGCGGTGGGCCTATTCGCGCCCTCGCTCAAAGCACCTGCCGCCGCTGAATGGCTGCGTGACAACATCGTCGCTCTGAAGCCTTCGGCGATCATCAACGCCACCTCCTTCTCAGGCAAAGGCTCGTCGGGTACATCCCCTTTGGACGCGGCGGGCGTGCCGGTATTTCAGATGGCCCTCGCCACGTCCCGCCGCAAGGCTTGGGCCGAGGCGGAACGCGGCCTCTCCCCCGCCGATCTCGCCATGCATGTGGTGCTGCCCGAAGTGGACGGGCGTATTTCGGCGGGCATTGCCTCGTTCAAGGAGCCTGGCAAGCGCGATCCGCATCTGGAATATTCCCGCTTTGCCCACCGGGCTGAGCAAGAGCGGATCGAAGCGATTATCGACCGCGTCGCCGGCTGGTTGAATCTGCATGACAAGCCCAAGGTAGATCAAGTGCCCGCGCTGGTGCTGTCGACCTATCCCGGCAAGGACTGGCAAATGGCGCATGCGGTGGGCCTCGACGCGCTGGCCTCGGCCGAGGCGATGCTGGCCGATCTTCAGGCCGAGGGCTACAGCACCGCACCGGCTGAGCCGATTGCGAAAACCCTGCTGGACGCGCGCATTTCATGGTCTTTGGAAAATTATCAGGCAGCCCTAGCTGACCTGCCTGAGCAACTGCGGGCCGATCTCCAAACCGTTTGGGGCAAGCCCGAAGACGACCCGGTTTTTACTGAAGGCGCGTTCCACTTCACCGCCCTGCGCCGAGGCAACGCGCTCGTTGCTCTACAGCCCGAACGCGGCACACCCGAGCTGCGCAATGACGACTATCACGACCTGTCTCGCACCCCGCGTCACAGCTACGTCGCCTTCTATCTGTGGCTGCGCAAGGGGCTGGGCGCAGACGCTTTGATCCATATCGGCGCGCATGGCACTCTGGAATGGCTTCCGGGCAAGTCCGTTGCTCTGTCGGCGAATTGCTGGCCCGAGGCGCTGATCCGCGACTTGCCAGTGATCTACCCCTTCATCGTCAACGACCCAGGCGAGGCCGCGCAAGCCAAGCGTCGGATCGGGGCCGTGACGCTGGGCCATATCCCGCCCCCTATGAAGGAAAGCGGCACCCCAGATCGTATGGTACGTCTGGAGTCTCTGCTTGATGAGTTCTCGAACGCAGACGGGCTTGATCCCAAACGCCGTGACCGCCTGCAAGAAAATATCCGCGACGAGGCACAAGCCATCGGGTTGGAAAGCGATCTGGGTCTCGATCAGGCCACCTGCACCGCCGAGGCGATTACCCGCATCGACCGCTTTGTCTGCGATATCAAAGAAAGCCAGTTCGGCGACGGGCTGCATATCTATGGCCGTGCGCCTGAGGTTCCCGGTACTTTCGACCCCGCGCCTTCGGCCCATGCGGAACGCAACGCTCTGATCGACGCGCTGGCCGGGAAACGGATCGAGGCCGGGCCGTCCGGTTCCCCCTATCGCGGTCGCTCGGATGTTCTGCCGACCGGGCGGAACCTCTATACCACCGACCCCCGCTCGGTTCCCACGCGGGCGGCCTACGCCCAAGGCGTCAAACTGGCCGAGGAACTGGTCCGCCGTCACCTTCAGGAAGAAGGCGACTATCCCAAGGGGCTAATAGTAGACCTGTGGGGCTCGGCCACGATGCGCACGGCAGGCGAGGAATTCGCCATGGCGTTGCACCTGCTGGGCGTGAAACCGGTCTGGGACAAAGGCTCGGAACGAGTCTCGGGGATCGAGGTGCTGCCGATCACCGATCTCAGCCGCCCGCGCTTGGACGTGACGCTGCGTGTGTCGGGCCTGTTCCGGGACGTCTTCCCAACCCTCTCGGCGCTTTACGGTCAGGCCATCCGCGCGTTGACCGCGCGGGATGAGGCGACCGACTGGAACCCCTATGCCGGTCAGGCACCGTCGGCCCGCGTGTTCGGCCCCGCTCCCGGAAGCTATGGCGTTAACATGACCCAACTGTCCGAAGTGTACACCGACGAGGCGCGCGCACAGGCGGGTGAGGCATGGCTTGAGGCCAGCTCTTTTGCGCTGGAGGGTGAGAATATCGTTCAGGACAAGGCGGGCATCACCCAACGCGTGGCGCATGCCGACAGTTTTGTTCACCTGCAGGACCTGACCGAGACAGACCTGCTTTTGGCCAATGACTACGCCACGCACGAGGCCGGTTTTGCCGCCGCCAAGAAGGCCACGGGTGGGACCGCGCAGCTGTATCATCTGGACAATACCAATCCCGAAAAACCTCGCGCCCGCACCTTGCCGGAAGAGATCAGCCGCGTCGTCCACGCCCGCGCTGCCAATCCGGACTGGATCGCCGGGATGCAACGGCATGGCTTCCGGGGCGCGGCCGAGATCGCGGCGACGTTGGATCACATGGCCTCGTTTGCGCATCTGTCGGGCACCGTTGCGCCGCATCTGTTCGACCTCTACCACGATGCCACACTGGGCGATGAAGATGTGGATGCCTTCCTGCAGCAGGCCAATCCGCAGGCCCATCAGGCCATGCAGGACCGGTTCCGCGCCTTGCTGGATGCCGGTTTGTGGAATACGCGGCGCAACTCGATCCGGGCGGATCTGGAGGGGCTGGGATGAGCGCGCCCACCCCAAAACCAGTCGTCCAAGGTTGGTGCCCCGGCGCCCACCGACCGATGATGTCTGGGGATGGGCTGGTGGTGCGCGTGCGCCCTCGGCTGGCTCGGCTGACCGCGCCACAAGCGCTTGGCTTGTGTGAACTGGCCCAGCAATTCGGCAACGGCACAATCGACCTGACCAACCGTGCGAACCTGCAGTTGCGCGGCGTGCAGGAAAGTGAACACCAGGCATTGCTGTCCGAACTGTCCGCGCTTGGACTGCTGGATGTGGAGCCGGGCATTGAGGTCCGGCGCAACATTCTGGTCTCACCGCTTTACCTGCCGGGCGATTTGACCGCGCGGCTGACTCAGGAATTGATCGACCGTCTGAGTGAGCTGCCCGCGCTACCGGCCAAGTTCGGCTTTGCCATCGACACGGGACCAGAGCGCCTGCTGGCGGCGGACTCGGCCGATATCCGGGTGGAGCGTTCCGCCGATGGGCTGATCCTGCGCGCAGATGGGGCTCAGACAGGACGTGTCGTCTCGGAGGCAGAGGCTATTAGTCACCTGATTGCTCTGACCACATGGTTTGCCGAGGTCTTCACACCAGACACCCGCCGCATGGCCCGGGCCGTGGCGGCTTTTGGTCTGCCTGCGGAATGGCAGGGCCGCGACCCCGGACAAATTGGCGCGTCGTTGCAACCGAGGGCTTGCGATCTGGGCAGCCTCTACGGTGCAGCCTTTGGGCAATTGCCCGCAAATGAGCTCCACGCGCTGATCCGCAACAGCGGTGCCTCTGCCCTGCGTGTCACCCCTTGGCGACTGATCCTGCTGGAAGGCGGGGCGGCGATACCTGCACCGGGTTTTGTCACGGACGGCACCGACCCGCTGACGACCACCGACGCCTGCCCCGGTGCTCCGTTATGCCCGCAGGCGCAAGCGGAAACCCGCGATATCGCGCGCGAATTGGCCCCACTTGTACCCGGCACCCTTCATGTCTCTGGGTGTTCCAAAGGGTGCGCTCGGATGGGCCCCGCGGATGTGACTTTAGTCGGCCAGAACGGACGATTTGATCTTGTCAAACAGGGCCGTGCGGGGGATGAGCCAATCCTGCGCGGGCTGAACCCCGAAACACTGATGACGATGGACTTCACCTGATGCCATACACTTACGAAACCGACGGCGCGGCGATCTACAAGGAAAGCTTTGCAACCATCCGGTCCGAGGCCGATCTGGCCCGGTTCGAGGCCGATGAAGAGCAGGTCGCCGTTCGGATGATTCACGCCGCTGGCATGGTCGGGCTGGAAGAGTTCGTCCATTTCTCACCCGGTTTTGTATCCTCCGCGCGTACCGCGCTGGAAAACGGCGCACCGATCCTGTGTGACGCACGTATGGTCAGCGAAGGCGTGACCCGGTTCCGCCTGCCCGCCGAGAATGAGGTGATCTGCACCCTGCATGACGAGCGCGTGCGCCCTCTGGCTGCAGAGATGAGCAACACCCGCTCTGCGGCGGCGCTTGAGCTGTGGCGCCCGCATCTTGAGGGCGCTGTGGTCGCTATCGGCAATGCGCCGACGGCTCTGTTTCACCTGCTGAACATGCTGGAAGACCCTGACTGCCCGCGCCCCGCCGCCGTCATAGGTTGCCCCGTGGGCTTTGTCGGCGCGGTCGAATCCAAGGACGCCCTATGGGAGGCGCAGCCGGTGCCGTCCTGCATCGTCAAAGGCCGTCTGGGCGGCAGCGCCATCACCGTCGCCGCCATCAACGCCATCGCGAGCCGCGCCGAATGAGCGCCGGCAAGATATATGGCGTTGGCCTCGGCCCCGGTGACCCCGACCTGATGAGCGTGCGGGCCGACCGCCTGCTGCGCAATGCCCGCCACGTGGC
This sequence comes from Ruegeria sp. BG9, assembly GCF_056538305.1. Lineage (NCBI taxonomy): Bacteria > Pseudomonadati > Pseudomonadota > Alphaproteobacteria > Rhodobacterales > Roseobacteraceae > Ruegeria > Ruegeria sp. BG9. The sequence goes on from NZ_JBQFSY010000001.1 coordinate 661,064, forward strand.
GTTTTTCCGAAAGCCGGGCCGCAGTGGTCAGGCCCGACAGATCGTCAACGGTATGATCCCGGAAGGCGCGGTGGAGTTCCCGATGGAATACCCCGTCACAACCGAGATCCCTCTGAACGATCCGCGCTACAATGAGTTGTTGGCGGCGTTCTACGAGGACTGCGCGCAGCATCTGAAAACCCTTGCTGAGAAGGGCGAAGACGTCGTTGTTCTCTGCGAGGGCGACCCGTTTTTCTACGGCTCGTTCATGCATCTCTATACCCGCTTGCGCGACATCGCCCCCGTCGAGGTCGTACCGGCCATTACCGGCATGTCCGGCGCTTGGACAGCAACCGGCGATCCGATCACATGGGGCGACGACATCCTGACCGTTCTTGCCGCCACCCTACCCGAAGAGGTTCTGGCCGAACGCATGGCGAAGACTGACGCGCTGGTCGTGATGAAGATTGGACGCAATATCGACAAGGTGAAGCGCGCGCTCAAGACCGCCGGAATGTATGACCGCGCGTGGATCGTAGAATACGCGCAAATGCCGAACCAACGCGTCTGCAAATTGTCCGAAAATTGCGAGGGGATTACCCCCTATTTCTCGATCATCCTGGTGCACGGTCAAGGGCGACGGCCATGAGCGGCTGGGTCAAGATCGCAGGCCTCGGGCCGGGCAATGAAGACCTGGTCACGCCTGAAGTCTCCGCTGCGCTGGCCGAGGCGACCGATGTGGTGGGCTACATCCCCTATGTCGCGCGCGTGGCCGAACGCCCCGGCCTGACTCTGCATGCCAGTGACAACCGGGTTGAGATCGATCGTTCGCAACACGCGCTGCAGATGGCTACCGAGGGGAAGCGCGTGGTCGTTGTGTCCTCGGGTGACCCGGGTGTCTTTGCGATGGCCGCTGCAGTGTTCGAGGCGCTGGAGAACGGCCCTGAAGAATGGCGCAACCTTCAGATTGATGTGCTGCCGGGTATCACTGCGATGCTGGCCGCGTCTGCCCGTGCTGGCGCGCCCATGGGGCATGATTTCTGCGCCATCAACCTTAGCGATAATCTAAAGCCCTGGTCCCTGATCGAAAAGCGGCTGCGTCTGGCGGCGCAGGCGGACTTCTCCATGGCCTTTTACAATCCGCGCTCGAAGTCGCGGCCAGAAGGGTTTGTAAAAACGCTGGAAATCCTGCGCGATGAATGTGAACCTGAGCGCCTGATCCTGTTCGCGCGCGCCGTGTCGCGCGAGGACGAAGCGATCCGGATCTCCACGCTGGCCGAGGCCACGCCCGAGATGGCGGATATGCAGACGGTGGTCATTGTCGGATCATCGCGCACCCGCGTGATCGAACGCGACGGCGCGCCGATCGTCTACACCCCGAGGTTCACCCCAGAATGAGCCAGCCAGTCCAGAACCTGTGCAATCGTCGACAGCTCGGTCCGCTCCGGCAGGACCGGACGGTCGATCATCAGTACTGGCAGGCCCAGCGCCCGCGCCGCGTCCAGCTTGGCCCGCGCGCCCGTGCCGCCTGCGTTCTTGGACACAACCAACTGCGTCCCGTGCCTTTGCATCAGCGCGCGGTCGTCAGCCTCGGCAAACGGGCCGCGGGCGACAACCACGTCGGCATTCAGCAAGGGCAGCTCTTCGGGCGCATCGACCAGACGCAGCAGATAGTGATGCTGGGGCTGGGCAGAGAACTCCTCAAGATGCACCCGACCAACTGCAAGGAACACGCGCTGCGCCTCGACGTTCAACGCATCAACTGCGGCGGGGATATCGGGAACGTGTCGCCAGTCATCACCGGGCTGCACGCGCCAAGCGGGTCGCGTCAGCGCGGCCATTGGCGTTTGCGCTGCACGGCAGGCCTCAATCGCGTTTCGGCTCATTTGCGAGGCGAATGGATGAGTCGCGTCAATCACATGGCTGATCCCGTTGTCGCGGATATAAGCAACCAGACCCTGCACGCCGCCAAACCCGCCGACCCGAACCGGCGAGGGTTGCGGGCGCGGATTCTCGACTCGTCCCGCGTAGGAGTATATCGCCGCAAGCCCCTGTTCGGAAACGGCTTTGGCCAAAGCGTTCGCCTCGGTCGTGCCGCCCAGAATAAGCACATTGGGGATCAGGGGGTTGGTCATGTCTGATACTCCGTGGCTAACCGTTCTGGGCCTGGGTGAAGATGGGCTTGATGGCCTGTCGCCCGCAAACCGTCAAGTGCTGGATCGGGCCGAGGTCATCATGGGCCCGCCTCGGCACCTGTCACTGGTGCCCGAAACAGGGGCTGAGCGGATCGAATGGCCTGTGCCTTTCTCAGACGGTCTGCCGATCCTGACCGGGCTTCGGGGTCGTGCGACGGTGGTTCTGGCCTCGGGCGATCCGTTCTGGTTCGGCGCGGGTTCGATGATTGCACGCAATTTCGAAGCCGCCGAGTGGACCGCCCGACCTGGCCAATCCACCTTTTCGCTGGCCGCCGCGCGTTTGGGGTGGCCGTTGGAGGGTACCCAGACCTTTGGCCTTCACGCCGCTCCTCTGACGCGTTTGCGACCGCACCTGTCTCCGAGGCTAAGGGCGATCATCCTGTTGCGCAATGGTGCCGCCGTTGCAGAGCTTGCGACCTATCTGACTGAGACCGGGTTCGCCGATACCCAGTTGCACGTGATGGAGGCATTGGGCGGCCCGCGTGAACGCGCGCGCTCGGTCTCGTTGACCGAAGCGCTTCTGGGCACGTTCGATCACCCGGTCTGCGTCGGGCTGGAGGTTGCGGGCGAAGGGCGCGTTTTCCCCAAGGCCTCGGGTAAACCCGACGAGATTTTCGAGACCGACGGCCAGATTACCAAACGCCCGATCCGTGCGCTGACCCTGTCGGCGTTGGCCCCGCAACGCGGTGAGCATCTGTGGGATATCGGTGGCGGCACGGGCTCGATCAGCATTGAATGGCTGATGTGTGATCCGACCTTGACGGCCACAACCATCGAACCCCGCGTAGATCGCGCCGAACGCATCCGGCGCAATGCCGATGCGTTGGGGCAAGATCGGTTGAATGTCGTTCACGGTACGGCGCCGGATGCGCTGTCAGGTCTGCCTCTGCCCGATGTTGTGTTCATTGGAGGCGGTCTCAGCGCCGATCTCTTGGCGTGGCTGCGCGATGCCCTTCCATCAGGCGCCCGCTTGGTCGCCAACGCCGTTACTTTGGAAAGCGAAGCGCTGCTGGCCCGCTGGCACGAAGAATTGGGCGGAGATCTTTTGCGGATTGAACTTGCGCACTCGGCACCGCTCGGCTCTCGGCGCGGATGGAAATCGGCCTATCCGGTCGTGCAATGGAGTGTGACGCTATGATCGTCGCAGGCCTTGGCTTTTCATCAAGCGCAACAGTGGACAGCCTGCGCGCGGCCTATGACGCCGCTGCCGCTGATCATGACGTTCAAGCCTTGGCAACCGTTGCCGACAAAGAGGGCCACCTGGCTCTGGCCAGTTTCGCAGAAGGCCTTGCCCTGCCCTTGCATTTCGTTGCCGCAGCCGATCTGGCCGGGCAGCGCACCCTGACATGCTCGAACCGCAGCCGCGCCACCTATGGCACTGGTAGCGTGGCCGAAGCATCCGCATTGGTCGCCGCCGGGAATGGCGCGCGGCTTCTTTCACCCAGACATATCTCGGACGACGGGCTGGCGACATGCGCCATTGCCATCGGAGGACACTCATGACCGTTCATTTCATTGGCGCCGGACCGGGCGCTGCCGATCTGCTCACACTGCGTGGGCGCGATATCATCGCCTCCTGCCCCGTTTGCCTCTATGCGGGATCTCTGGTGCCCGAAGAAATTCTGAGCCACTGCCCCGAAGGCGCTAAGATCATCAACACCGCGCCCATGGATCTGGATCAGATCATGGCCGAGATCGATGCGGCGCATAAGGCCGGCCAGGATGTAGCACGCCTGCATTCGGGCGATCTGTCGGTCTGGTCGGCAATGGGTGAACAAATCCGCCGACTTAAAGATATGGGCATCCCCGTCAGCGTTACCCCGGGCGTGCCTTCATTCGCTGCGGCTGCGGCGTCTTTGGGCACCGAGCTGACCTTGCCCGGCCTGGCGCAATCTGTGATCCTGACGCGGACCCCGGGCCGTGCGTCCTCGATGCCCGAAGGCGAAACGTTGGAAAACTTTGCCCGCACTGGTGCGACATTGGCCATTCATCTGTCGATCGGCAACTTGGACAAGGTGATTGCCGATCTGAGCCCTGCCTATGGCGCGGACTGCCCAGTAGCGGTCGTCTATCGAGCCAGTTGGCCGGATGAGCGGATCATCCGCGCGACATTGGCCACCCTCGAAGACGCACTGGATGAAAGTATTTCGCGCACCGCGCTGATCATTGTCGGGCCTGCGTTGGCAGGTGAAGGGTTCGACGAAAGCTGCCTGTACTCAAAAGACTATGACCGTCGCTATCGCCCGCAAAGTGCGGACAGCCCATGGTCTAGCTGGAGCCCCGAGGATGAATGACTCGATGACTAACCCTCCGGGCATTCTGATATCGGCCCCCTCTTCGGGGACCGGCAAAACCACCGTGATGCTGGGCCTGTTGCGGGCGCTGGCCGAGGATGGCCTCACAGTACAGCCGTTCAAGAGCGGCCCCGACTATATTGACCCGGCCTTCCACCGCGCGGCTGCGGGGCGGGCGTCGTTCAACCTCGACAGTTGGGCGATGGGCGACGGGCTGCTTGGCGCGATCTCGGATCAGGCCGAAGGGGCGGATATCGTGGTGGCCGAAGGCTCGATGGGCTTGTTTGACGGCGTCGCCAAACCCGGAGAGCTGGGGCATGGGTCCAGCGCCGAGACAGCACAGCGGATGGGCTGGCCTGTTGTGCTGGTGTTGGACGTGGGCGGTCAGGCCCAATCGGCGGCGGCGACCGCGCTTGGGTTCAAGATGTACAACCCCGACCTGCCTTTCGCCGGAGTTATCCTGAACCGCTGCGCCAGCCCTCGGCATGAGCGTTTGACGCGGCTGGGAATGGAACGTGCAGGCCTGCCGGTTCTGGGCGTATTGCCCCGTCGCGGAGACCTGACTCTGCCGGAACGTCACCTAGGGCTGATCCAAGCGGTTGAGCATCCTGATCTGGAAAGCGCCATTGTCGGATATGCTTCCTTCCTGCGGGAACATGTGGACCTTGAGGCGATCAAACTGGCGGCTTCCTCAGGCCCCAAAGGGCCATCGTCAGCCGCGCTGCCGCGGCCTCCGGCGCAACGAATCGCATTGGCCCGGGATGCGGCGTTTTCGTTCACCTATCCGCATCTTTTGGAGGGATGGCGCGCGACGGGGGCCGAGATCCTGCCGTTTTCTCCATTAGCCAATGAAGCCCCTGCCGATGATGCCGATCTGGTTTGGTTGCCGGGCGGGTATCCGGAGCTGCACGCGGGCACTTTGGCTGCCGCGGGCACGTTCCTGACCGGTTTGCGGAAACACGCGGAAACCAAGCCGGTGCATGGGGAATGCGGTGGCTATATGGCCCTTGGTGAGGTTCTGATCGACAAAGAGGGCGTGCCGCACCAGATGGCTGGATTGCTGGGGCTGCAGACCTCGTACCAGAAGCGCAAGTTCAACCTGGGGTATCGCCGGGCCGAACTGCTGTCTCCGATGCCGGGGTTTGCGCAAGGCGCATCGCTGCGCGGGCATGAGTTCCACTATTCCTCGATCATCGAACAGCCTGATGCACCGCTGGCGCGCGTGTTCGATGCCGAAGGAGATGAAGGCCCGCAGACCGGATCACGCCGTGGCAATGTCACCGGTACGTTCTTTCACCTCATCGCCGAGGCCTCGGCATGAGTGGGTTTGTGTCATTCATCGGGTCCGGTCCGGGAGACCCGGAATTGCTGACCCTGAAGGCTGTGGACCGGATGCAGAAGGCCGACGCCGTTCTGTTCGACGATCTGAGCAGCGGGCCCATTCTGAGCCACGCGCAACCGGATGCGGATCTTGTGGGCGTCGGCAAACGGGCCGGGCGGCCCTCGCCGAAACAGGATCATGTCAGCCGCCTGCTCGTGGAATACGCGCAGACCGGACAACGTATCGTGCGGTTGAAATCCGGTGATGGCGGCATGTTCGGACGGCTTGAGGAAGAGATCGTCGCCCTGCGTACAGCCGGGATCGACTATGAGATCATCCCCGGCATCCCCTCGGCCATCGCAGCCGCAGCCGCTGCCGGTATTCCGCTGACCCGCAGGCTGACGGCCCGGCGTGTACAGTTTGTCACCGGCCACGATGTCAGCGGGCAACTGCCCCCCGATCTGAACCTGACCGCTTTGGCGGACGCTGCGGCGACCACCGTTGTGTTCATGGGCAAACGGACCTTTCCGCTGCTGGTCGAGGCCCTGCACTCCAACGGCCTGCCACTGGATACGCCTGCACTGATGGCGGAATCCGTTTCCACACCGGATCAGAAGCTGCACCGCTCGACCATTGGCGCGCTGGCCGACACGCTGAAATCCGAGATCGGAACGGCCCCTGCCCTTATCCTCTATGGGCCCTTGGCGGAGTTCGAGGATGTATGAGCTGTCCCTGGTCGGAATTGGCACCGGAAATCCCGATCACGTAACCCTGCAAGGCGCGCAGGCAATCCGCGAGGCGGATCTGATCCTGATCCCGCGCAAGGGTGAGAACAAAGCCGATCTGGCCGGACTGCGGGAGGAGATCATCGCCAAGGTCACTGAGATGCCTCCGCAGATCGCGTATTTCGATATCCCCAAGCGCCGCTCGGACGACGGATATCTGCAAGGCGTCGACGAGTGGCACGATGCTATTGCACTGCGCTGGCAAGAAGCGATGGCGGAACATCCTGAGGCCTCAAAGATCGCCCTATTGATCTGGGGGGATCCCTCGCTTTATGACAGCTCGCTTCGGATTGCCTCTCGGCTGGACCCGCAACCGCGCAAACGCGTGATTCCGGGGATTACCGCGCTACAAGCGCTGACAGCAGCCCATACCATTCCCATCAACGATATCGGCGCGCCTTATGTTGTTACCACTGGCCGCCGCATCCGCGATGAAGGCTGGCCCTCGGACGCCACCAAGGTGGCCGTGATGCTAGACGGCGAGTGTTCATTCCAAGCGCTGGATATGAAGGCGTTCGATATCTGGTGGGGCGCCTATGTCGGCATGAAGGAAGAGATCCTGATCCACGGCCCACTAGATGAGGTAGCCGAAACCATCTTGACCACCCGCGCGCAGGCCCGAGCCGATCATGGTTGGATCATGGATATCTACCTGCTGCAAAAGCGGTCACTCTGAAGACGCATACGCAAATGTGAATGCACAGGCAGGCGAAACCTGCTCTAGTTGGGCACCAACAACACGGAGACCCTGTGATGAGAGCAATCTGCGCTGCGTTCTACTTGCTAGCCTCGCCTGCCCTTGCGGATCAGGCCCTGCCGGGATGGGCCGTTCATGACACAGGGAAATCCTATGACGCGCTGGTGGCTGACACCAAGGCCGCCGTCAAGGAACACGGGCTGATCGTTGTCACTCAAGCCGGGCCGACCAAAGCGGCGGCGGCCCGAGGGATCACCATTCCGGGCAATCGCGTGATCGGCGTATTCAACAACGACTATGCGGTGCGGGTACTCGAAACCTCGACCGCAGCGATGATCGAGGCGCCGATTCGCCTGTATGTCACCGAAAATGACGACGGCACTGCGAGTTTGTCATACAAAACCCCCAGCTTTGTGTTTGAGCCTTACGCGGATCAAGGTGGGCAGGCCCTGTCCGATATTGCCGCAGAACTGGACCAAAAGTTTCAATCAATTGCGGAAACAGCCGTCAAATAGTCACACTGATGTGAACCCGCTTGCCTCTTGCCAGTGTGTCAGACATTTGCTGTCACATATCTTTTTCTCGGAGCATGACTGATGCAGGACCTCTCTCCCCGCGCGGCGGATCTACTGGCTCAACGATTGTATGAGGCAGGGTGCCGCCATGCGTTCGGTATGCCAGGCGGCGAGGTTCTGACGCTGGTGGACGCCCTCGAACGGGCCGGCATAACCTTTCATCTGACCAAACACGAGAACGCAGCCGGTTTCATGGCCGAAGCCGTCCATCACCGCGACGGCGCGCCCGCGATACTAGTTGCAACCCTTGGTCCCGGCGCGATGAACGGGATCAACGTGGTTGCCAACGCGCTGCAAGACCGGGTGCCCATGGTCGTGCTGACCGGCTGTGTCGACGCTGATGAGGCGCTGACCTACACGCATCAGGTCATGGACCACAGCCAAGTTTATCGCTCGATCACCAAAGGGACCTTTACCCTGACCTCCGAGGGCGCAGATATCATCGCCGACAAAGCGGTGTCGCTTGCCAATCAACCCCGCCCCGGCCCAGTGCATATCGACGTGCCGATCTCGGTCGCGGATACCCGCGTCTCATCGACGAAACGCCGCCGTCTGGCCAAGGTTGCCGCCGTGGCGCCCGAAGGCGATTGCCTGTCCAAGGCCCGTCGCTGGGTGGCTGAAGCCGAGCGTCCGATTGCGATCATCGGGCTGGATGTCCTTTACGACGATTCACGCAGCGTGGTTCAGGCGTTTCTGGAGCATTTCAGCATCCCCTTCGTCACCACCTACAAGGCGAAGGGCGTGGTGCCCGAAGATCATCCCTTGTGTCTCGGCGGTGCCGGTTTGTCCCCTCTGGCCGACAAACACCTTGTCCCGCTGGTGGAACAGGCCGATCTGGTTCTCTGCCTGGGCTATGACCCGATCGAAATGCGCCCCGGCTGGCGTGAGATCTGGGACCCCGAAGAAACGCGCGTGATCGATATCTCGGCCGTGGTCAATGATCACTACATGCATCAGGCCGGGCTGAACCTTGTTGCCGATACCGGCGAGACCCTCGAAGCCATCGCCAAAGGCAACCCCGCCCGCGCCACTTGGCCAGGCGGAGAACCCGCGAAGGTCAAAGCCGCATTGGCAGAAGCCTTCCCACAGGATGACGATTGGGGCCCAGCTGGTGTGATCGCCGAGACCCGCGCCGCCCTGCCCGCGAATACTCTGGCAACAGCAGATAGCGGCGCGCACCGCATTCTCCTCAGCCAGATGTGGGAGTGTTCGGAACCGCGCGGGCTGATCCAGTCCTCGGCGCTTTGCACCATGGGCTGCGCTGTTCCGATGGCAATCGGGCTGAAACTGGCGGAACCGAACCGTCCGGTGATCAGCTTTTCGGGTGATGCCGGATTCCTGATGGTCGCCGGAGAGCTTTCGACTGCCGCCGAAATGGGCGGCAACCCGATCTTTCTCGTCTTTGTCGACGCCTCCCTCGCCCTGATCGAGTTGAAACAACGCCAACGGCAGATGGGTAACAACGGGGTCGATTTTGACCGCCATGACTTCGCCGCCCTGGGCCGCGCGTTCGGAGGCTATGGACACACGGTCCGCAACCGCGCAGAACTGCGTGCAGCACTTGATGAGGCGGTCAAAGCCGACCGCTTCACCGTCATCGCTGCCGAGATCAAGCGTGGAGGATATGATGGCCGAATCTAATGGGCCGCTGAAAGGCGTAAAGGTTCTGGACCTGTCGCGCATTCTGGCCGGACCGACCTGCACCCAACTTCTGGGCGATCTGGGCGCAAGTGTTATCAAGATCGAAAACCCCTCGACCGGTGGGGATGATACGCGGCAATGGGGCCCTCCGTATGTTGAGGATGAAGCGGGCAACCGTTCCGACCTGAGCGCGTATTTCATGTCGGCCAACAGGAATAAGAAATCTGTTGCCATCGACATTGCAACACCCGAAGGACAAGCCGAGATCAAGCGGCTGGCCTCGCATGCTGATATCCTGATCGAGAATTTCAAACCCGGCGGGCTGGCGAAATACGGGCTGGATTACAACAGCTTGTCGCAGGATCTTCCCGGCCTCGTCTATTGCTCGATTTCCGGCTACGGGCAGACGGGCCCCAACTCCAGCAAGCCCGGCTATGACCTGATGGCGCAAGGGTATGGTGGGATCATGTCCCTGACCGGCGACCCCGAAGGCGCGCCGATGAAAGTGGGCGTTGGCATCGCCGATGTGATGTGCGGCATGTACGCAACCGTTGGCATTCTGGCGGCGCTGCGCCACCGCGACCTGACCGGTGAAGGGCAACAGATCGACCTTGCATTGGTGGATGCACAGATCTCATGGTTGATCAATGAAGGCACAAACTACCTGACCTCGGGCCAGGTGCCTCAGCGGCGCGGCAACGGACATCCGAATATTGTCCCGTACGAGGTGTATGAGACGGCAGATGGACACGTAATTTTGGCTGTTGGAAATGACAGCCAGTTCCGCAGGTTCTGCGTGTTCATCGGACACGCCGATCTTGCCGACGACGACCGCTTTGCCACCAACCCAGCCCGGCTGGAGCACCGTGACGTACTGAACGCGATCCTGCGCCCGGCGATGAAACAGCACCCGACGACGACCGTGATTTCCGAGCTTGAGGCCCGCAAGGTACCCGTCGGCCCGGTGCAAACGGTGGATCAGGTGTTTGACACCGATCAGGTCGCCGCGCGGCAGATGAAGATCGCCATGCAGGCCCAACCGGGAGAGGTGAATTTGATCGGCAATCCGCTCAACCTGTCGCTCACGCCTGTAACATATCGGCATGCGCCACCGGTCTTCGGGGCCGATACTGATGATATTTTAAGCGCTGAAAACCCGTTCGAAGATTGAAACACTTGCATGTTTCGGCAGCAACTTGCTGAAACATGCCCTTGAATCGGCGGTTTTTTTCACTTTTTTCACACACGCGATTTCACCAATTCGAGAGCAGGGTCGATACTGTTACGAGGCCGTCGCAGACTCTGGTAAATCGAACAGTGTCAAATACCGCAACCAGATTGGACCCAAGTATGAAACAAGACGTTTTTGGACAGATGAACACTCTGACCCACCCGGCGGCCGTCGAGGCATGGGACGGTGTTCTGCTTGGGTTCATGGCGCATGCGGCGATTACCCCCCAGCATTTGGGCAAGGTATTGGAGCTCGAGCCCGACTTCGCTTTGGGCCACGCGGTCAAGGGCCTGTTCATGGTTCTTCTGGGCCGGCGCGAGATGCTACCCGTAGCCGTCGACGCGCTGAGCGCCGCCAATGAAGCGATGAAACGCCAGCCCATCTCGAAGCGAGAGCAGCTATTTGTTGAGGCCCTGTCCCTCTATCTGGCGGACCTGCCCTCGCAAGCCGTGCAGAAATTCGAAGAGGTGCTGCGCGCCCATCCGACGGATTCGCTGGCGATGAAGCTCAGCCATGCGACCCGGTTTGTGCTTGGCGATGCAGAGGGCATGCGGCGTTCGATCGAACGCGTCATGCCTGCCTATGAGCCGGATCATGCGGGCCGTGGCTATCTACTGGGCTGTCATTCCTTCGCGTTGGAAGAGACCGGATCCTACCAAAAGGCCGAGATTGCCGGTCGTCAGGCACTGTGGATGGTGTCCGACGATGCCTGGGGTCTGCACGCGGTCGCACATGTTCACGAGATGACGGGCAATGCTCAGCTTGGCCTGGATTGGCTGGCGGGGCGTGAGGACGCCTGGGCCCATTGCAACAACTTCCGCTATCACGTTTGGTGGCACAAGGCGCTGATGCATCTGGATCTGGGTCAGGTCGATCAGGTCATTGACCTCTATGATCAGCATATCCGCAAGGACAAGACGGACGATTATCGCGATATCTCGAACGCAACCTCGCTGCTGTCCCGGATGGAGCTTGAAGGCATTGATGTCGGCGACCGCTGGGAGGAGCTGGCCGATCTCAGCGCCGCCCGGACCGAAGATGGCTGCCTGATTTTCGCCGACCTGCATTATCTGCTGGCTCTGACCGGCGACAACCGCTCGGACGCGACGGGCAAGATGCTGCAGCGCATCCAGAAAGACGCGCAGCGCAATCAAGGCGACACACCGATCCGCATGTCTGACCCTGGCATTGCTGCTGCAAAAGGGCTTGAGGCCTTTGGTGATGGTCTGTACGGCGCGGCGTTTGATTTCCTGTCGACCGCCCGCTCGGGCATGCAGTTGGCCGGTGGCAGTCACGCCCAACGTGATGTATTCGAGCGCATCACAATTGATTCCGGCCTGCGCGCCGGGCGCCTGGATGCGGTCGAGCGTATTCTGGATGACCGCCGCGCCAAACGCGCCGGAGGCGAGGACAATTACGCACTCGCGCGCCGCGCCCTGATCAGCGCGGCCCGCGACAACGGCGACGCACAAAGCGTTCCGGCTGAATAACAAAAAGACCAAGAAGGACAGAAAACGTATGGCGACTGTTTCGCCCGCTTCTGATTTTGCGCCTGTTGCGGCCTCGGCCGCAGCGCCCACTGCCCGTGTGCGCGATCCGCGACTGGATTTCTATCGCGGCATCGCGATGTTCATCATTCTGATCGCCCATATCCCGAACGATCCTTGGGCCAAATGGATCCCGGCCCGTTTCGGGTTTTCGGACGCGACCGAGATCTTTGTGTTCTGCTCGGGCATGGCCTCGGCCATCGCCTTTGGCGGCGCCTTCCTGCGCAAAGGCTGGTGGATGGGGACGGCCCGCGTGGCGTTCCGCATCTGGCAGGTCTACTGGGCGCATATCTGTCTGTTCTTCTTTGTCGCCATGAGCATGGCCGCTCTGGACAATTCCGGCCTGTTTGACAAAAGCTATGTCTCGTCCCTGAACCTGCAGCATTTCTTCAATGACCCGCTGCCGCAAATGGTCGGAATTTTCACTCTGACCTATGTGCCCAACTACTTCGACATCCTGCCGATGTATCTGGTCGTTCTGGCGATGATGCCGCTCTACATGGCCCTTTACCGGGTCAGCTTTTGGCTGATGGCGGCTGTGTCGGTCGCGATCTGGCTTGTCGCTCAGACCGGAGTGCTGGCCCTTCCGGCTGAGCCGTGGTCGGACCGCCAATGGTTCTTCAACCCATTCGGTTGGCAGCTGCTGTTTTTCACCGGGTTCGCCTTTATGCGCGGCTGGATTCCAGCTCCTCCGGTATCAAAAACGCTGATCTGGGCGGCCATTGCCTTTCTGGTTCTGTCCGCGCCCTTTGGGTCGTGGAAGGTTTTCCTGTGGGTTAAATCCGCGGCCCCCGGCCTGGCCGAACAAATCCGCGAACTTTGGCCTGTGACCAAAGAACTGCGCGGCAAGACCGAGTTCGGCCTGTTCCGCTACATCCACTTCCTGTCGCTGGCCTATCTGGGCTGGGTCGTTGCAGGTGAGCATGGTCACCGTCTGATCGCCACCGGGCACTCTCTGGGCGCGCGCATCTGGCAGGTGGTTCTGAAACTGATCACCAAAGTCGGGCAGCAATCGCTGGCGGTCTTTGTCTTCTCGATGGCCGCAGCGCGCCTGATCGGGGTCGCGCTGGATCAGACCGAGCGGGATGTTGCCAGTGTCTTTGTCGCCAACATGATTGGCTTTGCCATGATCATCGGGGTGGCCTATCTGGCCGCCTGGTTCAAATCTCAGCCATGGAAATCAAAGAAATGAATCTGACTCGCCGCGCATTTCTGGCCTCAACCTCTGCGCTGTTTCTGGCGCCGGCCACCTTTGCCTCGGGGTCAGAGGTTCCGTTCGACCGCAACGACGTGGTCGAACTGGCCCGAGAACTGGCCAGCCGCCCCTTTGCCGAGCGCGAGATGGTGCCGCAGGAATGGCAAGACCTAACCTACACGCAATACCGCTCGATCCGGTTCCGGCTGGACCGCGCCCTTTGGTACGAGACCGAGACCCCCTTCAACGTCGATTTCTTCACCCCCGGCCTGTATTTCCCGCGCACAGTCAAGGTCTCGACTGTCGAGAACGGGATGGCCAAGCCGGTCGCTTTCGACCTTGAGATGTTCGACAAGGCCGAAGAGGTCCCGACCCTTCCAATCGACGAAACGCTTGGGTTCTCGGGCCTGCGCCTGCGCACGGAAATGCACCGCACCGGCAAGACCGATGAATTCTGCGTTTGGCAGGGGGCCAGCTATTTCCGCGCCATTGGTCTGCACGAAGTCTACGGCCTGTCTGCCCGCGGCCTAGCCCTGAAAACCGGCGACCCGGATGGCGAGGAATTCCCCGAATTCATCCGCTTCTGGCTGGAACGTCCCGAACCCGGTCAGCGCAATATGGTTGTTCACGCCCTGATGGACAGCCCTAGCGTGACCGGTGCATACCGCTTTAACGTCACCGCTGGCGCCGATTGCATCATGGATATTGAGGCCACCCTCTTCCCCCGCGAAGAACTGCCGCATGTGGGTATCGCGCCCGGCACCTCGATGTTCCTGTTCGATCAGACCAATCACAGCCGGTTCGACGATTTCCGCCCCGCTGTGCATGACAGCGACGGGCTGCTGATCCGCAACGGCGCAGGTGAGGTGATCTGGCGTCCGCTGGCGAACCCAACCCGTTTGCAAATCTCGTCTTTCGTGGACATGAACCCTCAGGGTTTTGGCCTGATGCAGCGCAAGCGCGAATTCTCGGACTACGCGGATCTTGAGGCGAACTATCATAAGCGTCCCAGCCTGTGGGTCGAGCCCGGCTCCGATTGGGGCAAGGGCACGGTGACGCTGGTCGAGATACCCGCCGATCAGGAGATCTACGACAATATCGTCGCCTACTGGCGCCCCGCCGAGCCCTATGCCGCCGGTAGCCAGGTTGACCTGAGCTATCGCCTTGTCTGGGGCGAGGAACCTCAGCGCACGCCGATGCCACGGGTCATCAACACGGCGATGGGTGAGAACACCTTTGGCGAAGGCCGTCTGGCCGTGATCGACTTTGAGCCCAGCCCTCTGTTCGACGATCTGGAGGCAGTCAGCATTTTCGCGAATTCGCCTCATGCGGAAACCTCGGACGGTGTGTTGCAGCGCAACCCCGATACCGGCGGTGTGCGTCTGGCGTTCTCGTTCCAGCCGGGTGACCGCGACCATGTCGAGCTGCGCGCGCAATTGCTGGTCGGCAAGCAACCCGCCTCCGAAGTCTGGCTTTACCGTTGGACCGCATGAGCCGCGACCTGCATATCATGCCACCCGAGGCACCGCTGGCGATGCCCGCGCAGGATTTCCGCAGCGGTTTCCGTGATGCACAGGTCCCAGCGGGTACCCGCCCCTCAGCCGGGTTCTGGCGCGCGCTAGCGTTTTCGCCCGCAATGGCGGCAACGCTGGGATTGCTATGGGTCATGAGCGACTGGTTCGGATCCGAAGGTATCAACCTTGTCGAAGCCATCCTTCTAACGTTGATCTCGTTCAACTTCTTCTGGATCTCGTTCACGGTCTGCACCGTGCTGCTGGGCATGATCTCGCTGTCCCGGCAGGAGCGCCCGATCCGACAAGACCGCGCGCAACCACTGCGCGTTGCCCTGCTGATGCCGACCTACAATGAGGTGCCGTGGTTCGTGCTGGGCAATGCCCGCACCATGCTGGAAGAACTGCGCGCCCGGGGCGGGCAGCATGAATACGCGATGTTCATCCTCTCGGACACCCGCGACCCGGACATTGCCGCGCAAGAACAAGCCAGTATTGAGGCTTTGCGCACCACGCTGGCCCCCGACCTGAAGCTCTACTACCGCCGTCGCGAACAGAATACTGACCGGAAAGTTGGCAATATCGCCGATTGGGTCAGCCGCTGGGGTGCGGATTGGGACGCTATGCTGGTGCTGGATGCCGACAGCCTGATGACGGGCCGCGCGATTGCTCGGCTGACTGATTCTTTGGCGCGTGATCCCAGCGCAGGCTTGATTCAAAGCTACCCGCAACTCATTGGCGCACAGTCCGTCTTTGCCCGGATGCAGCAATTCGCCAATGGCGTCTACGGCATCGCCTTTGCCGAAGGTCTGGCCCGCTGGTGTGGGCAAGAGGGCAACTATTGGGGCCACAACGCCATAATCCGCACCAAGGCTTTTGCTACCTGTGCCGGGCTGCCCAAGCTTCGCGCCTTCAACGGGCAGGAAAAGCTGATCATGAGCCACGACTTTGTCGAGGCCGGTCTGCTGCGCCGTGCCGGGTGGGCCGTGCGGTTTCTGCCGCGCATTCGGGGTTCATACGAGGAAACGCCCCCCACCCTTATCGACCACGCCATGCGGGACCGCCGCTGGTGTCAGGGGAACCTGCAACATCTGAAACTGCTGGGCTCGCGCGGGTTTCGGTCCGTCTCGCGGTTTCACATGTTCCACGGGGCGGTCGGCTATTTGATGTCGCCTCTGTGGTTTGCGCTGTTGCTGATGTGGGCGTTGATTGGTCAGGGTGAGGACGCCTCGGTCCTGCATTATTTCAGCCCCGACAACCCCCTGTTCCCACAATGGCCGGAGATGTCTGAGACGCGCCATGTGCTGATCATTCTCGTCATGTATGCGATGCTGCTGGCCCCCAAGGTTCTGGGCGTTGCCGCCCTACCCCTCAGCGGTGTGCGCTATTCCGATTTCGGCGGCTGGCGGCGGTTCTTCACCTCGTTCCTTTTCGAGGTCATCCTGTCGATCCTCTACGCACCAATTCTGATGGTGCAGCAGATGATCGCCGTGTTCCGCACCGCATTGGGCATCCAGAAAGGCTGGTCTCCGCAGGCGCGTGACGGAGGTAGCTATTCCTTGCGTACGCTGGTCCTGTGCCACGCGCTGGAAACCGTCAGTGGCATAGCACTTAGCGTTGGTATTCTGGCCGGGCTGGTCTCGGTCTGGCTGGCCCCAATTGCGATCAGCCTTGCGTTGGCGATCCCGCTGTCGGCGCTCAGCGGTGTGTCGGCTGGTACCGCCCGCCGTATGGTCGGCATGCGTGAGGATTTTGCTGAGCCCGCCATCACCCGTTCGGCCCGTCGTCATCGGAATGAGTTGAAGCGCCTGATCGAGGGCAAGGGCAGCATGACCCCGGCGGAATAATCAACCGCCGGGCAATCCTTCGTACCAATCCAGGATCATATCCGCCCACCCGGTGGGCACCGTATGACCGCCGGGGAACAGCGCGAATTCCAGCGCGCTGCCCTCGGCACATCCCATCCAGTTGCGCCGCATGAACTGGCCCGTGGTCGAGAACCCGCTGGGCTTGGTATCAACACAGCCATTAGCCTCGCGCCAGATCTCAAGACCGGCAAAGATATCGCCTTGATGGAAACGGCCACCGCCCAGCAAACGCCCCTCGAGCGGAACGACATTGTCGATCCAGCCATGGGTGTGAAACATGCGGATCGGTCCGGCGCAGGATTCGGGATGCGGACGCCAGAAGCCACCCGAGACGGGGACATAGGCCGAGAAGGTCTCGGGCGCGTCGCAGGCGAGGTAATTCACCATGAAGCCGCCGGCGGAAAACCCTCCTAGAACAACGCGTTCACCGTCAATGCCAAACCGCTCAGCGGCGTCATCCACCGCTTCGCTGAGAAAGGCCGTTTCGTCACGCTCGCCAAAGCCGGGATAGAAGTTCCAGCTTTGAATGCCGCCTCGGTCCGGCCGCTCCAACCCCTCCGGCGCCATCACCGCATAGCCGCGCGCCAGCAGAGGCTCGACCATGCTGCGATTGTTCATCGTTCCTGAGCCGCTGCCTCCGTAGCCATGCAGAAACACGACCAGTGGCGGGTTTTCGGCTTCGGGCAGCTCGATGTGATACGCACCCGAGGCGATCTCGCAGGTACCTTCATCCGGGCCACAATCGGCCAAGGTTGGTTGCGCCGCTGCGGCCAGACAGAAAGATAGCCAGTATTTGTATTTCATCACGCTCCCTCGACAAAGGTCTCAACCGGCAGACCGGCCCGCACCCATCCTGGTCCGGCGGCCGAGCCCAACATACCCTCAGGCACGTCAATGATATTGGTAAACCCGGCTGCGGTCAGTTGATTGCTCAACCGTGCCGAACGGACCCCACGCGCGCAGATCAGAGCCACAGGGGCGGACTTGTCACCGCCAGCCATTTGCACAAGGGCCGGAATAAAATCCTCGCGCCGCATGTCCAGAGGCTGCGCCCCCTGTCCGACGCCTGTGGCCCTCCATTCCCGAGGTGTGCGGATATCCACCAGCAACACGTCCCCAGCGACGGCCTTCTTATGCGCCTGCGTTACCTCCAGCTGGCCACCCGAGTAATCCTGCGGGATCAGGCTGTACTCACGAATGGCAAATCCTGCGGCAATTGCGCCTGCCCCGCCCATCAAAACCCACCGTCGCGTTCGGCTTTTCCCGTCTGCCATATGGCGTTCTCCTGCACTCATGGCTTGGTTCTATCACAAGGGTTGCAATCGCGCCCCGGGGAATTCCGGCAGCAGGATCAAGTTCGCGTCATTATCACGCAGAAAGATAGGTTCGATATACACCTTTTAACATCTGTCAAAACCTTGCAATTTTTGGACAATCATTAAATTATCCTACAAAATCTGTCATATTGACCGCCCAGACCGGAGTATCGCACTTGTCCCTATTCCTCATCGCGGCCCTTCCCTTCCTCGGAGCTGTTTTCCCAGCCCTCCTGATACGGGCGGGACGAAATGCAGCCGCCTCGGCCGCAGGGTTGACCACTTTCCTCGCCTTGATGGGGTTGCTGATCCATATCCCCAGCGTGATGCGCGGCGATGTCGTGACAGCGCGGTTTGACTGGATACCGGGGCTGGGGCTGAACGCGAATTTCATGCTGGACGGGCTTGGTTTTCTGTTTGCCCTGCTGATCCTCGGCATCGGCCTGCTGATCATCCTGTATGCGCGGTTCTACCTGTCGCGCGAAGACCCGATGGGGCAGTTCTACACTTATCTGCTGCTGTTCCAGGGCGCTATGGTTGGGATTGTTCTGTCCGATAACATCCTGCTTTTGCTCATTTTCTGGGAGCTGACCTCACTCAGTTCATTCCTGCTGATCGGCTATTGGAAACACCTACCCGAAGGCCGACAAGGCGCCCGCATGGCACTGGCCGTTACCGGAGGCGGTGGCTTGGCGATGATTGCCGGGATGCTGATTTTGGGGAATATCGTCGGGTCCTATGACCTCAGCGTGATTTTGCAGAACAAAGAGCTGATCCAGGCCTCGCCCTACTATCTGCCCGCGCTGATCCTGATCCTGTTGGGCTGTTTTACCAAATCAGCACAGTTCCCATTCCATTTCTGGCTGCCTCACGCGATGGCTGCCCCGACGCCGGTTTCCGCCTATCTGCACTCGGCCACCATGGTGAAGGCCGGGTTGTTCTTGATGGCGCGGATGTGGCCGGTTCTGGCGGGGACGGAGGCGTGGTTCTATATCGTCGCAACAACCGGTTTGGTGACCATGCTGCTGGGCGCGGTGATCGCGCTGTTCAAGGACGATCTGAAGGCGCTGCTGGCGTTCTCAACCGTGTCACATCTGGGCCTGATCACCATGCTGCTGGGCTTTGGCACCAAGTTTGCAGCCGTGGCCGCGGTGTTCCACATCATCAACCACGCGACGTTCAAAGCCGCGCTGTTCATGACCGCCGGGATCGTGGATCACGAAACCGGAACGCGCGATGTCAAACGGCTGGGCGGCTTGCGTCGTCTGATGCCGATCACCTTCACCATCGGCACCATCGCAGCTTTGTCCATGGCTGGTCTGCCTCCGCTGAACGGTTTTTTGTCAAAAGAGATGATGCTGGAGGAGACCGTCCACACCACATGGCTGAACTCTCACTATCTGGTGCCGGGTCTGGCCCTGCTGGCAGCGCTGTTCTCGGCGGCCTACTCCTTCCGCTTTGTCAGCCATGTCTTCCTTGGACCAAAGCGCGAGGATTACCCGGCCCATCCGCATGACCCTCCGGTCGGGCTTTGGCTGGCACCCGCCTTCATGGTCGTTCTGGTCGTGCTGATCGGCCTTTATTCAGCGGCCATCGTCGGCCCGCTGGTGGCCGTCGTATCCAGCGCCGTGATCGGTGGCGAGAAGCTGCCCTATTATTCGCTGAAACTGTGGCACGGCTTTACCCCTGCGCTGTATATGTCCGTTGTCGCGACGTTGGGCGGTCTGTTCCTGATGTCGCAACACAAACGCGCGCAGCAGCTTTGGAACACCCTGCCCCGGCCTGAGGCCAAAGTGATCTTTGAGGCCATTATCAATGCGTTTACGCGGCTCAGCCAATGGATCACAGATGAGCTGCACAATGGTGTCCTCAGCCGGTATGCGATCATCTTTGTCGCCTTTACCGTCGGCCTTGGCTACTACGCCTATTCCACCGGGACGATCGGAGTTGAAACCCGCGTGCCGCTGCCTGCGCAGATCATACCGATCGTTGGCTGGATCTGTCTGGTGGGCGCAACGCTGGGCATCATGTGGTTCCACCGTAACCGCCTGTTGTCGCTGGTTCTGATTGGTGTTGTCGGGCTGATCGTTTCGGTTGCGTTCAACTACCTCTCGGCTCCGGATCTGGCACTGACGCAGATCTCAGTCGAGGTGGTGACGATGATCCTGTTGCTGCTGTCGCTGAATTTCCTGCCGACCGAGACCCCATGGGACAGTACCGCCGCGCGGCGTTGGCGGGATGCCGCGATCTCGGTCGTGGCCGGGCTTGGAACCGGGGCGCTGGTCTATGCGATTATGCTGCGCGATTTCGCCTTTCCGACCATTTCCGAGTTCCACCTCGCCAACTCGTACAAGGGCGGCGGCGGCACCAACGTGGTGAACGTCATCCTCGTGGATTTCAGGGGCTTTGATACCTTTGGCG
The DNA here is from genome assembly GCF_056538305.1 of Ruegeria sp. BG9. NCBI lineage: Bacteria > Pseudomonadati > Pseudomonadota > Alphaproteobacteria > Rhodobacterales > Roseobacteraceae > Ruegeria > Ruegeria sp. BG9. Next base: position 681,640 of record NZ_JBQFSY010000001.1, read on the forward strand.
AGATCATCGTTCTGGGCATCGCGGCGCTGATCATCTTTGCCCTGACCGAAGCGGTCCTGAGCAGCAATGTCCGGGGCTACCTGCTGAATCGCAAGCCGCATTGGCCGCAATCGGGCGACTCCCATCCGTTGATGATGGTGGTCGTGACCCGCGTGATGATGCCAATTGCCCTGATGGTGGGTGCCTACATCTTCTTCCGTGGCCACAACCAGCCCGGAGGCGGCTTTATCGCCGGCCTGATCGTCGCCATCGCCTATCTGATGCAGTACATGGCCAGCGGCTACACCTGGGCGATCGAACGGCAAAGGTTCTACTATCACGGCACCATCGGCTGGGGTGTGCTGATCGCCGCCGCTACCGGTCTCGGCGCCTGGTTCAATGAACGCCCCTTCCTCACCAGCGACTTCGGCTACATCAACTGGCCACCGCTGGAAGAGTTCGAATGGGCCACCGCAATGTTGTTCGACACCGGTGTCTTCCTCGCGGTTCTGGGCGCGGTGATGCTGGCGCTGGATAGCCTGTCCCGCTTTGCATGGCAGCCGGGCATGGCACAGGAGTTCCCGATGGATATCAACCCGCTGCGGGACGCTCCGCCGGAAGAAGAACAAGAGAAGGAGCAGGCCTGATGGAAGCGCTCGTTGCCTCTGCCGTAGGTATTCTGACCGCCGCCGGGATTTTCCTGATCCTGCGTCGCCGAACATTCCCGGTCATTCTTGGCCTGTCGCTGATCACCTATGCGGTGAACGTATTCCTGTTCGCAACCGGACGTCTGGCGCTGAATTCGCCTGCCGTTCTGAACAAATACGAAGACGTCCCTTATACCGATCCGCTGCCGCAGGCGCTGGTGCTGACGGCCATCGTGATCTCGTTTGGGATGACGGCGGTGATCGTGATGATCTCGCTCTCGGCCTATCTGTCCTCGAAGGACGACCATATCGATATGAGCCCGCATGACAGCGTGGACGCGCCGGGAGAAGACGCATGAACCATTGGATCGTTGCGCCGATCGTTCTTCCTGCGATCCTGGCCCCATTCATCATCATGGTCCTGCGCTATCACCTCGACCTGCAGCGCATTTTCTCGGTCGCGGGGGTTGTTGCCCTGCTGGGCATTGCCCTGACCATCACCGCGCAGGCGGCGGGAGGCGACATTCAGGTCTATGAACTGGGCAACTGGCCCGCCCCCTTCGGGATTGTCATGGTGCTGGACCGGCTGTCAGCTATGATGGTTCTGCTAACTGCCCTGCTGGCCCTGCCCATTGTGCTCTACGCCATCGGCTCGGGCTGGGACGAACGAGGCAAGCATTTCCACGCCCTGTTCCATTTCCAGCTTATGGGCGTGTGCGGGGCCTTCCTGACCGGAGACGCCTTCAACCTGTTCGTGTTCTTCGAGGTCCTGCTGATCGCTTCCTACGGTCTGATGACCCATGGTGGCGGTGCGGTCAGGCTGAAGGCCGGCGTGCAATACGTGGCCTATAACCTTCTGGGGTCGACCCTGTTTCTGTTTGCCCTGGGTACACTCTATGGTGTGACTGGCACTCTCAACATGGCCGATATCGCTCTGCGCGTTGCCGAGATACCGCCTGAGGATACCGCGCTGCTGCGGGTTGGCGCCGTGTTGCTGTTGTTGGTGTTCTGTATCAAGGCCGCCGTTCTGCCGTTGCATTTCTGGCTACCGGCCAGCTACGCCAACGCTCCCCTACCCGTGGCGGCCTTGTTCGCGATCATGACCAAGGTTGGGGCGTATTCGATCATCCGGATGTACACTCTGGCCTTCGGACCCGAAGTTGAAGCGACGCAAGGTCTGGTCGGCAATTGGCTGCAACCTGCTGCGCTGGTTACCCTTGCCGTCGGGGCCATCGGCATCCTCGGCTCGCAACATATCGCGCGAATGGTCGCCTTTTGTGCTATCGCCTCGATGGGTACGCTGCTGATTGCCATTTCGCTGTTCACGCCGGATGCCAGTGCAGCCGCGCTGTACTACGTGTTCCACTCGACGCTTGCGACGGCCCTGTTGTTCCTTGTCGCCGATCTGGTGATGGAACGCCGAGGAGGCGCCATCGCGCCCACGAAGCCAATGGCGCAGACTGGATTGATCTCAGCGCTGTTCTTCGTCGGTGCGATTGCCATGGCCGGGATGCCTCCGCTGTCCGGCTTTATCGGCAAGCTGCTGGTTCTGGATGCGGCCCGGGATGCACCTGACGCGACCTCGGTCTGGGCGGTCATCCTGATCGGATCCTTTGTCACTATCGTTGGTCTGGCACGGGCCGGCACGTTGATCTTTTGGAAAAGCCACGACGCGGACCATAACCCTAAGCCCGAAGAGGAAGACGCCGAGCCTCAACCCGCTCCTGAACCGCACCCAGGACTGGCATTTACAGCGGTCTTCGGTCTGGTCGGCGGTCTGATCCTGCTGACCTTGTTTGCAGGCCCCGCGCTCGAATACACCAGCAAAACCGCCGAGCAACTGTTCACACCCGAAGACTACATCTCGGCCGTATTGGGAGAGGCAGAATGATCAAGCTGCTACACCGCATATTCCCACACCCTCACCTGAGCTTTCTGCTGACTCTGGTCTGGGTTCTCCTTGCCAATAACGGGTCGTTAAACTCGCTCGTTTTTGGTTTGATTCTCGGGATCATCATTCCCTTCATCACCCAACCCTATTGGCCAGATCGCCCCAAACTGCGCAACTGGCCCATGGTAGCGGAATACATCCTGGTGGTGCTCTGGGACATCGTTATCGCAAATATCACCGTCGCCCGGATCATCCTGTTCAAACGCGACGACGCTCGCCAACCAAACTGGATCTGCGTCCCGCTTGAACTGCGCACACCCGAGGCAATCACCGTACTGGCCGGGACAATCACCATGACGCCCGGAACGGTCAGCTGTGATCTGTCGGCGCAAGGGCACAACCTTCTGGTCCATTGCCTCGATGCACCTGACCCCGAGGCCGTGCGCGATCAGATCAAACAGCGCTACGAACGCCGCCTGAAGGAGATTTTCGAATGATTGATTATGCGATCTACTTCGCCTTCGCCTGCTTCGGAGCCGCAATCATGATGTGCCTGTGGCGGATCATCACCGCCGATGGTGTCGGCACCCGCGTTCTGGCGCTGGACACGATGGTGATCAACACCATCGCGCTGATGATCCTGTACGGGCTGGATCAAGGCACCGAGATCTTCTTCGAGGCTGCCATGATCATCGCCATGCTGGGTTTTGTTTCAACAGTGGCCTATGCGCGCTTCATGCTGCGCGGCAACATTATCGAGTGAGGGCGACATGACATTTCTCGTCGAATTGCTGATTGCCGCCTTCCTGATCATGTCGGGTATCTTCGGCTTCGTTGGATCGTTTGGGATGATCAAACTGAAAGACCCGATGTCGCGCCTGCACGCGCCGACCAAAGCGACAACGCTGGGTGTAGGCGGCGTGCTGCTGGCCTCGATTGCACATTCCGTGTTGCTTGAGGGCAAGCTATCGATGCATGAGCTGCTGATCACGCTGTTTTTGTTCCTGACGGCCCCGATCACGGCCCTGTTCATTGCCAAATGGCACATTCATCGTCATGAAAAGCCGCAGGATCTGCCGGATGCAGGTGAGGATGAGCTTTGGGCCACTCACGCGGTCGAGCAGGTTGAAGACGTCCCTGATCACAGCACGAACTGAGCCTGATGCATAACCCTCCGCTGCCCCTGACCCGTGATCTGGTTTTGATTGGCGGAGGTCACACCCACGCTTTGTTGCTGCGCAAATGGGGCATGAACCCTCTGCCCGGCGCGCGCGTAACGGTGATCAACCCCGGCCCGACTGCGCCCTATTCTGGGATGCTGCCCGGCTTTGTCGCCGGTCACTACTCCCGCTCTGATCTGGACATTGATTTGGTCCGTCTGGCCCGTTTCGCGGGCGCGCGGGTCATTCTGGGCGCGGTTGATGAGATCGACACCGACCAGCGCCATGTGCATGTGCCGGGACGGCCTCCGGTGGCATTCGATGTCGCCTCGGTCAACGTCGGGATCACCTCGGACATGCCCGCCCTGCCAGGTTTTGCAGACCATGCCGTTCCGGCCAAACCCTTGGGCGTCTTTGCCGCGCGTTGGTCTGCATATCTGGACAGCACCGGCCCAGCCTCGGTGGCCGTGATAGGCGGAGGCGTCGCTGGGGTCGAGCTGGCGATGGCCATGGCCCATGCGCTGAAAACCAAAGGCAGACCCGCGCGGATCACGCTGATCGACGATTCCTCGGCCCTGACAGCAACCAGCCCCAAGGCCGCGGCGACGATCCGCAAGGCTATGGCCGGTCTTGGCATCGACGTGCTCGAAGGAGTTTCGATCAAAGAGATCGCTGCAGATCATGTTGCACTAGTCGATGGCCGCCAGATCCCTGCCGAGTTTGTGACCGGCGCTGCAGGGGCGAGACCCTATGGCTGGATCCAGCACACCGGGCTGGACCTGCACGAGGGTTTCATCCGCGTTAACGGCCAGCTGCAATCCAGCGACCCCGCCATCTTTGCCGCCGGAGACTGCGCCCACCTGACCGAGAATCCGCGCCCTAAGGCGGGCGTCTACGCGGTGCGCGAGGCGCCAGTGCTTTTCAACAATCTGCGCGCTGCGCTGGGGACCGGGACCATGCAGCGCTATGCCCCGCAGAAGGATTACCTGAAGCTTATCTCATTAGGCGGCAAGTCCGCGTTGGCCGAACGCCTTGGCACGTCCTTCAGCGGCGCTCTAATGTGGCGTTGGAAGGACCATATCGACCAAAACTTCATGAACAAGTTCCGCAATCTCCCGGCCATGGCAACCCCGGCCCTCCCGCGTGCCCACGCCGCCGGTATGACCGAAGCGCTTGGTGAGAAACCCATGTGCGGCGGCTGCGGGGCGAAACTCGGTCGCGGCGCGCTGCGCGGCGCGCTGTCCGCGCTGCCTGAGCCATCGCGTCAAGACGTGACTGCGCTGCCCGGAGACGACGCGGCGCTGCTGACAACCGGGAATGCGCGGCAGGTATTGACCACAGACCATCTGCGCAGTGTCACCGATGACCCTGTCCTGATGACCCGTATCGCTGCGGTTCATGCGTTGGGGGACATTTGGGTGATGGGGGCCGCGCCGCAGGCTGCAACGGCCACTCTCATCCTGCCGCGCATGTCCTCTGACCTGCAAGAACGGACGCTTTCCGAGATCATGCAAACCGCCAGCGACGTCATGCGAGACGCCGGAGCCGAGATCGTCGGCGGCCACAGCTCAATGGGCGATGAGATGACGATTGGCTTCACGGTGACCGGACTATGCGCGAAAGACCCAATCACTCTGGCGGGCGGCAGGCCCGGCGATGTGCTTATCCTGACCAAACCCATCGGCAGTGGCGTTATGATGGCTGCAGAAATGGCCGGACGGGCCGAGGGCGCAACGGTCGCGCAAGCCTATGAGATGATGACCCAACCGCAAGGCGCAGCGTCGCGCATTCTGGCAGAGGCCCACGCGATGACCGACGTCACAGGGTTCGGCTTGGCCGGGCACTTGAACGGGTTGTGCGAGGCTTCAGATTGCGGAGCGGTGCTTGATCTTGAGGCCGTCCCCGTGATGCCCGGAGCCATCGAGCTGAGCGACGCCGGCATCCAATCGACCCTTTTTGCAGATAACCGTTCTATCGCGCCCGAGCTGCCCATGGACGGCAAAGCGGCGCTGTTGTTCGACCCACAAACAGCGGGCGGACTGCTGGCTGCGGTAGCACCCGAGATCGCCGACAAATTGCTAGAGGATCTGCGAGCGACGGGTTACCCGGCCGCGCGGATCGGGCATTTGACCGGCACTCCGGGGTTAAAGCTTCAAAGCTGATCCAGCGTATTTTTGATGCGATCCGCCGCACCCCTCAAGCCATTGTCATCCAACTGTGCGATATTGATCCGCACCAAAGTCTTGGCCGGGTGTTGACGCTGGGATTTGGCGTAGGCCGGATCATAGTGCTGCTCCATCAACGCACGCGTCAAAGCCTGTTTGTCGCCCGACGAGATGAGGCTCAACCACCCGTCCACGACCTCATGCCCGCGATGAGATCGCAGTGGAGACAAACGATCCCGAAGACGCTCGGTATCCGACAGGATATCGTCATAGGCCTGGGTCAGGTAAGCCGACCGGGCGGACAAAGGCGCGTCGATATGAATACGAGGCGCGGCGCACATCGCTGTCCAGACGCTGGGCGGCAGGATACGATCGCCTATTTTCGACGACTCCGCCTCGACCACCACAGGGCGAGATGGGTCTAGGGCGCAAAAGGTGGCAGACAGAGCAGATTCGAAGGCTTTCTGACTGGGCTGCCCACCTGGCCTTTCGCCAAGCAGCGAGCCGCGATGGTTGGCTAGCCTCTCCAAATCAACCACTTGCACGCCGCGTTGATCCAGATGGTGCAACAACTCAGTCTTGGCGGTGCCAGTGTAGCCATCCAGCGCGATCAGTTGGAAGGGCAGCGGCTGGTCGTACAGGTAGGCCTTCACTAGCCGGCGATAGGTCCGATAACCTCCATCGACGACATCCGCCTGCCAGCCAATCTGCTGCAACGTCCATGTAAACGAGCCCGAGCGTTGCCCGCCGCGCCAGCAATAAACCAAGGGCCGCCAGTTCCCCTCATGATGGCTGAGGCGATGTTCGATATGGTTCGCTGCATTGCGAAACACCAGCGCCGCCCCTAGCTTTCGCGCCAGAAAAGGGCTTTTCTGTTTGTAAATCGTGCCGACCCGCGCGCGCTCTTCATTGTCCAGAACCGGCAGATTGATCGCCCCCGGCAGGTGGTCTTCGGCGAACTCTGCCGGGCTGCGGACGTCGATAACTGTATCGAACCCGTGCGCGTAGAGCTGCGGTAATTCTGTGAATTTCAGTGCCATACCAAGCGCACATCTCTTAGTCGCAAGTAAATGGAACGCATCTGCAGCTAGTCCTCGATGACTTCAATCAGGTCCGGGCCAGACGCCCGATTGGAGTTAACGGCGGGGTCGACACGATGAAACTCCAGCACATCTTCAGCGCCGGGTTGCATCAAACGCGCGGCACCTTTGCCTGCTTCTCCCAACCAAAGCGGCCAATCGTCGGATTCTAAGATTAATGGCATCCGATGGTGAATGGTCGACAGGTTCTGGTTCGCCTGGGTCGTCACGATGGCACAGGTGGATTGCCGTGCCTCTTCCGGCCCCCAATCCTGCCAAACTCCCGCAAAGGCGATGGGCGCACCGTCCTTGCGGTGGATGTACCACGGCAGGCGCGTGCCCTGCTGGGTCTTGGTCCATTCATAGAACCCTGTTGCCACGATCAGGCAGCGCCGCGATCGGCAGGCGTCGCGAAAAGCGGGTTTTTCAGCCAGTGTCTCGGCTCGTGCGTTGATCAACAAGGGGCCTGCATTTTCGGCCTTGTACCAATGGGGCAGAAAGCCCCAGCGCAGCGCATCCAAGCGACGGCCAGCATCTCCTGCACGAACGACGTGCACCTGATTGGTCGGGCAAACGTTATAGTTGGGCACGTCGGGCAAGGCATTGGCAGGGCGCGCGGCAAACAGCTGCGCCATCGCGTCATTGGGCAAAGTGATTGCAAACCGTCCGCACATCAGTCCGTTGTCCAATCCCGGATCATCGCGGGATGCGATTTCAGCCAAAAGAAAAAGCCGCACCCAAACGGGCACGGCTTTTCAGGTCTTACTTCTGCTTGATGCGACCATCCAGATAAGGCTGGTACGGCGCGTTTTCGGCCAGGTATTCCGCCGTCACATCCGCCAGATCCGGGCCGAAATCATAGGCATTCTTGTCGTCGCCTTCGAAGACGCTGTAGCCGTCACCGCCATTGCGCACGTAGTTATTGGTCACCACCAGATACATGGCCGAGGGATCAATCGGAACAAAACCGTCACCATCGGCGACCATCACCTCGGTGATGCGCCCTTCATTCGGGGCGGCTGAGGGGTCCCATGTAAAGGTCAGGCCTGCCACCTGCGGGAACCGGCCTTTGACCTCTTCAACCTGGCTCACGCCATTTTCCAGCGCGTCGATCACGCCCTGCCCGGTGATCTCAAAGGTCGACAGGGTGTTCTGGAACGGCAGGACCGTCAGCACTTCGCCCATGGTGACCTCGCCTTCGTCGATCGAGGCACGCAGACCACCCGCATTCGCAATCGCGATCTGAGCGCCCTGATCCGCAACGCGGGCCAGCATGGCATCTGCAACCAGATTGCCCATCTCGCACTCCTGCACACGGCAGACATCACGCGAGCCTTCAATTGTAGCAGCTGAACTGGCGACAACGCGGCCCTTCATCTCTTCAATCGGGGCGCCCATTTCTGCGACACGGGCCGCGATGCCCTCGTCCGGTGTGACGGAGGCATCCAACAGAATCGGCTCACCTTCTGCCGAAATCAGATTGCCGTCATCATCAAAGGTCAGGGTGATCTCGCCGAGGTATTTCGAATAGGCGTAGGCCTGAACCACCGGAACATCGCCCACCATCACCGGGTAAGCGCCAGCCGCGTCCTCATCCGTGTTGGACAGCAGAGTGTGCGAGTGTCCACCGACAACCAGATCAAGGCCGGGCACCTGTTCGGCGATCTTAATATCCTGAGCCAGACCGACGTGGTTCAGCGCGATGATGATGTCCACACCTTCGGCTTCCAAAGCGGCCACATCGGCCTTCAGGCTTTCGACCTCGTCCTGAAAAACGACGTCCTTACCCGGGCTGGACGTGTCCACCGTATCCGTGGCGAGGGCCGAGATGATGCCGATCTTCTGGCCACCCACCGCAAGCACTACGTGGTTTTGCACCTTGTCCTTCAGCTCAGCCGAAGACGACAGGTCCAGATTGCCCGAGATCACGGGAAAGCTGACCGCATCGATAAAGGCCGCGAGACCTTCGGGGCCGTCATCGAATTCGTGGTTGCCGACGGCCATCACGTCATAACCGATCGCTTCCATGAACTCGGCCTCGGCGGCACCTTTGTAGGTCGTATAGAACAACGAGCCCTGAAACGGATCGCCCGCATCCAGCAAAAGTACATTCTCATCCGCCAGTTCGGCGCGCTTGGCGTCAACGGCTGTTTTCAGACGCGCCACACCGCCAAAACACTTCCCTTCGGCTTCATCTTCAGCATCGCAAGTGGAATCGTATTTGTTGATCGACTCGATCCGGCTGTGAATGTCGTTGGTGTGCAGAATGGTCAGCTTGTAGTCGGCAGCAGCGATGCCTGCACTCAGGCCGAGGATCGCGACCGACGTCAAAAGGCGGCTTACCATGTTGAAACTCCCTGTCATTGTTTTTCGGGATCGTGCGCTGATGCGGCGGAAGAGTCAAAGGGGGAAATCCGGCTTGATTCCACGGGCTATGCGGGGCATCAGACCCTCATGCTGATCTACAAGATATTCCGGGCCGAGGAATGGGCCGCGTTGCAGGCAAATGGCGCAACTGATGGCGCGCCAATTGATATCGCTGACGGGTTCGTCCATTTTTCGACAGCCGAACAGGCGGCGGAAACCGCGGCCAAACACTTTGCTGGGGTTGAAGGTCTGACACTGCTTGGCTGCGACGTTGACGCCATGGGCGACGACTTGAAATGGGAAGTTTCGCGCGGTGGGGCCTTGTTTCCACATCTCTACCGCCAAATCCGGCTCAGCGATGTGGTTTGGTCCCGCCCCCTGCCCTTCGATGGCCAAACTCACCAATTCCCGAGCGAGATGGTATGACCGCCTATATTGATCCCGATCGTGAACAGTTCGAAGCCTTCAAGGCATTGGATCGGGATCAACCTATCGAGATGCTAGACTTTATCAGGTTTCGCGCCAAGGCCAACTATCCGGTGGGCCACGCCTTGGCGGATCAGGGTTTGACAGGCGCCGAAGCCTATCGCCACTACGGGACTGAAACCGCCCCAATCATCGCCAGAATCGGTGCGTCAATCCTGTGGCGTGGGGCGTTTCAGACCACATTGATCGGACCGCAGGACGAGGTTTGGGATGAAGTGTTCATCGCCCGATATCCTACAGCCCATGCGTTTCTTGAAATGGTAACAGACCCGGTTTACCGGTCTGCGGTGGTTCACCGTCAGGCCGCTGTCGCAACCTCCCGCCTGATCCGCTGCGGCACCGCGCAAGGAGGCGCGTCTTTCGGATGAAACTGACCGAGAAACTGGGCCTCGCCGCCCTGCACCGTATGGACCCTGAAGCGGCCCATGGTCTGTCGATCAAGGCCTTGCAGGCCGGCCTGGCCCCAACGCCCGGACCGGTGACGTCATCGCGTCTACAGACCGAACTCGCAGGGCTGCGCCTGCCCAACCCCGTAGGCCTCGCCGCCGGGTTCGACAAGAACGGAGAGGTTCTGGCCCCTCTTTCCCGCGCAGGGTTTGGGTTCATCGAGGTCGGAGCGGTGACCCCGCGCCCGCAACCCGGCAACCCGAAACCCCGCCTGTTCCGCCTGACCGAGGACAAAGCCGCCATCAACCGCTTTGGCTTCAACAATGAAGGTATGGAAGTGATGGCCGAACGGTTGGCCAACCGTCCTAAGGATGCGGTGATCGGCCTGAACCTCGGTGCCAACAAGGATAGCGATGACAGGCCCGGCGACTTTGCCAAAGTGCTGGCCCATTGCGCCGCGCATCTAGATTTCGCGACGGTCAATGTCTCCTCCCCAAACACCGAAAAACTGCGCGATCTTCAGGGCAAGGCGGCCCTTGGCGCTTTGTTGAGTGGTGTGATCGAGACGCGCGATGCACTGCCGCGCCCTCTGCCCATTTTCCTGAAAATCGCGCCTGACCTGACCGAGGATGAATTGCAGGACATCGCCGAAGTGGCCTCGGAAACGGGCGTGGATGCGGTCATCGCCACCAACACGACCCTGTCGCGCGATGGGCTGCGCAGCCCGCACAAGGACGAAAAAGGCGGCCTGTCCGGTGCCCCTCTGTTTGAGAAGTCTACCCGCGTTCTGGCCCGATTGAGTAAGCTGACCGATGGCAAAATCCCTCTGATCGGTGTGGGCGGTGTCAGCTCAGCGGAACAAGCCTACGCCAAAATCTGCGCAGGCGCGTCGGCAGTGCAGTTTTACACCGCGATGGTCTATGGCGGCCTGTCCTTGGCCGCCGATATTGCGCAGGGTCTGGATGACCTTTTGGCCCGCGATGGGTTTGACACCGTGGCTCAGGCTGTGGGCAGCAAGCGAGAGGATTGGCTGTGATCGAATATTGGCACAACCCGCGTTGTTCAAAATCCCGCATGGGATTGGCTTTGCTAGAGGAGCGCGGTGCAGAGATCGAGGTTCGGAAATACCTTGAGAACGCTCCCTCGGTCGACGAATTGCGCGTTGCGCAATCTCTGCTGGACCTGCCAGCCATCAAGATGATGCGCACGGGCGAGAAACGGTTCAAGGAGCTGGGCCTGTCAAAGGACGCGCCGGATGCGGAGCTGATCCAAGCCATGGCGGACAACCCGATCCTGATCGAACGTCCTCTGGCCATCTCGGGCGGTAAAGCAGCAATTGGCCGCCCGCCTGAAAATCTACTCGCCCTGCTCTAAGCCACCTGAGCTTCAAGCTTCGGATAGCGCCAGCCCATCGTCACGCCGCGCGCAAGGTTCAGAACCATCAGCGCGGCCCACAGGCCATGGTTGCCGAACGCGGGCACCAGAATGAACAAAGCGACCACATAGATCGCCACCGATTGCAACATCGCATTGCGCATGTCGCGGGTCCATGTGGCCCCGATATAGATACCGTCAAACATCCAGCTTGCGACACCGATGATCGGGGCCAAAGCCGCCCAGAACAGGAACGTGCGTCCCGCCTCGCGTACTTCGGGAGAGGTGGACATCAGATCAATCAGCGAGGGACCTACAAAGAAGAAAACGGCGCTGAGAAGCACCGCGCCACCGACACCCCACTGAGACGCCATGAGCGAGGCGCGCCGCACTTGGTATCGGTCACGTGCACCAACCGCGCCTCCGACCAGCGCCTCGGCGGAAAAGGCGAATCCGTCTAGCGCAAAAGCGGTGATTTCAAGGAACTGAAGCAGCACTTGATTGGCCGCCAGATTGACGTCTCCCAAATCGGACCCGACGAAAAGGAAGGTGGTGAACGAGCCAGTCAGCAGAACCGACCGGATCATGATATCTCCGTTCACCTGCACCATTCGGCGCAGCCGCGTGGCATCGAAAATGCGCGGCCAGTCGCGCCAGATTTGCCCGGCAAACCCGTCCCGGCACAGCCACAGACCCAGTGCCAAACCGGTCCACTCCGCGATCAGGGTTGCAATCGCCACGCCTTCGACGCCCCAGCCCAACCCCAGAACGAACCACAGGTCCAGTACGATGTTCAGACCGTTCATCCAGATCTGTAGCAGGAACACGCCCCGTGTCCGCTCGACCGCGATTAGCCAGCCTGTGATCGCATATAGGGCAATGGTCGCGGGTGCGCCCCAGATCCGAATCTCTAAGTACGAGCGAGCGAGTGTTTCAACCTCGGGGCTGGCCGGGGATAACCAGAACGCGCCACTGAAGATCGCGACCTGGGCAAGGATAAACACAATGCCTGCAGCCCCCCCGAGCATCAACCCGCGAATGAGCAAGGCGCGCATCTCGGCGCTCTCTCCGGCCCCGCGTGCCTGCGCAGCAAGGCCCGTTGTGCCCATGCGAAGAAAGCCGAAAATCCAGTAGATTGCGGACAAGATCACCGCGCCCATGCCCACCGCGCCAATCGGAGCAGCCGCCCCCATCTGCCCGACAACGCCGGTGTCCACCGCGCCAAGGATCGGTACAGTCGCATTCGACAACACAATGGGAACCGCGATCTTCAGCACCCGTTTGTGAGTTATGGGTGCCGAGGCATCCTGCATTCTCAGCCCTTGTCGCGGGGCTGTTGCGGCATCAGGAAATGCCCTGTCGCCTGCGCAAATAGCTTGGCATGATTGTCCTGCCACGCTTCAACCCGAACCGAGGCATATCGCCGTCCGGCCCGGTTCACAAAGGCGCGCGCATAGGCGTCGCGCGGCAGGCCCGAGCGCAGGTAGTCGACCGTAAAGTCGATGGTTTTGGGAAAGCGGATCGATTCATCCGTAACAATGGCCTCGGCATCAATTTCGCCGCTTTCGATGTCCGAGAACATGTGCTCCCAACTCAGCGTTATGACGGCAGTGACCTCAAGAAACGCCGCGGTAACGCCACCATGAAGTGCTGGAAGAAACGGGTTGCCGATCAGTTTCTCGTCAAAGTTCAGCACGCCGGTCAGCTCATCCCCGCGCCGGTCGAAGCTGATATTGAGAAACCGGATATAGGGCACGCCATCGACCAAAGCGCGCAAGGCGGCGTCGCGCCGTTGTTTGACCACTTGCATGGGTTCGGGACGGGAACGGGCCATATTACTTCCCCTCAACCGTGAACGACCCCGAGGCGGTCGCCACTGGCAGGTCAAGATCGTCATCCATCGCCGTTGCCCGCACGAAGGCCACATTTCGGGTGATGTGATAGCAATTGGCCCGCGCGGTGATGCTCTGCCCTGGCGTGGCGGCGCGCATATAGTCGATGCGCAAATCAATCGTCGCTGTTCCGCCCGGTGAAGACGGGTGGCTCATGACTGCGGCCCCGCAGCAGGTATCCAGGATGGTCGAAATCGCGCCACCGTGGATCACGCCCGTGCGCGGATCTCCGATCAGATCTTCGTTGTAAGGCATTGTTATCTCGGCTTCACCTTCCCCGATCTGGCTAAGATGAAGGCCCATCGCACGCGCATGCGGAATGGCTTCGATAAACTGGCGGGCTAGCTTTGCTTTGTCGACCATGGTGATATCCTGTTGTCTTGCCCCTTTATGAGCCGCCATCCGATCAAAGGGCAAGCCCACCTGTTGCGCTTGTTCGCATGACGTCCTAGGTTGCTGCCGAGGAGACCCCGAATGTCCGACAACCGTTTGTCATTCAAAGAGATGTGTGCCGAGTTCGACGTGACTCCGCGCACTCTGCGCTACTACGAATATATCGAGCTCTTGCAGCCCGATCGTGAAGGGCGATCCCGGTACTATGGCCCCAGAGAATGCGCCCGCATGACCCTGATCATGCGCGGCCGGAAATTCGGGTTTCCTTTGGAAGAGATTCGCCAATGGCTGTTGATCTACGAAGATCAAGGCAACGAAGCGCAGATGGCAACTTTTGTGGAAATGGCCGATCGTCAGATGGAAGAGCTGCGCCAGCAGCGCGCGCAGCTTGACGAGGCGATGGATGCCCTCAAACAGCTTCGGGACCAAACGGCTAAGTCCATCAAGTAGAACACCCCGGCCCTTCAGGGTTCTGGTGAGAACAAGCAATACACCTTGGAATCGCGTCCTAGGACCAGTCTGAGGACGAATTTCCCTTGCCCCTAGGGAAAGAAAATTTCGCAAAACCCGTCATTACGCGACTGGAAGTTACGTCAACTTAGAAATGACGCAGCGTCTGGATTACGTAAACGTCACCTACATGTTGTAAAGCGTCCAGCAACTGCGCAACTCTATTCGGACGACGCCAGTGACGAGAGTATGACGAATGACCGAAGATCTGATGACCATCCGTGAAATGTGCGAGACCTATGATGTCACGCCCCGCACCTTGCGGTTCTACGAGGCGAAGGAACTTCTGTTTCCGATCCGCGAGGGTCAGAAGCGTCTGTTCACCAAACGCGACCGCGCGCGGCTGAAGCTGATCCTGCGCGGAAAGCGGTTTGGTTTCAGCCTTGAGGAAATTCGCCAGCTTCTGGACCTGTATCACGTGGGCGACCAGCAGGTGACCCAGATGTCGCGTACCTATGAAATCGCGTGCGAACGTCTGGCCGATATGGAATCGCGCCGTGAAGAGCTGACACAGGCCATCGATGATCTGAAAGAGCAGTTGCGCTGGGGCGAGAAAGTCATCGCCTCGATGAAGACCGAAAAGAAGGCCGCCGAGTAACCTCGTCAGCCAGTCACCCGGACATATGAATTAAGGGAGCTTCACATGCCCGTCTACAACGCGCCAACAAAAGACACTCAGTTCATCCTGCATGATGTCCTGAAAATCTCGGAATCTGACATTCCGGGTTACAACGAACTAGAGGCCGAGTTCACCGGCGCCGTTCTGGAAGAAGCTGGCAAGGTCGCCACCAATGTTCTTCACCCGTTGAATGTTGTCGGCGACACTGAAGGGTGCCGTTTGGAAAACGGTATCGTGTACACACCCACAGGCTTCAAAGATGCCTTCGAGCAGATGAAAGAAGGCGGCTGGACTGGCCTCGACATGCCGCAAGAGTATGGCGGCCAGAACATGCCTTACGTGATTGGAACGGCCGTGGGAGAGATGTTCTCTGGCGCGAACCAGGCGTTCACGATGTATCAGGGCCTGACCCACGGTGCAGCCTCGGCCATTCTGGCGCACGGCTCAGACGAGCAGAAGAACAAATACCTGCCGAACATGATCAGTTGCGAATGGACCGGCACCATGAACCTGACCGAGCCGCATTGCGGTACCGATCTGGGTCTGATGCGCACCAAAGCAGAACCTCAGGGCGACGGCAGCTATAAAATCTCGGGCCAGAAGATCTTTATCTCCGCCGGTGATCACGACATGGCCGACAACATCATCCACCTGGTTTTGGCCAAAATCCCCGACGGCCCCGAGGGCATCAAGGGCGTTTCGCTGTTCATCGTGCCCAAGTTCATCGTGAACGAAGACGGATCTGTGGGTGAGCGTAACGGTGTTTCGGTCGGCAAGATCGAAGAAAAGATGGGCATCCACGGCAACTCGACCTGCGTCATGAACTATGACGAGGCCACCGGTTGGCTGCTGGGCGACGAACACAAAGGCATGCGCGCCATGTTCACCATGATGAACGAAGCGCGTCTGGGTGTGGGCATGCAAGGCCTGTCGCAGGCCGAAGCTGCGTATCAGAACGCTGTTGAATACGCCAAAGACCGCTTGCAGGGCCGCGACGTTACAGGTGTGAAGAACCCGGACGGCCCCGCCGATCCGCTGATCGTTCACCCCGACATCCGCCGCAACCTGATGGATCAGAAAAGCTTCACCGAGGGCGCGCGTGCATTCATCCTGTGGGGCGCAACTATGATCGACAAGGCGCACCGCTCGGGTGACAAGGACGCCGATGGGCTGATCTCGCT
Organism: Ruegeria sp. BG9; assembly: GCF_056538305.1. Lineage (NCBI taxonomy): Bacteria > Pseudomonadati > Pseudomonadota > Alphaproteobacteria > Rhodobacterales > Roseobacteraceae > Ruegeria > Ruegeria sp. BG9. The sequence goes on from NZ_JBQFSY010000001.1 coordinate 697,770, forward strand.
GCTGACACCGGTCATCAAGGGCTTCCTGACGGACGAAGGTTACGACATGACCGTTCAGGCTCAGCAGGTCTATGGCGGCCATGGCTACATTGAAGAATGGGGTATGTCGCAATACACCCGCGATGCCCGTATCGCCATGATCTACGAAGGCGCGAACGGCGTTCAGGCGCTTGATCTTGTCGGCCGCAAGTTGGCGCAGGATGGCGGCAAGCACGTCATGGCGTTCTTCGAAATGGTCAAAACCTTCTGTAAGGAAAACGCGGGCCAGAACGAAGCCTATGACAAAGCCTTCATCGAACCGCTGAAAGCCGCATCCAAGGATCTGCAGGCCGCTGGCATGTACTTTATGCAAGAAGGCATGAAGAACCCCAACAACGCTCTGTCCGGGTCTTATGACTTCATGCACATGTTCGGTCACGTCTGCCTGGGCCTGATGTGGGCACAGATGGCGAAGGCCGCTCAAGACGCGCTGGACGGTGGGGCCTCGGACAAAGAGTTCTACGAGACCAAGATCAATACCGGTCGGTTCTACATGGCCCGCCGCCTGCCCGCGACAGCGATGCATCTTTCCCGCATTCAGACCGGCGCCGACACGGTGATGGTTCTGGACGCAGCGAACTTCTGATCAAAGTCTGGGCTCGGGCATCACAACTCGGGCCCTACTATTCGGAGGAGACAGAATGCCCAAACGCTTTCGCCTGACCCGCCGTTTCCCGGTCGCCATGACCGAGGACGGCTATCGCAAACTCCGCGGCTTCGCCCGCGAGGCCGGGTTGGATGAAGGCGAAGCGCTGTCTTTTCTGTTCGAGAACTTCAACAGCGTCATCGACGAAGACAACCTGACCCATCGGTTGCGTCTATTCAATTCCGAGTTGGAGGCACGCAAGCGCTAGGCACCAAGGCCGAAAAGCTTGGGCGGACGATGCAAAAAAAAGCCACGGGAGGGGCGACCGCATGACCATAAAACTGCACTGCTTCGGTGAAAGCGGAAATTCATACAAAGCCGCTCTGGCGCTGGAAATGTCCGGCCTCGAGTGGGAGCCGGTTTTTGTCGATTTCTTCAAAGGTGTCACCCGCAGCCCCGAGTTCCGCTCGGACGTCAACGTAATGGGCGAAGCGCCTTTCCTGATCGACGGTGATTTCAAAACCTCCCAATCTGGTGCGATTCAGGCTTATGTAACCGAAAAATCCGGCAAGTTCGGCGGCAAGACGCGGGAAGAGAATTACGAGATCCTTCGCTGGGTGCTGTGGGATAACCACAAACTCAGCTCTATGGCCGGCATGACGCGCTTCCTGATGAACTTCCTGGCCGAGGAACACCGCAATGCCGATGTGATTGCCTTCAACCAAGGCCGTCTGAAAGCGGCATACGATGTTCTGAACAACCACCTTAATGGCCGCGACTGGATTGTTGGGGATGGCGTGACCAACGCTGATCTTAGCTGCTGCGGCTACCTCTACTATCCCGAACCATTCGGGTTTGACCGTGCCGACTGGCCCAACATCGACGCCTGGCTAACTCGCCTGTCCGAGCAGCCCGGCTGGAAACACCCCTATGACCTGATGCCCGGCAACCCGTCGGATCGAGCTTAAGGAGAAGACCCATGACCGAAGCTTACATTTATGACGCCCTGCGCACTCCGCGCGGCAAGGGCCGTAAGGATGGCAGCCTGCACGAGGTAACCTCGGTGCGCCTGTCCGCCTTGACCTTGAACGCGATCAAAGAACGCAACAACCTCGAAGGCCACGCCGTTGAGGATGTGATCTGGGGCAACGTTACGCAGGTGATGGAGCAAGGCGGCTGTCTTGCGCGCTCGGCGGTTCTGGCCTCTGACCTCGACCAGTCGATCCCCGGTCTTGCGATTAACCGCTTCTGCGCCTCGGGCATGGAAGCCGTGAACCTGGCTGCGAACCAAGTCAAAGGCGGCGCAGGCGAGGCCTATATCGCGGGCGGTGTTGAGATGATGGGCCGCGTGGCCATGGGCAGCGACGGTGCTGCGATTGCCGTAGACCCGACGCTGGCAATGGACACCTATTTCGTACCGCAGGGTATCTCGGCCGACATCATCGCGACTGAGTATGGGTTCAGCCGCGACGACGCCGACGCACTGGCCGTAGAATCTCAGAAACGCGCGGCAGAGGCTTGGGAAGACAACCGGTTCGAGAAATCGGTCATCACCATCAAGGACCAGAACGGCCTGACCATTCTGGACCGCGATGAATACATGCGCCCCGGTACCGACATGCAGAGCCTTGGCGCGTTGAACCCGTCGTTCCAGATGATGGGTGAGCAGATGCCCGGCTTCGACAAAGTCGCGATGCTGAAATACCCGCATCTGGAGCGGATCAACCACATCCACCACGCGGGCAACAGCTCGGGCATCGTTGACGGCTCAGCCGCTGTTCTGATCGGCAACAAGGAATTCGGTGAGAAATACGGCCTGAAACCCCGCGCCCGCATCAAGGCAACCGCGAAGATCGGCACCGACCCGACCATCATGCTGACCGGCCCGGTTCCGGTGACCGAGAAGATCCTTGCCGACAACGGCATGAAAATCAGCGATCTGGATCTGTTCGAAGTGAACGAAGCCTTCGCCTCGGTCGTGCTGCGCTTCCAGCAGGCGTTCGACGTCGATCCTGCGCTGGTAAACGTCAATGGCGGCTCGATCGCAATGGGTCACCCGCTGGGTGCTACCGGTGCGATGATCATCGGCACGCTGCTGGATGAGCTGGAGCGTCAGGACAAGGAGACCGGTCTCGCCACGCTCTGCATTGCGTCCGGCATGGGTGCGGCAACCATTATCGAGCGGGTCTGATGCCCAAGCTGGATCTTTCTCAGATCCCGTTCAAGGGTGGCTCGTCTTATCCCGGCAAACTCGCAGAAGCGGTCGTTGGCCGTTTCAACCAAGGCGTCGGAGATGCAGGCGGACTGACCCAGTTCGGGGTCAACATCGTACGGCTTGAACCGCAGGCTCTGTCCTCGCTGCGCCACTACCACATGGAGCAGGACGAGTTTGCCGTCATGCTCAGCGGCAAATGCGTGCTGATCGACGACGATGGTGAGCATGAGATGCTGCCCGGTGACTGCGCCGCGTGGCCTGCAGGTGAGGCCAACGGCCATCACCTTGTGAACAAGACCGATGCGCCCGCGACCTTTTTGGTGGTGGGCACTCGGACCCCGACCGAGACCGGCTACTACAGCGACATAGACATGATGGTGAAGGATGATGAGAACGGATTCTCTTTCACCCGAAAAGACGGCAGCCCGCTGACGGCTGACCAGATTGGAGATGACAATGACTGATTTCACTCTGACCAAAGACGCAGACGGCGTCGCCTTTGTGACCTGGGATGCCCAGGGCAAATCCATGAACGTTCTGACCCGCGAGGCCTTTCAGGAGGTCAGCCAGCTGATCGATCAGGCCCTGAGCGATGATGAGATCAAAGGGATCGTTATCACCTCGGGCAAAGAAGGCTCTTTCGCGGGCGGCATGGACCTGAATACCCTCGCCACCATCCGTCAGGAGGCCGGTGATGAACCGGCGCAAGCGCTGTTCGACTTCGTCATGGGCGGCCACCACATCCTGCGCAAGATGGAACTGGCGGGCATGGACCCCAAGACCAAGAAGGGCGGCAAGCCGATCGCCTGTGCCATCAACGGCACCTGCGCTGGCATCGGGACCGAGATCGCTCTGGCCTGCCATCACCGCGTCATGACCTCGAACGCCAAGGCCAAGATTGGCCTGCCTGAGATCCTGCTGGGCATCTTCCCCGGTGGTGGTGGCACCATGCGCTATAGCCGTATGGTTGGTGCGATGGCGGCCGCTCCGGTCCTGCTGGAAGGCAAGATGATGGATCCGAAGAAAGCCAAGGGCGCTCAGCTGGTCGACGATGTTTCGGACGATCCGGTCGCAGCAGCCAAGGAATGGGTTCTGAACGCCAAGGACGCCGATCTGGTCAAGCCTTGGGACGCGAAAGGCTACAAAATGCCCGGCGGTGCGCCCTACCACCCTGCTGGCTTCATGACTTTCGTTGGTGCCAACGCGATGGTGAACGGCAAGACCCAAGGCGCCTTCCCGGCTGCCAAGGCTCTGCTGAGCTCGATCTATGAAGGGGCGCTGGTCGACTTCGACACCGCCCTGAAGATCGAGGCGCGTTGGTTCACCAACGTCCTGATGAACCCGTCGTCGTCGGCCATGATCCGGTCGCTGTTCCTGAACAAGGAAGCCTTGGAGAAAGGCGCGGTCCGCCCCAAAGATGTGGCCGATCAGCACGTTAAAAAGGTCGGTGTTCTGGGCGCTGGCATGATGGGTGCCGGTATCGCTCTGGTCTCGGCACAGGCCGGGATGGAGGTTGTTCTGGTCGACCGTGATCAGGCTGCCGCCGACAAGGGCAAGGCCTATTCCGAAAGCTATATGGACAAGGGCATCAAGCGCGGCAAAGCCACGGTTGAGAAAAAAGAGGCCCTGCTGGCCCGCATCACAGCCACCCCTGATCTGGAGCATCTGAAAGGCTGCGATCTGATCATCGAGGCCGTGTTCGAAGACCCCGGCGTCAAGGCCGAGATGACCAAGAAGGTCGAGGCGATCATCCCCGAGGATTGCATCTTTGCCTCGAACACCTCGACCCTTCCGATCACCGATCTGGCAAAAGCCTCCGTCCGGCCCGAGCAGTTCATTGGCATCCACTTCTTCTCACCCGTTGAGAAGATGTTCCTGGTCGAGATCATCAAAGGCAAGGAAACTGGTGATCGCGCCGTCGCCAAGGCTCTGGACTATGTGCGCCAGATCCGGAAGACGCCAATCGTGGTCAACGATGCGCGCTTCTTCTACGCCAACCGCTGCATCATCCCTTACATCAACGAAGGCGCGCGCATGATCACCGAGGGCGTCAGCCCGATCCTGATCGACAACGCGGCGCGTCAGCTGGGCTTCCCGGTGGGACCGATCCAGCTGACCGATGAAACCTCGATTGATCTGGGTGCCAAGATTGCACGGGCGACCAAGGCGGCGATGGGCAATGCCTATCCCGAAAGCCCCTCGGACGATCTGATCTTTTGGATGGAGGAACAGGGCCGTCTGGGTCGCAAGGCCAATGCTGGTTTCTTCGACTATGACGAAAAGGGCAAGCGCGTCGAATATTGGAAGGGTCTGCAGGACAAGTACCCGCTGGTCGCCGAGCAACCTGAACTGATCGAAGTGCAGGAACGTCTGATGTTCGCACAGGTTCTGGAAGCCGTCCGTGCGCTGGAAGAAGGTGTTCTGGAAGACATCCGAGAAGGTGACGTGGGCGCGATTTTGGGTTGGGGCTTTGCGCCTTGGTCCGGTGGTCCGCTCAGCTGGTTGGACATCATCGGCACGCCCTACGCAGCCGAACGTTGCGATCAACTGGCCGAGGCCTATGGCGAGCGTTTCGCCTGCCCGCCCCTGCTGCGTGAAATGGCTGAAAAAGGTCAGAGCTTCTACGGCCGGTTCAACCCGGACGCCAAAGCCGCTTAAAACAACGACGCAGGCGCAACTCCCCTTGCGCCTGCGTCTTCCTTACTGAACAGCCGGAGCGGTTTGCCATTCAGGCCGGAGAAACAGAACCGGCGCACTTGGTCGACCCGGCCGTCCGGGCCTGCGAATACCCGCCGCGGGGCGGATCGGGAAAATCGGATCCGTCGGGATCGGAGCAGGCAAAGCGCCCAAAGGGTTTGCAAGTGCGGAAATCTCACCACTTGCAGCAAGCGCACCGACCAACGCAGTCGCAGCGTCTTCGTCAGCCACCGCATACTCTTTTGCCTGACCAGACGTGCGGCTGAAGCGCCCAGAAGGGCAATAGGCTTGCAAGCCACCCTCGATATAGATCACCTCGTCCTGATCGAAGAACAGTGTCGTGACCTCGAAGGACGATCCCGGCGACTGCGAGGACAACCGACAGGCCCCGTCCAGAAGCCGCGCAGGCACCACCGATACACCTTGATCCGTCAGGTCCAGTTTGCCGCGATCCAGCGCGACACCCTGTTCCGGCATCAACCAGACCGCCCGCCCATTATAAGCCGCCCGCGCAGGCACAAAGATCGGTAGATGGGCCGACCGCCTCTCACCTGCCGGGATATTGACCCAACTGGTTGAGACCCTGCGAACCTCTTTGAAACCGTGATCCAGCGTTCGAACCAGATCGCCAGCGGCGATACGTTCGATCAGCTTCCATCCACTGGTGGTCGCGATTTTGGTTCCGTGCAGGAACCCTCCTCTGCGCGATGACACTGCGTCCAGCGCTACTGGCAGATCCGCATCGTCCTGATACTCGGAAACATCCGAAAAACTCACTACTTCCAACACGTGCCGAACCCCCTTTTGGCACAAATACTCACATCTCAAGAGATAGCAGTCGCAGCGGCTTTCCGTCTTAGTTTGGCCGTATTTACGCCCAATTTGGGTTAAAAAGAAGGGTTTCCCGCAACAGAAGGCCCTCCAAAAATGGGTTTATCGACCAATCGGAAACTATGAGCCGGACGTAACGTCAAAAAAGTAGCCGAATCTCTCGATGTCTTCTGCGCAGGCTTCTGCCACTGATTGGGCGGACTTGTCGGAATAGTACGCCCGATAGTCTGCCTGCCGGTTCGAGGGGTTGATATGGGGCAATTCCACCTCAAACTCCAGATGGCGAAACAGAGGCAGCGCGTCCTGTTCGAACTGTTCCAACCGTATGAACAGTTGGCACTGTTCGCTTCCATCCGCGCGGGTCATGTAGCGCCGCGCCGGATGGTCCTGAAACGAACGACGAATGGTTGGGTGCAGGACAAAAGACTCGAACTCCAATTGCTGCGACAGGGTGACGGCCTCATGCGCAAAGCTCTGAGATCGCAGCCAGTGGTAATAGCTGACCATGCGATCCCATGGGTTGCGGACCAACGTGAAAGCAAACATTGCCTCAAGTTCGCCCTCTGGCAACACCCCGTCGATATCCGCAAGCGTCGCGTGTTTGTGCAGCCTCCCCCGCGCGGTCAGTTCCTTGGCGCGCCGCCGCCGTTTCAAGGCCTTGGGCGTGTCTCCTAACAGGATGTCATCCTTCATGGCCCGCTGCTCCAGCGCCAAGGCCAGTGAGGTTCCCCCCGTCTTGGGCATGTGCACGAACACGTAGCGGCGGCCGCGAGAAATGATCATGCGACCTCCTGCTCGGGGGCCGCGCGCCTGGCTCTCCAGCCCAAAACCGCGCCCGCTGTTGCGATCAGACCGATGCCAAAGATCTGCGTCACTCCGATCGTCTGTCCAAGGGCGACCCAGGCGAACAGTGGCCCGAAGATCATGATCGAATATTCGAACACGGCAACGAATGAAGGCTCTCCGACCTGATAGGCCTTGATCATCATGAAGACGGCCACCGTGGACCCGACGGCCTGAACCGCGACCCATGGCAAGGCGGCGCGCATATCGAAGACCAGACCACGGGTCACAAAACCTTCGGGACCGTCGGGGCCAGATGCGGGAAAGGCTGTGAATACGATCAAGCCGATGGCCCCTGCAACACCCAGAACAAGCATGTTGTTTGCCAGAAGGGCGACCGTGCTTTCATCCGAGCAATAGGTCCGCGTGACAATCACGCTGAGCGCGTAGAAGAATCCTCCGACAACAGGCAGAAAGGTCCTGAAGTCGAACTCAGTCGGGTTGGGTTGCAACACGCACAGGATGCCCACGAACCCCAGTAGAACCGCGCCGATGCGCCATGGTCCGATGACTTGTTTCAGCCCCAGCGCCGATATCAACAGCACGAACATCGGTGAGGTGAACAAACCCGCCAAGGCCTGCGCAATCGGCATCAACGCCAGCGAGGCGAAATAGAACAACATGCCCGTCGCGATCAGAACACTACGCAGCAAGACAAACCGCAGCCGATTTGGCCGCAGACTTCCCAAACCCAGCAGGGACAGCCCGATGATGAGAGGCAACATCAAAACAGCACGGCTGAGATGGAACTGCCACAGCCCTATGGTTTCAGCCAGCAGGATCACCACGTTATCGATCACGCCAAGAATGGCCATTGCCGAGACCATCAGCACCGAGGCCAAAAAAGGGAGCGTTTCTTTGCCTGGCTGCATGTCCTGCCTCGGGTTAGATGCGCGCAACAGCGCTTGTGCCATCCAGCATATTTCTGAAAGCCTGCGCAACAGGTTTGCGCCCCGCGATTTCCACATGCTATGCTTTGGCATAAGAAAAACACGAGCAGCCCAATCCAGATGACGGCCCTGAAACAGTACCAGCGGATCGAAGCCACCGGTCTGTGGCGCTCCTCGCCCGATGAACAGCGGCGCGAGGTTGTGGTCTCAATCGGTAAGGCGACCCTGACGATCTCGGATTTCAATGACCGGGCGCTGACGCACTGGTCTCTGGCCGCATTGGAGCGTCAAAATCCGGGCAGTTTCCCCGCGATTTTCAACCCTGACGGCGACCCGGACGAAACGCTGGAGCTGGCCGAAAGCGAAAAGACCATGCTTGAGGCCATCGACCGACTGCAGCGCGCCATCGACCGCTCGCGCCCGCATCCCGGTCGGTTGCGCTGGTTCAGCGTCGCAGGCGTCGTCGCCGCTGTGCTGGCGGTGTTGCTGCTTTGGTTGCCCGGGGCACTGCAAAACCACGTGGTCTCGGTCGTGCCCGAGGTCAAACGGCAGGACATCGGCGATGAGATTCTGAAACGAATCGAGCGGGTCTCGGGGCGCGCTTGTGCCTCACGCGATGCGCAGGCCTCTTTGGACCGGCTGGCCAAGCGCACGGGCGTACGGCAGATCATCATCCTGCCCGCCGGGGTGCAGGACAGCCTCAGCCTGCCGGGCGGGACGGTCTTGTTGAACCGGGCCTTGGTCGAGGATCATGAAGACCCAGCTGTGGCCGCCGGCTATGTCATCGCCGAGCGCGCCCGTATCGATGCTCAAGACCCGTTGGATGATGTTCTGGACAGAACCGGCGCCTCCTCGGCCTTTCGCCTGCTGACGACCGGGGGCCTGACGCCCGAGATCGTCGACAGCTATACCGAGCAAGTCCTGTCTGAACCCCGTCCTTCTCTGACAGATGAGGCACTGCTGGCGGTTTTTGCACAGGCCGCCCTGCCCTCGACCCCATATGCCTATGCGCGGGATGTGACAGGGGAAACGGTTCTTGGCCTGATCGAGGCCGACCCAATGGCCGGGCGCACGTTGGAACAGGTGTTGCCGGACCGCGATTGGGTCCAGCTTCAAAACATCTGCAGCGAGTGATCAGGCTTATTTGGTGCCAAACATACGGTCGCCGGCATCGCCGAGACCGGGCATGATGTAACCTTTCGAGTTCAGCTCGCGATCCAGCGCGGCAGTGACGATATGCACGTCCGGGTGGGCCTCTTTCATGCGGGCAACCCCTTCTGGTGCCGCCAGCAGGCAGAGGAACAGGATCTCGGTCGCGCCCGCTTCTTTCAGCAGATCAATGGCTGCAGCCGAGCTGTTGCCGGTGGCCAGCATCGGATCCACGGCGATAACCAGCCGGTCTTTCAGGCCCTCTGGCGCTTTGAAGTAATACTGAACCGGCTTCAGCGTTTCTTCGTCGCGGTACAGCCCCACAAACCCGACACGGGCCGACGGGATCAGCTCCAGCACCCCGTCCAGCATCCCGTTCCCGGCGCGCAGGATCGAGACCAGCGCCAGTTTCTTACCGGCGAGAATGGGCGCGTCCATCTCCTCCATAGGAGTTTCGATATGGCGGGTGGTCAGCTTAAGCTCGCGGGTCACCTCATAGGCCAGCAACAGCGTGATTTCTCGCAGCAACTGACGGAATTCGGCGGTCGAGGTCCCCTTGTCCCGCATGAGCGTCAGTTTGTGCTGCACCAGCGGGTGGTCAACGACGGTCAGGTGTTCGCTCATATGTTCTCCAGTCTTTTCTTGACCCGCGCGCGGGTGTCTTCATCGCAAAAGGCGGCCTTCAGGGCCGTTTCATTTAGGGCTGCGAAGTCTTCGGCGCCCCAATCAAAGGCTGCCTGCAACATCTCATATTCACGCCGCATTGTGGTATGGAAAAATGGCGGGTCATCCGTTGAAACGGTGACTTTCGCCCCGGCGTCGCGCAACCGCGCAATCGGATGCGCGGCGAAATCGGGATAGAGCCCCAGAACCACGTTTGATCCCGGACAGACCTCAAGCGTGACATCCCGGTCGATCAGTTCATGCACCAGATCAGGGTCTTCAATGGCGCGAACGCCGTGGCCAAGACGCTCAACACCCAAGTCACGAACCGCGTCGCGCACGCTTTCTGGACCGCCAAACTCACCTGCATGGGTGGTCAGGCGCAAGCCGGCCTCGCGGGCGCAATCGAAGGCCCATTTGAAGTCGCCCTGAGTGCCGATGGATTCATTGCCGCCCATACCGAAACCGGTGATCCAATCGCCTGCGGTTTCCGCAGCGCAGCGGGCGCTGATCTTGGCCTGATCCGGGCCGAAATGGCGGACACAGGTGACCACGCCGCGCAGAGTGATGTCGAACTTGCGCTCGGCCTCATCGGCGGCGTCCTGAATGGCGTTCAGATAGTCGCGCCACGCGTGCAGATCGCCACCGCCGCAAAAATCGGGGCTAAGGAAGGTCTCTGAATACACCACCCCATTGGCTGCGCTTTCCTCAAGGATCGCCAGGGTCAGACGGCGGAAATCCTCGGGCGATTTGAGGACCTCACACGCGGCCTCATAGACGCTGAGGAAATGGGCGAAGTCGCGGAAGTCGTAGCTGCCATCGGGCTTGAAGATGCCGCTCAGATCGATGCGTTTTTCATGCGCCAGTTGCCGGATAAATGCGGGCGGCGCGGCACCCTCATGGTGTAGGTGCAATTCGATCTTCGGAAGGTCCGCGACACTCATAAAAAGCTCTTTCCCGGCCCTTGCGCCGGTACGTTCAGGTGATGGGCAACGCTGGCAGCGACATCGGCGAAATGGATTTGACCGAGCTGGCCTAAGCCTTGCCCGGCCACCAAGACCGGCACCTGTTCACGTGTGTGGTCGGTGCCGATCCAACTGGGGTCATTGCCGTGGTCCGCGGTCAATACCAACATGTCATCCGGACGCAACTTGGGTAGGATGGCTCCGATTTCCCGGTCAAACCACTCCAGCGCACGAGCATAGCCGCTGATATCGCGACGATGACCGTAGAGGCTGTCGAACTCGACGAAATTGGCAAAACTTAGACTGCCATCCTCGGCCTGATCCACCAGGTCGGACAGGTGCACCATCAATTCGACATCGGAGCCTTTGCGCAGCGTGTCGATGCCCTGCATCGAAAAGATGTCTCCGATTTTGCCAACGGCATGCACGCGGCGGCCTGCGTCCTGAACCCAGTTCGTCAGCACCGGCGCGGGCGGCAAGATGGCAAAGTCCTTGCGGTTCGTTGTGCGGGTGAACCCCGTGTCAGATGAGCCGACGAAGGGGCGCGCGATGACACGGCCCACCTTCATCTCATGCAAACGGGGCGCGAGTGTTCGGCACATCGCAAGCAGGTTATCGAGGCCAAAGCGCTCCTCATGCGCGGCGATCTGGAACACGCTGTCGGCGGACGTGTAGCAGATCGGCCAGCCGGTGCGCATATGCTCGGCCCCCAGCTCGGCAATGATGGCTGTTCCAGATGCGTGGCAATTGCCCAGAATACCCTCGGTCCCCGCAGCTTGCGCTGCTGCTCGACTCAGATCGGGAGGAAATGCGGGCTGTGTGTCGGGAAAATAGTGCCAGTCCCACGGCACCGGCAACCCCGCCAATTCCCAGTGGCCCGAGGGCGTATCCTTGCCAGGCGACAGCTCGCGCGCGCATCCCCACAGGCCAGTCGGTTGAGCCGCCAGCCCCGGCGTTGCGTCGCCCGAGGCCAGACGCGTCGCAGCACCCAAACCCAGCGCATCCAGATGGGGCAGCGCAAGCAAGCCGCTGCGCCCGTCCTCAGCCCGCCCCTCGGCACAGGCTTGCGCGATATGGGCCAGTGTGTTGGCCCCGGTGTCAGGCACATCCCCGTTGAAGAACGCGCCTGCATCAGGTGCTCCGCCGATACCGACCGAGTCCATCACGACGAGAAAGGCGCGGCTCATGCCGTGATCCTCTCATGCACCAGATCGGGCACGGCAACCGGAGTATCTCCGATCGTGATCGCCGCCAATACGCTCTGGGTCGCCTGAGCCGCCGCGTCCTCACGCGCCGCGTGAACAGCGGCCAATGGCGCGCCTTTGGTGATCCGCTCGCCCAGCCGTACCATGTTTGACAGACCCACCGCCGGGTCGATCACATCGCTTTCCACCTGACGTCCACCGCCAAGAGCCACCACTGCCAGCCCCAAAGCTTCGCCGTCAATGGCCGTGACGTATCCGTCACGCGAGGCTGCCACCTCGGTGATCACGCTGGCTTCGGGCAGGAACCTTGACCACGTATCAACAAATTGCACTGGGCCTCCAACGGCGGCCATCATCCGACCAAACCGTTCTGCGGCGCGGCCATCCCGGATAATCTCCGCAATTTTGGCGCGGCCCTGATCCATCGTTTCAGATATACCCGCATCCGCCAGCAGTACACCGCCCAATTCTGCAGAAATTTCGGCCAGAGTAGACGCTCCCCCTTCGGTCAGGACCTTCATGACCTCTGCCACCTCCAACGCGTTGCCCAACGCCGAGGCGAGTGGTTGGTTCATATCGGTAATAACGGCCGAGGTTCGGCAGCCGGCAGCGTTAGCAGTTGCGGTCAGCGCCTGAGCTAGCTCGTGCGCGTCTTCAATGGTTTTCATGAACGCACCGCTGCCGGTTTTAACATCCAGCACCAGCGCATCAGGACTTGCCGCCAGTTTCTTGGACAGGATCGAGGCCGTGATCAGATCGAGGCTTTCCACCGTCGCCGTCACATCCCGCACCGCATAGAGACGCTTGTCCGCAGGCGCGATCTGCCCCGTCGCGCCGACAATAGCGGCCCCTGTGTCGCGCAATACCTGCGCCAGACGCTCTTGCCCGATCTGCGTAGTGACGCCCGGAATCGCCTCAAGCTTGTCCAGCGTCCCTCCTGTATGGCCCAGCCCACGGCCCGAGATCATGGGCACATAGGCCCCACATTCAGCCAGAGCCGGAGCCAAGATCAGGCTGACGCAATCGCCAACACCGCCCGTAGAGTGTTTATCGATCACCGGGCCATCCAGATCCCAGCGCAACACGTCACCACTGTCTCGCATCGCGACGGTCAGGTCGGCACGACCCTGCGCACCCAGCCCGCCCATGCAGACGGCCATCGCAAAGGCCCCAGCCTGCGCGTCACTGACGCTGCCATCGGCCAGACCTTGGGCAAACCACGCAAGCTCTGGCCCGGTGGGTACTTCGCTGCGGCGAAGTTTGGCGATGATCGAACGGGCATCCATGCGGTCAGCTGTCCTGCATATGCGAGGCGTCAAATGCGCCGGGCAAAAGCTGTCCGATCGTGGTTTCCAACTCGGCGCCGTCGGTTGTCGCCAAGGTGACCTTTACATCCCACGCGCCAAACTCGGCCAGTTTCTGACGGCAGCCACCACAAGGCGGCACTGGTTGCGGGCTTTGAGCAACGACATAGACCTCAGCCAGCTCGGTCTCGCCCGAAGCGACCATGGCGGCAATTGCGCCCGCCTCGGCACAGGTGCCTTCGGGATAGGCCACGTTCTCCACGTTGCATCCCACATAGAGCGTACCCGATCCCGAGAGGATCGCCGCGCCTACCTTGAAGTTCGAATAAGGCGCATGGGCGTTTTCGCGGACCTTCAAGGCGGCATCTTTAAGCGACATGGCGATTCCCCATTTTTGATCAGTTGGTCAGAAATTTAGACCCTACCGGAAAACAAGGGGCGAATAGAAGCCCCACCGCGCATTTATTCCAGAACCGTCTTGAACACCCCCGGCAACGTCACCTCGAGCAGTTCAACATCGTCAGAGGGCTGCGACAAGCGTGTGCGCATCCCCGGTGGTATCACAAAGGCATCCCCCTGCTCCAGTTGATAGGGGTCACGGCCTTCGCCCTCCAGAGTGACTTCTCCGTTCGTGACGAAGGTGAAATGGATGTCAGTGTCGTGGCTGGCCCAGACCGGCTCGCCCTGCCCGCGCCGGACGACCTGAACACCGGCAACGCCCTTAGTGTTCTCAGCAATTGTGGTGTCGCGGCAGATATAACCCGGCAGTCGGAACGGCACCCAATCCGCATCTTTCGCCTGGTTGCAAACAAAGCGTTGCCCCTGCCATTCCCGGTCGGGGCGCAGATGCGGCGTCGGCAGTTCCATCTCGTGATCTATTTCGGTGACATGTTCGGCTGGCACGCCGATCTCGATCACCTGCACATTGTCCGAGGCCTCAAGCACGCGGTGGCGGATTTCCGGCGGTTGGATAAAGCAATCCCCGGCGGTCAGACGCAATTTGTCGCCCTGATCTTCGTAAACGACATCGACCCAGCCATGGATACAGAAGATCAGCTGGAACCCGACCTTATGGAAATGCACCATATCCGGCACGGGGCCACCATCGGGAATGCGGATATGGCTGGCAATGATCGACCCGCCCAAACGATCCGGCACCAGATCGCGATAATGCATCCCGGCCCGCCCGATGATCCACGGCGCCTGATCCTTGAGCCTGCGCACGACAAAGGAATGCACCGTTTCGGGCATCACTAGCGGGGGGTCGAGGTCCTCGATTTCGATACGTGTGCCGTTCGGAGCGACCAGAACCCGGTCGCCGTTGGCAAACGCCTCGGGGTTTTCGGTCAGAATGCGCAAGGTGCCGGGGGTTTCGGGCGCGTCCTTCTCGATCCGCACCCTTAGGCCATGGCCGGAAAACACGGCAGTTCGAGGATCGTCAGCAGGATAGATCATATCCATCTGCATCCCCAACACCTTGGTGTAGAATGGAATATCGTCGCGCAGCTCCTGCGTCGGCAAACGGATTTCAGCGCGGGTGTTCGCCGCGTGCGCTGTCTGGGTCATGCAAGCTCTCGTCAGTCGGTTCTTTCGGCCATCCGATCAGAACCGACGCCAGAATGCCAATCGAAAAATACATCTCGAGCGTTTCTTCCAGAACAAATAGCCGCGTCTTCATAACCGAGGACATCGTGGTCTCATACAGGCCCGAGATTTCTTCGAGCCCCTGCGCCACAACTGCGGCCACCCCGGCAAGCACAAAGATCGCAAGGAACGGCGCCTGAACTCTGACCGCCCGCCACGCGTTGGGAATGCCGTGCCAAAGCACACCCCCCAGCACGACGACCGCCAGGGCGACACGCACCAGCGTCATGTCCAGCAGACCGTCCAAGCCGCTTAGCACCCCGAATGGCACAGAGCCTTCGGCGTAAATATCCGCCTCAAGCTCACGCTCCGCCAGAAGCAGGCACCCCACGCCGATGTAAAGCCGCGCTAGCCCTCGATATTTGACCAAGGCCACTACCCCAGCCGTAAACAAGCCAGCCGCCGAGATCGTCTCGATCAATCCGCCTTCTTGGTTGAATACCTCAGCCTGCAACGGGAACAAGGCAATACACCCGAGGATCAGAGCCGCAACGCCGAGCGCAGCCCAGAACCAGAACCGGTCCACCCCAAAGCGGAAACGGGATGGTGGAAACACCTCGGAAGGTGTCATTTTGAGATCGTTGGGCATTTTGGTGTCTCAGAACAATTCGCAGGAGTTTGCGGTTTGTAAAAATTTTGCGACAATTAATCAAGGAAACGGTCGGGTTCTGCCAAGCGTCAGACGCGGCATAGCCAAGTCGAAAAAAATAGTTTAAGGCTAAATCAAATTTTGCAGGGGAGCTTTACCGCCGATGTCTGACACACCCAGCTTGCGGCAGGCCGCGCTTGACTATCACGCCCATCCCAAGCCTGGAAAGCTTGAAATCAAGGCCACTAAACCGATGGCAAACGGTCGGGATCTGGCCCGCGCCTATTCGCCCGGCGTGGCCGAGGCCAGTCTTGAGATCAAGGCCGACCCCTCGAATGCGGAACACTATACGGCGCGCGGCAATCTTGTGGCTGTGGTGTCGAACGGGACGGCTGTGCTGGGCCTGGGCAATATCGGTGCCCTCGCTTCGAAACCGGTGATGGAGGGCAAGGCCGTCCTGTTCAAGAAATTCGCCGGGATCGACTGCTTCGACATCGAGGTCGACCAGCCCGACCCTGAAAAACTGGCCGATGTCGTCTGCGCGCTAGAGCCGACCTTTGGCGCTATCAACCTTGAAGACATCAAAGCCCCCGATTGCTTCATCGTCGAAAAGCTATGTCGCGAGCGCATGAACATCCCCGTTTTTCACGACGACCAGCACGGAACCGCCATTGTTGTCGGGGCCGCGGCCCGCAATGCGCTGCACGTCGCTGGCAAGAAGTTCGAGGACATTAAAATCGTCTCGACCGGTGGCGGAGCGGCCGGGATCGCCTGCCTCAACATGCTGGTCAAACTTGGCGTCAAGCGCGAGAATATCTGGCTGTGCGATATTCACGGGCTGGTCTATGAGGGTCGCGCCGAGGATATGAATCCGCACAAAGATCAGTTCGCCCAGAAATCCGACCTACGCACCTTGGACGACGTGATTGGTGGGGCCGATCTGTTCCTGGGCCTAAGCGGTCCAAATGTTCTGACGCCCGAGATGGTCGAGAAAATGGCCGACCGCCCGATCATCTTCGCTCTGGCCAACCCGACGCCCGAAATCCTGCCCGAAGCCGCGCGTGAGGTCGCGCCTGATGCGATAATCGCGACCGGACGCAGCGATTTTCCCAATCAAGTCAATAACGTTCTATGTTTTCCATTCATCTTCCGGGGCGCATTGGATGTCGGCGCAACCGAGATCAATGACGAGATGCAGATTGCCTGCGTCGAAGGCATTGCCGAATTGGCCCGCGCCACCACAAGCGCCGAGGCCGCCGCTGCCTACAAGGGTGAGCAACTGACGTTTGGCCCGGACTACCTGATCCCTAAACCCTTTGATCCGCGCCTCGTGGGGATCGTGTCGTCCGCGGTTGCGAAGGCCGCAATGGACAGCGGCGTTGCCAAACGTCCGATCGACGACCTTGAGGCCTATAAGGAAAAGCTGAACCAGACCGTCTTCAAGTCCGCCCTGTTGATGCGTCCCGTGTTCGAGGCCGCCGCAGCCTCAAGCCGCCGGATTGTCTTCGCCGAGGGCGAAGACGAACGCGTATTGCGCGCCGCGCAAGCCATCCTTGAGGAAACGACCGAAACTCCGATCCTGATTGGCCGCCCCGAAGTGATCGAGGCCCGCTGTGAGCGTCTCGGCCTGGTCGTCCGTCCCGGCAAGGATCTGCAGATCGTGAACCCGGAAAACGATCCGCGCTACTACGACTATTGGAACTCGTACCACCAGATCATGCAGCGCCGTGGCGTCACACCCGATCTGGCCAAAGCGATAATGCGCACAAATTCCACAGCGATTGGCGCAATCATGGTTCACCGCGGCGAAGCCGACAGCATGATCTGCGGCACGTTCGGCGAATACCGCTGGCATTTGAATTACGTCGAACAGGTTCTGGGTACCCCTGACCTGCGCCCACACGGGGCATTGTCGTTGATGATTCTCGAAGACGGCCCTCTATTCATTGCCGACACTCATGTAAGGCAATTGCCAAATCCCGCAGAACTTGCTGAAATCACCCTGGGCGCAGCCCGCCACGTGCGGCGTTTCGGGCTTGAGCCGAAGATTGCCTTTTGCTCGCAGTCGCAATTCGGCAACCAGGCCGAAGGCTCGGGCAAGCGACTGCGTGAGGCAATTGCCATTCTGGACAGCGAACCACGCGACTTCACCTATGAAGGCGAGATGAACCTGGACACGGCCCTCAACCCAGAACTGCGCGAACGTATTTTCCCCGCCTCACGCCTTGAAGGTGCCGCGAATGTCCTGATCTTCGCGCATGCAGATGCCGCAAGCGGCGTGCGCAACGTTTTGAAGATGAAAGCCGACGGAATCGAAGTAGGCCCGATCCTGATGGGCATGGGCAACAAGGCACATATCGTGACACCTTCGATCACCTCAAGGGGGCTGCTGAACATGGCAGCAATCGCGGGCACGCCCGTAACCCACTACGGCTAGAGCGGGTGGATCAACGCCAGACATCCTGTGGGTGTCTGGCTGTCCGACTCAACCAATACCCTTTGCACTCATAAATTTGCAGGTTTGCAAAATCATATTTTCAACCTGCTAAATTCCATAAAATCTTGAGGTTTGCAAAAATTTGCAGGCTTTTTTTGGCCATCCTGCAAATATTTTGCGATAAACTGACGCGCCGTCACTCGCGCCGCTTGCCCACTGCCCTATCGCTGCCTAACAACAATTGCAGTGATTTTGGGAGGAGGGCCTGATGGCATATCAAGACGTTTACGATGGCTGGAAAAACGACCCCGAGGCGTTCTGGATGGATGCCGCCAAAGGCATTGATTGGGTCTCGGCCCCCAGCAAAGCCCTGTTTGCCGACAACGCCCCTCTGTACGAATGGTTCAGCGACGCGCAGGTCAATACCTGCTGGAATGCAGTCGACCGCCACGTGGAAAACGGGCGCGGAGAACAGACAGCCGTAATTTATGACAGCCCGATCACCCATACCAAGCGCGAAATCTCGTATGTCGAGTTGCGGAACCGAGTAGCAACGCTGGCTGGTGCGCTGCGCGCCAAAGGCGTTGAAAAAGGCGACCGTGTCATCATCTACATGCCGATGATCCCCGAAGCGCTCGAAGCGATGCTGGCCTGTGCCCGTCTGGGCGCGGTGCATTCGGTGGTGTTCGGCGGCTTTGCCAGCAACGAACTGGCTGTGCGGATCGACGATGCCAAACCCAAGGCCATCATCGCCGCCTCCTGCGGGTTGGAGCCTGGTCGCGTGGTTCACTATAAACCTCTGCTGGACGGCGCCATCGACCTAGCCAGCCACAAGCCCGAGTTCTGCGTCATCTTCCAGCGCGAACAGGAAGTGGCACAACTGATCGAAGGGCGCGACTACAACTGGCATGGCTTCCAATACGGCGTCGAACCTGCCGAATGCGTGCCGGTCGCGGGCAATGATCCAGCCTATATCCTTTACACCTCGGGCACCACGGGAGCGCCTAAAGGCGTTGTGCGTCCGACCGCCGGGCATCTGGTGGCGCTGCACTGGTCGATGAAGAATATCTACAATGTCGATCCGGGTGATGTGTTCTGGGCCGCATCGGATGTGGGTTGGGTCGTTGGGCACTCCTACATCTGCTACGCCCCGCTGATCCACGGCAACACCACCATCGTGTTCGAGGGCAAACCCGTTGGCACACCCGACGCGGGCACCTTCTGGAGGGTGATCTCCGAACACAACGTGCGCAGTTTCTTCACCGCCCCCACCGCGATCCGTGCCGTCAAGCGTGAAGACCCCAAGGGTGAGCTGATTGGGAAATACGACCTGTCCGGTCTGCGCGCCATGTATCTCGCAGGTGAACGCGCCGACCCCGATACGATCACCTGGGCGCAGAATGCGCTGAACGTTCCGATCATCGACCACTGGTGGCAGACCGAGACCGGTTGGGCCATTGCAGGCAACCCGCTGGGAATCGAGGAACTTCCGGTCAAGCTGGGGTCTCCGGCCAAGCCGATGCCGGGTTATGACGTTCAGATCCTCGACGAAGGCGGCCATCCGCTGAAACCGGGTGAGCTGGGCGCGATTGCGGTCAAGCTGCCGCTGCCTCCGGGCACTTTGCCAACGCTGTGGAACGCAGAAGAGCGGTTCAAAAGCTCGTACCTGAACCATTTCCCCGGCTATTATGAAACCGGCGATGCGGGCATGATCGACGAGGATGGTTACCTCTATATCATGGCGCGCACCGATGACGTGATCAACGTTGCGGGCCACCGACTGTCGACCGGCGGGATGGAGGAGGTCTTGGCCGCCCATCCTGACGTCGCCGAATGTGCCGTGATCGGCGTTTCCGACCAGTTGAAAGGCCAGATGCCGGTGGGTTTCCTGTGCCTGAATACCGGTGCCGACCGCGACCATGCCGAGGTTTCGAACGAAGTCGTCAAGATGGTCCGAGACAAAATCGGCCCTGTGGCTGCATTTAAACTGGCCGTGGTGGTGGACCGCCTGCCCAAGACCCGCTCGGGCAAGATCCTGCGGGGCACCATGGTTTCGATTGCCGATGGCAAAGAGTACAAGATGCCCGCGACCATCGACGATCCCGCCATCTTGGACGAGATCAAGGACGCGTTGCAGACAATTGGCTACGCTCAGTAGCGCGGCCCCCCTCTTGCAACCTGAAATAGGCCCCTTACTGTCTTTCTAAGACAGTGAGGGCCCATGACTCAAAGCAAAATCTGGCAACTCAGCGCCACTGAGCTGACCACCCTGACCCGCAACGGTGACCTGAGTGCCGAGGACGCCGTTGCATCCTCCATCTCTCGCATGAATGCCGTCAATCCCGATCTGAATGCTGTGGTCGAGGATCTGAGCCAGCAGGCCTTGCAACGCGCGCGCGCCTTGGATCAAGCACGGGCAGCAGGGGCACCGACCGGACCGCTGCACGGGGTGCCGATAACCATCAAGATCAATGTCGATCAAAAGGGCCACGCGACGACAAACGGGGTCGTGGCGCTGAAAGATGTTATCGCCCCTGATGACGCGCCTGTTGTATCAAACCTTCAGAATGCCGGGGCAATCGTTATTGGCCGGACCAACACGCCCGAGTTTTCCTTCCGCGCCGACACCGATAATCCGCTTTATGGGCGCACGCATAACCCTTGGGGGCGTCATATCTCAGCCGGAGGGTCGTCGGGCGGTGCCGGGGCGGCCGTCATGGCCGGGATTGGCGCTTTGGCGCATGGAAACGACATTGGCGGAAGCCTCAGGTTTCCGGCTGCCGCCAACGGGGCGGTGACAGTCAAACCCGGCCTTGGTCGCGTCCCCGCCTGGAACCCCAGCCAAACGGCCGAGCGCGGAATACTCGCCCAATCCATGTCCGTTCAGGGCCTGATCACGCGATCCGCAGCCGACCTGTCCCTGTCGATGCCCAGCCTGATCGCCCCAGACCCGCGCGACCCGTTTCATGTCCCTTTGCCCTGGCGGGGTGAGGCAGCGGACGCCCCGATCAAAGTGGCCTTTACCAAAAACACGTTCGGATACGCCCTTCACCCAGAGGTCGAAAAGGCGCTGGACACTGCGCGCGACGCGCTGGTCGATGCGGGCTATCAGGTCGACGAGGTCGATCCCCCTGATGTCTTCGAATGCGGTCGCATCGGATACCGCACTTTGATGGGCGAGGTTCTGACCCTCCTGAAATCCGATATCCAAGCGGTCGGTTCCCAAACCATCCAAGATATCTTCGAGGTTTATTTTCAGGAATTCCCGCCTATCGTCGAGACTGAACTGCTGCGCATGCTCGCCAAACGCAGCCACTATGCCCGTGAATGGTCCCTCTTCCTTGAAGACTACCCCCTCGTCCTGTCGCCGTTCCTGCCTCAACCCTTTTTCAAGCCGGACCGAGACACCGAAGGGGCTGAGGGCGTGCATGAGGTTCTGGGCTGCGCGGTCTATTCCTATGCGATGAACTTCCTTGGCCTGCCTGCCGCCTGCGTTCCGTCAAGACTGGCAGAATTGCCCAACGGCCTACAGCCCATCAATGTTCAGATCGCAGCGCGTCGTTGGCGTGAAGATCTGGCAGTCGATGCGGCGGCGGCGATCGAGGCGCGGGTCGGGCAGATGTGCAAACCTCTTTGGGAGCGGATGACCCGCTCCGACTGACCCCCCCCAAAAAAAATCGACCCCGGGTTTTTGTGCCCGGGGTCCGCTTGCTTAAATATGCCTGGATTTCAGATAACGAGCGTGGCACCACCCACCCTCGCCAGCGCAAAAAATGCGCAAGTATGTCGAAAACGCTGTTTGGTGGCCACTCACTCCCACCTAAGCGTGTTCTCCAGGCAAGATCACATTACCTATTGCACGCTCACCGGCATGTGAACTTGTTCACACAAGGAAAAAATTTTTTTCAAAACTGAGGAAATTCTAAGTGAATTGTTCAGAAATCAGGCGCTCTTCAAGGCCATGTCCGGGGTCGAAAAGAATGCGATGGGTGATTTCGGATTCCGAGCAGATTTCGACCCAATCAATGTCAGGAAAGGAAATAGAATCGGCATCGGCCATCACCGGGCGTTTGTCGGCATCCAGCACGTCTATGCGAACTGTTGCGGTTTTAGGCAGCAGGGCCCCGCGCCACCGACGGGGTCGAAATGCAGCAATCGCGGTCAGGGCCAACACATCCGCCCCGATCGGCAAAATCGGACCATGGGCCGAATAGTTATACGCTGTCGATCCCGCAGGCGTAGACAGAAGCGCGCCGTCACAGACAAGCTCTCCCATCCTTTCGCGGCCATCGACGCTGATCTTCAGACGCGCCGCTTGCGGACCTGCACGCAGCAAAGACACCTCGTTGATCGCCAGCGCCTCATGCAGTTTCCCGGATTGATCCATGGCGCGCATGGCCAGAGGATTGATGACCTCCACCTCGGCGTCATCGAGACGTTCTAAGAGGTCGGTATCAGAATAGGTATTCATCAAGAACCCGATGGTTCCGCGGTTCATCCCATATACCGGCGCATCGAGGTGCTGCATGTTCTTGAGCGTGCGCAGCATGAACCCATCGCCACCCAGCGCCACCACCACATCCGCATCGCGTGGCGCGGCGTTTCCGTATTTGGCAACCAGGACCTCGCGGGCTGATTGCGCGACATCAGCCTCGCTTGCGAGAAAAGCGATTCTCTTTTTCATTTTTTCCGGTTTCCGGTGCTGCACATTTGGTTCCGAAACAAACATACCTTTCCCCAATAGGCCAGAGTTGACGCCCACGCGGCGCAATTCGTCGCTTTAAAGCTGTTGCCTCGGCAGGGTTTCCGATAGGAAATCCGCAAGCAATACCCCAGACATGTGGAGCTATCATGAACGCCAATCTCCGTGACACAGGTTTTTTCACCCAGTCTTTGTCGGACCGTGATCCTGAGCTATTTGGCTCGATCACGTCCGAGCTGGGCCGTCAGCGCGACGAGATCGAGC